>CALMSR010000039.1 GCA_937872465.1 uncultured Paracoccaceae bacterium
GTGCTTCCTTCCATTCCGACGAATGGATCGCACCATCAAACCGTGGGATCAAACACCTAGCCCGGCAACCGGTACGGGACGAGCCGCCGCAAAACTGCTGGTCGATCACCCGGATTTGGTCTCAGACCGGATCCTTGTGAATGATGACGTCGGAATTCGGCACGGCATCGAGCAATGCGTGGCGGACGCCTGCCCCGATCTCGTGCGCCGCGTAGAGCGATTGCGCGCCGTCGAGTTCGAGATGGACCTGGATGAAGACCCGCGTGCCCGCCGTGCGGGTCTTGAGGTCGTGGAAGCCGATGACACCGGGATGGGCGGCGACGATGCCCGCGATCTTCTCGATCAGCTCGGGATCGGCGCGGCGATCCATCAGCGCGTCCCAGGCGGCGCTTCCGATGCGGCGCGCGCCGAGGACCAGCACGGCGCAGGCCGCGAGGGCCACGACCGGATCGAGCCAGTGCACGCCGAAGCGTGCCGAGGCGACGATCGCCAGAATCGCGCCCGCCGCGGGCAGGAGATCGGAGAGATAATGCAGCCGGTCAGCGGCGACGATGCGCGAGCCGGTGCGCGCCGCCACCCGACCCTGCCAGAGGATCAGCGCCAGCGTCACCGCCATCGAGAGGCCCATCACCGCCAGGCCGGTGGCCTCGGCCTCGAGCGGCTGGGGATGCGCGAATCGGCCGATCGCCTTCCAGCCGATCGCGGCCGCCGAGACCGCGACGAGGCTGGCCTGGCCGAGTGCCACCAGGTCCTCGACCGAGGAATGGCCGAAGGAATGGTCTTCGTCTGGTGGCTTGGCCGCATAGACGATGCCCGCCAGCCCCGCCGCTGAGGCGATGAGGTCGAGGGCGGAATCGGCCAGCGACGCGGCGATGGAGAGCGCGCCGGTGGCGGCGAGCGCCCAGAGCTTCAGCCCGACCAGCACGACGGCCACCGCCACCGATGCCAGCCCGGCCGAGAGATTCATTCGAAACGAGCGGTCCAATCTCGCGTCTTCACCGAAGCCGGGCAATGCCTTCGTCCCGAGTCGGCCCGATTTGATCAGACCTCGCGGCCAAAGACCAGCCGTCCGGTCGGCGCGCCCTCTGCGGGAAACAATCGGAACCGATCGGGCCCGGACATGCAGCGCAGTCTTCACCAAGGCGCCGCGGCGCGGGGCGGGCTGTATCGGCGGTTTTTCGCCGAGAACATGCAATCCCTGCTATCTTTGCGCGATCCATACTTGGCTTTCGGGTCAATCCAGAGGGTGATTACAGCATTCTTGGAAAATCTTCGGCAATCTGTTGGATTCATACCTTGTCAACTGACGGCCCGGCAAATAAACTGAGTGTTGAGCCCGGAATGAGAGCAGTCGGGACGGGCGGCCAACATGACTGCCATAGGAAGAAAGGCCGGCCATAGTGCATGCAGCACTTGCCGGAAAGGGGTGCAATGACTGAAGATCAGACGATAAGCCGCGGGGAATTGCTGGCGCTGACGGCGGAGATCGTATCGTCGCATGTGGCCAACAACAGTGTCGTGCAGAGCGACATGCCCGATCTCATCCAGTCGGTCTTTTCCAAGCTGAGCGATCTGGCGAGCGGCGAGGATGCGGCCTCGGTCGAACTGTCTCCGGCCGTTCCGGTCAAGAAATCGATCACGGACGACTACATCGTCTGTCTCGAGGACGGCAAGAAGCTCAAGATGCTCAAGCGGCATCTGATGACCGCCTACGGCATGACGCCGGAGGACTACCGGGCGAAATGGGGCCTCAAGCCCGATTACCCGATGGTCGCGCCGAACTACGCGCTAAAGCGTCAGGAACTGGCCAAGAAGATCGGTCTCGGGCGCAAGCCGGGCAGCAAGTCCTCCAAGCGATAGGCGCCACGCTTGCGCCTTCGGGCGCGTGCCGATAATCCGTCGCGTGCGGGCGAGCGTCCGCGCGCTCCTGCCTGTTGGCGACGGAACCGGATCGAATCGATGGCAAAACCCAAGGTCTTCGTGAAGACCTACGGCTGTCAAATGAACGTCTATGACAGCCAGCGCATGGAATCGGCGCTGGCCGCGGAGGGCTATGCCGCGACCGGATCGGCCGAGGGCGCGGATCTCATCCTGCTCAACACCTGCCACATCCGCGAGAAGGCGGCGGAGAAGGTATATTCCGAACTGGGCCGGCTGCGGGCGCTGAAGGCGCAGCGGCCCGGGCTGCGCATCGGGGTGGCGGGATGCGTCGCCCAGGCGGAAGGCGCGGAGATCCTCGAGCGCGCCCCGGTCGTCGACCTGGTGGTGGGGCCGCAGGCCTATCACCGGCTGCCGGCGATGCTCGAAGCGGTGGCGGCGGGCGCGCGCCCGGTCGAGACGGACTTCCCCCCCGAGGACAAGTTCGAGCATCTCCCGCGAGAGGGTCGGCGGAGCGCGGTTTCGGCGTTCCTCACGGTCCAGGAGGGCTGCGACAAGTTCTGCGCCTTCTGCGTGGTGCCCTATACGCGCGGCGCGGAGGTCTCGCGGCCGGCGGAGCGGGTGGTCGACGAGGCGCGTTCGCTGGTGGCCCGCGGCGCCGCGGAGATCACGCTGCTCGGGCAGAACGTGAACGCCTATGCCGATCCCGCCGGCGCGACGCTGGCCGGGCTGATCGCAAGGCTGGCGCGGATCGACGGGCTCGAACGCATTCGCTACACCACCTCGCATCCCAACGACATGGGCGCGGATCTGATCGCCGCGCATGGCTGCGAGGCCAAGCTCATGCCCTATCTGCACCTGCCGGTGCAATCGGGCAGCGACCGGGTGCTCCGGGCGATGAACCGCCGTCACACCGCCGCAGCCTATCTCGACCTCATCGGGCGGATCCGCGAGGCTCGCCCCGACATCGCCATGTCGGGCGATTTCATCGTGGGCTTCCCCGGCGAGACCGAGGCGGATTTCGAGGCCACGCTCGATCTGGTGGCCGAGGTCGGCTATGCGCATGCCTATTCCTTCGCCTATTCCGCGCGCCCGGGCACGCCGGCTGCCGGCCGGCCCGAGGTCGATCCCGAGGTCAAGGCGGACCGGCTGGCGCGGCTGCAGGCGCGGCTGACCGCGCAGCAGCGGGACTTCCAGAACGGCCTGGTCGGGAAGCTGCTGCCGGTGCTGCTGGAGCGGCCCGGTCGCATGCCGGGGCAGGTCGCCGGCCGTTCGCCCTATCTCAACGCCGTGCACCTCGATGCCGGGGCCGATCGGATCGGCAGCGTCGTCGCGGCCAGGATCCTGTCGTCGGGGTCGAATTCGCTGCACGCCGCGCTGGCATACTGAGCCTCCACGCCGCTGCCATCCGGCGGGGCGACTGCACCGCCGGCCGGCAATCCGCCTGCGCCTGAGACGCATTCCGCCCGATCGACTCGGCTTGCCGGCATCGAATCGGCCCCGACGCGGCGGCCGATCTCGCGCTCCTGGCGCGCCTGCCGGGATGGTGTCCCGCAGCGGGACATGGTATATCATATTGTTATTGTGGTGAATTTCATGAGTCTGGTTGGTTGAGCCCTCCTTGTCGGCGCTACCCGCGTCGCCACGCCATTCCCGGTTCGGAACAGCCGGTGTCCGGTCCATGCAACCGGATCCCACATGATACGAGCGGCCCTTCTGCCTGACCTCAATCCGGAGCCTCGGGACAGGGAAATGGCGAGGCGCCGGTGGCGCGTCGCCCGGTCCGGTCGCCCGGAGGCGCAAGCCGCAGGGCGAGGGCGGTGCAGCCTCACCTTCGGTCGAGGATCGGGACGGGTCGGCCCTGGACGGCGTGCGAAGCGCGCCGGCCCCCGGCAGGGCCGGTGCGGCCCGATCGCCACGGGTCGATCGGGCTGGGGACACCCGGCGCGTCTGCCGTCCCCAACCGACCAAATTTTCAACAGTCGGAGCAGGCAGGCGCGCGTGGAATTGTCACGTTCGTGATCTGCGAGGGGAATGGCGGCGCCGCCACGGGGAACCATCGCCGTTCCGCAGCAGACATCCGGAGACGGTCAGGGGTCGAGCTTGCGCGCCTCGTCGATCAGCATCACCGGGATCCCGTCGTGGATCTGGAAGGCGAGGCCCGCGCCCTTGGAGACCAGCTCCCGCCGCGCGGCATCGTAGACGAGCGGTCCCCGCGTCACCGGGCAGACGAGGATCTCGAGCAGCCGGCGGTCGACCACCGGGCGCTCCGCGGTCTCGTCCGGCTCCCCGGCCGCGTCGTCGGTCACTGCAGCGTGCCTTCCTCGCCGCCGCCGCGCAGCGCGAATTCCATCAGCGTGACCAGCGTCTCGCGGCGGTTGGTCAGGGTCGGCGCCTCCAGCAGCGCCTGTTTCTCCTCCGGATCGAAGGGGCAGAGGATCGAAAGCGAATTGACCAGCAGCTCCTCGTCGGCCTCCTTCAGGCTGTCCCAGTCCGAGGAGAGCTGCGCCGTGGCGAAATACCGCGCCAGCACCGCGAGGAATTCCGCCCGGTCGAAATCCTCGTCGATCTCGGCCCGGCCGAGGTCGCGGTCGAAGCTCGACCAGTCGACGTCGGCGCGCAGATAGGGCGTGAAGCCCTCCTGCATCGCCATCACCCGGAAGCGGCTGATGCCCGACAGCGTGATCAGGTAGCGTCCGTCCTCGGTCTCCTGGAAGGCGGTCAGCCGGCCGGCGCAGCCGATCCGGTGCAGCCGCCCGCTCGCCCTGCCCTCGGGCATGACGATGGGCTGGATCATCCCGATCAGCCGGTGCTGGGTCTTGAGCGCGTCCTCGAGCATCGCGAGATAGCGCGGCTCGAAGATGTTCAGCGGCAGCCGCGCCCGGGGCAGCAGCAGCGCGCCGGGCAGCGGGAAGACGGGAATCGTCTCCGGAAGGTCGGCGAGGCTGAACTTCTTGGCCATGCGCCCTCCCGGCGCCTGCGGGCGGTTCAGGCGAAGATCATCGACGAGAGGCGCCGCCGCCCCTTCGCCGCCAGCTCCGACTTCGGCCCGAGGCTGTCGAAGAGCTTGAAGAGCTGGGCGCGCGCCGCGCCGTCGTTCCACTCCCGGTCGCGGCGGAAGAGCTCGAGCAGGGCGTCGATCGCCCCCTGCTGGTCGCCCTTGGCGACCAGCGCCATCGCGAGATCGAAGCGCGCCTGATGGTCGCCCGGGTCGCGCTCCAGCGCCGCGGCGAATTCGCCCACGTCGCCGGCATCGGCGGTGGCCTCGGCGAGCTCGATCTGCGCCCGCGCCGCCAGGATCGCCGAATCGTTGGCCTTCTCGGCGGGCACGAGATCGAGGATCGCCTTCGCCTTCTCGATGTCGCCGAGGGCGAGATGCGACCGCGACAGCCCCGAGAGCGCTGCCGGATTGCCCGCCTCCTCGGCGAGGATCGCCGCGAAGGTCTGCGCGGCATCGGCGACCGCGCCTTCCTCGAGCATCGCCTCCGCCGCCTCCAGCGCTGCCTCGAGCCCGTCGTTGCCGCCGCCCTGGGCGATCAGCCGCTCGACGAAGGCCTTGATCTGCGAGGCCGGCTGCGCGCCCATGAAGCCGTCCACCGGCTGGCCGTTCACGAAGCCGAAGACGGCCGGGATCGACTGCACCCGGAGCTGTGCGGCGATCATCTGGTTCTGGTCGACGTCGATCTTGACCAGCCGCACCTTGCCCTTGGCCGCGGTCACCGCCGCCTCGAGCGCGGGGCCGAGCGTCTTGCAGGGGCCGCACCAGGGCGCCCAGAAATCGACGATGACCGGGACCTCGCGCGAGGCCTCGACCACGTCGGCCATGAAGGTCGCCTCGGTGCCGTCCTTGATCACATCCGCCGCCGGCTTCGGCGCGAGGTTCAGTTCCATGGCCAATCCATCTTCCTGCGTCCCCGAAAGCCGGGGCCGGTCGCTGCGTTACGTGGTGTAGCACTCGCGATGCGTCAAGCCAAATCCCCGCCGCCTCAGGCGGGCGCGAGGGCGCGCATCAGCGCGGCGTGGCGGGCGAGGAAGGCGGCCTTGACCTCCGAGGGCGGGCGCAGGTGCAGGCGGGTGGTCACCGGATCGGTGATCTTCGGCTTGCCGAAGAAGCGGTCCGCCTCGGCCTCGGAGAAGCCGGCGATCCGGGTCGCCTCGAGCCAGGCCGAGATGCGGTCGGCCCGCTTGATCTGCATCTTGACGCTTCGGGGCAGCTCCGCCGGCAGGCCGAAGCGCAGGTGCACCGCCGCCGCGAGACGGGCGTCGAGCGCGGCGTAGTCCGGCCCCACTGCCGCCTTCACCGGCGAGATCATGTCGCCGATCACGTATTCCGGCGCGTCGTGCAGGAGTGCGGCCAGCCGCCAGCGCGGCTCCGCCCGCGGTGCGAGCGCCGCGAAGACCGCCTCGACGAGCAGCGAATGCTCGGCCACCGAATAGGGGTATTCGCCGGTGGTCTGGCCGTTCCAGCGCGCCACGAAGGCGAGCCCGTGGGCGATGTCCTCGATCTCGATGTCGAGCGGGGAGGGGTCGATCAGGTCGAGCCGCCGCCCGGAGAGCATGCGCTGCCAGGCGCGGGCGGGCCGGCTCAAGTCACGCCCCGCTGACGCCGCGGTGTGACGGCGGTCACAGCCCGATGACGCCGCCATGCGAGAGGATGGGGGCGGCGGAATTCGCCGCGAAGTGCAGGCCAAGGAAGGGCTCGGGTCATGCTCGGTCGGAGACGGATGCGATGGCCCGCGTTCTACAGCATCGGACGCCGCCGGCAAGTCGGAGGCGTCTCCGCGACGGGCCCCGGGGCCGCGCGCCCCGATAGCAGGAGACACGCCATGGCCAGACATCTGCTGATCGCCGCCACCCTTCTGGGACTGGCCGCCACGCCGCCCCCGCTCTGGGCGCAGACCGCCTGCGGCAACCGCGAAAAGATCGTCGAACGCCTTGCCGAGAAATACGGCGAGCAGCATCGCGGCAGCGGTCTCCAGGATCCGACCCGGCTCGTCGAGGTCTGGATCTCGCAGAGCACCGGCACCTGGACGCTGCTCTTCACCCGTGCCGACGGGATGGCCTGCATCGCCGCATCCGGATCGGACTGGCTGGACTACCCGCCGAAACTGGTTGCGGCAGGCGTCGACAGCTGAACCGTCCGCCTCAGCGGATCACCGTCATCTCGTCCGGGAAGCGGTCGAGATAGTCGCACATCTTGCCGGTCGCCAGCAGGTGCTTGCCGAGCGCCTTGCGCAGGAAGGCGCGGTTGCGCTGCGGCTGCACCCCGTCGTCGTCGAGCGGCGCGGCCTCCGGGAAATGCGCCGCGAGGAAGTCGCGATAGGCGTGGCGGAACCGGAGCGGCAGCTCGCCCTCGATGTGGTTCCAGGGTTTCTTGCGGCCGATGAAATGCACCACATTGGCGCCGACCATCGCCTCGAAGAGCCGCGACGCCCAGGTGTATTGCCAGTTCCAGACCGGGCTCAGCTCGGCCCAGACGCCCATGACGGCGCCGTTCAGCATGTCCTGGTCCATGTGGGTGAGCTTGCCGGGATGGGCGCGTGCGAAGGCGAAGGCGCTGTCGCGGATTCCTCGGGAATTATAGGCCGCCACGTCGATCAGCAGCACGCCGGCGTTGAAATAGGGTGTCGCCGGCAGCCCCATCCTGGCGAAGGAATCGATGCGCCGCCCCGGGGTCCGCCACTGGCTGTTGTCGCGCACTGCGGCGATCGCATGCGGGCCGAGCTCGAGATCGAGCAGCGCGGAGAAGTCGCCCCCCTGCAGGAAGACGTCCGAATCCAGATAGAGGAGCCGCCGGTAGTCCGCCGCGAAGGCTTCGGGAAGCGCCAGGCGCAGATAGGTCGCCTCGGTGCGGCGCCGGTCCAGGTTGAGGCCGGCGAAGCTCGCGTCGATCCGGACCTGGCAGAAGCGCAGGCCTTCCGGGGCGCCGGCCGGCGGCGTCAGCGGTTCGGTCGAGCAGATGCAGATGTCGAAGTCCCGCGCCGGGGCGAGGGCGGCGAGCTGCGTCGCGGCGAAGAGCGCGTATTTCAGGTAATTGCCGTCGCAGGCAAAGGCGACGGCCTTCTCCGCCCGCTTCGGGAGGTTGCTCGCGATCCCGATCGCCATCCCGCGCCGCCCCCCGTTCGCTTCCGCGGGGTTAGCTTACTTTGCGCCTCGCTGTTGTCGAGGGGCAGGGCGCCTGCTAGGTGGCGCTGGAAATTCGTTCTTCCGTTCTCCGGAGTCGCCCGCATGAGCAAGCAATACGTCGTCAAGGACATCGGCCTCGCCGATTTCGGCCGCAAGGAGCTGGACATCGCCGAGACGGAGATGCCCGGCCTGATGGCGCTGCGCGCCGAGTTCGGCGAATCTAAGCCGCTGAAGGGCGCGAAGATCGCGGGCTCGCTGCACATGACGATCCAGACCGCGGTGCTGATCGAGACGCTGACCCATCTCGGTGCCGAGGTGCGCTGGGCCTCGTGCAACATCTTCTCCACCCAGGACCATGCCGCCGCGGCCATCGCCGCCTCCGGGGTCCCGGTCTTCGCGGTGAAGGGCGAGACGCTCGAGGATTACTGGACCT
Organism: uncultured Paracoccaceae bacterium; assembly: GCA_937872465.1. Classification (GTDB taxonomy): domain Bacteria; phylum Pseudomonadota; class Alphaproteobacteria; order Rhodobacterales; family Rhodobacteraceae; genus Amaricoccus. The sequence goes on from CALMSR010000039.1 coordinate 8,438, forward strand.
ATACCGACCGGATCTTCGACTTCGAGGACCCTAACGGGAACGGCGCCAACATGATCCTCGACGACGGCGGCGACGCGACCATGTACATCCTGACCGGCGCCCGGGTCGAGGAGGGCGAGACCGACCTCATCGAGAATCCCGACAGCGAGGAGGCGGAGTATTTCTTCGCCCAGATCAAGAAGCGCTTGAAGGCCTCGCCCGGCTGGTTCGTGAAGCAGCGCCATGCGATCCGCGGCGTCTCCGAGGAGACCACCACGGGCGTGCATCGTCTCTATCAGCTGATGGAGAAGGGCCGGCTGCCCTTCCCGGCGATCAACGTCAACGACAGCGTCACCAAGTCCAAGTTCGACAACAAATACGGCTGCCGCGAGAGCCTCGTGGACGGGATCCGGCGGGCGACGGACACGATGATGGCGGGCAAGACCGCGCTGGTGCTCGGCTATGGCGACGTCGGCAAGGGATCGGCGGCGAGCCTGCGCGGCGCGGGCGCGCGGGTGATGGTGACGGAGGTCGATCCGATCTGCGCGCTGCAGGCGGCCATGGACGGCTTCGAGGTGGTCACGATCGAGGACGTGGCCGACAAGGCCGACATCTTCATCACCGCGACCGGCAACAAGGACGTGATCCGCCTCGAGCACATGCGGGCGATGAAGGACATGGCCATCGTCGGCAACATCGGCCATTTCGACAACGAGATACAGATCGCGGCGCTGCGCAACCTGACCTGGACCAATGTCAAGGACCAGGTGGACATGATCGCGTTTCCGGATGGCAAGCGGCTGATCCTTCTCAGTCAGGGGCGGCTCCTGAACCTCGGCAACGCCACGGGTCACCCGTCCTTCGTGATGTCGGCTTCCTTCACCAACCAGGTCCTGGCGCAGATCGAGCTGTGGTCGAAGGGCGAGCAATACGAGAACAAGGTCTACGTCCTGCCCAAGCATCTCGACGAGAAGGTCGCCCGGCTGCATCTGGCGAAGATCGGCGTGAAGCTGACCGAACTCCGCCCCGAGCAGGCCGATTATATCGGCGTCTCGGCGAAAGGCCCCTTCAAGCCGGAGCACTACCGCTACTGAGGCCGCGGCGGATTCTCTAACCGTCTGGATTTGCATCGAATTGTTGGAACTCGCCGCTTGATTGCGGCGAGATTTCTGGCATAAGGGACGCATCGATGGCCGAGGCAGAAGCGTCCCTCAATCACCGTCGCTCTCCATATCGACTGCACAGGTTTGCCCCCGGGTCCACGGACTCGCGGCATCGTGCGGGTCGCGGGGTCCCAGGACATCCGGCATCAGCGGCGCCCGACGGCAGTGGGGTGCGTTCGCGGTTCCGCGCCGGATTGCCCGGGCCTCGCACTTGGGGTCTAGCCCGCACGAACCGGTCGGGAGGGTCCTTTGAGGGGAGGGCCCTCCCGATCGCGTTTCGCGGTGGGCGGGCGCCGCCGGGGCGCCGCGCGATCCATTCACCGGCCATGCGCGGGACTTGTGCGAAGCGCCTCGGTCTGTGCTAGACTTGTCGCCACGTGATCTGGGGGGTGTCCGGCCCGGCTTCGCCGCCGGGGGCTTGCGTTCGGCCGTGCCGACCGCTAAGTGCTGCACTTTCCTGAACCACCGGATCTGGAGGTCCGCCATGGCCCGCGTAACCGTCGAAGACTGCGTCGACAAGGTACCGAACCGTTTCGAGCTCGTCATGCTCGCGGCCCATCGGGCGCGCGCGCTGGCCTCCGGGGCGCCGCTGACCGTCTCGCGGGACAACGACAAGAACCCGGTGGTGGCGCTGCGCGAGATCGCCGACGAGACGCTGACCGCCGACCAGCTGCGCGAGAACGCGATCGAGAGCTTCCAGCGGCAGATCGAGGTGGACGAGCCCGAGGAGGACGTCATGACCCTCCTCGTCGCCAATGATGCGCCCGCCGAGGATGACATGTCCGAAGAGCGGCTGCTGCGGGCGCTGATGGAGGCTCAGGGCGAGAACTGAGATCAACCTCCGCACCCCTGACCGCGAGCGATGCCACGCCCGTCCGCACGGGCGATGACGGGCTGATTCCGGTCGAGGCGCTGACCTCGCTGATGCGTTCCTACAACCCCCGCTGCGCGGTGGGCGTGATCGAAGCCGCCTACGATTACGGGCGGCGGATGCACGAGGGCCAGTTCCGCACCTCCGGCGAGCTCTATTTCAGCCATCCGGTGGCGGTCGCCATGCTGCTCGCCGAGCAGCGGCTCGACGACAACACGATCATCACCGCGCTGCTGCACGACACGATCGAGGACACCGGCTCGACCTACAACGAGATCGCGCTGCGCTTCGGCGACGAGGTGGCGCAACTGGTCGACGGGGTGACCAAGCTCACCAATCTCGAGCTCTCCCAGGTCGGCAACGCCCAGGCGGAGAACTTCCGCAAGCTCCTGATGGCGATGTCGAAGGACCTGCGGGTGCTGCTGGTCAAGCTCGCCGACCGGCTGCACAACATGCGCACCATCCGCCACCTGCCCCCGGAGAAACAGGTGCGCAAGGCGCGCGAGACCATGGACATCTTCGCGCCGCTCGCGGGCCGCATGGGCATGCAGTGGATGCGCGACGAGCTCGAGGACATCTCCTTCCGCATCCTCAACCCCGAGGCGCGCAATTCGATCATCCGCCGCTTCCTGACGCTGCGGAACGAATCCGGCGACGTGATCCCCAAGATCACCGAGGACATCCGCACCGTGCTCGCCGGCGCCCGCGTCACCGCCGAGGTTCTGGGCCGCGAGAAGAAGCCCTATTCCATCTGGCGCAAGATGGAGGAGAAGAAGGAGGGCTTCTCGCGCCTCTCCGACATCTACGGATTCCGCATCGTCACCCGGTCGGTGGAGGAATGCTACATGGCGCTCGGCGCGGTGCACCAGCGCTGGCGCGCGGTGCCGGGCCGCTTCAAGGACTACATCAGCCAGCCGAAGTCGAACGGCTACCGCTCGATCCACACCACGGTCTCGGGGCGCGACGGCAAGCGGGTCGAGGTGCAGATCCGCACGCTCGAGATGCATGCGGTCGCCGAGAGCGGCGTGGCGGCGCATTGGTCCTATCGCGACGGCGAGCGCTTCGAGAACCCCTTCGCGGTCGATCCCTTCCGCTGGCTCCGCTCGCTGACCGAACGCTTCGAAGGGGCGGAGGATTCGGAGGATTTCCTCGAGCACGTCAAGCTCGAGATGTTCCAGGACCAGGTCTTCTGCTTCACGCCCAAGGGCGAGGTGGTGAAGCTGCCCCGGGGCGCGACGCCGATCGACTTCGCCTATGCCATCCACACCCGCATCGGCGACAGCTGCGTGGGCGCCAAGGTCGACGGCAACCGCGTGCCGCTCTGGACCAAGCTCCGCAACGGCCAGTCGGTCACGATCATCCGCGCCGAGGGCCAGCGACCGCAGCCCTCCTGGGAGGACATGGTGATCACCGGGCGGGCGAAATCGGCGATCCGGCGATCCCTGCGCGGCGAGCAGCGCGCGACCCAGGTGCGGCTGGGGCGCGAGATCGCCCGGGTGGCGCTCGAACGGGTGGGCAAGCGGGCCTCCGACAAGGCGCTCGAGGCGGCGGCCAAGCGGCTGGGGCTCGAGGAGGGCGACGACGTGCTGGCCCGGCTCGGCGCGGCGGAGATGACCGGCAAGGATCTCGTCGCGACGCTCTATCCCGAGTTGCAGCGCGAGCCGCTGCCCGCCGCCGGCGACGGCACCGCCCCGGTGGTCATCGGCCTTGGCTCCGGGCAGGAGGCGCGCCCCGCGCCCTGCTGCAACCCCATCCCCGGCGAGCGCATCGTCGGCATCGCCGTGCGCGGGAAGGGGGTGATGATCCATGCCATCGACTGCGAGGAACTGGTCGCCTTCGAGGAGGAGCCGGACCGCTGGATCGACCTGCGCTGGGCGGAGGGACACTCGCGTCCCGATCATGCGGTGGCGATCGAGATCGCGCTCGCCAACGATGCCGGCGTGCTGGGGCGGATCTGCACGCTGATCGGCGAGCAGCATGCCAACATCACCGACATCGATTTCACCGATCGTAAACCAGACTTTTACCGCATGATCGTTGAAATCGAGGTGCGGGATATGGAACACCTCACCCATGTCCTGACGGCGATCGACGCCGATTCGGACGTGGCGCAGGTCCGACGCTTCCGGAGGACCGCGGCGGCGGCCCGGGGCGGAGCGGCCCACCGCGGGGATTGAGGTTTCGCGCGCCCGGAGGTGGCGAGTCGATCCGGGCAGATGGTATTCAAGAGACGCGACAAGCTCCCCTTCCCGACCCGGCTTCGCGGGTTCCTGTTCCCGCGGCGCGGCTGGCGGCGCGGGATCGAATATCTCGCCCATCGCATGCGGCGGCTGCCCGACACGCCGCACCGCATCGCGCTGGGCTTCTCCTGCGGCGTCTTCATGTCCTTCACGCCGTTCTTCGGGCTGCATTTCATCCTGGCGGCGGCGATGGCGCGGGTGATCCGCGGCAATGCGCTGGCCGCGCTGATCGGCACCGCCGCCGGCAATCCGCTGACCTTTCCCTTCATCGCCTCGATCTCGCTCGGGCTGGGGCGGCGGATCCTCGGCTACGGCGCCTCGGGGCGGGACTTCCGGCGCATCGCCGAGGGCTTCAAGCAGTTCTTCATCGGCCTCTGGGAGAGCGTGCTCAACCTCTTCGGCGCCGGGCATGCCGACTGGCACAAGCTCACGCTGCTCCTGCAGGACGTGATCTGGCCCTATTTCGTCGGCGGCCTGCTGCCCGGCCTGGTGGCGGCGATCGCGAGCTACTACCTGGTGCGGCCGCTGGTGGCGGCCTATCAGGCGGGCCGCCGCGCCCGGCTGCTCGACAAGGCGAAGGCGCGGCTGATGCGCCGCAAACCGGAGGCTGGCGTCCACGCCCCGCCGCTCTATACTCGCAACGACAGCAAGGCCGCGGGAGGCAAGGGACTGAAATGACACGAGGAATTCCGGCCGGAGCGCTGCGGCTCGGGGTCAACATCGACCATGTGGCCACGGTGCGCAATGCCCGAGGCGCTCCCTTTCCCGACCCGGTGCGCGCCGCGCGGCTGGCCGAGGCGGCGGGTGCGGACGGCATCACCGCGCATCTGCGCGAGGACCGCCGCCACATCACCGACGCCGATATCGACGCGCTGATGGCGGCGATCACGCTGCCGCTCAACCTCGAGATGGCCGCCACCCCGGAGATGCAGGCGATCGCGCTCCGCCACCGGCCGCATGCGGTCTGCCTCGTGCCGGAGCGGCGCGAGGAGCGCACCACCGAGGGCGGGCTGGAGGTGGCGCGCGAGGAGAACCGGCTGGCGCATTTCATCGCCCCCCTGCGCGAGGCGGGCTGCCGCGTCTCGATCTTCATCGCCGCCGAGCCCCGGCAGATCGAGGCGGCGCATCGCATCGGCGCGCCGGTGATCGAGCTCCATACCGGCGCCTATTGCGATGCCGCGCTCGCGGGCGACCTGGCGGCGCGCGACGCGGAGATGGAGCGGCTGCGCGCCATGGCCGCCTTCGCCGAGGAACTGGGGCTCGAGGTGCATGCCGGCCACGGGCTCACCTACGACAATGTCGCCCCGGTGGCGGCGCTGCCCCAGGTGCGCGAGCTCAATATCGGGCATTTCCTGGTGGGCGAGGCGATCTTCGTCGGCCTGGAGGCCGCGATCAGGCGCATGCGCGCGCTGATGGACGCGGCGCGCGGCGAAAGCGGCGCCTGACGCTCCGCTCCGGCGGGCGCCGGCCGGAGCCGACGCCCGAGCGGTGCTTCCGGCGAACGGCTTCGCTCAGTCGGCCTTCGGCTTGGCCTTGCGCCGCTTCGGGGCGGTGGCGGCGACAATCGGCGCGGCTTCGGCCTTGGCGGCGGCGACCTTGCGCCGCGGCTTCGGCTTGGCGGCCGGGGCCGTCTCGGCGGCGATCTCCGCGCTTGCCGCCATCCAATGCGCCTCGGCGCGGTCGGCGGGGCGCCCCTCGCGCTCCCAGATCATATGGGCGCGTTCGCGGATGCGGTGCTCGAGTTCCGTGATCATTCTTGCCTCCAAAGGGGTCTTCGTCCAATGCGGGCCCGGGATGGGTCACCGGGTTCTGCCGAAATCGGCGCGAGAATGCAACTGCCGGTTGCCGCGCGCGCTCTGCCGGAAGGCGCCGGAGGGCAGTTTCGTCGCGCGCCGGGAGTCGCGCTGGAAATGCGCCCGGTCGGCATGGCCGCAGCGAGAGCCGATCTCGGCGGGGTGGGGGGCGATCTTCGCGGGCGTGGCGAGGCACCGCCCGCTGGCGGCGCCCGGCCTCGCGCCCTCCTGAGGCTCGGGCCTTTCCGTCGCTGCCCGTCCCGGCTATGCCCTCTCGGGTCAGGGGTGCAGCCAAAGCGGAAGGCCTCGAATGATCCTCGGCATCGGGTCCGACCTCGCCAATATCGAGCGCATCGAGGGCACGATCGCCCGCTTCGGCGCGCGGTTCCTCGACCGGGTGTTCACCGAGCGCGAGAAGGCGACCGCGGAGCGGCGGGCCGAGCGGGCGGCGACCTATGCCAAGCGCTGGGCGGCCAAGGAGGCCTGTTCAAAGGCGCTGGGCACCGGGCTGCGCATGGGGATCCGCTGGCGCGACATGGGGGTGGTGAACCTCGCGACCGGCCAGCCGGTGATGGTGCTGGAGGGCTGGGCGGCCGAGCGGCTGGCGGCGATGACGCCCGCGGGCCATCGCGCGGTGGTGCATGTCACCCTGACCGACGACCGCCCCTGGGCGATGGCCGTGGTGGTGATCGAGGCGCTGCCGGAGCTGTACGCAGAATAGACAAGCGCCCGCCCCGCGCTCGTCATGCCAAAGGCGTGGCCCCGGCACGACCGGGCGCTTCGCCCCCGCCCGGGCCGGGGCGCTGCCCTCGGTTTGCTGCGGGGCGGTCGAACAAGAAAGGGTGAACCCCACATGCGACAGCCCTACGGCGCGGGGCCGCTCGCCTTGACAGCAACCGGGGCAGGCGCGACAAGGCGGCGGGCCGCGGCAGGATCGGTAGGAATGGCGACCAAGAGCAAGTCCAGGGGCGGCTTCGCGGAGATGATCAAGACGATCGTCTATGCGCTGCTGCTCGCCGGCGTGATCCGCACCCTGTTCTTCCAGCCCTTCTGGATCCCCTCGGGCTCGATGAAGCCGACGCTGCTGATCGGGGATTTCCTCTTCGTCAACAAGATGGCCTACGGCTATTCGAAGCATTCCTGCCCCTTCTCCATGTGCCCCTTCATCGAGGGCCGCTGGCTCGCCCGCCAGCCCGAGCGGGGCGACGTGGTTGTCTTCAAGCATCCCACCAACGGCACCGATTACATCAAGCGGCTGATCGGCCTGCCCGGCGACACGGTGCAGATGATCGACGGCATCCTCTACGTGAACGGCGAGGAGCTGCCGCAGGTGCCCGAGGGCGAATTCATCGAGCCGAACCTGCCGCAGGGGCCGATGAAGAACCTGCCGCGCTGCGCCAACCGCCCGGTCGAGGTCGGCGGGGAATGCATCAAGGCCGAAGCGATCGAGACCCTGCCCGGCGGCCGGCAGCACGCGGTGCTCGACATCGACGTGGGCTTCGGGGACACCACGCCCGTCTTCACCGTGCCTGAGGGCGAGTATTTCTTCATGGGCGACAACCGCGACAATTCGATGGACAGCCGCTTCCCCCGCAGCGCCGGCGGCGTGGGCACCGTGCCCTTCGAGAATCTCGTCGGCCGGGCCGACCGGGTGATCTTCTCCTCGGCCGGCAGCTCGATGCTGGCCTTCTGGACCTGGCGGCCGGACCGCTTCTTCGTGGGGATCGATTGAAGCTCGGCCGGGCCATGGCGGAGGCGGCGGCCCGGCTAGGCCACGGCTTCGCGCGGCCCGAGCTGCTGCAGGAGGCGCTGACGCATCCCTCCGTGGCGGGGCGGCCGCACAACCAGCGGCTGGAGTTCCTCGGCGACCGGGTGCTGGGGCTGGTGATCGCCGAGGCGCTGATCGGCCAGGACGCGGAGGCCGAGGAGGGCCAGCTCGCCCCGCGGCTCAACGCGCTGGTGCGCAAGGAGACCTGTGCGGAGGTCGCCGCGGAGATCGGCCTCGGCACGGCGCTGCGCATGGGGCGCTCGGAGATGCTGACCGGCGGGCGGCGCAAGACCGCGCTTCTCGGCGATGCGATGGAGGCGGTGATCGCGGCGGTCTATCTCGACGGCGGGCTGGAGGCGGCGCGCGGGGTCATCCTGCGGCACTGGGCCGGGCGCATCGCCGCGGTGCGCGCGCAGCCGCCCGACGCCAAGACCGCGCTGCAGGAATGGGCGCAGGCGCGCGGGCTGAAGCCGCCGGTCTATGCCGATCTGAACCGCACCGGCCCGGACCACGCCCCGGTGTTCCTCGTGGAGGTGCGGCTCGAGGACGGAAGTTCCGCCCAGGGCGAGGCGGCCTCGAAGCGCGCCGCCCAGCAGGCCGCGGCCGAGGTGCTGCTCGCCCGGCTGGAGGCGGCGGCGTGAGCGAGCCGAGCCGCTGCGGCCTCGTGGCGCTGATCGGCGAGCCGAACGCGGGCAAGTCGACGCTGATGAACCGCTTCGTGGGCGCCAAGGTCGCGGCCGTCACCCACAAGGTGCAGACCACCCGGGCGCGGATCCGCGGCATCGCCACGGCGGGCGCGGCGCAGCTCGTCTTCATCGACACGCCGGGCCTCTTCCGGCCGCGCCGCCGGCTCGACCGCGCCATGGTCAAGGCGGCCTGGGCGGGGGCGGGCGACGCCGACGTGGTGGTGCTCCTGATCGAGGCGCATCGCGGCAGGACCGAAGGTGTCCGCGCAATTCTCGAAGCGCTCGATGCGCAGCTGCCCAAGGGCCGCCCGGTGGCGCTCGCGATCAACAAGATCGACCGGGTCAGGGCGGAGGCGCTGCTGGCGCTGAGCGCGGAGATGAACGCCGCGCGGAATTTCGCCGCGACCTTCATGATCTCGGCGGAGAAGGGCTACGGCGTCGAGGATCTGCGCGACTGGCTGGCGGGGCAGGTACCGGAGGGGCCCTGGCTCTATCCCGAGGACCAGATCGCCGACATGGCCCAGCGCCAGATCGCCGCCGAGATGACGCGGGAGAAGCTGACGCTCCGGCTGCACCAGGAGCTGCCCTACCAGCTGACCGTCGAGACCGAGGCCTGGGAGGAGCGCAAGGACGGCTCGGTCAGGATCGACCAGATCGTCTATGTCGCCCGCGACGGCCACAAGGGCATCGCGCTGGGGCCCAAGGGCGCAACGATCAAGGCCGTCGGCCAGGCGGCACGGGAGGAGATCAAGGCCTTCCTCGGGCGCGAGGTGCATCTCTTCCTGACGGTGAAGGTGCGGCCGAACTGGATGGACGAGGCCGAACGCTTCGCGGCCATGGGGCTCGATTTCCGCGACGGCGAGGGATGACCCCGCGCCTGACCGCCGAATTCTGGGTCCAGGCCTATCTCGCCCGCCTGCGCCTCGCCGACATCCCCGCCTTCGTCACCGCGCGGGGCGACGCGACCGCCGGCGCGGTGCTGGTCAAGCTCAACACGCTCGACGGGCGGGCGCAGGCGCTCACCCGCAGCTTTGACGCCTCCGGCGCGCGGGTCTGGGTGGCGCTGGCAGAGGGCGCCGAGGCGGAGGTGGATGCCGCACTCGCGCGCCAGCGCGGCTTCGACCCCGATCTCTGGATCGTGGAGGTCGAGGACCGCGCCGGGCGGCACCTTCTCGACCAGCCGGGGCTGGCGGACTAGCCTCGCACCCATGGACTGGCGCGACGAGGGCATCCTGCTGACTTCCCGCCGGCACGGCGAATCCGCGGCGATCGTGGAGATCTTCACCGCGGCCCATGGTCGGCACGCGGGCGTGGTGCGCGGCGGGGCGGGGCGGCGGATGGCGCCGGTGCTCCAGCCCGGCGCGCTGCTGGCGGTGGAATGGTCGGCGCGGCTCGAGGAGCATATCGGCGCCTTCCGCGTCGACCCCGTGGCGACGCGGGCGGCGGTGCTGATGGGCGACCGCGCGGCGCTGGCGGCGCTCGGCGCGATGACCTCGCTGATCACCGCGGCCATGCCCGAGCGCGATCCCCATCCCGAGCTCTATGCCCGCAGCCGCGAGCTGCTGGCGGCGCTGGGCTCGGCGCCGGACTGGCCGGCGCGCTACGCCGCTTGGGAGCTGGCGCTGCTGGCCGAGCTCGGCTTCGGGCTCGACCTCGGCACCTGCGCCGCGACCGGGGTGCGCGACGGTCTGGTCTGGGTCTCGCCGAAGTCTGGGCGGGCGATCAGCCGGGCGGCGGGCGCGCCCTGGGCCGACCGGCTGCTGCCGCTGCCCGCATTCCTGCGCGACGGCTGGGAGACGCCGCCGGAGCGCGAGGCGATTGCCGCGGCGCTGGCCTTGACGGGATATTTCCTCGAGGCGCGCCTCGCGCCCGGCCTGCCGCGCGAGGCGCTGCCGGCGGCGCGCGCGCGGGCGGTGGAGGCGATGCTGCGCGGCTAGCGGGACAGGCGACGCCGATGCGCGCAACCGGCGCGCCCGAAGCCTCGGAGCAGCTGCGCCCCGCCGGAAAGCCGGCACCGCCGGCTTGCATTTCGCGCCGCGCGGGGGCCAATCTGGCGCTCGCCATGGGCCGAAAGGGGGATCCGGAATGAGCGTCCAGAGCTATCACGGCGCGTGCCAATGCGGCGCGGTCGCCTATGACGTCGATGTCGACATCTCGAATCCCATCACCTGCAATTGCTCGCGCTGCCAGCGGCTCGGCTCGGTGCTCGCCTTCGCCCCGCGCGAGAGCTTCCGGCTGCTCTCGGGCGAGGACGATCTCACCGAATACCTGTTCAACAGGAAGGTGATCCGCCACCTGTTCTGCCGGACCTGCGGCATCGAGAGCTTCGCCTATGGCGCGATGCCGGACGGCACGCCGATGGTGGCGGTCAACGTCAACTGCCTCGACGGCGTCGACCCGCGCGCCCTGCCGGCCAAGCATGTCGACGGGCGCTCGCGGTGAGCCGTCCCGGCACCGGCGCAGACCGGGCCGATCCGACCACCTGCCAGAAATGGGGCGCCGGGGCTGGTGGAGGCGACGGCCGGAATCGAACCGGCGTGCACGGATTTGCAATCCGCTGCGTAACCACTCCGCCACGTCGCCAACTGGCCGTAGGCATTAGGTTTCGCTCCGGCGGACGTCAAGGACGTATCGGGGGCGGCATCGCGTTTCCGCTCCCGTTCCGTGCCACGGGCCGGCGCTTCCCGCCGCCGCCCGCGGGCCGCCGCCGTCAGCCGGGGCCGAAATAGGAAAGGCCGCTCACGGCGAGATAGGTCGCATAGAGCGAGGTGGTCCCGGTGATGTAGAGCCGGTTGCGCTTCGGCCCGCCGAAGGCGACGTTGCTCACGGTCTCCGGCACCAGGATCTTGCCGATCAGCGCCCCGTCGGGCGCGAGGCAATGCACGCCGTCGGCCGCGCTCGCCCAGATGTTGCCGTTCACATCGATGCGGAAGCCGTCGTAGAGGCCGCGGTCGCAGACCGAGAAGACCTCGCCGCCCGAGAGCCGCTTGCCGTCCACGGCGAAGCGGCGGATGTGGCGCGGGCCCTTCGGCTCGTGGGTGGCGCCGGTATCGGAGACGTAGAGCAGCCGCTCGTCCGCGGAGAAGGCGAGGCCGTTCGGCTTGACGAAATCGTCCGCGACGATCTCGACCACACCGCTCGCCGGGTCGATGCGGTAGACATGGCTGCCGCCGATCTCCGAGCGCGCGGCATCGCCCTCGTAGTCGCTGTCGATGCCGTAGGTCGGGTCGGTGAACCAGATTCCGCCGTCGGAGGCGACCACCACGTCGTTGGGCGAATTGAGCCGCCGGCCCTCGTGGCGGTCGGCCAGCACCCGGATGCGGCCGTCGTGCTCGGTGCGCGTCACCCGCCGTCCGCCGTGCTCGCAGGTGACCAGCCGGCCCTGGCGGTCCCGCGTCTGGCCGTTGGCATTGCGCGAGGGGTTGCGGAACTCGGCGGTCTGGCCGCTGGCCTCGTCGTAGCGCATTATGCGGTCGTTGGGGATGTCGGAGAAGAGCAGGTAGCGCCCGTCGCCGAAATAGACCGGGCCCTCGGTCCAGCGCCCGCCCTGCCAGAGGCGCTCCAGATGCGCGTTCTTCAGGCAGAGCCGGGTGAAGGCGGGGTCGAGCGACTCGACATGCGCGCCGAACAGGAAGCCGAGCGGATCCGTCATGCGTTCCTCCCTTGCCGGATGCATCTCGATAGGCCAGCCGGGGATTTGGCGAAAGGCCCCCGTCCGCATCGCGTTGCCAGCCATGGCGAAATGTGGCATCACGGCGCCGGTTCGGATCTCGCTAGGGTTTCTGTCGCATGACCGATTTCGCCGCCGCCCGTGAAGCCATGGTGGACCGCCAGGTCCGGCCCTCCGACGTGACGCGCTACCCGATCATCGAGGCGCTCCTGCGCGTGCCCCGCGAGGATTTCGTGCCGCCGGCGCTGCGGCCGGTGGCCTATCTGGGCGAGCATGTGCCGCTGGCGGAGGACCGGGTGCTGCTCGACCCGCGGGTCTTCGCCAAGATGCTCGATGCGCTCGACATCGGCCCCTCCGACCTGGTGCTCGATGTCGGCTGCGGGCTCGGCTATTCCACTGCCGTCATCGCCCGGCTCGCGGAGGCGGTGATCGCGCTCGAGGAGGACGCGGCCATGGCCCAGGAGGCCGAGGCCCGGCTGGCCGCGGGCGGCGCCGACAACGCCGTGGTCGAGCAGGGGCCGCTCGCGGCCGGGATCGCCCGGCACGGCCCCTTCGACGTCGTCATCATCGAGGGCGCCATCGAGGCGCTGCCGGAGGCCTTCGAGGCGCAGCTCAAGCCGGGCGGGCGGATCGCGGCGATCTTCGCGAACGGGGCGGGGGGTCAGGCGCGGCTGGGGCTCATGACCCCCCGGGGCATCGCCTGGCGGCGCATCTTCGATGCCACTGCGCCCGTCATGCCGGGCTTTGCCGTGGCGAAAGCGTTTGAGTTTTGACTTCATTCCGCCGATAGTGCCAGCATGAGCCCGGCCAACGGGCCGAGAGGCATGAGCAGAGTCCGGAGTTCGTCATGGCGTCGCGCCGTTTCCGTCCCTTTCTGATCTCGACGGCGCTCGCCGCGGGACTGGCGCTCTGGTCCGGGCCGACGACGGCGGAGACGCTCACCGACGCGCTCATCACCGCCTATCAGACCAGCCCGCTCCTCGAAGCGAACCGCGCCGCCCTGCGCAACCTCGACGAGAACGTACCCCAGGCCCGCGCCAACCGCCGGCCGCAGGTGGGCGCCAGCATCTCGGGCCAGACCGGGACGACGGTGGAGGAGCTGGATTTCGGCGTCGCCGGCATCGAGGCCTCGCTGAACGCGACCCTGCTCCTCTTCGACAACGGCCAGACGGCGGCGGCGGTCGAGGCGGCGCGCAACCAGGTTGCCTCGGGCCGCGCCGATCTCAAGGACATCGAGCAGCTGGTGCTCTTCAACGCCGTGCAGGCCTATGTGGACGTGCGCCGCGACGAGGAATTCGTGCGGCTCGCCGTCAACGACGTCGACCGCCTCGACGAGACGCTGAGCGCCACCCAGAACCGCTTCGACGTGGGCGAGGTGACCCGCACCGACGTCAGCCAGAGCGAGGCGCGCCTCGCGGAATCGCGCTCGCAGCTCGCGGCGGCGCGGGGCCAGCTCGAGATCTCGCGCGAGGCCTATCGCGCGGCGGTGGGCGTGGCACCCGGCAATCTCGAGCGGCTCCCGACGCTGCCCGACCTGCCGGCCACGCTCGAGGAGGCCACGGCGATCGGCATCCAGCGCAATCCGCAGGTGGTCGCGGCGCAGTTCAACGAGCGGGCCGCGGTCTACAATTTCGACCGGGCGCTCGCCGCCAAGGGGCCGACGATCAGCGTCGGCGGATCGGTGGGGGTCGAGCGGCTGCGCCAGAACCCGCAGGTCGACTACGACGGCAGCACCTTCGGCCAGGCCAGCATCTCGGCCAACCTGCCGCTCTATACCGGCGGGCGGAACGACAGCCTGGTGCGCCAGGCGCAGGCGGTGCTCGACCAGCGCCGTTTCCAGGTCCAGGACGTGGCGCGGCAGGTGACGCAGCAGGTGGCCGCCGCCTGGGCCGAGCTGCAGGTGGCGCAGGCCTCGATCGTGGCGCGGCGCCAGCAGGCCGAGGCGAGCCGCATCGCCGCCGAGGGCGTCGCGGAGGAGGCCCGGCTCGGCGCGCGCTCCACGCTGGAAGTGCTCGACGCGGTGCAGGAGAACCTCCAGGCGGAGGCACAGATCGTGCAGGCCCTGCGCGACGAATACGTGGCCTCCTATGCGCTCTTGCGGGCGATGGGGCTCCTGACCGTCGAGCATCTGCGCCTGGGAATCGAGAGCTACAACCCGGACGTCTATTTCAGCAAGGTCCAGTCCGGCCCGCGCGGCGGCTACGACACCTCCGCCGTCGACCGCATCCGCCAGAGGTGGGAGCGGTGAGCGGAACCGGCGAAGGCGGCGCGCCCATGCGCGACGGCGGCGCGCAAGGCGAGGGGGCGGAATCCCTCGCCGAGGTCCTGGCCTCGATCCGCGCGCTGGTCTCGGCGGAATCCCAGGCGCGGATCGCGGGCGAGGACGACACCGGCAAGGTCCTGATGCTGACGCCGCGCATGCGCGTCGACATTCCGGCGCGGGCGCATTCCGGCGAGATCCTCTCCGAGGGGCTCGACACGCGGGCGCTGCGCCTGCAGGGCGCGCCGATCCTCGACGAGGAGGCGCTGCGCGACGTGGTCAATTCCATCGTGCGCGAGGAACTGCAGGGCGAGCTCGGCGACCGGATCAGCCGCAACCTGCGCAAGCTGATCCGCCGGGAACTCAGCCAGATGCTCGAGGAACGCCGCGAGCCATAGGCCCGCGCCGCCGCGCCCGTGGCGGGCCAGGGTGATCGCATCTGAAGTTCGTTCCTTCTTCCGCGACCACCCCGCCACGAGACGAGGGCAGCGCCCGGCCCGGGCGAAAGCGAAGCGCCCGCGTCGTGCCGGAGGCACGCCTTTGGCGTGACGGGGGCGGGGCGGGCGCTGCTCGGCGGTGCCTGGCCTCGGCGGGATGGTGATGCTGGGCGCGCCCGAAATTCGGCCTGAGGCGTCACGTTGCCCGATGCATTTCCCTTCTGCGGCGGTTGGGATGCACGGGCGGCGCGCGCCCGTGGTGGGCGCGAAGCGCCCGCCTGGGGGGCGGGCGGGCGCTGCCCGTGCTGGCGCACGGGCCGGGAATGCGGCGGCGGTGCGCGCGGCCCGAACGGTCGGCGCGGGAGGCCCGCCCGATCCGGACCCGACCCTTTCCCTCGGCAGCGGGCGGGGTTAAGAGACGGCCTCCGAACCAGCCGGACCGACAGCCATGCCGATGGAAAAGACCTTCGACGCCAGCGCGGCGGAGCCCCAGATCGCGGCCGCCTGGGAGGCCGCGGACGCCTTCCGCGCCGGCGCCAATGCGAGGCCCGGCGCCGAGCCCTTCTGCATCCTGCTGCCGCCCCCGAACGTCACCGGCAGCCTGCACATGGGCCATGCCTTCAACCACACGCTCATGGACATCCTCACCCGCTGGCACCGGATGCGGGGCTTCGACGTGCTCTGGCAGCCCGGCCTCGACCATGCCGGCATCGCGACGCAGATGGTGGTGGAGCGCGAGCTCGCGAAGGCCGGCAACATCGGCCGCCGCGACATGGGCCGCGAGGCCTTCGTCGCGAAGGTCTGGGAATGGAAGGAGCGCTCGGGCGGCACCATCCTCGAGCAATGCCGGCGGCTGGGGGACAGCTTCGACCTCGACCGCAACCGCTTCACCATGGATCCCGGCTTCCACGACGCGGTGCTGAAAACCTTCGTGGAATTCTACGACAGGGGCCTGATCTTCCGCGGCAAGCGGCTGGTGAACTGGGACCCGCATTTCGAGACGGCGATCTCGGATCTGGAAGTGGAGCAGGTCGAGACCCGCGGCAATCTCTGGCGGCTGCGCTATCCGCTCGAGGGCGGGGCCAGCTACGAGCATCCGGTCGCCTGGGACGACGAGGGTCGGCCGACCGCCTTCGAGACCCGCGACTATCTCGTCGTCGCCACGACGCGACCCGAGACCATGCTCGGCGACACCGGCGTCGCGGTGCATCCCGAGGATCCGCGCTACCGGCACCTCGTCGGCAGGACCGTGCGCCTGCCGCTGGTCGGCCGCTCGATCCCGATCGTCGCCGACGAATACGCCGACCCGGAGAAGGGCACCGGCGCGGTCAAGATCACGCCGGCGCATGACTTCAACGACTGGGAGGTCGGCAAGCGCTGCGGCCTCGCGGCCATCAACATCATGGACACCCGCGCCTGCATCGCGCTCAAGGACAACCGAGATTTCCACGAGGGCATCGCGCCCGCCGACGAGCTGGCGGATTTCCACGGCCTCGACCGCTACGAGGCGCGCGACCTGATCGTGACGCTCGCCGAGGAACAGGGCTGGCTCGACGGCATCGACGCCGAGACCCACATGGTCCCCCACGGCGACCGCTCCAAGGTCGCCATCGAGCCCTTCCTCACCGACCAATGGTACGTCGACGCCGCGAAGCTCGCCGGCCCGGCGCTCGACGCCGTGCGCGACGGCCGCACCCGCATCCTGCCCGAACGCGACGAGAGGACCTATTTCCACTGGCTCGAGAACATCGAGCCCTGGTGCATCTCCCGCCAGCTCTGGTGGGGCCACCAGATCCCGGTGTGGTATGGTCCCGATTGCTGGTACGGTCAGGATCCAGACCAAGAGACCATTTTTCCCGGCTTCTTCACTGAGACTTGGCGCTTTGCCGCATTGACCGAATCGAAAGCCATTGAGAAAGCAAGGCAAAAATACCGTGATGAGACCGGACAAGAGTGGGACTTTAGGGGCTTTAATAGTCGCCGCGAGGCCGAAAGCTACTTAGCTGACCGGAAACCAAACGACCCGCTACCACTTTTCCGCGACCCCGACGTTCTCGACACCTGGTTCTCCTCCGGGATCTGGCCGATCGGCACCATGGGCTGGCCGGAGGCGACGCCGGAGATGGCGCGCTACTACCCCTCCAGCGTGCTCGTCACCGGCTTCGACATCATCTTCTTCTGGGTCGCCCGGATGATGATGATGCAGCTGGAGCTGACCGGCGAGGTGCCCTTCCGCGAGGTCTATATCCACGCCCTCGTCCGCGACGAGAAGGGCAAGAAGATGTCCAAGAGCTTGGGCAACGTGCTCGACCCGATCGAGCTCATCGACGAATACGGTGCCGATGCCGTGCGCTTCACCCTGACCGCCATGGCGGCGATGGGGCGCGACCTGAAGCTCTCCAGGGACCGCATCGCCGGCTATCGCAACTTCGGCACCAAGCTCTGGAACGCGGCGCGCTTCGCCGAGATGAACGGCTGCCGCCCGGACCCGGACTTCGACCCGCGCGCGGTCACCCGGACCGCCAACAAATGGATCGTAGGCGAGACCGGGCGCCTGCGCGAGACGCTGGACGCGGCCCTTTCCGCCTATCGCTTCAACGACGCGGCGGCCGCGCTCTATGCCCATGTCTGGGGCAAGGTCTGCGACTGGTACGTGGAGCTCGCCAAGCCGCTCTTCCAGGACGAGGCCGCGGCGCCGGAGACCCGCGCCACCATGGCCTGGGTGCTCGACCAATGCCTGATCCTGATGCATCCCGTCATGCCCTTCATCACCGAGGCGCTCTGGGGGCAGATGGCCGAGCGCGCGGGGCTGCTGGTCCATGCCGACTGGCCGGATTACGGCGCCGATCTGGTCGATGCCGCGGCCGATGCCGAGATGGGCTGGGTGATCGGGCTGATCGAGGAGATCCGCTCGGTGCGGGCGGAGATGCACGTCCCGGCCGGGGCGAAGATCCCGCTGATCGAGCTCGAACTGGCACCCGCCCAGGCGGCGGCGCTCGAGACCAACCGCGCGCTGGTCGCAAGGCTCGCGCGGATCGAGCGCTTCGAGACCGCCGATGCCGCGCCGAAGGGTGCGGTGACCATCGCCCGCGAGGGTGGCAGCTTCTGCCTGCCGCTGGCGGATGTCATCGACCTCGAGGCCGAGCGCGCCCGCCTCGCCAAGGCGCTGGAGAAACTCCGCAAGGAAGCGAACGGCCTGCGCGGCAAGCTCGCCAACGCGGCCTTCCTCGCCAATGCGCCCGAGGCCGTCGTCGACGAGAACCGCGCCCGCCTCGAGGCCGCCGAGGAGGAGATCGCGATCCTCTCCGCGGCAGAGGCCCGTCTCGCCGGCCTCTAGCGCAGCGGCGGGTGCAACCAACCAGCGCCGGCGCTGCCGGCGAAAAGACCCCGACGGCCGAAAGGACGTTCCATGTTCCACGTATTGTCCGGTGTCTGGGCCCTCCTGCTCGGCATCGTGCTGATCATGCTCGGCAACGGCATGCATTTCACCCTCATCGGCCTGCGGGGCGGAATCGACGGGTTCTCCGCCACGGAACTGGCCATCGTCACATCGGCCTATTCCGCCGGCCTTCTGACCGGGGCGCGCCTCAGCCCCGTGCTGATCCGCCGGGTCGGGCACGTGCGCGTCTTCGCGGCGCTTGGCAGCCTGATGTCGGCCGGGCTGATCGCCTTCCCGCTCGTGGTCGATCCCTGGGCCTGGACGCCGCTTCGGCTGCTGGTGGGCTTCTGCATGTCCGGCATCTACGTCACCGCCGAGAGCTGGCTCAACGACGCCTCGACCAACGAGACGCGCGGCAAGGTGCTGTCGGCCTACATGATCGCGCAGACCCTGGGCATCATCGGGGCGCAGGGGCTCCTGACGCTCGGCGACGCGGCGACCGCGAACCTCTTCATCGGGGCCTCGATCCTGGTGTCGATCTCCTTCGCGCCGATCCTGCTCTCCGCCAGCCGGGCGCCGACCACCGAGGTCGCCCGCCCGATGGCGCTGCGCGACCTCTTCTCCGGCTCGCCGCTCGGCACCGTCGGGATCTTCCTGCTCGGCGCGGTCTACGCGACGCAATCGGGCATGGGCGCGGTCTTCGGCACCCAGATCGGCATGACGGCGGATCAGATCGCGCTCTTCGTGGCGATGCTCTTCGCCGGGGCGCTGGTGTTCCAGTACCCGATCGGCTGGCTGTCGGACCGCGTGGACCGGCGCTGGCTGATCTTCGGCGCCTCCGCCCTCGGCGCGGCGTCCTGCGCTTTCGGCTGGATAACCGGCGGCGGTCTCTGGCCGCTGATGGCGTCCGCCTTCTTCGCCGGCGGCGTGACGACGCCGCTTTACGCGCTGTTTCTGGCCTACACCAACGATTACCTTTCGACCGAGGACATGCCGGCCGCCTCCGGGGGGCTGGTCTTCACCTTCGGTCTGGGCGCCATCCTCGGCCCGCTGGTCGCCGGCTGGGCTATGCAGCGCTTCGGCCCCTTCGCCTTCTGGCTGGTGCTCGGCGCCACCTTCGCGGCCATCGCGCTCTACGCGCTCTACCGCATGACCAAGCGCGCGGCCGTTCCGGTCGACCAGACCGAGAGCTACCTGGGCGTGCTGCCCACCGCCTCGCCGGTGGCGGTGGAGGCTGCCGGCGCCTGGGCCGCCGAGCAGGCCGAAGCCGACCGCCGGGACGACGCGCAATCCTGAGGCCAGCATCGTTTTCCGGCGCGAGATCAGACTTTTGACGAAGTGCCGCATGTGGTACCGGCTTCGCCATGCGCCTGACCCCGCTCACCGCCGGCCTGCCCGCCACCGTGCCCTTCGTCGGCCCGGAGGCCCAGGAGCGCCGGCTCGGGCGGCCCTTCATCGCCCGCATCGGCGCCAACGAGAGCGTCTTCGGCCCCTCGCCGCGGGCCATCGCCGCCATGGCCGAGGCCACGGCGCTGGCCTGGCGCTACGGCGACCCCGAGAACCACGAGCTGAAGGCGGCGCTGGCGGCGCATCACGGGCTTCCCGCCGCCTGCATCGTGGTCGGCGAGGGCATCGACGCGCTGCTCGGCAATCTCGTGCGCCTGCTGGTCGGCCCCGGCACGCCCGTCGTCACCTCCGCGGGCGCCTATCCGACCTTCAACTACCATGTGACGGGCTTCGGCGGGCAGATCCTCACCGTGCCCTACCGGGGCGATTCCGAGGATCCGGAAGCGCTGCTGCTGACCGCCCGCAAGGCCGGCGCGCCGCTCGTCTACCTCGCCAATCCCGACAATCCCATGGGCAGCTGGCACGACGCCGGGCGCATCCGCGAGATGATCGCCCGGCTGCCCGGCCAGGCGGTGCTCTGCCTCGACGAGGCCTATGCCGATTTCGCGCCCCCGGGCGCCATCCCGCCGCTCGACCCCTCCGAGCCGCGGGTGATCCGCATGCGCACCTTCTCCAAGGCCCATGGCATGGCCGGGGCGCGCATCGGCTATGCCATCGGCCATCCCGAGCTGATCGCCGCCTTCGACCGGGTGCGCAACCATTTCGGCGTCAACCGCATCGCCCAGGAGGGCGCGCTCGCCTCGCTCGGCGACCCGGGCTGGCTGGCCTCGGTGGTGGGGAAGGTCGCCCGGTCCCGCGCAAGGCTCGCGGAGATCGCCGCGGCGAACGGACTCGCCGCGCTGCCCTCGGCGACGAATTTCCTGGCCGTCGACTGCGGGCGCGACGGCGCCTTCGCGCGGGCGGTGCTGGCGGAGCTGACCGCGCAGGGCATCTTCGTGCGCATGCCCGGCGTCGCACCGCTCGACCGCTGCATCCGGGTGACGGCGGGCGAAGACGCCGATCTGGAGGCCTTCGCCGCCGCCCTTCCCCAGGCCCTGTCCCGCGCCGCGGAACGGGGCTGAGCGCGGCCTTATCCCTGTCCCGAGCCGCAGCCTCGGCCCGGCCGAAGGCCCGTCGGTATCAGGACGCCGGCGCTTCCGCCGCCTCGGTCTTCATGTGGCCCTCGAGCGCCTCGCGCAGCCGCTCCTCGCGGGTATGGTCGAGCGAGGTCTGCAGGATGCGCCCGCCGACGCCCTCGAGCTGGGCCAGCACCTTGTCGCCGGTGACCTTCTTGACCAGCACGAAGAGCACCGCCTCGCCGGGCTGGATGTCCTCGGCCGCGAGGCCCTTCATGAACTTGTCGTTGATGCCCACATCCGTGAGCGCGCCGGCCAGCGCGCCCGCGCCGGCGCCCGCGGCGACGCCGAGCAGCGGATTGAGGAAGAGCACGCCGATCAGCAGGCCCCAGAAGCTGCCGCCCGCGGCGCCCGCGGCGGTGGTGTTCATCAGCTGGTTGAGCTTGACCTTGCCCGACTCGGTCTTGGTCGCGATCACCGCATCGCCGATGTCGATGATGTAATCCTTGGTCATGCCGAGGATCTTCTGCCGAACTTCCTCGGCCTTCTCTTCCGATGGGAATACCACCGCGATCAGATCTGCCATGTCTCGCCCCCCTGGAAATGCAAATGCCGCCGGGAAATGCCCGGCGGCACAGAGGTAGTCGCGACCGCCCGCCGCGTCAACGCCGCCGGGCCGGGGCAGGGCCTACTGGCAGGCCGCGGTCTGGGTCCCCGCCGCCGCGCCGAGCCCGGCGCCGGCCGCGGTGGCGAGCTGCTTGCCGGTGCCGCCGCCGATCTGGTTGCCGATGAGGCCGCCGACCGCGGCACCGCCGAACACGCCGCCGGCGCATTGGAGTTCCTTGTTGGTCTGCGGATTGCTCGTGCAGCCGGCGACCAGCGCGGTCGCGAGCACGGCGAAGATAAGGCCCTGTTTCATCTCGGTCTCCAATAGCCGGCGCAAAACTGCCGTCGGAGGCTAGGCCTAGCGGCAATATCGCAGGATTTCCACGCCATTTATCCGGCGTCGGGCGATTTCGGCAGGCTGTCGCCGGCCCGCGCGACGACCCCCGCCGCGGCCTCCAGCGCGCCCGCGCCACGGGGAGCCCCCAGCGCCTCGAGCGCTGCCTCGATGGTCGCCAGCGCCCCGAGCATCGTGGGCGGGTTCAGATGCCCCATATGGCCGATGCGAAAGAGGCTGTCGCGGTCCTGGTCGGGGCCGCAGAGGCCGACGCCCAGGGTGAGCCCGGCGGATTCCGCGCACCAGGCGCGCACCCGCGTCGCGAGCCCCGGCGCGGTGCGGATCGTCGTGACGGCGTGGCTGCGCTGGCGCGGATCGGCGATGTTGAGCTCCAGCGCCCCGCCCCAGGTCTCCACCGCCGCCCAGATCGCGCGGGCGAAGACCCCGTGGCGCCTCCAGGCGTTCCCGAGCCCCTCCTCCTCGAGCAGCATGTCGAGGGCCTCGCGCAGGCCGAAGAGGTGATGCGTCGGCGCGGTGCCGCAGAACTGCTGGTAATATTCCTCCGGCGCGGTGCGCGGCCCCCAGTCCCAATAGGGGCTCTGGCAGGGGATGCGCGCCGCCTCGGCCCGGGCCCCGTGGAAGGTGAAGGCGACGCCGGGCGGGGTCATCAGCCCCTTCTGGCAGGCTCCCAGCATCACGTCGACGCCGAGCGCGTCCATCTCGAAGGGCTCGCAGCCGAGGCTGGCGATGCAATCGACGGCGAAGAGGGCGGGATGCCCGGCCGCGTCGATCGCCGCGCGCAGGGCGGCCACATCGTTGCGCACCCCCGAGGCCGTGTCGGTCTGGACGGTCAGCACCGCCTTGAGCGGGGCGCCCTCCCGGTCCGCGCGCAGCCGCGCCTCCAGCCGCGCGGGATCGGCCGCGGCGCGGAAGCCGAAATCCATCACCTCCACCGCGATCCCCATGCGCCGCGCGGTCTCCGCCCAGCTCAGCCCGAAGCGCCCGGTCGAGAGGACGAGCACCCGCTCGCCCGGCGTGAAGAGATTCGCGACCGAGGCTTCCCAGACCGCATGGCCGTTGCCGATATAGACCGCGACCGCGCCGGCGGTCCCCGCGAGGCGCTTCAGGTCGGACATCACCGTCGCCGTCATCCCGATCAGCGGCTCGCCGTAGATGTCGGGCGCGGCCCGGTGCATGGCGCGCAGGACCCGGTCGGGGATCATCGAGGGACCGGGCATGGCGGTCAGGTCGCGGCCGTGATTGAGGGACATGGCGGGGGCTCCGGAGCGATGGCCGCGACACTACCGGGCCGCCCGGGCGGAGAAAATGCCGATTCCGCTTTGTCCGCCTGCGGTGCGCATGCTAGGCCCGCCACCGGCCGGGACGCTGCCCGGCGCTGCCCGACCGGACCGCCCATGCCCGACGCGCCCCAGCCCGATCCCGTGCCGGTGCGGCCCTATCTGCGGCTGTGGCGCGACTGGCTGGCGCCGCATTGGATGCTGATGACGCTGGCCATCGCCATGACCGTGGTGGTGGCGGCGGCGAGCGGCGCCTATGCCAAGCTGATCCAGATCGTCATGTCCGCCTTCGAGGCCAGGGACCAGGGCGCCGTCTGGTGGGCGCCGGCGGCGGTGCTGGCGCTGACCGCGGTCAATGCCACGGCGCAATACCTGCGCGAGACCACGGCCACCCGCGCCGTCACCCGGGTCGAGACCGAATTGCGCAAGAAGATGTTCGCGCGGCTGGTCGGCACCGATCTCGCCCGGCTCCAGACCGAGGCCCCGGCCGGGCTCGCGGCGCGGTTCTCCTCCGACATCAGCCTGGTGGGCGGCGCGGTCAAGGCGATCATGGGCGGCGTGACCGGGATCCTCACCATCGTCTTCACCTTCTTCGTCATGCTCAGCATCGACTGGCAGCTGACCCTCGCGATCTTCGGCATCTTCTCGCTGGCGCTGGTCCCGGTGAACATCATCGGCAGCCGGCTCAGGCGGATCTCGCGGCGCACCCAGGCCGAGGTCGCCGCCATGTCCACGCAGGTGACCGAGGGGCTCGCGGGCATCCGCATGGCGCGGACCTACCGGCTCGAGGAGCCGCTGTCGCGCAATGCCGACGGCATCTTCGAGAAGCTCTTCGGCCTGCGGATCCGCCAGAACCGCTGGCAGGCGCGCGTGGCCCCGGTGATGGAATTCCTGCTCGGCATCGCGATCGCCCTGCTGCTCTATCTCGTGGGCCGGCGCATCGCGGCGGGCACCATGAGCATCGCCGATTTCACCGGCCTGCTGACCGGCCTCGGCATCGTCGCGGGCCCCGCGCGCCGCCTCGGCGGCACCTTCGCCACGGCGGTGCAGGGAAGGGCCGCGCTCGACCGGGTCTTCATGCTCTTCGACGTGGAGAACACGATCGTCGACGGCGCGCGCACCATCCCCCGGGCCATCGGCCAGGTGCGCTTCGAGGCCGTCTCCTTCGCCTATCCCGACGGCCACCGGGCGCTGGAGCAGGTGGATTTCACCGTCGAGCCGGGCATGAAGACCGCCCTGGTCGGCCGCTCCGGGGCGGGCAAGTCGACGGTCTTCAACCTTCTGCCCCGGCTCTACGATCCGACCGAAGGCCGCATCCTGATCGACGCCATCGACATCCGCGACCTGACGCTCGCGAGCCTGCGCGACCAGATCGCGGTGGTCAGCCAGGAATCGATCCTGCTCTCGGGCACGGTGGCCGAGAACATCGGCTTCGGCCGGCGCGGCGCGGAAAGGGCCGAGATCGAGGCGGCGGCGCAGGCGGCCGCGGCGGACGAATTCATCGCCGCCCTGCCGCGGGGCTACGACACGCGCATCGTCCCGAGCGAGCAGAGCTTCTCCGGCGGCGAGCGCCAGCGGCTCTCGATCGCCCGCGCCATCCTGCGCGACGCGCCGATCCTGCTGCTCGACGAGCCGACCTCCGCCCTCGACGCCGAATCCGAGGCGCAGATCCGCCTCGGCCTCGACCGCCTGGCGCGCGGCCGCACCACGCTGGTGATCGCGCACCGGCTCGCCACCGTGCTCGATTCGGACCTGATTCTGGTCATGGACCGCGGCCGGATCGTCGAGCGGGGCAGCCATGCCGAGCTCATGGCGCTCGAAGGGCTCTATTCGGAGCTCTACGCGCTGCAATTCGCCGCAGCCGCGGGGTGAGCCGTTGCGGCGCGGGCAGCCCGCCCTATCTTCGCCGGGAGGAGGCCCCATGACCACACGCGCGTTTCATGCCCGCGACCGCGCCGTGCTGCGCATCTCCGGGCGCGACGCACGGCCCTTCCTGCAGGGCCTGGTGACCAACGACGTGGCGCGGCTCGACCAAGGCGCGCTCTACGCCGCCCTGCTCACGCCGCAGGGCAAGTATCTCTTCGACTTCTTCCTCGTCCCCGAGGGCGGCGACGTGCTGGTCGAGGTGGCGGCCGGGCGCGCCGCCGCGCTGGCGCAGCGCCTCGGCCTCTACCGGCTGCGCGCCGCCGTCGCGATCGAGGCGACGGCGCTCGGCGTCGTGCTCGGGCAGGGCGCCGCGCCCGAAGGCGCCTTCGCCGATCCCCGCGACGCGCGGCTCGGCTGGCGCGCGATCCTGGCGGATCCGGAGGCCCTGCTCGCCGGGCTCGACCGGCTCGAGCCGGCGGATTACGCGCGGCGGCGCATCGAGCTCGCCGTGCCCGAGACCGGGGCCGAGCTGGTCGCGGAGGACAGCTACATCCTCGAGATGGGCTTCGAGCGCCTCAACGGCGTCGACTTCCGCAAGGGCTGCTACGTCGGGCAGGAGGTGACCGCCCGCATGAAGCACAAGTCCGAGCTGAAAAAGGGCCTCGTCGCGGTGGGCGTCACCGGCGAGGCGCCGCCGCCGGGCACCGAAGTGCTCGCCGGCGAAAGGCCCGCCGGGCGGCTCCTGTCGGTCGCCGGCGACCGCGGGCTGGCGCATCTGCGCTTCGACCGCGCATCGGGGCGCCTCACCGCCGGCGCGGCGGAGATCACACGGATCGAAGCGTCCGGGTGAGCGTCTCGAAGATATTGGCATTGGCGGCCACGACGCTGCCGGTCTCGAAGATGCCCGCGCCCTCGTCGAGCGGCCCGACGAAGCCGCCGGCCTCGCGCACGAGCAGGCAGCCCGCGGCCATGTCCCAGGGATGGATGCCGCGCTCCCAGAAGCCGTCGAACCGCCCCGCGGCCACATAGGCGAGGTCGAGCGCCGCCGCGCCCCAGCGCCGGATGCCGGAGGTCTGGGGATTGAGCGCCGCGATCTCGCGCAGGGATTGCGGCAGGGTCGGGTTCCCGGCGAAGGGCACGCCGGTCGCAAACAGCATGGCGATCATCTCCCGCCGGCCCGAGACCCGGAGCCGGCGGTCGTTCAGCCAGGCGCCGGCGCCCTTCTCGGCCACGAACATCTCGTCCTTGACCGGGTCGTAGATCACGCCCGCCACGATCTCGCCCTTGTGCTCCAGCGCGATCGAGACCGCCCAATGCGGCAGGCCGTGCAGGAAGTTGGTGGTGCCGTCGAGCGGGTCGACGATCCAGCGCCGGGTGGGATCGGCCCCCTTCGCCTCCCGGCTCTCCTCGCCGAGCCAGCCGTAGTTCGGCCGCGCCTCCATGAGCTCGGCGCGGATCGTCTCCTCGGATTTCAGATCCGCGCGGCTGACGAAATCGCCCGGTCCCTTGGCGGAGACCTGGAGGTTCTCCACCTCGCCGAAGTCGCGCAGCAGCCCGCGGGCCGCCTTGCGCGCCGCCTTGATCATGATGTTGATATTGGCCGAGGCTTGGGTCATCGCGCCTGTCCTTCCGGGGAGCCGGGCGCTTATGTCCGCTTTTGCCCGGCGCGGCAAGCCGGCCGGCGCCGGCTTCTGGGGTGGTCGCTATCGGGCGCGCAGGGTCTCTGGGTGAATCGATCGGCCGAGAGACACCGCGAACCGGCATGAGCGAGGCACTGCCTCGCGCCGGTTCGTCGGCCGGAGCGCGTGAGCGCGGAGGTCGAGGGGGGACGTGCTGCACCGTCCGCTGGCAATCCGCGCGCGCATGCCTGGCGGGCGCGCTTGTCGCGCCTGCCGGGGGCAGGCAGGCGCGCGCGGATTTGTCACCTGCCAAATCCGCGAAGGGAAGGCGGCGCCACGGGGCAGGGCGCCGGTCCGTAGCAGTCACCCGCAAACCGCATCGCCGCGCCCTGCGCCGGCTCAGCGTTCGACGTACATCACCTGGTAGATGCTCTGCACGCAGGGGTATTCCTTGCTCTCGATCAGCTTGTCGCCGTTGTGGTCGCATTTGAGGATATGGACCGGGCTCATGCGGCGAAAGCGCTGCTGCACCTGCTTGACGGTCAGCGCCGAGGGATCGCTGCCCGCCGCCTGGGCCGAGAGCGGCGCGGGGCATTGCGCGCCGAGCAGAACTGCCGCCACCAGGACCGGAAGACGAAGGTGCCCCCTCACTCCGGCGACCTGTAGAGAAGCTGATAGATATTCTCGAGACAGGGCCAGTGGCCCTGGTCGATGAAACCCTGCTTGTTCGCGCATTTTCGGAACGTGACCTTCATCAGCTGCGGATAGACGATGCGCGCCTCCTCGAAGACGACGACGCCGTCGCCGTTCTGGTCGGCCTTGGCGAAGGCGATCGCGCCCGCGGCACCGGCCGCGCAGAGCCCGCCCGCGAGGGCCGCCGCGAAGAGCGACCCGACGAGACGCCGCCGCCGCGCCGCCCGACCCCGGCCTGTCGCGTCATGCATCGATTGCTCCTTCCAGGCTGACCCGCGCCTTGATCGGCAGGTGATCGGAGGCCTTGCGCGCCAGCGGGCTGTCATGGACCTCGACGGGCCCGAGGATGGTATGGGGCCGCGCGATGATCCGGTCGAGCGCGAACAGCGGATAATAGGAGGGAAAGCTCGCCACCCCGCGGCCCATCGGCCCGAACTGCGACCCGAAGGGCCGGAGCGCCGAGCGGCGCCGGTGGCGCCATTCGTTCATGTCCCCCATCAGCACGATGGGGCGGTCGTCCCCGCCGGAATGTGCGAGCAGCGCCTCGACCTGCATGATCCGCGACTGGCGCAGCAGCCCCAGATGCGCCGCCATGACCCGGACCGGCCCGCGCGTCAGGTCGAGATCCACCACCAGCGCGCCGCGCGGCTCGAGCCCGGGCAGGGCGATCTGGCGCAGCCCGCGCACCAGCCCCTCGCGCACGAGCACGAGGTTCCCGTGCCAGCCGTGCCCGGCATGCCCGTTGGCCACCGGCACCGGCACGAGCCCGGCGATCCGGGTGATCCGGTCGAGATCGAGCAGGGCGGCGCGGTCGCCGAAGCGCCGGTCGGCCTCCTGGAGCGCGACGACATCCGCGCCGATCTCGGCGACGACCTCCACGATGCGCTCCGGCAGGCAGCGGCCGTCGGTGCCGACGCATTTGTGGACATTGTAGGAGGCGAAGATCGCTTCGCCGCCGGGTTGCTTTGCCATGCATTCCTCCGACGCGGCCGGAATCTAGTCCTTTCCGGGCGCCACTGGAACCCCTGTCGGCCTGCGTCGATGGCTGCGCAACTGGAACGCATTCCCTCGTGTTCGACCGTCCCGCCCCAGGACGAGGGCGGCGCCCGGCCCGGGCGGAAGCGGAGCGCCCGCGACGTGCCTCGAGGCGGGCCTTCGGCGTGACGGGGCAGGGGATGCGCTGCCCGGCGGTGCCCGCCGGGCGAAGCGGTTCCAGTGACATTATTGTTCCGTTTACGAATATATCCATGTTTTTCAATTGCTTGCATTCTGTCCCCATGGGGACACGCGATTCCGCACCGATCCGCGCCCTTCCGGACCGGCGCGGGCCGCGTTGACCGGAACCGGGCCGCGGGCATAGCCTCGACGGGGTGCTTCGGAGAGCGCGATGATCGTCCAGGACCAGTCCGACGTCTGCGCCTTCCTCGCGCGGGCGGTCGGCGCCGAGACGCGCGAGACGCATATTTCGCGGCTCTTCCTCGGGCCTCGGCGGGTCTGCAAGCTCAAGCGGGCGGTGCGCCTTCCCTATCTCGATTTCTCCACGCCCGCGCTGCGGCACGCCGCCTGCCTGCGCGAGGTCGCGCGCAACGCATCGGCCGCGCCCGACCTCTATCTCGGCGTGCGGCGGATCACCGCCTCCGGATCGGGCGGCCTGGCCTGGGAGGGGGGCGGGGAACTCGTCGATGCGGTCGTGGAGATGCGGCGCTTCGACGAGGCCATGCTGCTCGACCGGCTCGCGGCGCGCGGCGCGCTCCCGCCGGCGCTGATGCAGCCGCTCGCGGCCGCGATCGCGGGTCTGCACGCCGCCGCGCCGCCCTCGCAGGAATCCGGTGCAGCCAATATCGCCGCGGTGCTGGCGATCAACGAGGCGGCGCTCGCCGAGGCGGCCGCCTTCCCCGCCGCCGACATCGCGCGCTTCAACCGCGGGTTTCGCGACGGGCTCGCTGGGCTCGCGCCGCTTCTCGACGCCCGCGCGCGCGACGGCCGGGTCAGGCTCTGCCACGGCGACCTGCATCTGGGGAACATCTTCCTCGAGAACGGCCAACCGGTGCTCTTCGACTGCATCGAGTTCAACGACCGCATCGCCACCATCGACGTGCTCTACGATCTCGCCTATCTGCTGATGGACCTCCGCCACCGCGATCTCGCCTCGCACGCGAACACCGTCGCGAACCGCTACCTCGACACCACCGGCGACGAGGCCGGCATGCCCACGTTGCCCTATTTCATGGCGCTGCGGGCGGGAGTGCGGGCGCATGTGACCGGCACGCGGATCGCCGAGGGCGACCGGGATGCCGCGACCCGCGATCTCGCGGACGGGTATTTCCGGCTGGTGCTCCGCCTGCTCGAACCCGCACCGCCGGTCGTCCTGGCCATCGGCGGCCTCAGCGGCGCCGGCAAGTCGACCCTCGCCGCGGCGCTCGCGCCCAGGCTCGGCCGCGGGGCCGGGGCGCGGCACCTCGCCAGCGACCGCATCCGCAAGGCGCAGCACGGCGTGGCGCCCGAAACCCGCCTGCCGGCAAGCGCCTACACCGCTTCCGCATCGCGAAGCGTCTACGACGAGCTGACCCGCCGCGCCGGCCTGCTCGCCTCGGGCGGCACGGCCGTCGTCGCCGATGCCGTCTTCGCGCGCGAGGACGAGCGCGCCCATATCGCGGCAGCCGCCCGCGCCGCCGGTGTTCCCTTCCTCGGCGTCTGGCTCGATCTGCCCGCCGGCCGGCTGGCCGAACGGCTCGCGGCCCGGCGCGGCGATCCGTCGGACGCCACGCCTTCGGTGCTCGAACGGCAGCTCGGCTACGATCTCGGGGTCATGGACTGGCAGCGCATCGACGCGGGCCCGCCGCCCGACGAGGTCGCGGAGGCGATCCTGCGCGTCATTCGAAGCCGGGCAGATATTCCGTATGGCTGAGGAGGCCTCCCTCGGGGCTCCAGACATGCAGCTGCCAGCCGGGGTTCTGCGGGACCAGCCGCGGACGGCCCGCGGGCGAGAGGTCGAGCGGCACCTCCCAGGCCACGCCCGGGCAGATCATGCCGATGGTGCCGGCCCAGGCGCGCTGCACCGCGCGATGCACATGGCCGCAGAGCACGCCCGCGATGCGCGGATGGCCGGCGACGATCTCGCCCAGCCGGTCGCCGTTCACGCAGACATTGGCATCCACGAAGGGAATGCCCGTGGCGAAAGGCTGGTGATGCAGGAAGAGCAGCACCGGCCGGTCGCTTTCGGCCAGCCGGGCGGCGAGCCAGTCGAGCCGCTCGGCGCAGAGCACGCCACGCGATTCGCCGTCGCCGCCGAGCGAATCGAGCCCGATGAGCCGCAGGGGCCATCCCTCGACGGTGAGGTGGAACCAGGGCGCCGTTCCGATCGCGATCGGCGTCGGGGCGAGCGCGGCGGCAAAGGCCGCGCGGCGGTCGTGGTTGCCCGGGATCGCGACCATGGGCAGGTCGAAGCCCGCGATCAGCCGGTTGAAATTGGCGTATTCCTCCGGCGTGCCGTTCTCGGTCAGATCGCCGGTCAGAAGCACGATATCGGGCCGCGGATCGAAGCCCGCGACCCGCGCCAGCACCGCCGAGAAGGCGGCATCCGCATCATAGCCGCCGAAGAGCCGTGCCCCCGGCGGGCCAAGATGCGGATCGCTGATCTGCGCGATGATCATCGGAACCTCCCGGCGATATTCCGCGAGGTTCCGCTATAGCTGCCCGGATTCCCCGGCGACAGGCCCGCGCTACCCGAGAAAGACCGAATCGAGCGGCGGGAAGCCGTTGAAGCCCACCGAGGAATAGCTCGTCGTATAGGCCCCGGTGCAGAGCACCCGGATGCGGTCGCCCGACCGCAGCGCCAGGGGCAGCTGGACCGGACGCTTCTCGTAGAGCACGTCGGCGGAATCGCAGGAGGGGCCCGCGAGGATGCAGGGGCCGGTTTCGGCATCGCCGTGGCGCGTTTCGAACTGGTAGCGGATCGCCTCGTCCATGGTCTCGGCCAGGCCGGAGAACTTGCCGATGTCGAGGAACACCCAGCGATGCAGGTCGTCGTCGTCCTTCCGCGACACGAGCAGCACCTCGGCCACGATCACGCCGGCCTCGGCGACGAGGCCGCGGCCGGGCTCGGCCATGACCGACACCTCGGTGCCGAAGCGCGCGCGCACCATCCGCATCACCTCGGCGGCATAGGCGCGGGTCTCGGGCAGCGGATCGCCGTAGAAGGCCGGGAAGCCGCCGCCGATGTTGAGGACCCGCAGGGCATGGCCGGCGTCGCGGGCCTCTTCCCAGAGGGCGAGCGCGCCATCGAGCGCGCCGGCCCACATCGCCGGCTCGCGCATCTGGCTGCCGGCGTGGAAGGAGATGCCGGCGACGTCGAGCCCGACCGCCCGGCCGAGGTCCATCAGCCGCAGCGCCTCGCGGTGCGAGCAGCCGAACTTGCGGGTGAGCGGCCAGTCCGCCTCGCTCGCGGTGACCAGCATGCGCAGGATGACGCGCGCGCCGGGCGCGTTTTCGGCGATCTTGTAGATCTCCTCCTCGGCATCCGCCGCGAACTGCCGCACGCCCACGGAATGGGCATGGGCTATGTCCGCCGCGCGCTTGATCGTGTTGCCGAAGGCGATGTGCTCCGGCGCGACGCCGAGCGAGAGGCAGAGGTCGATCTCGCCGCGCGAGGCCGCATCGAAATGCGCGCCTTCCGCCAGGAGGGCGCCGATCACCTCGGGCGCGGGATTGGCCTTGACCGCGTAGTGGATCGAGGCATCGCCCAGGCCGCCCGCCAGCGCGCGGTACTTTCCGCGCAGCATGTCGAGGTCGAAGATCATCGTCGGGCGATCGAAGTCGCGCGAGCGGATGAAGGCATCCTGGCGTGCCGAGACGGCCGAATCCTGGGGGTGGGCGTCGAACAGGGCAACGCTGCCCGTGAGGGCGGACACATGTCGCATGCGCATCTCCATCAGTCCCGGGGGATAGGTCCCGGAGTTCCCAAAAGAGACGTTACCGTCGCTGCGTGAGCCGCCCGTGACAGGGACTTACAGAGGCGCGTGCGTTGGCGTCAGATGACGGCATATGAAGGCAGTTTCCGTCACAATCAAGACAAATCTCGATGATGCCGGAGTTTTTTGCTGCGGTGCGGGATGAGCGTGGCAAACAGATGACGAACGGTTATCAAAGTGTTAACGCGCGCCCTTGACGGACAGCCCTTTCCCGCGCGGCGAATCCGTCCGCCGCGCGGAGGGGGTGGACCCGCGTCAGCCGCCGCTGCCGCTCCCGTGTCCATGCCCCTGGCCTCCGTCCTGGCCGCGCATCAGATCGACCGGGATCGTCACGGGAATCTCACCGGCAGTTTCGAAGACCAGCACCATGTCGACGGCGGATCCCGCCGCCATTTCGCCGGTCAGGCCGAGAAACATCACATGCAGGCCGCCGCGCTCGAGCAGCACGGTCTCGCCCGCCGGGATCGGGATTCCGCCCTCGACCTGCCGCATCTGGGCGACGCCGTCCTTCATCTGATGCGTGTGCAATTCCACGCGCTCGGCAATGTCGCTGCGCGCTTCGATCAGCCGGTCGTCGCTGTCGGTCGTGTTGGTGATCGCCATGAAGGCGGCCCCGGTCCGGGCATTGGCGCCGGCGGCCCTGGCATAGCCGTCCTCGATGACGATGCCGTTCGCCACGGCGAGCACCTCGGCGGAGCCTGCGGCCGGAGCGCTGAGAGCGGCGGCGGCCAGTGCCGCGAGAATCATGTGTCGCATGTCGGATTCCGTCTGCTGATGTGCATTCCGTTCTGAATCGGGCGATCAGGCGGTGACGGGCGGTCCCCGGATCCCGCCCGAGCGACCGGGAGGGGACATGACCGGGCGCGTGTCCCGAGGCGCCGGGGGCAGCAGGAAAGCGAGCGCACGGGCGGGACGATCCGGGCGCGGCGGCTCGGCGGCCAGTACCGGGGCGAGGCAATCCGGGCAGGGATGCCGCGCGGTCGCGGGCGGCGCATCGGGAGCAGAATGGGCGCAGATCTCGACGCGGATGCCGTCGGTGCGCGGTATCGCATACGACTCGAGCGCGAAGCCGGTCAGGGCCAGCAGCTCGACGAGGACGCAGGTCAGGAAGTCGCGGGCGAGGCCTCTCATCCGGCCTCGATATCCCTCGCGCCGGCCCGGCGCAACGGCCGGGGGGGTCGGGGAAGGCCGGCTCAGCCCGCCGACTGCGCCTTGGCGATCTCGCGCTTCATCCGAAGCGCCTTGGGCGACAGGTCGGCATCCGCCGCCTTGGCGAGGAAGCCGTCGAGCCCGCCGCGATGGTCGACGGTGCGCAGCGCCGCCGCCGAGATGCGGAAGCTCTCGGCGCGGCCCAGGGTCTCGCTGGCCAGGGTCACCTCGTTGAGGTTCGGCAGGAAGCGGCGCCGGGTCTTGTTGTTGGCGTGGCTCACGTTGTTGCCGGTCATCGGCGCCTTGCCGGTCAGTTCGCAGCGGCGGGACATTGGTCTCGGTCCTCGTTTCGGTCGCAGGAGGGACGGGCGGCCGGGCCGGGCGTCCTGAATATCGAAGCGGCCTGATAGCCAAGCCCCCCCTGCCCGTCAAGGGCGAAGCGGCGCGAAGGCGTCGAGCAATTGCTCGGCCGCGAGATCGGGCGGCAGCCGCCCGGCCGCGACCGATGCCGCGAGCTCGCGGCGCAGGCGCCGTGCCGCGGGGTCGGCGTCGAGGCGGGCGATGAGGCCCGCTTCGACCGCCCGCTCGAACCAGGCCTCCATCTGGACGCGTCGCCGCTCGGCCCAGGCGCCGCTCGCCTGCCGCGCCTGGACCAGCGTCTCGATGGCCTGCCAGGCTTCGCGAAGCCCGTCGCCGGTGCGGGCCGAGACGCAGAGCGCCACGGGATAGCCTTCCGGATCGCCGGCGGGCGGGCGCATGAGGCGCAGCGCGCCCGCATATTCCGCCCGCGTGCGCATGGCGTCCTCGACGAGCGAGCCGTCGGCCTTGTTGACGAGAAGCAGGTCGGCCATCTCCATGATGCCGCGCTTGACGCCCTGCAGCTCGTCGCCTCCCGCCGGGGCGAGCATCAGGACGAAGATGTCGGTCAGTTCGGCGACCATGGTCTCGGACTGGCCGACCCCGACCGTCTCCACCAGCACCAGATCCGCGCCCCAGGCCTCGACCAGGCGGATGGTCTCGCGGGTGCGGCGGCCGACGCCGCCGAGCGCGGCCTGGCTCGGCGAGGGGCGGATGAAGGCGTTCGGCGACCGCGCCAGCCTTTCCATCCGGGTCTTGTCGCCGAGGATCGAGCCGCCCGAGCGCGACGACGAGGGGTCGACGGCGAGAACCGCGATGCGGCGCCCCGCCTCGGCCAGCATGAGCCCGAGCCGCTCGATCAGGCTCGATTTTCCCACCCCCGGCGTCCCGGTCATGCCGAGGCGGAGTGCGGGCGGGTCGCGCGGCTCGAGCCCGGCGAGAAGCTCCCGGGCCGCGCGGCGGTGGTCGGGGCGCGTCGATTCGACGAGCGTGATCGCGCGGGCGAGCGCCCGGCGATCGCCCGACGCGAGCCGTTCCGCCAGTCCGGCCGCCCGATCCATCCGGTCTCCATCACGCAAGCTTCACCGGGGCCCGAAGGTTTCACCCTTGGCCTTGGCCAGCCTCTTTGGCATATCCGGCCGGGCCTGTCTCCCGACAACCGACTTCCGGAGTTCCCGAATGTTCTGCCCGAAATGGTCCCGTGCATTGACCGGCCCGGCCCTGGCGGTCGCCGCGGCGCTGGCGCCGCTCGGCGCCGCGGCGGAGGAAGCGACCTTCGACTTCTATATCGCCGGCATCCGGGCCGGCGAGATGACGCTCGACATCGAGACCCGCGACGGCGATTACGCGGCCGCGAGCCGCATCGATGCGGCCGGCGTGCTGGGCCTGTTGGTCAGCTTCTACTACGACGGAACGGCCGAGGGGCGGCTCGGCGGCGACGGCAAGGTGGTGCCGCGGCGTTTCGTGGCGAACTCGAAATCGCCGCGTGCCGAGCGCCATACCGAGATCGACTGGAAGGACGGGACGCCGAGCCGGGTTTCCGTGGAGCCGCCGCGCAAATCCGCGCCCGATCCCGCCTATCAGGGCGGCACGCTCGATCCGATCTCGGCCGGGGTGGCGATCCTGCGCGACGCGGCGCCCGAGGCGGTCTGCGACACTTCCGTCGATGTCTTCGACGGCTCGCGGCGTTCCCGCCTGACCCTCGCCAGGCCGGTTGCCGAGGGCGACGCGCTGGTCTGTGCCGGCACCTATTCCCGGCTCGAAGGCGAGGCGCATTCCCTCTCGAGTGGGAGCGAACACGGTTTCGAGATCGTCTTCCGCCGCAATGCGGCGGGCGTGGCGCAGCTCGAGCGCATCGAGACCAAGACGGATTTCGGCCTGGCGGTGGTCGAGCGCCGGGGCTGACGCCGCCCCGATGCTGGACCTGCCCATCGAGCCGATCCTGCCGCAGCTGGTCGCGGCGCTGGGGCGCGAGGGCAGGGCGGTGCTCCAGGCGCCGCCCGGGGCCGGCAAGACCACCCGGGTGCCGCTCGCCCTGCTCGCGGCGGGGATCGTTCCCGGCCGGATCGTCATGCTGGAGCCGCGTCGCATCGCCGCGCGCGCGGCCGCCGAGCGCCTCGCCGCGGGGCTCGGCGAAGCGGTCGGCGGGCGCGTGGGCTATCGGATCCGCGGCGAGTCCCGTCCCGGCACCGCCATCGAGGTCGTGACCGAGGGCATCCTCACACGGATGCTCCAGGCCGCGCCGGACCTGCCGGGGATCGGCTGCCTGATCTTCGACGAGTTTCACGAGCGCGGCCTCCACGCCGACCTCGGGCTGGCGCTGGCGCTGGAGGCGAGGGCGGCGCTTCGCCCGGACCTCCTCCTTCTGGTCATGTCCGCGACCCTCGACGCGGGCCCCGTCGCGGCGCTCATGGGCGATGCGCCCGTCCTGACCGCCGAGGGCCGCGCCCATGCCGTCGAGACGCGATGGCTCGATCGGCCATGGCGCGCGGCCGGGGGCGATGTCCGCTTCGAGACGGCGGTTGCGGATCTGACGCTCGCGGCGCTGGCCGGGAGCGAGGGTGGCGTGCTGGTGTTCCTGCCCGGACAGGCCGAGATCGCGCGGACCGCGGCGCGTCTCGCACCGAGGCTCGGGCTGGGCGTGGTGCTGCAGCCGCTCCATGGCGGCCTGGGCTTCGCCGAGCAGCGCACCGCGCTCGAGCCGATCGCCAGGGGCCGCAAGCTGGTCCTGGCCACCGCGATCGCGGAGACCTCGCTCACGATCCCGGACATCCGCGTGGTGGTCGATAGCGGGCGCGCCCGGCGGGCGAGGTTCGATCCCGGATCCGGCATGAGCCGGCTGGTGACCGAGCGCGTGACCCGGGCCGAAGCCGAGCAGCGCCGCGGCCGCGCCGGGCGCGTGGCGCCGGGATGGTGCTTCCGCCTCTGGACGCGCGGCGAGGAGGGGGCGCTCGAAGGGCAGCCGCCGCCGGAGATCGCCGGCACCGACCTTACCGGACTTGCGCTGGAGCTCGCGGTCTGGGGGGTGGCCGAGCCCGGGGAGATGGCCTTCCTGACGGCTCCGCCGGCGCCCGCCTTGGCCGAGGCGCGGGCGCTCCTGCGCGAACTCGGCGCGCTCGACGCCTCCGGCCGGATCACCGGTCACGGCCGCGAACTCGCCGGCCTGCCGGTGCATCCGCGCCTGGGGCACATGCTGGTGAAATCGGCGGAGCGCGGGGCCGGTGCCATGGCCGCCGATCTCGCCGCCCTGCTTGAGGCGCGCGATCCGTTCCGCCGTGCCGGCGGCGGCCTGCCGGTCGATCTGGCGCCGCGCCTCGGCGCGCTGCGTGATCCGCGCCGGGCCGAGGCCGAGAAGGGTCTCATGGCCGACAAGGGGGCGCTCGCCGGAATCCGAGCCGAGGCCCGGCGTCTCGCGGCGCTGGTCCCGCGGATGCGCGGCGAGGGGCTGACCGCGGGCGCCGCGCTCTCGCTCGCCTATCCCGACCGCATCGGCCAGCGCCGCTCCGGCGCCGCGCCGCGCTACCGTCTCGCCGGGGGCAAGGGCGCGGTCCTGCCCGAGGACGACCCGCTGGCGTCGGCGCCCTTCGTGGTCATGGCCGATCTGGACGGAGACCGACGCGAGGCGCGGGTCCGGCGCGCGCTGCCGGTGGCCGAATCCGACCTCCGGGCGTTGCATTCCGAAAGCCTCAGGCAGGTTGCGATCTGCGAGTGGTCGGTGCGGGAGCGCGCGGTGATCGCGCGGGAGCGGCTGATGCTGGGGGCGCTCGTGCTCGAGGATCGGCCCTGGACCTCGGTGACGTCCGAGGAGGTGGTCGCGGCGATGATCGCCGGCATTCGCGCGCTGGGCCTCGACGCCTTGCCCTGGACCGATGCGGCGCGGCGGTTCGTGGCGAGGGTCTGCTGGCTGCGCGATCGCGGCGCCCCGGACCTGCCGGAATTTTCGCCCCAGGCGCTCGCCGACACGCTGGAGCAATGGCTCGCGGAGGATCTCGCGGGGATCACCCGCGCCGAGGGCCTCGCCGGGCTCGATCTCGTCGCGGCGCTGTGGCGGCGACTCGACCATGCGGATCGCCAGCGCCTCGACCGGCTCGCCCCGGCAAGCTGGTCGGCGCCGACAGGCACCTCGCTCGCCATCGACTATTCCGGCGCCGCACCGGCGGTTTCCGTGCGCCTGCAGGAGCTCTTCGGCCTCGGCAGCCATCCCGCGATCGGCCCCGACCGCGTGCCGCTGGTGGTCGAGCTCCTTTCCCCGGCGGGGCGTCCGGTCCAGACGACCACGGATATTCCGGGCTTCTGGACGAATACCTATGCGGAAGTGCGGCGGGATCTGCGCGGCCGCTATCCGCGCCATCCCTGGCCGGAGAACCCGGCCGAGGCGGCGCCGACGCGTCGGGCGAAGCCCAGGAGCCGGCCGGGCTGAGGGCCGGGCGAAACGGAGATCCTTGCGTGCGTCGGCTCGCGGGTGTTTTACTCGCGCTGCGCGGCCGCAGGAGCCGTCAGAACCGGGGGATTACCATGAACGCACCGTTGCGTGAGCCGACCTTCCGCGAATCCGTTGATATCATGTTCAACCGGGCGGTGAAGTTCATGGACCTTTCGCCTGGTCTGGAGGAGAAGATCCGGGTCTGCAACTCCACCTATACCGTGCGGTTCGGCGTCCGCCTGCGGGGAGAGATCAAGACCTTCACCGGGTATCGAAGCGTGCATTCGGAACATATGGAGCCGGTCAAGGGCGGTATCCGTTTCGCCGCCAACGTGCATCAGGACGAGGTGGAGGCATTGGCCGCGCTGATGACCTTCAAATGCGCGCTCGTCGAGGTTCCCTTCGGGGGCTCGAAGGGCGGTCTGAGGATCGATCCGCGCGAGTGGGAAGAACATGAGATGGAGCTCATCACCCGCCGCTTCGCCTATGAGCTGGCCAAGCGCGACCTGATCCATCCCTCGCAGAACGTGCCCGCGCCGGACATGGGCACCGGCGAGCGCGAGATGGCCTGGATCGTCGACCAGTACCGCCGCATGAACACGACCGACATCAATGCCGCCGCCTGCGTCACCGGAAAGCCCCTGAATGCCGGAGGGATCGCCGGCCGGGTCGAGGCGACGGGCCGGGGCGTGCAATATTCGCTTCGCGAGTTCTTCCGCCATCCCGACGACATGAAGGTCGCCGGCTTCGACGGCACGCTCGAGGGCAAGCGGGTGATCGTCCAGGGCCTGGGCAACGTTGGCTACCACGCAGCGAAGTTCCTCTCCGAGGAGGACGGCTGCCGCATCGTCGGCGTGATCGAGCGGGACGGCGCGATCATCAACGACAAGGGGATCCCGATCGAGTTCCTCAAGACGCACATCGGCGCCACGGGCGGGGTCAAGGGCTTCCCGCGCGGGACCTATGTGGAGGACGGACACAAGGTTCTCGAAGCGGATTGCGACATCCTGGTTCCCGCGGCGCTCGAATCGGTGATCAACCTGGGCAATGCGGAGCGCATCAAGGCGCCGCTGATCGTGGAGGCCGCCAACGGCCCGGTCACGGCCGGCGCCGACGAGATCCTGCGGGCGCGCGGCAAGGTCATCATGCCGGATCTCTACGTGAACGCCGGCGGCGTGACCGTCAGCTATTTCGAATGGGTGAAGAACCTGAGCCACATCCGGTTCGGGCGGATGCAGCGCCGGCAGGAAGAAGCCCAGAACGCGTTGATCGTGAACGAGATCGAACGGATCCTGCGGGATTCGGGCGCGACCATGGGCATCTCCGATGCCTTCAAGTCGGAATACGTCCGGGGTGCGGGGGAACTGGAACTCGTGCGGTCGGGGCTCGACGACACGATGCGCACCGCCTACCAGTCCATGCGCGAGGTCTGGCACGGCCGCAAGGACGTGGAGGATCTGCGGATCGCGGCCTATATCGTTTCGATCGGTCGCGTGGCGGCGAGCTATCGCTCGAAGGGCCTCTAGCAGAGGTCTTCTCCGCCCGTTCCGGCCTGGCGAGGCGCCCGGGCCGGAACGATTGCGGACATCCATCCGCCAAGCCCCCGCAACGAATTCCGCGGCGATCGGCGGAAGATCGCCAGTGTCGAGAGGGGATGGCCGTCCGAATGCGGGCCATAGGGGCGTGTAGCGATCGAGCGCGATACGTTGTCCGGAATTCCTGAGGGCCTTCGGGAATGCTTTCGACGGCGAAAGGAAATACGTCGCCGGCCATTCGTGGGTACTACCTCGCGTTACGCCCGATCAGTTGCGTTGCATAGACGAGCTCGAACGCGGGCCTTTTTGCAGGTCTGAGATTAGTATTCTTGCATGTCTGGGATTCTCGCATCCCTGGGCTGGGTATTTCGGCGTCCGGAGAATACTTCGGGACCCGGAAGAGAATGACGCTGACGCCATGAGCCCCCGTGGCTTGGCGCATACTTGGCAGCAATGCCGATACTGCCTGAGTTTTTCGTATCTAGTGACTACTTGTGATTATGCAGTAGAAAATCATACTATTGGTGCGTCATATTTGCCGCAGATTGCCTTTGCCTTGTCGGAAATCTATGAGTCGCCGGTGCCTCATGGCAATCTCCGCCTGCCAGTTCGGCCTGCGCGGTAGAACTACTTGCAACAGACTGAGTTGGTTTGGTATCCGCCCTTTGTAAGGGGCGGGTTCCGCATCGGCGGGGTGGATTCGGGGATGGGACTTTCCGGGATGGTGGAATCGCGGTCCGTGCTGGACGCGAGTGCGCATGGCGAGACACATCTGCTCGACCAGGGATTGTGCCCCTGTCCCGGCTGCACCTACAGGCGCATGGTCGACTCGGACCCCCATCGGGATCCTTCGGCTTGGGACGCGAATGCGCGCCAGCATGAAGAGGACCATCGGCTTCGACCGATTGATCCTGTCTTCAACGGCAACGGAACGGATTTCGATCTCATCGACAAGACGGCGTCCAAGGCCGTCAACGGCGTGCTTTCGGGCTACAAATGGGCTGGCCGTTCCATCAGCTACAGCAACCCGGACAAGCCGTCGGACTACCCGGCCTACTACGACAATGACGGGGACGGCGACGGCAAGAGCGTCCAGAATGACGGATTCTCCAAGCTGGACCCCAGGCAGAAGATCGCGATGCATTTTGCCTTGGATGCGCAGGACTTCGGTCAAGGGCGCGCCGCGGCGGGCTTTTCCGTCGAGGGCATGACCAATCTCGGGATCACCTACGCGGGCGACGGAAAGGGCAATGGAACGATCCGTCTCGCCAATATGAACGACTACGACGGGGCCTATGCCTTCTACCCGGACTGGAGCGTGTACGGCGGCGATGCCTGGTTCGGACCCAAAGCGAGTGGTTCGACGCCGGGCGGCTGGAACTGGTACGTGTTCCTGCACGAACTGGGTCATTCACTGGGGCTGAAGCACGGCCACGAGGCAGGCGATTTCGGGAAACTGCCCGCGAATCTCGACTCGGCCGAATTTTCGGTGATGACCTATCGCAGCTATATCGGCGACAAACCGGGCTCAGCGGATTTCGAGAAATGGGGCGCGCCCCAGACCTATATGCAGCTGGACATCGCCGGGCTCCAGCACATGTACGGCGCGGATTTCAGCACGAATTCGGGCGACTCGGTCTATTCGTGGAACCCGCTCGACGGAAAGACCCTAGTCAATGGCGAGACGGCGATCTCGCCGGGTGCGAACCGGATCTTCCTGACGATCTGGGACGGCGGCGGAAAGGACGAGTACGACCTCTCGGCCTATGCGACCGATCTCGAGATCGACCTCGCCCCGGGTGCTCATTCGGTGTTCTCCAGCGG
Source organism: uncultured Paracoccaceae bacterium (assembly GCA_937872465.1). Classification (GTDB taxonomy): domain Bacteria; phylum Pseudomonadota; class Alphaproteobacteria; order Rhodobacterales; family Rhodobacteraceae; genus Amaricoccus. The sequence continues at coordinate 49,820 of CALMSR010000039.1, forward strand.
GCAGCTGGCGGGGCTCGGCGGCGGGCCGTACGACGGCAAGGCGCGGGGCAATGTGTTCAACGCGCTGCAGTACAAGGGCGACGCCCGGTCGCTGATCGAGGATGCCACCGGTGGAGCGGGGAACGACAGGATCGCGGGAAACGCGGCGCCGAACTGCCTGGCGGGGAACGGCGGCAGGGACACGCTGCTGGGGCTCGAAGGCGACGATCGGCTCGAGGGGGGTGTCGCCCGCGATCTGCTCTATGGAGGCAGCGGCGATGACCTGCTCTTTGGCGGGGCGCATTCCGACCTGCTGGTCGGTGGCGAAGGCCGCGACACCTTCCACTTCACGAGCGCACGGGAATCCCGGCCGGGCAAGACCCGGCACGACAAGATCAAGGCCGGTGACGGCGCCGTGGCCTTCGAGGCGCCGGGCGCGGGGAAGGGCGACCTGATCGACGTGAGCGGGATCGACGTGAACCCTCTCAAGATCGGCGATCAGGGGTTCACCTGGGGCGGCACGACCAAGACCTGGTGGGGGTGCCTCTACGCCAAGGACATCGGCAGCGCGACCTTCATCTTCGGCAACATCGACAGGGATCCGGTCCCGGAGTTCGAGCTCGCCATCGCCGACAATGGCGTGGGCGCAGCCGATTACAGCGCGGCGGATTTCGTCCTCTGAACCGCACGAGACAGCGAGCCGCCTGAACCCGGGCGCCGAGAAAGTCCCCGAAAGGCATCTTGAAAGCACATGCGACGGTGCGGCCCGGACGACGGGACCGGACCCCTGTCCCGGCCGGGTGACGCCCGTCACATCGTTTCGGCCGCGAATCGTCCAGGCTTGTCTCAAGCGACCGAGGGATGCGGGGCGTCCTGCCCACCCGGTTGTCGCCGAGACAGACTGGAAGGACCGGAACAATGGCAAATTTCTACGGCACCAACTACTCCGACACCATCACCCCGACCTATGTCTCGCCGGGCGTCATCAAGAGCCTCTTCTTCCCGAAGCCCGGCAACGGCGCCGACAGGCTCTATGGCTACGGTGGCAACGACTTTCTCAACGGCGGCGGAGGCAACGACTACATCTCCGGCGGGACCGGCAATGATTCGCTCTATGGCGGGACCGGCAACGATTCGCTCTACGGCGGCGACGGGAACGACTATCTCGACGGCGGCTACGGATACGACATCCTCAGCGGCGGAACCGGCATCGATACGGTCAGCTACACCTTCTACAGCGGTGCCGTGAATGCCAGCCTGACGACGGGCATCGTCTCGTTCCCGGGCAACGGAACCGGCGTCGACCGGCTCTATTCGATCGAGAACATCTACACCGGCAGCGGCAACGACCAGGTGATCGGCAGCAGCGCCAACAATGTCATCAGCACCGGCAACGGCAACGATTATGTCAATGCCGGCGCCGGCAATGACACCATCTACGGTGGGGCGGGCAACGATTCGCTCTATGGCGGCGACGGCTCCGACCGCATCTATGGCGGCGACGGCAACGACTACATCCAGGGCGGCTACGGGCTCGACTACATCGACGGCGGCTACGGCGTGGACACGCTGAGCTATACCTACAACAACAGCTCGAACATCAATGCCGACCTCGCCCAGGGCAAGATGGACTTCGACGGCTCCGCCAGCCAGGTCGAGACGATCCTCTCGATCGAGAACCTCTACACCGGCGGCGGCAACGACAAGGTCACCGGGAGCAGCTACGCCAACGTGATCTCCACCGGGGACGGCCATGACGTCATCTACGGCGGCTTCGGAGACGACAGCCTCTACGGCGGCGATGGCAACGACTTCATCGATGGCGGCTACGGCACCGACTACATCAACGGCGGGGACGGCACCGACACCACGAGCTATCTCTTCTACAGCGGCGCCGTGAACGCCAATCTCGCCACCGGCAAGGTGGGCTTCGTCGGGAGCGCGGCGCCGGCCGACACGCTCTATTCGATCGAGAACATCTATACCGGCGGCGGCAACGACTGGATCACCGGCAGCGATGCGGACAATGTCATCAAGTCCGGCCACGGCAACGACGTGGTCAGCGGCGGTGCCGGCAACGACCGGATCGAGGGCCGCTCCGGCAACGATCGTCTCTATGGCGGCGACGGCAACGACCGACTCTACGGCGGCGCGGACAATGACCTGCTCTATGGCGGGAACGGCAACGACACGCTCAAGGGCGGTTCGGGCCACGACTGGCTGAAGGGCGACCAGGATGCGGACCGGCTGTTCGGCGGCTCCGGGAACGACTATTTCGTCTTCGGCGACGCCAGCGAATCCTCGCCGTTCTCCCGGGACACGATCTACGACTTCGAGGGTGCGGGCCAGCCGGGTGGCGACCTGATCCACGTCCGTGGCATCGATGCCAACGTGCATCTCAACGGCGACCAGGAGTTCCAGTTCAGCAACGGCCCGGGCGGCGCGGGCACGCTCTGGGCGGTCGATGCGGGCGCCGATACGGTGATCTACGGCAACACCGACAACGACGCGGCGATCGAGTTCGAGCTGCGCATCGTCGACGGCAATGTCACGGCGAGCGACTATCACGCGGGCGACTTCGTGCTCTGACCGCACGGGCGTTCCGAGACCCGGCCCGCGGCATCCCGGATGCCGCGGGTTCTTCGCGTGTCAGCCGCCCCTCCGGATCTCGTAGGCGTAGGCCGGATGGGCGAGCTCGGTCCGGTCGACGAGGTCGTGGCCCTGTTCGGCACAGAAATGCGGGATGTCCACCAGCGCGGCGGGGTCGTCGGCGAGCACGCGAAGCACTTGGCCGGGGGCGAGCGCCATCAGGCGCTTGCGCGCCTTGAGCACCGGCAGCGGGCAGAGCAGCCCGCGGGCGTCGAGTTCGGCATCCCAGCTCATGGCCTTGGTGCTATGGCCGGGCCGCGGTCCTGTCCACGCCAAAGTGAGGCGGGCCCGCGTGACGCGGCGCGCGGAACAGGCTAGGGACGGTGCCGGGGCAAGGCTGAGGCGCAAATGTTCGGGATCGACCTCTGGGATGCCTCGCTCGTGCCGGCGCTGGTGGTGGCCGGGCTGGGCGGGATCCTGAGCTTTCTCTCGCCCTGCGTGCTGCCGATCGTGCCGCCCTATCTCGCCTATATGGCGGGCGCCTCGATGGAGGACGTGGCCGGCGGCCGGGCGGCGCGGGCGAATATCCTGCGCGCCGCGGTCTTCTTCGTGCTGGGGCTTTCCACCGTCTTCCTGATGCTCGGGATGGCGGCCTCGGCGGTGGGGCGGATCCTGCTGATCTACCAGCGCGAGATGGCGATCGTGGCCGGGCTCGTCATCATGCTCTTCGGGCTGCATTTCCTCGGGCTCCTGCGCATCCCGATCCTCTATCGCGAGGCCCGGTTCGAGGCGCAGAGTTCCGGCGGGGCGATCGGCGCCTATGTGCTCGGCCTCGCCTTCGCCTTCGGCTGGACGCCCTGCATCGGGCCGGTGCTGGGCGCCATCCTGGGCCTCGCGGCGCAGGAGGGTTCGGTGGCGCGCGGCATGGTGCTGATGGGGGCCTATGCTGCCGGGCTCGGGCTGCCCTTCCTGGTGGCGGCGCTCTTCCTCGAACGGGCGATGGAGGTGATGGCCGGGCTTAAGCGCCACATGGGTCTCATCGAGCGGGCGATGGGCGTGCTGCTGCTGGCGGTCGGGCTGATGATGGTCACCGGCGCCTTCAGCGACCTCTCCTATTGGCTGCTGGAGACCTTTCCCGCGCTCGGGCTGATCGGCTGAGGCGGGCCCGGCGTCGGGATGTGCGCGCGCGCACGCGACGGTATGCCGTTGATTATGATGGATAAATCCGTTCCCGTTAACCTTATCGAAACGCTGTGTCGCAGGACGCGCCCCTAGTGTCTTGCCGCGAGAATTCATGCCAGCGAGCCCTGCTGCCGAATCCTGATACGTCCGGTGGCCGAGAATCCCCAGCCCGATCGACCCGTGGCGATCGGGCCGCGCCGGCCCTGCGGGGCGCCGGCGCGCGAGATGGCGAAAGCCTCCCGTTCATGAGTCGTGCCGTGTGGTGTGCCTGATCGAAATCAGGCCGACGCGGCGCTTTTCCCGTGCCGGAAGGCGGTCAATCCGCCGTGGCGCTGAGGCGGTCGAGCACGAAGACCCGGATCGCCGAGGCGAGGCCGCGCTCCGGGCCGCGGGCGGCGTCGATTTCGGCGGCGAGGTCGTTCAGCCCGCGTCCCTCGGCGGCGGCGATGGCGCGGAAGGCGCGCCAGAATTCCGCCTCCAGCGAGACCGAGGTGCGATGCCCGCGCAGGGTCAGGGAATGTTTCTCGGGCCTTCCGCCGCTCACGCTTTCGGATCCGGACGCCGGTGACCCTCGAGGCGGCGGGAGGCCAGCTCGGCCTCGGCCCGCCGGCGCGCGGCCTCCGCGGCGGTCTCGCCGGTGGCGGGCGTCACCGCGCCGGCCTCTTCGCGCGCCTTGTCGCGATCGCGCTGCTTGCGGCGGGTCCGGAGGTTGACGACCTTGGCCATGGAGCGCCCGCCGCTCAGAGATCGGTCGCCGCGAAGGTGTCGCAGGCCGCCGGGTCGCCGGTCCTGAAGCCGCGGTAGAACCATTCCCTGCGCTGATCGCCGGAGCCGTGGGTGAAGCTGTCGGGCACCACCCGGCCGCGGCTCGCGCGTTGCAGGGTGTCGTCGCCGATGCGCTCGGCGGTGTTCAGTGCTTCGCGTATGTCCCCGTCGGTCAGGTTCAGCCCGGCCGCGGCCTCGTGCGCCCAGAGGCCGGCGTAGCAATCGGCCTGAAGCTCCACCCGCACCGAGAGCGCGTTCGACTCGCGCTCGCTGGCGCGGGCGCGCCGGGCGTTCACCTCGCCGAGCAGGCCGAGCTCGTTCTGCACGTGATGGCCGACCTCGTGGGCGATGACATAGGCATAGGCGAAATCGCCGCCGGCCCCCATCTGCTGCTGCATCATCTGGAAGAAACTGGTGTCGAGAAAGACCGTCTGGTCGTTGGGGCAGTAGAACGGCCCCATCGCCGATTGCGCGAAGCCGCAACCCGAGGTGGTGCCGCCCTCGTAGAGCACCAGCCGGGGCCGGGAGTACTCGTAGCCGGAGGCCTCGAAGATGCCGCTCCAGACCTCCTCGGTCTGGGCCAGGACCACGCCGACGAATTCCTCCATCTCGTCGTTGATCTCGTTCGGCCCCGTGGGCGCCTGGCGGCTGGGCACCGGCCCGATTGTTCCGCCGCCGAGGAAGGGCGAAAGGTCGACCCCGAAGAAGATGCCGACCAGGAGCACGATGATCAGCCCGAGCCCGCCGGTCCGCCGCATGGCGCGGCCGCCGCCCGCGCCGCGGCGGTCCTCGATGCGGTCGCTGGTGCGTTTGCCGCGCCAATCCATGGCTTCGACCCCTAGGGTTTGGGCCCCAGCATCTCGCCGGGCTGAACGACCCTATCAAAAGTCGCCGCGTCCACAAAGCCCAGACGGATCGCCTCCTCCTTGAGCGTCGTGCCGTTCTTGTGTGCGGTCTTGGCGACCCTGGTGGCGTTGTCGTAGCCGATCTCGGGCGCCAGCGCGGTGACCAGCATCAGGCTCTCCCACATCAGCTTGGAGATCCGCGTCTCGTCGGCGCGGATCCCCTCGACACAATTGTCGGTGAAGGCGGAGGCGGCGTCGCCGATCAGCTGCTCGGATTGCAGCACGTTGTAGGACATCATCGGCTTGTAGACATTGAGCTCGAAATGCCCCTGGGAGCCGGCGAAGCCCACGGCGGCGTCGTTGCCCATCACATGGGCGCAGACCATGGTCAGCGCCTCGGCCTGGGTCGGGTTGACCTTGCCGGGCATGATCGAGGAGCCCGGCTCGTTCTCCGGCAGGATCAGCTCGCCCAGCCCGCAGCGCGGCCCGGAGCCGAGCAGGCGGATGTCGTTGGCGATCTTGAAGAGCGAGGCGGCCACGGTCTTCAGCGCGCCCGACATCTCCACCAGCGCGTCATGGGCGGCGAGCGCCTCGAACTTGTTGGGGGCGGTCACGAAGGGCAGGCCGGTCAGCTCGGCGATCTTGGCGGCGACGGCCTCGGCGAAGCCGACCCTGGTGTTGAGCCCGGTGCCGACCGCGGTGCCGCCCTGGGCGAGCGGGTAGATGTTGTGCAGCGCATGCGTCACCCGCCGGATGCCCTGCTCGACCTGGAAGGCATAGCCGCCGAATTCCTGGCCGAGGGTGAGCGGCGTGGCGTCCTGGGTATGGGTGCGGCCGATCTTGATGATGTCCCTGAAGGCCTCGGCCTTCTCGGCCAGCGCCCCGTGCAGCTTGCGCAGGCCCGGCAGGGTCACGCCATGGGCGACCTGCGCCACGGCCACATGCATGGCGGTGGGGAAGGTGTCGTTCGAGGACTGGCTCATGTTGACGTGATCGTTGGGGTGGACCGGCGTCTTCGAGCCCAGTTCGCCCCCGAGGATCTCGATGGCGCGGTTGGAGATCACCTCGTTGGCGTTCATGTTCGACTGGGTGCCGGAGCCGGTCTGCCAGACCACCAGCGGGAAATGCTCGTCCCATTTCCCGGCCGCGACCTCCGCCGCCGCCTGCGCGATGGCCTTGCCCAGCTCCGGGTCGAGCTTGCCCTCGGCCATGTTCACTTCGGCGCAGGCCTGCTTGATCGTGCCGAGCGCATGCACGATCGCCAGGGGCTGGCGTTCGCCGCCGATGGGGAAGTTCTGGATCGAGCGCTGGGTCTGGGCGCCCCAGTAGCGGCTGGCGTCGACCTCGAGCGGGCCGAAGCTGTCGGTCTCGGTACGGGTTCTGGTCATCGGTCCCTCGCGGCTTGCAATGCACGCGCGTGCTATAGCGGCTGCGCCCCGCCGCGCCAACGGCCATCGCGGGAGGACGCGCCGGGCAGGCATTGACAGCGCCCGGTCGATGCAACCATCTAACGGGCGGGAACCGCAACCGAGGCAGCGAAAGGCCTTCCCATGGACGAGCTCTCGCTCAATCCGAAATTCCTGCAGAATCTCATTCTGCGCACGCGCGGCCTTCTCTCCGAGGACGGCGCGCCGACCGACGACGAGGGCAATTACGTCGACGACAAGGATCCCTCGGTGCCGCGCTACGACGTGCAGGACCTGACCGTGGCCGAGCTCGCCGGCGAGATCGAGGATCTCGAGCCCGACCAGCAGGCGGAGCTGGTGGCGCTCATGTGGATCGGTCGCGGCGACATGGAGCCGGACGAATGGGAGGCGGCGGTCCAGCTCGCCTTCGACCGCCACGAGGGCTCGACGGCGGAGTACCTGCTGTCGCATCCGCATGTCGCAGAGCATTGGGACGAGGGGCTCGACCGGCTCTTCGACGGCTCCGACCTGGTGGAGACCGGCCAGTACTGAGCCGCGGCGGCGCCGGAGTTCAGTGCTTGCGGAACTTGTCGAGGCTCACGACCTCGCCGTCCCCCGCCGGCTTGACCGGTGCCGGATCCCGCGGCGGCGGCTCGGTCGGCTCGTCCTTCGCCGTGCCGGCGGCGGTCTCGTGGGCGTCGAACTTGAGGCCGAAATTCACCGAAGGGTCGGCGAAGGTCCGGATCGCGGCGAAGGGGATGACGATCGGATGCGGCACGCTGCCGAAGCTCAGCGTCACCGAGAAGCGGTCCTTCATCACCGCGAGATCCTCGAACTGGTTCTGCAGGACCACGGTCATCTCGCCCGGATAGCGCTCGCGCAGCGATGCCGCCATGTCGACGCCGGGATGGGTCGTGTCGAAGGTGATGAAGAAGTGATGCGCGCCCGGCAGCCCGTCGCGCGCAACCTGCGCGAGCACCTCCGCAATCAGGCTGCGCAGCGCCTTGTGCATCAGCTGGCCGTAGTTGATCGACTTCGCCATTGCCTGTCCCGTCACGACTTGGCGTCGACCATATCCTATTCCAACCGGGGGGGAAGGGGGCTGCGGCGGAAATCGCGAGCTGGGCGGAGGGTGCAGGCTTCTGTTGCCAGGTGCCTGCGGACCCCGCCAGGACCTGCTAGGGCCCTGGGCTTCAGGTTTCGGCAAACCTCACCGCATTACGCGGCGAGACGCACCGGAGCGTAGTTGTCGTTGGCAACTATGCGATTTGAGCCGATAACGGTGGCATCGTGCCGGGTGAAAGCCAACCCCTTTAGACGTCCGTCGATCCTGTTTCGGCCCCATGGTCCCCCAACGAGGGTTCTGGTGGAGCCGCCGGGTACCGCCCCCGGGTCCGATCCGCTTATTACGGGCGCGTTTATCACCATAGTTCCTTGCGGAACGCTCCCAATATAGGGTGAAGCGAGCCGCAGCGAAAGGGCCTCGCGCAATGTCCGGAATTCCAGCCCATATCCGCCGCCTTTCCCGCGAAGGCGCGCCGGTGGCCGATGTCGCGGCGCCGGAGAAGCTTCTCGCCGGATCCGGGGTGGCGCGGCTCTGGAACGCCTTTTCCGACCCCGGGGGGCGGTTCCATGCCGGGCATTGGCAGAGCGAGGCCGGTGTGCGGGCGGTGCACTACACCGAGACCGAGCTCTGCGTGATCCTCGAGGGGCGCGTGCGGCTGAAAGATTCCGGCGGTGCGACCGCCGAATTCGGGCCGGGAGATGCCTTCGTGATCGCCGCGGGTTTCGAAGGCAGCTGGGAATCGATCGGCCGGGTCACGAAGATCTATGCGATTCTCGAGGCCTGACACGGCCTCCGCCCGATCGATTCGGCCCGCCGGCATCGGAGCCGCCCCGGCGCGGCGGCCTTTGGCGGCGTCCCGCTGCGGGACATGGGCGTTGTGGCACGGAAGCGGCTGAAACAAGGGGATTCCGCCGGGTTGAGGAAAGTGGTGCACGCTTGGGACTGCCCCGCGCGTCCGCAAGCCTCCCGCCCCGAAGCCGAGGCCCCGGTGCCGGGTCACGAACGGACGCGATCACAACCGCGCGCCGGTCGCGCGAGCCGCGATCGCGCTCTGGATCGACGCGGCGGTGGCCGCCGGCCCGGAGACTGCTCTGCTGTAAGGGCCGCGCGGCCCGCCCCGCCATGCCTCCCGCCGGCTATTCGAGCCGCGCCGGAAAGCCCGCAGCGCGCAGGTCGGTGCCGAGCCGGTCCTCGAGCAACCTGACCACCTGCGTCGACTGGGCCGATCCGCCGTAGGCCGCCCGCCCGGCCTCGAAGGTCGCCGCCACGCGGGTGGCGAGGTCGAGCGGCACACCGAATTGCTTGCCGAAACCCAGCGCGAAGCCCAGGTCCTTGAGTGCGAGATCCATGGTGAAGGCGATGTCGTAGCTGCCGTTGAGGATCAGCTGGCCTTCGGTCTCGTGCACGAAGCTCGTGCCCGAGGAGGCCGCGATCGCCGCCCAGGCCTGCCCGAGGTCGAGCCCGGCGCGTTTCGCCAGCATCAGCGCCTCGCCGTCGGCAACCAGATGGGTGAAGGCGAGCATGTTGGTGATGACCTTGATCACCGCCGCCGAGCCGAGCGGCCCCATGTGGAAGAGCCGCCCGCCCATCGCCCTGAGGGCCGCCTCGTGCCGCGCGAAGAGGTCCTCCTCGCCCCCGGCGAGCACGGTGATCTCGCCGCGGGCCGCCAGATGCACGCCTCCCGTCACCGGCGCCTCGAGCGTTTCGACGCCCCGCGCCGCCGCGGTCGCCGCCAGCCGCAGGATGTCGTCGCGGCCGAGCGTCGAGCATTCGATCCAGGTCGTGCCGGGCGAAGCGCCGTCGAGGATGTGCTCCAGCACCGCCTCCGAGGCGCTGGGCGAGGGCAGGCAGGTGAAGATCCCGTCGCGCCCCCGCGCCGCCGCCGCCGGATCCGCCGCCCAGGTCGCGCCCATGGTCAGCAGCCGTTCCGCCGGCGCCGGGTCGCGGTCATGCACCGTCAGGTCGAAGCCCCTCGCGAGCAGCCGCGCCGCCAGATGCCCGCCGAGGTTTCCCAGGCCGACGAAGCCGTAGCGCGGCCGCCCCATCAGAAATGGATGCGGAACGCGGCGCGGATCGCCCTGTCGGTGGCGGCGTCGACCAGCGGCTCCGCCGAGGCGAGAATGCGGTCCTTGCGTGCCCGGGCGCGCGCGATCAGGTCGGGCTTGCCCACCTCCGCCCATTCCTTGGGGCTGAGCCGGTCCGCCACCGCCGGATAGACGTAGTCGGTCTGCATCAGCGCCAGTGTCTGCGCATTGCCCAGGTAATGCCCCGCGCCCCCGAGGCAAACCTCGCGCATGGCGTCGAGGCTCACGTCGTCCTCCTCCACCGCGATGCCGCGCACGCAGCGCAGCACCTGCCCGAGCAGGTCGTCGCCCAGCACCAGCGATTCGAAGCAGAAGCCGAGCAGCGAGGCATGCATCCCCGCCGCCTCGTAGACCATGTTGAGCCCGGAGAGCCCGGCCAGCACGTTGGAGATCGCCTGTTCCCAGCCCGCCTGCATGTCCGGGAGCTTGGCGTCGGCGATCCCGGCCGCCGCCCCGCCCGGCAGGCGGTAGAAATGATGCATCTGCGCGCAGCCGGCCGTCAGCAGCGCCTGCTCGCCCGAGCCGCCCGACATCGCCCCCGAGCGCAGATCCGAGACGAAGGGCCAGGTCCCGAAGATCGCCGGATGGCCCGGCGCGATGGCGTTCACATAGACCACGCCCGCCAGGCATTCCGCCACCGCCTGCACGATCGCCGTGGCGATCGCGGCCGGCGCCGTGGCGCCCGCCTGTCCCGCTGAGAGCAGGAGCACCGGCATGCCGCCGCGCACGCAGGCCTCCATGGTGATGCAGCTCTCCTCGGCGAAGGTCATCGGCGGCACCACGAAGCAGTTGGAGTTCGAGACGAACGGACGCGCCCGCCATTCCGCCTCGCCGCCCGCGATCATGTGCAGGAGCTCGAAGCATCCCGCCACGTGGGAGGGATCCGAGAAGCTCGTGCCCACATGCTTGGTCGTGCCGGCGCAGGAAGCATAGAGCGTATTCACGTCCATCTCGAAATTGTCGGGGATGTCCCGGCAGACCATCGCGCGCTGGAAGAAATGCAGGTTGTCGAGCGCATGGGTGATGCGCGCCGCGTCATGCAGGTCCCGCGCGGTCGAATCGCGATAGGTCTGCGTCTCCACGTCGACCACATGCACCGCGGCGCCGGCGGTGCCGAAATGCACGCGCTGTCCCGAGAGCAGCAGGTCGTGGCGCGGGTCGCGGCCGCAGAGGGTGATGTCGCGGGCGGCCTTGGCCAGCATGTCCTCGACCAGGGCGCGCGGGAAGCGGATGCGCCCGTCCTCGCCCTGCACCGCCCCGGCGCCGGTCAGGATCGCCACGCCGGAGGCGGGCGCGTTGCCGAGCCCGATCGATTCCAGCGCCTCGAGCGCGGCGGCGTGGATGCGGGCCATGCCCGCCTCGCTCAGCGGCCGGTACTGGCCGCCGCTCATGCCCGCGCGCACCGGGCGCAGGTTCTCCGCCAGGGGCGCGGCCCGCACCGCCTGCCGCGCGGCCCGGCCGCCGCTCCGCCGCCCCTGGGTCTCCATCGTCGTCATCGCTCGAACCCTACATGCGCATCCGCGCCGCCGCCGGATCGTAGAGCGGCCGCAGCGATGCTTCCGCCGGGACGCGCCGGCCCGCGATCTCGATCTCGTAGGTCGAGGCCAGCACCTCCGCCGCGGTCTCGCCCGGGCAGGGCACGTAGCCGAGCCCGATGGCCGCCCCGAGGTGATGGCCGTAATTGCCCGAGGTCACGATGCCGACGATCCGCCCGTCGCGCACGATCGCCTCGTTGTGGAAGAGCATCGCCTCCGGGTCGCGCAGGCGGAACTGTACCAGCCGCCGCTCCAGCCCTGCCTCGCGCCTGGCCAGCACCGCCTCGCGACCGATGAATTGGCCCTTGTCCGGTCGGACAGCGAAGCCGAGCCCCGCCTCCAGCACGTGGTCCTCGTCGGTGATGTCGTGGCCGAAGTGCCGGAAGGCCTTCTCGATGCGGCAGCTGTCCATGGCATGGAGCCCGCAGAAGACCAGCCCGCGCTCGGCCCCCGCCGCCTCCAGCGTCTCGAAGACATGGGCCGCCTGGTCGGCGGGGACGTAGATCTCCCAACCGAGCTCGCCCACGTAGCTGACCCGATGCGCCCGCGCGAGTCCGAGCCCGATCTCGATCTCCCGCGCCGTGCCGAAGGGGAAGGCGGCGTTGGAGAAATCGTCCGGGCTCACCGCGCCCATCAGCCCGCGCGCCTCCGGCCCCATGACGCAGAAGACCGCCTCCGCCGCGCTCACCTCCGTCACCACCGCGAAATCCTCGCCGAGGTGGCGCCTCAGCCAGGCGAGGTCGCGGCGCAGCGTCGCCGCCGGCACCACCAGCAGGAACAACGTCTCGCCGAGCCGCGTCACCGTCAGGTCGCTCTCGATCCCGCCGCGCGCGTTCAGCATCTGGCTGTAGACGATCTGGCCCGCCTCCACGTCCACGTCGTTGCCGCAGAGCCGCTGCAGGAAGGCGCAGGCATCGCGCCCTTCCACGCGGATCTTGCCGAAGGAGGACATGTCGATCAGCCCGACGCCGGTGCGAAGGGCGAGATGCTCGGCGCGCTGGTTTTGAAACCAGTTCTGCCGCCCCCAGTCGTAGCGGTATTCCCGCGCCTCGCCCGGTGCCGCGAACCAGTTCGCGCGCTCCCAGCCCGCCACCTCGCCGAAGACCGCCCCGAGCCGTTCCAGCGCCCCGTGCACCGGCGAGCGCCGCACGCCGCGCGCCGTCGCCATCTGGCGATAGGGGTAATGATCGGCGTAGAGCAGGCCGAGGGTCTCGGTCACCCGCTCGCGCAGGTAGCGCCGATTGCGCTGGAAGGGCTGGGCCCGGCGGATGTCGACCTCCCAGAGGTCGAAGGGCGGCTCTCCTTCCGCGATCCATTCGGCGAGCGCGTAGCCCGCGCCGCCCGAGGAGACGATGCCGATGGAATTGTAGCCCGCCGCCACCCAGTAGCCGCCGAGCTCCGGCGCCTCGCCGAGATAATAGCGGTCGTCCGGGGTGAAGCTCTCCGGCCCGTTGAAGAAGGTCTGGATGCCGGCCTCGCCCAGGAGCGGCACGCGGGCTACTGCCTTCTCCAGGATCGGCGCGAAATGATCCAGATCCTCGGCCAGCTGGTCGAAGGCGAAATCCTCCGGGATCCCGCCCATGCCCCAGGGCTTGGCCATGGGCTCGAAGGCGCCGAGCAGGAGCTTGCCCGCGTCCTCCTTGTAATAGGCGCATTCGTCGGGCACCCGCAGCACCGGCAACCGCCCGAGCCCCGCGATCGGCTCGGTCACCACGTAGAAATGCTCGCAGGCATGCAGCGGCAGGGTCACGCCGGAGGCTGCCGCCAGATCCCGCGCCCACATGCCGCCGCAGTTCACCACCACGTCCGCCGCGATGCGGCCGCTTTCCTCGCCGCGCCGCCAGGCGACGCCCGTCACGCGTCCGCCCGCCTGCAGGACCCCGGTCACGGCGACGCCCTCGTGGATCTGCACCCCGTGTGCGCGCGCGCCCCGCGCCAGCGCCATGGCGATATTGGCCGGGTCGCATTGCCCGTCGCCGGGCAGATGCACCGCCGCCACCACGTCCGCCACGTCGAGATGCGGATAGAGCGCCACCGCTTCGCCCGGGCCGATCTCGTGCACCTCGATGTCGAAGGCCCGCGCCAGCGAGGCCTGGCGCAGGATCTCCTCGCGCCGCGCCTCCGTGAGCGCCACGGTGATCGAGCCGCAGCGCCGCAGCCCGGTGGCGATGCCGGTCTCCGCCTCAAGCCGCCCGTAGAGATCGGCGGAATATTTCGCCAGCCGCGTCATGTTCTGGCTGGCGCGCAGCTGTCCGATCAGGCCGGCCGCATGCCATGTGGTGCCGCAGGTCAGCTGCTTGCGTTCGAGCAGCACCACGTCCTTCCAGCCGAGCTTGGCCAGGTGATAGGCGACCGAGCAGCCCGAGACCCCGCCGCCGATCACCACCGCACGCGCGGCGCCGGGGATCCCGCTCATTCCGGATCCCCGCCGGTCGCGTAGCCGCCGGCTTCGAGGCGGGCGGCGATGGCCGCGATATGCGCGGGGCCGGTCTCGCAGCAGCCGCCGACGAGGCTCGCGCCACCTGCGACCCAGCCAATGGCGTGATCGGCATAGGCCTCCGGGCCGAGGTCCGCCCGGGCGGCGAGGCTTTCAACCGTGCTCCCCACCGCGTGCCCCGTCTCGAAGGGCGCGAAGGCATTGGCATAGCCGCCGAAGGGCCGGCCGGTGGCCTTCAGCGCCGGCATCGCCGCCCCGACCGCCTCCGGCGAGGAGCAGTTGACGAGCAGCGCGCCCACCGGCAATGACCCGAGCGCCGCGGCCGCTTCCGCGATGCTCTCGCCGCTGCGCAGGAGCCCGGCCCCGCGCTCCGCCACCGTCCAGGACACCCAGACCGGCTTTCCAGAATGCGCCGCGGCGCGGGCGGCACCCACCGCCTCACCCGAAGCCGCCATCGTCTCGCAGAGGAAGAGATCCACATGCGGCGCCTGCAGGGCTACTACCTCCGAATAGACCGGTTCGGCCTCCGCGGCGGTGCGGGCGATCTCCGGGCGGTAGGACCATTCGAGCGGCGGCAGGCATCCGGCGATGCGCACGCCTGTCCCCGCCGCCCCGGCCCGGTCGCGGGCGCGCAGCGCCAGGTCGCAGGCCGCGCGCTGCAGCCTGGCGAAATCCGCCGGATCGCCGAACTTGCTGAGCCGGGTCGGCTCGGCGGAATAGGCGTTGATGGTGATGACCCGCGCGCCGGCGCGGATGTAGTCGAGATGCAGGTCCTCCACCGCCTGCGGCGCGTCCAGCATCACCTGCGCCGACCAGAGCGGCGCCGGCGCGGCCCCCGTGCGCCGGATCAGCTCCTGCCCCATGCCGCCGTCGAGGAGGAGGATCCGCCTCATGCCCGGAGCCTCCTGTTTTCCGGATCCCAGAGCGCGGCCTCCGCCTGCACTTCCGCCGGGAAGCGCGCGCCGTAGATCTCGACCTCCACCCGCGTCCCCGCCACCGCGAGATCGCTGCGCAGCATGCCGAGTGCGATCGAGCGGTCGACCCGGTGGCCCCAGCCGCCCGAGGTCGTCTCGCCCACCACCGCGCCGTCGTGCCAGAGCGTCGACATGTAGGGCGCGTCGCAATCCCCCGCCGCGACGGCCAGCGTCACGAAGCGCCTGGCCGGGCCGTCGCGCTGCTCGCGTTCCAGCGCCGCCTTGCCGCGGAAGGCGGGCTTCGCCCAGTCGACGAAGCGCTCGAGCCCGCCCTGCAGCACCGTGTAATCGGTGGAGAGATCGCCCTTCCAGGCGCGATAGCCCTTCTCGAGCCGCAGGCTGTTCAGCGCGAACATCCCGAAGGGCCTCAGCCCGTGCTCCGCGCCAGCCGCCATCACCGCATCGAAGATCGCCGGCGTGTCCGCCACCTCCGAATGGATCTCCCATCCGAGCTCGCCCGCGAAGGACACCCGCGCCAGAAGGCAGGGCCGTCCGGCGATCTCCGCTGCCTGATGGCTCAGCCAGGGCGCCGCGAGATCGGCCTCCGCCACCGCCGCGAGGATCGCCCGGCTCGCCGGTCCGGTCAGGATCTGGCAGGACCAGCCCTCGGTCACGTCGCGCAGCGCGAAGCCCGCGCCCGCCGGCCGGTGTCGCGCCAGCCATTCGAAGTCATGGGCCTGCGCCACCGCGGCGGTGATCAGCAGGAAATCCTCCTCGCCGAGCGCCAGCACCGACATCTCGGTGACGATCCGCCCGCCCTCGTCGGCGAAATAGCCGAGCCCCATGCGCCCCGGCTTCGGCACCCGCCCGGTGACCTGCGCGTCGAGCCAGCCGCGCGCGCCGGGCCCCTCCAGGCGGAAGCGCGAGAAGCCCGGCAGGTCGAGCATGCCGGCCGCGTCGCGCACCGCGCGGCATTCCTCTCGCACCCGCGCGAACCAGGGGCCCTCGCGGCCCCAGGTCTGGGTCGCCGCCTCCGAGACGTCGTCGCCGGCCCGGGCGAACCAGTTCGCCCGCTCCCAGCCGTTCGCCGACCCGAACTGCGCGCCGAGCGCGGCGATGCGGTCGTGCACGGCCGAGAGCTTCTTGCCCCGTCCCGCCGGCCAGGCGTGATGCGGGAAATGCATCGCGTATTCGTGGCCGTAGACCTCGCGCGCCTTGGCGAGGCAGTAGTCCCGGTCCTCGAAGCCGGTGAAGCGCCGCGGATCGCAGGACCACATGTCCCATTCCGTCTCGCCTTCGGTCACCCATTCCGCCAGCACCTTGCCGGCCCCGCCCGCCTGGCAGATCCCGAAGGTGAAGACGCAGGCCTCATAGGCCCCGGGCACCCCCGGCATCGGGCCGATCAGCGGATTGCCGTCGGGCGTATAGGGGATCGGCCCGTTGATCACCTTGGTCAGGCCGGCGGTGCCCAGCACCGGCACGCGGGCGACGGCATCCTCGATGTACCATTCCAGCCGGTCGAGATCGTCCGCGAAGAGCTGGAAGGAGAAATCCTCGGGCATCGGGTCGTCCGGCGTCACCCAATGCGCCCGGCAGTCCCGCTCGTAGGGGCCGAGGTTCATGCCGCCCTTCTCCTGGCGCAGGTAATAGGAGGAATCGACGTCGCGCAGCAGCGGCAGCTTGGCGCCCGCCTCGCGCGACCAGGCCACCACCTCCGGCATCTCGTCGAAGAGCATGTACTGGTGGCTCATCACCACCATCGGCAGGTCGCGCCCGAACCACTTGCCCACCTCGCGCGCACGGTAGCCGGCGGCATTGACCACGATCTCGCAGGCGATCTCGCCCTTGGGCGTCGTCACCACCCAGCCGTCGCCCTGCCGCCGCACCCCGGTCGCCGGGCAGAAGCGATGGATGCGCGCGCCCATCGCCCGCGCCCCCTTGGCCAGCGCCTGGGTCAGCTGCGCGGGATCGATGTCGCCGTCGTAAGGGTCCCAGAGCGCGCCGGCCAGCTCGTGGGTCTCCACGAAGGGGTAGCGCGAGCGGATCTCGTTGGCCCCGAGCACTTCCAGATCCATGCCCTGGTAGCGCCCCATCCCGACCACGCGGGCGAATTCGCGCATCCGCTCGGCGGAATGGCCGAGCCGCACCGAGCCGGTCACATGGTAGTTCATCGGGTAGTCCACCTCGCCGGCGAGCCGGCGGTAGAGATCGGCCGAATAGCGCTGCATGTTCATGATCGACCAGGAGGCCGAGAAGGTCGGCACGTTGCCCGCCGCATGCCAGGTCGAGCCCGCCGTCAGCTCGTTCTGCTCGAGCAGGACGCAATCGCTCCAACCGGCTTTCGCGAGGTGGTAGAGCGCCGAGACGCCCACCGCGCCGCCGCCGATGACCACGACACGGGCCTGTGCATCGATGTCGGACAAAGCGGCCTCCCTGGACGTTGTGGCGAGTATGCGCAGCCGCGCCGCGCGGTTTCAATCGGTGATCGGCGACGCGAGGAACCGGTCGATCCAGCGGTCGCAGATCGCCCGTCCCTCCTCCGGCGCGAAGGGCGTCTCGGCGAGGCACCATTCCACCCAGAGCCCGTCGAGCAGCGCACTCAGTTCCGTCGCCCGGAAGGCCAGATGCGGCATCTCCGCCGCCTCCCCCTGCGCGCCCGCCAGCAGGTCGCGCAGGGCGGCCTGGAAGGCGCCGTTGCTGCGCTCGCGCGCCGTGCGGACCGCCTGCGATTCGAAGGCCATCGCCCAGAAGACGATCCAGGCGCGGAGCACGCCGCGGTCGAGGATCTCCGGTCCGAAATAGGCGGTGACGAAGCCGCGCAATCGCGCCGCCGGATCGCCGTCCCCGGCCGCCTCGAGCAGCATCGCGAGCTGGCGCTCGGCCAGGGTCTCGTAGGCGGCCGCCACCAGGTCGTCCTTGCTGGGGAAATAGTGGTTGATCAGCCCGATGGAGATCCCCGCCTCGGCGCCGATCCGCCGCGCCGAGAGCCCGTCGCGGCCCTCGCGCCGCAGGCAGCGCAGCGTCGCCTCGATCAACGCCGCGCGCCGCGCGTCGGGTTGCAGGCGGTCGAAGTCGCGGCGTTTGTCGGGGTGGGCCACGGGGGGTTGAATTCCTTGTTGAACGGTCGTACAACAAATAGAGGAAACGGCGGCGCGATGCAACGCCGGAAAGGCGCAACCTCCCGAAGATGAGGCAGACCATGCGGTATTCGACTTTCACGGACCGGATCGGCGGCGAGGGTGCGGAGGCCTGGGCCATCCATTCCGAGGCCCTGGCCGCGGCCGACCGCGGCGAGGACGCGATCGTGCTCAGCATCGGCGACCCGGATTTCGCCACGCCCGAGCCGATCGTGCGCCGTGCCGTTGCCGCGCTGGAATCCGGCGACACCCATTATGCCGAGGTCGCCGGGCGGATGGACCTGCGCGCCGCGATCGCCGCGCGCCACGGCGCGCGCACCGGGTCGCCCTGTGCCGCGGACAATGTCATGGTCCTCGCCGGGGCGCAGAACGCGCTCTTCGCCGCCAGCCTCTGCCTGCTCGACGCCGGCGACGCGGTCGTTGCGCTCGATCCGATGTATGTCACCTACGAGGCGACGATCCGCGCCTCGGGGGCCGATCTCGTGCGCGTGCCCCAGGCCGCCGCCGGCGGCTTCCGGCCGGACCCGGCCGTCATCGAGGCGGCGATCACCCCGCGCACCCGCGCGATCCTGCTCACCAACCCCAACAACCCCACCGGGGTCGTGATGAACGGGACCGAGCTCGCCGCCATTGCGGCGATCGCCCGCCGTCATGACCTCTGGGTGATCGCCGACGAGGTCTATGCCGATCTCGTCTACGGGCCGCGCCACGCCTCGATCGCCGGCCTGCCCGGAATGGCCGAGCGCACCGTCACCATCGGAAGCCTGTCGAAATCCCATGCCATGACCGGCTGGCGCATCGGCTGGGCGATCGGCCCCGAGGCGCTGATCGGGCATTTCGCCCGGCTCGGGCTCGCCATGCTCTACGGCCTGCCCGGATTCTGCCAGCAGGCGGCGCTGACCGCGCTCGAGATCGAGGACGACACCACCGAGGCCATGCGCCGGGTCTACCGGCGCCGCCGCGACCTGGCCTGCGACCGGCTCGCCGCGGCGCCGGGCCTGCGGCTGCTGCTGCCCGAGGCGGGCATGTTCGTCATGGCCGAGGTGCGCGGAACCGGGCTTTCCAGCGGCGAATTCGCGGTCCGGCTCTTCCGCGAGACCGGGGTCTCGGTCCTCGACGGCGCGGCCTTCGGCGAGAGCGCAAGGGGCTGGGTGCGGATCTCCTTCACCATCGAGGATGCACGCCTGGCGGATGGCTGCGAGCGCATTGCGCGCTTCGCCCGCTCCCTGACGGCGAGCGCGGCCTGAGGACAGTCGCGGCGAACACCCCCGACCTTGTGCAGGTCACC
Organism: uncultured Paracoccaceae bacterium; assembly: GCA_937872465.1. Lineage (GTDB taxonomy): Bacteria > Pseudomonadota > Alphaproteobacteria > Rhodobacterales > Rhodobacteraceae > Amaricoccus. The sequence goes on from CALMSR010000039.1 coordinate 69,047, forward strand.
GCCTGACCCTTGGCCGCGGCGGGCGCGGACGGGTCAACCGAAGCTTGAGAGACCGGCGCATAGAGCGTGCATGGCTTGTGCATGGCGCATGCATGGTCGATTCGCTCCGCTTCCGGCGGCGGGAGCCTTGCCGGGAGCGGCGAAAAGCCCGACACTCGCCCGCGCCCGGATCTGCCGTTCGAGAGGGAGGCGAGCCTTGGACCGGAGCCGACCCAAGCCATCCGGCGCTTGCGGCTCCTGATCTGGTCGGCCAAGGTCAGGGATGGATTTTCTTGCGTGAACCCCGTGCGTTACCTGGTCATCCTCCTGATCGCCGGCACCCTCTCCGGCTGCGACCGTCCGGTCAATCCCGATGCGCTGACGGTGACGCTGGAGCCGACCGAGGAGCCCGAGGCCTTCTATCGCGAGGGCCTCGGCCGGCGCACCACCACCGACGCCCCCGGTCTCTGGGCCGTCGTGAGCCAGCTGCCCCGCGCCGAGAGCGCCGTCATCCGAAACCCCCGAAGCGGTGCCGAAGTCACCGTGGCCCTCTTCGCCGCGCGTCGCTCGGTCGGGGGATCGGATATCGAGATCTCGGCGGAGGCCGCCGATGCGCTCGGCATCGGTGAGGAGCCGGTCGCGGTCACCGTGACCGCTGTTCGTGTCGAGCCCAATCTCGTCGTTCCCAAGGATGTTTTTTGACAGGCGGATGCGCTTGCCCTATCGCTGAGGCAGGTATCGAGGGGTGCTCCGAGGCAGGAGAACGCGTATGTTTCTGAAATCCGGCGCGATTGCACTCGCGCTGATTCTGCTGATCGCCCCGCTGCCGGCCGCCGCATTCGAGACCAAGGCCAAGGCCGCCATCGTCATCGACCACGCCACGGGACTGGTGCTGTTCTCCAAGGACGCCGACCGGCCGATGGCGCCGGCGTCGATGTCCAAGCTCATGACGCTCTTCATGCTCTTCGAGGCGATCCGCGACGGCCGCGTCACCACCGAGACCGAGTTCGGCGTCAGTGCCCGGGCGCAGGCGATGGGCGGCTCGCGGATGTTCGTGGAAGCCGGCACCATGGTCCCGGTCGAGGCCCTGATCCACGGCATCATCGTGCAATCGGGCAACGATGCCTGCGTCGTCGTGGCCGAGGGGCTCGCCGGCAGCGAGGAGGCCTTCGCCGAGGCCATGACCCGCCGTGCCCGGGAGCTCGGCCTGACGAACACCACCCTGACCAATGCCTCCGGCTGGCCCGATCCCGACCACCTGATGAGCGTGCGGGATCTGGCCCTGCTCTCGGGCCATATCATCGACGAGTTCCCCGAGTACTATTCCTATTTCAACGAGACCGAATTCACCTGGAACGGCATCACCCAGCCGAACCGGAACCCGCTCCTGAAGCTCAATATCGGCGCGGACGGCCTCAAGACGGGGCACACGGCCGAGGCCGGATACGGTCTCGTCGGCTCGGCGGTCCAGGACGGGCAGCGGATCATCTTCGTCGCCACCGGCCTCGCCAGCGAGGCCGAGCGCCGGTCCGAGACCGAGGCGCTGGTAAAATGGGCCTTCGGCGCCTTCGACAAGGTCAAGTTCTTCGACAAGGACGCGGTGGTGGCCGATGCCGACGTCTGGATCGGCGAGCAGCCGACGGTGCCGCTCGTCGCGCCGCAGATGCTCCAGATGCTGGTCCCGCGCGAATCCCGCGATGCCGTCGCCGCGAGCATCGTCTATCGGGGCCCGATCGAGGCGCCGATCGCCGCCGGCCAGGTTCTCGGGGCGCTGGTGGTCGAGGTGCCCGACCAGGAGGCGGCCCGCTTCGACCTCGTGGCCGGGCGGGACGTCGCCCGCGGCGGCCTCGTGACCCGCATCGGCGCAGCCACCCGCCTCGCGCGCGACCGCGCGGTGCAGATGCTGCCCGCGCGCGACTGATCGCGCGCGGTGGCGGGGCGCCTCATCACCTTCGAGGGCATCGACGGTTCGGGAAAGTCCACCCAGCTGCGCGCGCTCGCCGCGCATCTGCGTGCACGGGACCTCGAAGTCGTCGAGACGCGCGAGCCCGGGGGGGCGCCCGGCGCCGAGACGATCCGCCGGCTGCTCGTCGAGGGCGAGCCCGGCCGCTGGTCGCCCGAGACCGAGGTCCTGCTCTTCACCGCCGCCCGGCGGGACCATCTCGAGCGGACCATCGCCCCGGCGCTCGACCGCGGCGCGACGGTGATCTGCGACCGCTTCGCCGATTCCACGCGGGTCTATCAGGGCGCCGTCCGTGGTGACCTGCGCGCCATGGTGGATGCGCTCCATCGCCTCGCGATCGGGCTGGAGCCGGACCTGACGCTGATCCTCGACATCGACCCCGAAGTCGCGCGACGGCGCGGAGCCGAGCGGGGCGGCGTGGAGGATCGCTTCGAGCGCTTCGGCGCCGAGTTCCAGCATCGCCTCCGCGACGGATTCCTGGCGCTGGCGCGGGAGTTCCCGGAACGCTGCCGCATCGTGCCGGCCGACGGCGCGCCCGAGGCCGTCGCCGAACGCATCCGCAGCCTGGCGGATGCGCCATGACCGACGAACCCGATGTCGAGGAACCCGACCGCCGTCCCGGCGCGCCGCATCCGCGCGAGACCTCGGTTCTCTTCGGGCAGGAGCCGGCCGAACGGGGCTTCCTCGATGCGCTGGCGTCGGGGCGGCTGTCTCATGGCTGGCTGATCACCGGGCCGGTGGGCGTCGGCAAGGCGACCCTCGCCTGGCGCATCGCGCGCCACCTGCTCGCCGGCGGGCAGGGGGACAGCCTCGAGATGGCGCCTTCCGAGCGCGTGTTCCGGCAGGTGGCACAGCTCTCGGCGCCGCAGCTTCTGCTCTGCCGGCGCCCGTGGGACGACAAGACGAAACGGCTCCGGACCGCGATCACCGTCGACGAGATCCGCGCCCTGAAATCCTTCTTCCAGATGTCGGCGCCGGATGGCGGCTGGCGGGTCGCCATCGTCGATGCGGCGGACGATCTGACGGTTTCCGCCGGGAATGCGCTGCTGAAGATTCTGGAGGAGCCGCCCGAGCGCGCGGCGCTGCTGCTGGTCAGCAATCAGCCGACACGGCTTCTGCCGACCATCCGCTCGCGCTGCCGCGGGCTGCGCTGCCTGCCGCTGGCACCGGAGGCGCTGGCGGCAGCGCTCCAGGCGGCCGGGCATCCGGTTTCGGACGCGGAGCTCCCGGTGCTCGCCGTGCTCTCCGGCGGATCGCCCGGCGTGGCGCTCGACCTTGCCGCGGCCGGCGGCGTGGCGCTCTATGACGATATCCTGCAACTGATCCGCACGGCGCCGCCGCTCGACCGGCGCCGGCTGATCGCGCTGGCGGATGCCTGCGCCGGCCGCGATTCGGGGATGCGTTTCGCACTCACGCTCGATCTTCTCCGGCTGGCCGTTTCGCGGCTCGCGCTCGCGGCCGCCGGATCCGCAAGCGACCCGGTTTCCGAAGCGGAGGCCGCGCTCAGGGAGCGTCTGGGGCAGCACCCGGAGCAGGCGAGGATCTGGGCCGAGCTGGAGCCCGATCTCCTCGGCCGCGCCGAGCGCTCGCGCGCGCTGAACCTTGACCCCGGGCAGGTCATCCTCGATACGTTCCTGCGGATCGATGCGGCCGCCGAAAGGGCGCTTCTCCCCGCCGCCTGACCACCTGCGTCCGCTCGAGTATCCCGATGTCCTCGCCCGCCCTCGTCGATAGCCATTGCCATCTCGATTTTCCCGATTTCGCCAACGAGATCGATGCGGTGGTCGCGCGCGCCCGCGCCGCCGGCGTGGCCCGCATGGTCACGATCTGCACCCGACTGCGCGAGGAGCCCCGCGTGCGCGCGATCGCCGAGGCCCATGACGGCGTCTTCTACGCCGCGGGGACCCATCCGATGCATGCCGCCGAAGAGCCGCTCGCCACGGTCGGCGAGCTGGCGGCGCTCGCCGGTCATCCGCGTTTCGTCGGCATCGGCGAGACCGGACTCGACTACCATTACACCGCCGAGAGCGCCGCGGTTCAGCAGGAGAGCCTCCTGGTGCACATCGAGGCCGCGCGCCGGACGGGCCTTCCGCTGATCATCCATGCCCGCGATGCCGATGCCGACATCGGCCGGATCCTTGAGCGCGAGCATCGTGCCGGGGGCTTTTCCTGCGTGATGCATTGTTTCACCTCGGGCCGCGCGCTGGCCGAGACCGCCTTGTCGCTCGGCTTCTATCTTTCGGTCTCCGGCATCGCGACCTTCAGGAGCGCGGGGGATCTGCGGGCGATCTTCGCCGATGCGCCGCTCGATCGCATCCTGGTGGAGACCGACAGCCCCTACCTCGCGCCCCAGCCGCATCGCGGCAGGCGCAACGAGCCGGCCTTCGTGGCCGATACCGCGCGCATCGCCGCCGCGATCTGGGACCTGGAGCCGGAGGATTTCGCGACCCGGACGAGCGCGAACTTCGACCGGCTCTTCGCCAGGGCCGCGGCCTGATGGCGCGCCTGCGCGCGACGATCCTCGGCTGCGGCTCGTCGGGCGGGGTGCCGCGGATCGGCGGCGAATGGGGCGCCTGCGACCCGCTCGATCCCCGCAACGCCCGGCGCCGGTGCTCGCTGCTCGTGGAGCGGCTCGAAGATGGCCGCGCGACCCGCGTGCTGATCGACACCGCGCCGGATCTCCGGGCACAGCTGCTCGACGCCGGCGTCGGCCATCTCGACGGCGTGGTCTATACCCATGCGCATGCCGATCACGTGCACGGCATCGACGATCTGCGCGTGGTGGTGTTCAACCGCGGTTCGCGACTGCCGGTCTGGGCCGATGCCGAGACCTCGGATGCGCTGATCTCGCGCTTCGCCTATGTCTTCGTGCAGCCGCCGACCAGCGCCTATCCACCGATCCTCGAGCTCAATGCCATCGAGGGCACATTCGAGGTCGAGGGTGCCGCCGGGCCGCTCGGCTTCCGGCCGATCCGCGTCCAGCACGGAAGGATCGAGGCGCTGGGCTTCCGGATCGGCGGCCTGGCCTATCTGCCCGACGTGTCGGAGATCCCGCCGCAGTCCTGGAAGGATTTCGAGGACCTGGAGATCTGGATCCTCGATGCCCTGCGCCGTCGCCCGCATCCGACGCATGTCCATCTCGAGCGCAGCCTGGAATGGATCGCCCGCGCCGCTCCCCGCCGCGCCGTGCTGACCAACATGCACAACGATCTCGACCATTCTGTCGTGGACGCCGAGACCCCTGACAACGTGACGCCGGCCCATGACGGGATGGTCCTGGAGATCGATCTTTGATCTTCGGCATCCTCCATGTCGTCCTGCCGGTCTTCCTCGTCACCGGCGCCGGATATGCGGCGGTGCGCACGGGGCTCTTCGCGCCGAGCGCCGTCGACGGGCTGATGGTCTTCACCCAGACCTTCGCCATCCCCTGCCTGCTCTTTCGCGCCATCGCCGATCTCGATCTGGGAGCGGTCTTCGACCCGCGGCTGCTCTTCTCCTTCTACACCGGGGCCGTCACGACCTTCGTCCTCGGCATCCTCGGCGCGCGGCGGATCTTCGGGCGGCGGCCGGGCGAGGCGGTCGCCGTGGGTTTCTGCGCGCTCTTCTCCAACCTCGTCCTGATCGGCCTGCCGATCATGGAGCGCGCCTATGGCGTCGACGCGCTCGCGCCGAGCTTCGCGATCATCTCGATCCACGCGCCGTTCTGCTACCTGCTCGGCATCACGGTCATGGAATTCGCCCGCGCCGACGGGCGCGGCCTCGTCGATACCGGGCGCGCCGTGACCCGCGCCATGTTCCGCAACGCGCTGATGATCGGGCTGGCGCTCGGTTTCGCCGTCAATCTCGGCGGGATCCCGGTGCCCGCGACGCTGCGCGTCGCCGTCGACATGCTGGCCGGGGCGAGCCTGCCGGCCGCGCTCTTCGGCCTCGGCGGCATCCTGACCCGCTACGTGATCCGCGCCTCGCTGGCGGAAGCCGGAATGATCGCCGCCCTGTCGCTCCTGGTGCATCCCGCCATCGCATGGGTGCTCTCGCGGCAGGTCTTCGGCCTGCCCGACGAATTCGTCCGCGCGGCGGTGCTCGCCGCGGCGATGGCGCCGGGGGTCAATACCTATGTCTTCGCCAGCATGTACGGCCGCGCCCAGGCCCAGGCGGCGAGTGCCGTCCTGCTGGCGACCGGGCTCTCGATCGTCACCGTATCCTTCTGGCTGGTGGTCCTGGGCGGCGTCCGCTGACCGGGAAGCGATCCGTCCTGTGCCGAGGGGGCAGGGGTGTGGGCCGCGGACCGGCTACCTGTCCAGCGCTGGAAGACGGATTGCGCCGCGTCACTTCAGCTGGCTGTCCTTCGACCCGCGCCGGTTGATCCCGCCGCGCGCGACCGGCCGGGCGTCCCGTTGCTGCTGGCAGTCGATGCAGAGCGTCACGCCCGGGATCGCCTGCCGCCGCGCCTCGGGGATCGGTTCCTCGCATTCCGCGCAGTGGGTCCGGCTGGCGCCGGTCGGGCGGCGCCTGGCCTGCATCCGCCTGAGCTCGTCCGCGATCGAGGCCTCGATCTGTTCGTTCACCGCGCCGTCGCGCGACCAGCCTCCAGCCATGGCATCCCTTCATCGCCGTTTCCCGGGGCGACGGGGCTCCGTCAGAAGTCCCGCAGCGCCCGGAGGTCCATCGCCTCCAGCAGAGCCGTCTTCTCCTCGACGCTGGCAGTGCCGGTCAGGCTGACCATGACCTTGTTGTCGACCACGCCCTGCAACTCGCCGTCGTTGTCGGCAAACTGGGTGCGCTGGATGCGGATCGGCTTGCCGCTGCCCATGGAGGCGACACCGGTGATCATCGCCGCGATGCTGTTCACCATCGGGGAATTCGCCAGAAGCGTCAGGGTCATCTCCACGTCGCCCTTGCGATAGGTCGCCGCCGCGGCGGTGCCGCCGCCGAACATGCTCATCGCGAGCCCGCTGCCGTCGGCTTCGGCCTCCTCGCGCGTCCAGCCGGCGGGCGCTTCGGGCAGATAGGCCGCGAGGCTTGCCGACTTCATCTGGCCGAGCAGCTTCATCGCATAGTCGAGTTCCTCGCTCGCGACGGTGATGTCGCCTTCCGCATAGGCCGCCAGCGCGCTGTCGATGACGTCGGTGAATTCGTCGGCCGCAACCGGCGCGGCAACCGCGCAGAGAAGCGCCGCGCCAGAAAGCAGATGTCTCATCTCGAACCTTTCCCGATCGGAGGTCGGCATCACCGCGCTAGGGCGAATCCGCCGAGGGTAGCGTCTTCAGGCGGTCCAGCGCCGCGCTGATTTCGTCGAAGAGTTCCACGCGTTCGCCCGGCGACAGGAAAGCGCCCAGTTCGATCTCCCGGCCGTTGCCCGTGAGCGTGAGGTATTTCTCCACCGGGGCGTTCTCGATCAGCCGCGGCCGCACCCAGAAGGGGTTGGCGTGCCAGTGCTGCACCGTGCCGTTCGGCTCGATGCGCTCGACCGTCACCAGATCGGGCCAGAGCCGGAATTCCTCGGTCAGCCTGCCGTCCTCGAAGCTGCGCCGGAAGGCCCAGGCGAGCCCCGCGAGTGCCGCGACGAGGAAGGGCAGCATCCCCCAGCCTGCGCCGATTCCCCCGAGCGGCACCAGCGGAATCACGAGGCCCAGGGCCACCAGTGCCATCACCCAGGTGACGCCGCGCTGGCTCAGCGACCGGTTCGGTCGCAGCGAAAGCGCCAGGAGCGGCGCTTCCACACGGTTCGCAAGTCCCCTTGCGGGTGTCGGGAAATGCGATCGGGCCGTCTGTTCGAGCACGGCTCCCCGCCTTCAGTGTGCCGCCGAATGGTCCCACATGTCGGGGGTCGGCAGGGTCTCGAAGGTGTGCTCCGGCGGCGGGTTCGACAGCGTCCATTCCAGGGTCTGGTCGGGCTGTGCGCCCCAATAGGCCGGCTCGGTCACGCGCTGGCCGTAGCGCAGGCTGTAGAAGACGATCCCGAAGAAGAAGACGAAGGACAGGCCGGAGAGGAAGGCGCCCCAGGACGACACGTAGTTCCAGAGCGCGAATTGCTCGGGATAGTCGATGTAGCGGCGGGGCATGCCCTGGCGGCCGAGGAAGTGCTGCGGGAAGAAGGTCAGGTTCACGCCGACGAACATCATCCAGAAATGCAGCTTGCCCGCCCATTCCGGATAGGCCCGCCCGGTCATCTTGGTGAACCAGTAGTAGACGCCGGCGAAGATGCAGAAGACCGCGCCGATGCTCATGACGTAATGGAAATGCGCCACCACGTAATAGGTGTCGTGATAGGCCCGGTCGAGCGGCGCCTGGCTGAGCACGATGCCGGTCACGCCGCCGACGGTGAAGAGGAACAGGAAGCCGATGGCCCAGAGCATCGGCGTCTTGAACTCGATCGAGCCGCCCCACATCGTGGCGATCCAGCTGAAGATCTTGATGCCCGTCGGGACCGCGATCACCATCGTCGCCAGCATGAAGTAGCTCTGCTGCGTCACCGACATGCCGACCGTGTACATGTGATGCGCCCAGACGACGAAGCCGATCGCCCCGATGGCGATCATCGCATAGACCATGGGCAGGTAGCCGAAGATCGGCTTGCGCGAGAAGGTCGAGATCACGTGGCTGATGATGCCGAAGCCCGGCACGATGACGATGTAGACTTCAGGATGGCCGAAGAACCACAGGATGTGCTGGTAGAGCACCGGGTCGCCGCCGCCGGAAGCCTCGAAGAAGGTCGTGCCGAAGTTGCGGTCGGTCAGGAGCATGGTGATCGCCCCCGCGAGCACCGGCAGTGCGAGCAGGATCATGAAGGCCGTGACCACGATCGACCAGGCGAAGAGCGGCACCTTGTGCAGCGTCATGCCCGGCGCGCGCATGTTGAGGAAGGTCGTGATCATGTTGATCGCGCCGAGGATCGAGGACGCGCCGCTCAGATGCACCGCGAAGATCGCGAGATCCATCGACATGCCCTGCTCGTGCGTCGAGAGCGGCGCATAGAGCACCCAGCCGACGCCGGAGCCGCTCAGCCCGTTGCCGCCCGGCGCCAGCAGCGAGCAGACCGCCAGCGTCGAGCCCGCCACGAAGAGCCAGTAGCTCAGGTTGTTCATGCGCGGAAACGCCATGTCCGGCGCGCCGATCATCAGTGGCATGAAATAATTGCCGAAGCCGCCGAAGAGCGCCGGAATCACCACGAAGAACATCATCAGGATGCCGTGGCCGGTGATCAGCACGTTCCACAGATGCCCGTTCGGCAGGCCGTCGAGCAGCATGTACTGGACGCCGGGCTCCATCAGTTCGAGCCGCATGTACATGGTGAAGGAGACCGAGACCAGACCCAGGATCGCCGCGGTGATCAGGTAGAGGATGCCGATGTCCTTGTGGTTGGTGGACATGAACCACCGGGTGAAGAACCCCGGCTTGTGGTGGCCGTCGTGGGAATGAACAGCGGCGTCGGCCATGCGTGATCTCCAATGAACCCCCCGCGGCCGGCGGAAGACCGGCAGCATCGCTTTCCTAGTACCGTGTCGCGCGCGAGGTCTCAAGCCCCGCCGCAAGGGCCGGCCGACCGGACGCAGAGAGGCCCGGACCCTTGACCGCTGGCGCATGCTTGGCCAGAGAGCCGGGATGACGGAGTCCGAGCTCCCGGGGCAGCGCCTGGCGCGCGGTGTGTGTCGCCATCTCGCGGGACGCGGTTTCGCGACGCTGACCGAATTCGTGCCCGAGGCGGGCCTCCGCGTCGACGTCATCGCGCTCGGGCCGAAGGGCGAGATCTGGATCGTCGAATGCAAGTCGAGCCGGATGGATTTCGTCTCCGACCGCAAGTGGACCGGCTACCTGGCCTGGTGCGACCGGTTCTTCTGGGCGGTCGATGCCGATTTCCCCGGCGAGATCCTGCCCGAGGAGACCGGGCTCATCCTGGCCGACGGCTTCGACGGCGAACTCGTGCGCTGGCCGCCGGAGACGCCGCTTGCGGGCGCGCGGCGCAAGGCGCTGGTGCAGCGCTTCGCCCGCACCGCGGCGCTGCGCCTCGGCGTCCTGATCGACCCGGATCTCGCGAGGTTCTCCAGGCTCTAGCGTCGCCCGGGTCGCTTCTTGCCTTTCCCGCCGGCCGCGATGCTGCGCGCCCGTTCCGCCGCGGCGCGAAGCTCCTCGGCGATCTCCTCCGCCGCATCGGGATCGAAGTCGAGCGGCAGATCGAAGGAATCCGTCTCGACATAGACCCGGACCATGCCGAGCGACGTAGGCCCGATCCGCAGGCTGGCGGCGGTATCGCTCTCGCGGTCGATCCCCATGACTTCCGGCCTCCTGCCCGCGCCGCAATCTGCCGGGTCCCGCGCCGTCGGACAAGTGCAGACTTGCATTCGAGCCGCCGCGTATAGTAACCGGACAGCCGTGCCGGCGTAGCTCAGTTGGTTAGAGCGCCTGATTGTGGATCAGGAGGTCCCCCGTTCGAGCCGGGGCGCTGGTACCATTCCCTGCATCGGGTTGCGCGACCGGGGGCCCAGGGCCGCCAGGGCGTCTTCTGGTGGCTTGCGCATGGTGCCGCGAATCTCGGGAGCGGCGGGGCCGCCAATCGCGGGGCAATCAGGCGTTCGGCCTGCAGGCCGGCGTGTGATAGCAGCGGCCCTTCCGATCGACCAATCCTGAGGCTGATTCTCGGGACAGGGAAAAGGCCGCGCTCCGCGCGGCCCGCGCCGCATGTCACCGGATCGGAAACGCGAGGCGCCGGTGGCGCCTTGCCCGGTCCGGTCGCCCGGAGGCGCGCGCCGCAGGGCGAGGGCGGTGCAGCTTCACCGCAGATCGTCACGGGTCGATCGGGCTGGAACCCCCGGGCCGCGGGAGGAACAGGAGTCGACAGCGAGGGCCGCTGGTATGATTGCCCCGAGGCTGCACCCGACGATCGGTACCGGGCGCACGGTCCCGGATCACCGGCGCCGTCGCCCCAGCGGGGTCTGCGAGACGGTCCCGGTGGGTCGCCACTGCGGCCAAGGGCCACTGGCAGAGGGGCCGAATTCGGTCCGCATATCCCGCACGCAGACGCGCAGACACCGTGTGCGGACGAGTGCAGGGAGCCCGGGCGACGGGCGGCTCGGACCGACTTGGGCGCCGCGCATTCGCGGTGGCCGGCCTCGGGGCCTGAGACCTGCTGTTGCCGCGCGCCGGCGATATCAGGTGGCCGGCGTCGGCTCGGCTCCCGGCAGCGCGGGCAGGGGGGCGAGGCGGCGGATCACGACGTAGAAGAGCGGCACGAAGAGCACGCCGAGTACCGTCGCCGATAGCGTACCGCCCAAGACGGCCGAGCCGATGGCGTTGCGTCCTGCGGCGCCGGCACCGGTGGAGAGCACCAGCGGCGTGACGCCGAGCGAGAAGGCCATCGAGGTCATGACGATCGGCCGGAACCGCTGGCGCGCCGCCTCGCCGATGGCGGCGAAGAGCTCCCGGCCCTCCTCCTGCCGGGCACGGGCGAATTCCACGATCAGGATCGCGTTCTTGCCGGTGAGCCCGATGGTGGTCAGCAGGCCGACCTGGAAGAAGACGTCGTTGGCGAAGCCGCCGAGCCGCGCGCCGATCAGCGCGCCGAGCACGCCGAGCGGCATGGCGAACATCACCGCCGCGGGGATCACCCAGCTCTCGTAGAGGGCGGCGAGGCTGAGGAAGACCACCGCCAGCGACAGCGCGTAGAGCAGCGGCGCCTGGCCGCCGGTCTGGCGTTCCTCGAGCGAGAGCCCGGTCCAGGCGACGTCGAAGCCGGGCGGCAGCTGGGTCGCCAGCCGCTCGATCTCGGCCATGGCCTCGCCGGTGGTCACGCCCGGCACCGGCTGCCCCTGGAGCTGCATGGCGGGCACGCCGTTGTAGCGGTAGAGCCCCTGCGCGCCGAAGCGCCAGAGCCCGTCGGCGAAGTTCGAGAAGGGCACGAGCCCGCCGGTGGCATTGGTCACCCGCCAGCGCTCGATGTCGTCGGGGTTGCGCCGGGCCTCGGCCTCGCCCTGGACGAAGACCTTTTTGATGCGGCCGCGGTCGAGGAAGTCGTTGACGTAGCTGCCGGCCCAGGCGGTGGCGAGGAGTTCCGCCACGTCGTGGGCGGTGACCCCCATCGCGCCCGCCTTGCGCCAGTCGACGTCGAGGGCGAATTGCGCGGCGTCCTCGAGCCCGTTGGGACGCAGCGAGGCGATCAGCGGGCTCTGCGCCGCCATGCCGAGCATCTGGTTGCGCGCGGCGAGCAGTTCCTCGTGGGTCTGGTTGCCGCGGGCCTGGAGATAGAAGTCGAAGCCCGAGACGTTGCCGAGCTCGATCACCGACGGCGGCACGATGGGAAAGACGAAGGCATCGCGGATCTGGCCCAATGCCCCGAAGGCGCGGCCGGCGGTCGCCTGCACCGACTGGTCGGGGCGGGGGCGCTCGGACCAGTCCTTCATGCGCACGAAGCCGAGGCCCACGTTCTGGCCGGCGCCGGCGAAGCTGAACCCGACGACGGTGAAGATCGAATCCACCGCCTCGGGCTCGTTGGTCAGGAAATGGTGCTCGATCCGGTCCATCACCCGGAGCGTCCGCTCGGCGGTGGCGCCCGAGGGCGCCTGGACGAAGACGAACATGATGCCCTGGTCCTCGTCGGGAAGGAAGCCTGTGGGGGTCTGTACGAAGAACCAGCCCATGAGCCCGGCGAGCGCCAGGTAGATGGCGCCGATCCGGAAGGGCCGGCGCACGATCCAGTCGACGCTGTTGCCGTAGCGGCGCGTCAGCGCGGCGAAGAAGCGGTGGAAGGCCGCGAGCGGCCCCCGCGCCGGCCCGTGGGCGTCGCTGCGCCGCAGCATGGAGGCGCAGAGCGCGGGGGTCAGGGTCAGCGCCACCACCACCGAAAGCGCCATGGCCGAGACGATGGCGATGGAGAACTGCCGGTAGATCACCCCGGTGGAGCCGCCGAAGAAGGCCATGGGCACGAAGACCGCCGAGAGCACCAGCGCGATGCCGATCAGCGCGCCGGTGATCTGGTCCATGGACTTGCGCGTCGCCTCTCGGGCGTCGAGCCCTTCCTCGTCCATGATGCGCTCGACGTTCTCGACCACCACGATGGCGTCGTCCACGAGAAGGCCGATGGCCAGCACCATCGCGAGCATGGTGAGCGTGTTGATGGTGAAGCCCGCCGCGGCGAGCACGCCGAAGGTTCCGAGCAGCACCACGGGGACCGCGAGCGTCGGGATCAGCGTGGCGCGCAGGTTGCCGAGGAAGAGCAGCATGACGAGGAAGACGAGCCCGATCGCCTCGAAGAGCGTCTTGACCACCTCCTCGATGGAGATCGCGACGAAGGGCGTGGTATCGAAGGGGATGTTGTAGGTCAGCCCCTCGGGGAAGAAGGCGGACAATTCCTCCATGCGCGTCTTGACACGCTCGGCGGTATCGAGCGCGTTGGCGCCGGCGGCGAGGCGCAGGGCCATGCCCGAGGCCGGCTGGCCGCCGTAGCGAGAGATCGCGGTGTAATCCTCGGCGCCGACCTCGACGCGGGCCACGTCGTTCAGCAGCACCAGCCCGCCGTCGGTCTCGGCGCGCAGCACGATCTGCTCGAAATCCGCCGGGGTGCGCAGGAGCGACTGGGCGGTGATGGTGGCGTTGAGCTGCTGGCCCTCGACCGCGGGCAGCGAGCCGAACTGGCCGGCGGAGATCTGGGCGTTCTGCGCCGAGACCGCGCTCACCACGTCCGCGGGGGCGAGGTCGTAGGCCGCGAGCCGCGACGGATCGAGCCAGATGCGCATGGCATAGGGTGCGCCGAAGACCTCGACGCCGCCGACGCCCTCGACGCGGCTGATCTCGTCCACGAGGTTGGAGGCGAGATAATCGGAGAGGTCGACCTGTTCGAGCGAGCCGTCCTCGGAGATGATCCCGATCACCATCAGGAAGCCGGCGAAGCCCTTGTCGACGCGAACGCCCTGGCGCTGCACCGATTCGGGCAGCAGCGGCGTGGCCTGGGCGAGCTTGTTCTGCACCTGGACCTGGGCGATGTCGGCGTCGGTGCCGGTCTCGAAGGTCAGCGTGATCGAGCCCTGCCCCGAGGCGGTCGAGGAGGAGGACATGTAGCGCAGCCCGTCGATGCCGGTCAGCGCCTGTTCGAGCACCTGGGTCACCGTGGTCTCGACGGTTTCCGCCGAGGCGCCGGGATAGGTGGCCGTGACGGTGACCGAGGGCGGTGCGATCTGGGGGTATTGCGAGACCGGGAGGGTGAAGATCGACAGCAGGCCGATGCCCATGATCAGGATGGCGATGACCCAGGCGAAGACCGGGCGGTCGATGAAGAAGCGTGCCATCGGCCTTCTCCCTCCCGGTTCCGCTCAGCCGCCGTCGGCGGCGGGTGCGGCGCCGCTGGCATCTCCGCCTGCGGGCGCGGTGCCGCGTTCTTCCGGCGCCACGGTCGCGCCGGGGCCGGTCTTCTGCAGCCCCTCGACGATGATCCGGTCGCCGGCGCCGAGCCCGTCGCGCACGATCCAGCTCGAGTCGCGGGCGGCGATGACGTCGAGTTCGCGCGGTTCCACCGTGTTCTCGGCATTGACGACGAGCGCGACCGGGCGGCCGCGCTGGTCGAAGGAAACCCCCTCCTGCGGAGCGAGCACCACGTTCTCGGCGACGCCCTGGGGCAGTTCGACCTGCACGTACATGCCCGGGAGCAGGAGCTTCTCGGGGTTGGGAAACTCCATGCGCAGGGTCACCACGCCGGTCTCCTCGTTCACGTTGGTCTCGGCGACGGTCAGGAGCCCCTTCTGCTCGTAGCTGGTGCCATCGGCCAGGGTGAGCGACACCTCCGGGGCAGCCGCGGCCAGCCGCTCGGCGGCGAGGCCGCGCCGCCACTCGAGGATTTCCGCCGCGGATTGGGTGACGTCCACGAGCACCGGGTCGATGCTGCGGATGACCGCCAGCGGCGCGGCCTGGCCGCTGGTCACCAGCGTGCCCTGCGTGGTCAGCGATCGGCCGATGAAGCCGGCGAGCGGCGCGCGGATCATGGTGCGCTCCAGGTCGATCTGCGCGGCCTGCAGCTGCGCCTGCGCCACCTGGAGCGCGGCCGCCGCGCTGTCGCGCGCGCCGGCGGCCTCGTCGTAGTTCTGCTGGCTGGCGATATTGCGCGCGAGCAGCTCCTCGAGGCGCTCGGCGTCGCGGGAGGTGGTCTCGAGCTGGGCCCGGGCCTGGGCGACCTGGGCCTCGGCGGCAGCGACCTGGGCCTCGTAGCTCGCCGAATCGATGCGGTAGAGCGGATCGCCGAGCGCCACCTCCGCGCCTTCCTGGAAGAGCCGCTCGGTGATGATGCCGTTGACCTGCGGCCGCACCTCGGCGATGCCTGAGGCCACCACGCGACCGGGGAGGGTCGCGGTGAGGGTGACATCGGTCGCATCGAGCGTGACCACGGTGACGGGCTGGGGCGGTGGCGGCCCGCCCTCGGGCGCCTGGGCCACGGCCGGTGCGGCCAGCAGAAGGGTCACGGTCCAGAGCGCGCCGCGCCCGGTCGTGCCTCTGCCGCGCCATAGGGCGCGCGGCTCCTGTCGCATCGGCATTCGATCCCCCGCCCGGTCGGGATTCGCCGGATCCCATCCTGCCCCGAATACGCGGTGACGCGGCGTGCCGCAAGCCGGAAGGCCAATCAGACCAGACACATGATGGCTGGCGCATGTGTGTCGGACCTACCGCCTGCCGCGGCGAAACCGACGATTGGAATGCCGCAGACCGACGATGGAAGACAGGAGCCGTCCCGGGCGGGTGGCGTCAGTATTTCGACGGGACGTAGAGCTCGGGCGGCAGGACCTTGCGCTCGTAGGCTGGGTTGAAGACACGCTCGGGCAGGGTGATGTCCTCGTGCGGCACCGGCTCGTAGGGGAACTGGGCGAGGAAGTGGTCGATGCAGTTCAGCCGCGCCCGTTTCTTGTCGTTGCCCTCGACGATGTACCAGGGGGCCTCGGGGATGTTGGTGCGGGCGAGGGTCTCCTCCTTGGCCTTGGTGTATTGCTCCCAGCGCACCCGGCTCTGGAGATCCATCGGCGAGAGCTTCCACTGCTTGAGCGGATCGTGGATGCGCATCAGGAAGCGCATCTGCTGTTCCTCGTCGGTGATCGAGAACCAGTACTTGATCAGCCTGATGCCGGAGCGGACCAGCATGCGCTCGAATTCGGGGACGTCTTCGAAGAATTGCTCGACCTGATCCTCCGAGGCGAAGCCCATCACCCGCTCGACGCCCGAACGGTTGTACCAGGAGCGATCGAAGAGCACGATCTCGCCGCCGGCGGGCAGGTGCGGGACGTAGCGCTGGAAATACCACTGGCTCCTTTCCCGTTCGGACGGGGCGGGCAGGGCGACCACCCGGGCGACGCGGGGATTGAGCCGCTGGGTGATGCGCTTGATCACGCCGCCCTTGCCGGCCGAGTCGCGACCCTCGAAGATCACGACGATCTTTTCCTTCTTGTAGGAAACCCAATCCTGGAGCTTGATCAGCTCGGATTGCAGCCGCAGCAGCGCGCGAAAATAGTCCATGCGCGGGATCGAGGGCGGATGCGCCTTGCGGTAGATCCTGCGGATCTCGAGCGAGAGCGCCGGCTCGGAGATCTCGAGCTCGTAATCCTCGTCGAGCGTGTCGGCCAGCTCGGCCTCGAGCCAGTCGCGGCCGTCGAAATCGTCGTCCCTGTTTTCCATGGTGCGTCTTCCAGCTTCGACCCGGCGTTCCTAGCAGGCCGGAACGCGAAGGAACGTGAAGTTTTTGTCACAAGGCCTCACGGCAGCTCCAGCCTGAGGACCTTTCCCGGAAAGGGTGGCGCGGCCGGATCGTCGACGGTCACCACCACGATGCCGGTCCCGTCGGGGGTGAAGGCGAGGTTCGGGGCAGCGGGCGCGGGCAGCTCGACGGCGCTCAGGACCTCGCCGAAGGCATCGACCGCGAGGATCCGGCCCGAGGAGAACTGGCCAATCCAGAGCGCGCCGTCGTGGCCGAACTCGATGCCGTCGGGGTAGGGCAGCACGCCGGAGGCCGGATCGATCGCGCCGAGCCGGACGAAGAGGCGGCGGTCATCGAGGCCGCCGTCCTCGGCGACGGCGAAGGAGATGATGCGTCCGGCCTCCGATTCCGCGACGAAGAGGCGATCGCCGGCCGGCGAGAGGGCGACGCCGTTGGGGTAATGCAGGTCGTCGGCGACGGTCCTCAGCACGCCCTCCGCGTCGAGATGCAGCACGCGGCCGACGATCGGCTCGCTCTCCCAGGGGCCCGAGGCGGTGACATAGGCGCCGCCCTTGCCGTCCGGGGTCACGTCGTTGGGGCCGATCAGGGCATTGCCGTCGGCGTCGGCTTCCCAAGACCGGGCGGTATTGCCTTCGGCGTCGAAGGCTTCGAGCCTGCCGGAATCGTAGCAGGTGACGAGGAAGCGCCCGTCGAGCGGCAGGACCGCCGAGGGGCCGCAGCCCTCCTCGCGCCAGAGCTCGGATTTGGCGCCGGTTTCGGGGTCGATGCGGCTGACCAGGTTGCCGCCGTATTCGGCATAGATCAGCGCGCCGTCGTGGAAGGCGGGACCTTCGGGAAAGGCCGCAGCGCCGTCGAGGACCTGCGGCTCGGCCGCGAGCGCGGGCATCGCGCCGAGGCCGGCGGCGAGGAAGGCGATGCCTGTTCGGCGCATGGTGATCTCCCGCGGGGCCAGGATCGCGAGGTTATGCGCCCCCGGACCGCCGGGCAAGCGCCGCTGCCGCTCAGACCGGTGCGGCGCGCGTTCCGAAGATCGCCGAGCCGATCCGCACATGGGTGGCACCGCAGGCGATGGCGGTCTCGAAATCGTCGGACATGCCCATGGAGAGCCCTTCGAGGCCGTTGCGCGCCGCCATGTCCCGCAGCATGTCGAAATGCGGTGCGGGGTCGGCGTCGACCGGCGGGATGCACATCAGGCCCGAGACCGGCAGGTCGTATTCGCCGCGGCAGGCGGCGAGGAAGGCGTCCAGCGCCTCCGGGGCGAGGCCGGCCTTCTGCGGCTCGCGGCCGGTGTTGACCTGGACGAAGAGGGTCGGGCAGGCGCCCCGGGCCTGGACCGCGGCGGCGAGCCTGCGCGCGAGGCTGTCGCGGTCCAGGCTGTGGATCGCATCGAAGAGATCGAGCGCGCGGGCGAGCTTGTTGCTCTGGAGCGGGCCGACGAGATGCAGGCCGAGGCCGTCGAATTCCGCGCGGAAGTCCGGCCACTTGCCCTCGGCCTCCTGCACGCGGTTCTCGCCGAAGACGCGATGGCCGGCCTCGAGCACCGCACGGATGCGTTCGAGCGGCTGGACCTTGGAGACGGCGATCAGCGTCACCGCGCCGGTCGGGCGGCCGGCCGCGCGGGTCGCCGCCGCGATGCGTGTCTCGATGTCCCGGAGCGACATGGGCAGCCTCCTCGCGCTGAGCCCGCCGACCCTAGCGCGCCGCGGGCGAGCAAGGGAAGCCGGGTCGCGGACGGCGCCGGTCTCCAAGCGTGCAGGAATGCGCAAGCCAAGGAAACGAAGGGCTTACTGAAATGCATCAGCCCGGACAAAACAGAAAAGGCGGGCCGAGGCCCGCCTTTCCGTACTCGCTGATCCGGAAGGGATCAGAACGCCATCTTGATACCGAAGTCGGCCACGGTGTCGGCATCCTCGTCCGTCTGGATCAGGTTGCCGCCCTGGAAGAGCTCGTCCTGGCCGAAGGTACGGGCAACGCCGCCGGCAACCTGGGCACCGCCGCCGAGGTCATAGGCCGCGGTCAGGCCGTAGGCGCTCTTGCCGTCAAACCCTTCGAGACGCTCCGAAGCCTCGTAGATGTTGACGTAGTAGGCGCCAACCGTGAAGGCATCCCAGCCGAAGGTGCCGCCGACGCCGATGGTCCCGAACTTGGCTCCATCGACGAAGTCGTTGCTCTTCGAGTCGGCCTGCGTCCAGACGACGCCGAGACCGAAGCTCTCCCAGTCGCCGGTCACGGCAGCGGACCACTGCTCGCCTTCCGGAACCTCCTGGGTGCTGTCGGCGCCGGCAATGGTGAAGACGTCATCGCCAGCGTTGCAGGTGGTCGTGAGGCCACCGGCGCCGTCTTCGCAGACGCTGAGGCCCGTGCCGACGGTCTGACGGAACGACTTGTAGTTGTTGTAGCCAACGCCGATGCCGAAGGAACCGCCGCCGAAGTCGGCCTGGTAGCCGGCGCCGACGACCACGTCCGTGAGGTCGCGGTTCGAGGACAGCGAGATGCCGAACCCGGCGATGTCGAAGTCGTAGCGCACCGTCGGACGCGCGGTCGGGTTCGCGGCGAAGTTGTTCGCCGTGTCGTCGCCGAAGCTGCCGCCGTTGGAGATGAAGAAGGTCTCCTGCAGGTCGCCGAGGCCGGTGAGCGAGAGGTTGCCCGGGATGTCGCCGACCCACTGCTCGTCCGCAGCGTTGGTGTCGCCGTAGGTCAGGGTGCCCCAGGAGCCGGAAACGAAGACGTTACCGGCGGTCTGGCCGAGCGTACCGCCCTGGCCGCCCACGGCGTTGTCGGCGCGGACCGTGGCACCGAAGGTGATGCCCGAATCGGTCTCGCCGGTCATGTTGACGCCGAAGCGGACGCGGGAGATCGCACGCAGATCTTCGTCGCCGTTCGCGGAACCGTCGTTGTTGATGTTGTAGCCCAGACCCAAGCGGGCGTCGCCGAAGAGCGAAATCCCCTGGGCCGAGGCAACCCCGCCGATCGCCAGGGCGGCGAGGGCGGTGGTGGTGAAGAGTACGTTCTTCATCGTTTTTCCTCGTGTTTCTTGGTCGAAACCCATCTCAAATCCGGAACGCCCGGACCAAGTAGGTTCGTCATCTCTCATTGCCGGGCTTTGGGTCAAGCGAATGGCCGGCGGCGAAAGCTTTGTCTCGGACGATGATGCAGCTTTGCCACAGTGATGGCCGGGAGCACCGGAACGCCCGGGCCGGTTTGCGCTTGCCGGGCGGCGGGGGAGACTTTAGACACCGGCGAAGGGCCAATCCGGAGCCGGGCCGAGACGTGAAGATCAAGCGCGACATCCTTCTGCTCGCCGCCGTTTCGGCCGCACTCGCGAGCTGCGGGCCGAACGACCCCCAGGCGCAGCTCGAGGCGCGCGACGAGCAGATTCGTCGCGAGATGGAGCTCAGCGATTCGTCCTTCTTCGATCTCTTCCGCAACCAGGGCGACCCGGAGATCGGCGTGCAGGTCAACCGCTACCTCTGGCAGGCCACGCTCGACATCCTCGCCTTCCTGCCGCTGGAAGGCGCCGATCCCTTCTCCGGGATCATCATGACCGACTGGGGCCGGATCGGAAACGATCCCTCGGGATACCGGGTGACGGCCTATATCATGTCGCCCGCGCTCGATGCGCGCTCGCTGAAGGTCGCGGCCTATCGGCAGGCCGGGGGGCGGCCGGTGCCGGTGTCGCGCGAGGCGAACAAGGCGCTGGAGAACGCCATTCTGACCCGGGCGCGGCAGCTCCGTATCGCCGCGACCGAGGGCACGCCGGCGCCGGACGTCTATTACCCCTCGCCGGACGGCCAGTTCTACGCCGGCGGGCTCGAGTGACGGGCGAGGCGCCGACGCGCTACGATCCGCGTGCGGTCGAGCCGAAATGGCAGGCCGCCTGGGAGGCGGCGCAGGTGTTCCGCGCCGAGGCCGATCCGACGCGGCCGAAATACTACGTGCTGGAGATGTTTCCCTATCCCTCGGGGCGCATCCACATGGGTCATGTGCGCAACTACACCATGGGCGACGTGGTGGCGCGCTACAAGGCGGCGCGGGGCCATAACGTGCTGCACCCCATGGGCTGGGATGCCTTCGGCATGCCCGCCGAGAACGCCGCGATCGAGAAGGGCGTGCATCCCGGCGCCTGGACCTACGCCAATATCGACGCGATGCGGGCGCAGATGAAGCCGATGGGCTTCTCGATCGACTGGAGCCGCGAATTCGCCACCTGCGATCCGGAATACTACGGCCAGCAGCAGGCGATGTTCCTCGACATGCTGGAGGCGGGATTCGTCACGCGCAAGGCCGCGGTGGTGAACTGGGATCCGGTCGACATGACCGTGCTCGCCAACGAGCAGGTGATCGACGGCAAGGGCTGGCGCTCCGGAGCCCCCGTGGAGCGGCGCGAGCTCACCCAATGGTTCTTCCGCATCTCGGACATGGCCGAGGAACTGCTGGAGGCGCTCGACGGGCTGGGCGCCTGGCCGGAGAAGGTCCGGCTGATGCAGCGCAACTGGATCGGCAAGAGCCAGGGGCTGCAATTCGCCTTCGAGACCATCGGCGCACCGGAAGGCTTCGAACGGCTCGAGGTCTTCACCACCCGGCCGGATACGCTGCTCGGCGCGAGCTTCGCCGCGATCTCGCCGGACCATCCGCTCGCCCGGGCGCTGGAAGGCGACCCGGAGGTGGCTGCCTTCAACGCCGAATGCCGCCGGGCCGGCACCAGCGAGGAGGCGCTCGAGACGGCCGAGAAGCGCGGGATCGACACCGGCCTGAAGGTGCGCCACCCGCTCGACCCGCAGCGCACGCTGCCGGTCTGGATCGCCAATTTCATCCTGATGGACTACGGCACCGGCGCGATCTTCGGCTGCCCGGCGCATGACCAGCGCGACCTGGATTTCGTGCGCAGGTACGGGCTGCCGGTGATCGACGTCTTCAAGGCCGATCCCGCGGCGCCGGACGTGGCAGCGACCGCCTATGTGCCCCCGAAGTCACAGACTGTGACATATCTGCGTGGCTTTGCCGGCGAGCGTGCGATGACCGGCGATGCCGCCGTCGCCGCGGCGGTGGCCTATTGCGAGGCGCATGGCATCGGCCGGGGCGTCACCCGCTACCGGCTCCGCGACTGGGGCGTTAGCCGCCAGCGCTACTGGGGCTGCCCGATCCCGGTCGTGCATTGTCCCGCCTGCGGCACGGTTGGCGAGGCGCGGGCGAACCTGCCGGTGCGGCTGCCCGAGGACGTGCGCTTCGAGGGTTCGGGCAATCCGCTGGAGCGGCATCCGACCTGGAAGGAGACCACCTGCCCGCAATGCGGTGGCCCGGCCCGGCGCGAGACCGATACCATGGACACCTTCGTGGATTCGTCCTGGTATTTCGCCCGCTTCACCGCGCCCCATGCGACGACGCCGACCGATCTGGCGGCGGCCGACTACTGGATGAACGTCGACCAGTACATCGGCGGGGTGGAGCACGCGATCCTGCATCTGCTCTACAGCCGCTTCTTCGCGCGGGCGATGCAGCGCACCGGGCATCTGCCGGCGAAGGCGATCGAGCCCTTCGACGCGCTCTTCACCCAGGGCATGGTGACACACGAAGCGTACTACACAACTGAACAGAGCTCCGCGCAGCTCAAGGATTTCGGATTCGAGCAGGGACCGGGCGAAACGTCAGACACTTCGTTTCCCATGACGATAATGCGGTACCATTATCCCGAGGAAGTCGAGTGGCGCGACGGCGCTTCGTTCCTCAAAGGTACGGAGCAAAGAGTAGAGGTCGTTCCACCGACGAAGATGTCGAAGTCGAAAAAGAACGTTGTCGACCCCGCCGATATTATCGATCGGTTTGGCGCCGACACCGCGCGCTGGTTCGTGATGTCCGACAGCCCGCCGGAGCGCGACGTGGAATGGACCGCCGCCGGCGCCGAGGCGGCGGCGAAGCATCTGCAGCGGGTCTGGCGGCTCGCCGACGAGATCGCACGCGTCGGTGCCGAGCCCGGCGGCGTGGCCGGCGAGGAGGCGCTCGACCTGACCCGCGCCGCGCATCGCGCGATCCGCGACGTGACTGCCGACATCGAGGCTTTCGGCTTCAACCGGGCGGTGGCGCGGCTCTACGATTTCACCAATACCCTCTCGCGTGCCCCGGCGGATGCGCCCGGAATGGGCGCGGCGCGGGTTTTCGCGATGCGCATCCTCGCGCAGCTGATGGCGCCGATGGTGCCGCATCTGGCCGAGGAGGTCTGGGCGCGGCTCGGCGGGGAGGGGCTAGTCGCGACGGCGCCCTGGCCGGAGGCGGATCCGGCGATGCTCGCCGAGGCGAGCGTGACCCTGCCGGTTCAGGTCAACGGCAAGCGCCGGGCCGAGATCGTGGTGCCTGCGGGTGCCGACCGCGCCACGATCGAGTCGCTGGTGCTGGCCGATGCGGCCGTGGTGCGGCTGCTCGATGGCGCGCAGCCGAAGAAGCTGGTGGTGGTGCCGGACCGGATCGTGAATGTGGTGCTGTGAGCGCCGGAGGCTGCTGCTCCTGCCGGCGCTGATGGCGCTCGGCGCCTGCGGCTTCACGCCGCTCTACGGCGAGGGCACGCCGGCGGCGGCGATGAACGGGCAGGTCACGGTCGATGTCGTCGAGGGCGAGGCCGGCTTCCTCTTGCGCGAACGGCTGACCGAGCGGCTCGGCCCGGCGGAGGATCCCGCCTATCGCCTCGCGATCGAGCTGACGCTCCAGCAGGTCGGGGTCGCGCTCACCCAGCAGAACGTGACCACGCGCTACAACGTCATCGGCACCGCCGCCTTCGCCGTGACGCCGGTCGGCGGCGGGCCGCCGGTGCTCGTGGACGAGGTGCGGGCGATCACCGGCTACAGCGCGCCTGAATCCTCCGCCGTCTCGGCCTTCGCGGCCCTGGCGGCGGAGCGCGCCGCCGGGCAGCGGCTGGCGGCGGAGCTCGCCGACCGGATCCTGCTGCGGATGGCGCTCCTGGCCGAGGACGGCGCGGCGTGAAGCTCGGCGGACGGGAGGCGCGGCACTTCGTGGAGCGCCCCGATCCGGACGGGGCGGGCGTGCTTCTCTTCGGCGGGGATGCGATGCGGGTCACGCTCAAGCGGCAGACGCTGGTCGCGGCGCTGATCGGCCCCGACGGCGTGGCCGAGATGCGGCTCGCGCGGATCGCGGCCGCGGATCTGCGACGCGACCCGGCGGCGCTCGACGACGCGGTGCGGGCGGCGGGCTTCTTTCCCGGTCCGCGGGCGGTGGTGGTGGAGGATGCCGGCGACGGGCTGGCGGAGTTGATGCGCAGGGCGCTCGCCGACTGGCGGCCGGGCGATGCGCAGATCGTGGTGACCGCAGGAGCCCTCAAGGCCGGCAGCCCGCTGCGCAAGGTCTTCGAGGCGGCGAAGAACGCGGTGGCGATCGGCATCTACGACGATCCGCCCGGCCGGGAGGAGATCGCCGCAGCGCTGGCCGCGGCGGGTCTCGGCGCTGTCGACCGCGCGGCGATGGGAGATCTGGAGAATCTCGCGCGCGGGCTCGGCCCGGGCGATTTCGCGCAGTTCCTCGCCAAGCTCGCGCTCTACAAGGCCGGCGATCCCGCGCCGCTCGGGGCGGAGGACATGGCGGCCTGTGCGCCGCGGGCGACGGAGGCCGACCTCGACCACCTGCTCGATCTGGTGGCCGAAGGGCAGGCGGGGCGGCTCGCCGTCGAACTGCGCCGCGCCGGGACGCAGGGAAGCGCGCCGGTGAAGCTGGTCATCGACGCAGGCCGGCGCTTCCGCACGCTGCTCGCGGCCGCCACAGCGGCGGAAGGCCCGGAGGCGGCGCTCGCACGGGTCCGGCCGCCGGTCTTCGGGCCGCGGCGGGCGCGGCTGGTCGCCCAGGCGCGCGGCTTCGGTGCCGAGCGGCTGGAAGCGGCGCTGGGCCTGATCACCGAGACGGATCTGGCGCTGCGCTCGGGCGGCGCGATGCCGGGGCTGGCCATGGTCGAGCGGCTCTTCGTCCGGGTCGCGATGCTCAGGCCGCGCTGAGGAGGGCCGGGATGTACCGGGTCATCGGCATGCTCAGCACCCGTGCGCTCCGGGTCGTCTGGGCGCTGGAGGAGCTCGGCCTTCCCTACCGGCTGGAGGAAGCGGCGCCGGCCTCGGCGGAGGCGCGGGCGCATAACCCCAGCGGCAAGGTCCCGGTCCTGATCGCCGAGGGCGTTGCGCTGACCGATTCGGTGGCGATCGTCCAGTTCCTCGCCGACCGGCACGGTGGCCTGACCTGGCCGGCGGGGAGCCTCGAGCGCGGCCGGCAGGACGGGTTCACGCAATTCGCCGTGGACGAGGTGGACGGGCCGCTCTGGACCGCCGCGAAGCACCGTTTCGCCTTGCCCGAGGCGCTGCGGGTGCCGGCGGTCAAGGCGACCGCCCGGGCCGAATTCGCCCGCGCCATGGCGGTCCTGGCGGAGAGCCTCGGCGGCAACGCCTTCGTGACCGGCGATCGCTTCACGGTTCCGGACCTGATCCTGGGACATTGTGCCGGTTGGGCCGTCGCCGCGCGGTTCGAGCTGCCCGAGGGTCTGGTGGGGGCGTATTTCGAACGGGTGCGGGCAAGGCCGGCATTGCGGCGGGCGATGGCGGCCCAGCCGGCCCGGCCCGCCCGCGCGTGACGGCCGTCACAGACCGAAGGGCCCGGGCGCGCGAAGCTCGGGGGGACTTCGGGGGCCGGCGCATCGGGCGCCGCACCAGCCGGAGCCGGCCCCTGGAGGCACCGCCATGTTCGCCACCACCGAGATGTTCGAGGGCATCGCCACCGCCGCCTTCTGCGGCCCGTCGCAGTTTCGCCGCCCGTCGCGGCGGCCCGTCTCCGGGGCGGCGTTGCCCGTCGTCCGGGCGGTGCGCGCGACGGTGCCCGGGCGCATCGTGCGCGATTGCATGAACCTGCATTGGGCGGCGGTCGCGACCGAGATCGGCTGCGCGCCGGATGCCATCGGCGAGCGGGACGGGACGGCCGGGCCGCATTTCGTCGCCTGCATCCTGTCGCTGGCACCGGGCGCCTTCGAGGGCGCGGCCCGGATCGGGCTGGAACCGGAGCTCTTCCCGACCGCGGCAAACGGCTGGCGCAGCGTCACCCGCCTCGAGGGGCGCGGCGGATCGGGCGGGACGGTGGAACTGGTCTCGGCCTTCGGCGCCGGCCCGTCCGGTCGGAGCCCCGAGGGCGCGCGGACCCGGCTGCTCGCGGCGCGGGCCGCGTCAGCCCGCGAGACGGCGCGCGAGGAGGCGCTCGGCCTCGGGCGGCCGCCGGCCCTGGTCGTGCCGGTTTCCGGGACGCCAGATCCGGCCGGCGCCGGCCGGTTGCCGCTGACGGGCTGGATGAGCCTCTTCGACCGGGCCGAGGCCGCCGCCACGCTGCGGGCCCAGGCGCCGGTGGTGGCGGTATCGCGCGAGTTCCATTGCTGCGGCAGGGTGGAGGACGGCGATGCGGTCGAGCTTTCCTGCACCCCTTCCGCCGCGGATGCGCCGGAGGTCTCCTGCTTCGGCCATGCGGCGCGGCGCTCGGACGGCGCGATCGTCGCGACCTGCGAGACGCGGCTGATCCGCGAGGATGGCTTTGCGATCTCCGAGTGATGCGCATTCCGCCCGATCGACCCGGCCCGCCGACATCGGACACATCCCGGCGCGGTGACCCGTCCCGCGCCCCCGGCGCGCCGGCCCGGAGCAGCGTTTCACGTTGATACGCCGTTTAGACCATTGTTATTGCATGGGTTTTCATGATGTGGCCGCCGCGGAACGGGTTGTCGTGCCTTTGACGGTTCGGATTGCGCTCCTTTCCTCGTCGGATGGGGTCGGCGATCTCGGATGCGGCTTAAAGTCCAAGGCGTTGGCCGCAACGGGTCATCCCGGGGATCCGTTCCAGCGCGCCGCCGCCCGGCCGGCGTGGCGGCCGGTGGCGAGGCAGGCGGTCAGCAGGTAGCCGCCCGTGGGCGCGTCCCAGTCGAGCATCTCGCCGGCGGCGAAGGTGCCCGGGCGGGCGCGCAGCATCAGCCCGGCGTCGAGGCCCGAGCGCATCACGCCGCCGGCCGTGGAGATCGCCTCGTCGAGCGGGCGCGGGCCGTCGAGGGCGAGCGGGAGAGCCTTGAGCGCCGCCGCTAGGGAGGCGGGGTCACGGGGCGCATCGGGCGCGGATTCGCGCAGCAGCGCGATCTTGACCGGGGCGAGACCGAGCGCCCGGCGCAGGCGGTTGGAGAGGCTGGCCTTCGCCGGTTGCGCGGCTAGCCGGCTCGCGGCCTCCGCCTGGCTGCGGCCGGGGATCAGGTCGAGGGTCAGGGCGGCGCCCTCGCGCAGGAGCGGGCCGAGCGCGTAGATCCCGCCGCCTTCGACCCCGCGCGCCGAGACCACGAATTCCCCGAGCACCGCGCTTCCGCCGGCCATGAGCCGCACCGGCTTGACCGGCGCACCGAAATACCGGGCCATGGCCGGTGACCAGGCGCGGGCGAAGCCGACGTTGGAGGGCCGGAAGGGCGCGACCGGCACGCCTTCGGCCGCGAGGATCCCGGCCCAGGCGCCGTCCGAGCCGAGCCGGGCCCAGGAGCCGCCGCCGAGCGCCAGCACGGTGGCGCGCGGCGCGAGCCGGCGCGGCCCGCCGGGGGTGGCGAAGGTCACGACGTTTCCGTCGAAAGCGAGCCAGCGCCAGCGCGTGCGAAGGGCGACGCCCCGGCCCGCGAGACGCGCGAGCCAGGCGCGCAGCAACGGCGACGCCTTCATCTCGCGTGGGAAGACTCTTCCGGAACTGCCTGTGAAGACGGTGATTCCTAGATCGCCTGCCCATGCGGCGACCTCGCGGGGGCCGAAATCGGCGAGGAGCGGCGCCAGCCAGTCGGCGCCGGTGGCATAGGCGCGGCAGAAGGCCGCCGGATCCGCGTCCATGGTCAGGTTGAGACCCGACTTGCCCGCCATGAGAAGCTTGCGGCCGACCGAGGGCTTGGCCTCGGCGAGGACCACGCGGCGGCCGGCGGCGGCGAGCGCATCGGCGGCCATCAGCCCGGCCGGCCCGCCGCCGATCACCAGCGCGTCGATGGGTTCTGGATCCTGCATCCGGCCTTGCTCGCCCGGGCCGCGGCGACGGCGCCTATCCGGGCAGCGGATCGAGGCCGATGCGCGCGCGGATCGCGGGGTCGCGCAGGCTGACCTCCTGGCCGGCGAATTCGGCGGCATCGTCGGTGGCGAGCCAGACCAGCGCCCGCGCCGGCGCCTCGGCCGGGGCATGGGCGGAGAAGTCCATCTGGCTCACCGGGTTGATGCCGGAGGCGCGGATCTTCTTCTGCATGTCGGTGGCCACCGTGCCCGGCGAGAGGCTGATCGCGCGGATGCCGCGGCCCTTGGCCTCCAGATGCACGCAGCGGGTGAGCATGAAGGCGGCGGCCTTCGAGGCGCAATACTGGCTCCAGCCCTCGAGCGGGTTGTGCGCGGCCCCGGAGCCGATCGTGACGATCGTGCCGCCGCCCTGGGCCTGCATCACCGGAAGAACCGCGCGCATCCCGTTGTAGACGCCCCTGAAATTGATGTCGATGCCGCGGGAGAACTCGGCGGGATCCGACTTCGCCAGGGGGCCGATCGGCTCGATGACCCCGGCATTGTTGACCAGGACGTCGATGCGGCCGAAGGCGGCACGGGTCCGCTCCACCGCCGCCGCGACCTGGGCGAAGTCGGCGACGTCGCAGGTCATGGTTTCCACGGGCGCGGTCCGGCGCAGGCCCGCCGCGACGGCCTCGAGCGCGTCCTGCGAGCGGGCGAGGAGCATCAGGCCGGCGCCGGCCTCGGCCATGGCGGCGGCGGCCGCGGCGCCGATGCCGCGGCTGGCGCCGGTGACGATGACGGTCTTGCCCGAAAGCAGTCCCATGGCGTTCTCCCTGGTGCCTGGCGGGCGGGGTTCGGCCCGATCAAAGGCCCTCGCCGGAGGAAAGGCAAGGGTCATGACCCGCCATGGTTGCCAGCGTGCCGCATCGCGCCTAGATGGCTTCCGCCAGCCAGAGATCCGGAGCGAGCATGACCCCGACCAATGCGTTGCAGATCGTCGCCTCCGGCGCCGGGTTGGGCGGGCCGATCCGGCGTCCGCCTTCGGGATCGGGCTGAGCCCGTGGCCGATCTGGGGGATCTGACCGCCGCGCTTCTCGAGGCCGCGGCCCGGGCGGGGGCCGAGGCTTCCGACGCCCTCGCCGTGGCCGGCGACAGCCTCTCGGTCGTGCTGCGCGGCGGTGCGCTCGAGCAGGCCGAGCGCGCCGAGGGGGTGGAGATCGGGCTGAGGGTGCTGATCGGGCGGCGCCAGGCCTGCGTATCCTCCTCCGATACCCGGCGCGATACGATCGCGGCCATGGCCGAGCGCGCGGTAGCCATGGCGCGCGAGGCGCCCGAGGATCCGTTCTGCGGGCTGGCCGACCCGGCGCAGCTGGCGACGGGCTGGGATCTCGCGGCGCTCGATCTGGTCGACCTCGCCCCGCCGCCCGCGCCGAAGCATCTCGAGGCGGCGGCGCTGGAGGCCGAGGCGGCGGCGCTCGCGGTGCCGGGCGTGAGCAAGATGGACGAGGCGGGGGCGAGCTGGTCGTCGAGCCGCATCCATCTCGCGGCGAGCAACGGCTTCTCGGGCGGCTACGGGCGCACGAGCCATGCGGTGCAGGCCGTCGCGATCTGCGGCGAGGGACTCGGCATGGAGCGCGACCATGCCTTCGAGAGCCGGAGCCACGCCGCCGACCTGCCGGATCCCGCGGAGGTCGGCCGGCGGGCCGGCGAGCGCACCGCGGCGCGGGCAGGCGCCGCGAAGCCGCCGAGCGGCGCCTTCCCCGTGCTTTACGACGAACGGGTGGCGTCGGGCCTGATCGGCCATCTGGTGCAGGCGGTCAACGGCACCGCGATCGCGCGCGGCGCCTCCTGGCTGAAGGACGCGCGCGGCGAGGCGGTGCTGCCCGCGGGCATCGACCTGATCGAGGATCCGCTCCGCCCGCGCATCGGCGGCTCCAGGCCCTTCGATGCCGAGGGATTGCCGGTGGCGCGGCGTGCGCTGGTCTCGGACGGCGTGCTCCGGGGCTGGACGCTCGATCTCGCCACCGCGCGCAAGCTCGGCATGGCCAGCACCGGCAATGCCGCGCGCGGGACCGGCGCGCCGCCCTCGCCCTCCGCGGGCAATCTGGCGCTAACGCAAGGCGAGGTCTCGCGCGCGGCGCTCATGGCCGAGATGGGCACGGGGCTGCTGGTGACCGGGCTGATCGGGTCGTCGATCAACCCCACGACGGGCGATTATTCCCGGGGCGCCAGCGGGTTCTGGGTCGAGAACGGCGAGATTGCCCGCCCGGTGAACGAATGCACCATCGCCGGGAACCTGCGGGAGATGCTGATGACGATCCGCCCGGCCAACGACGCGCGGGCGCATCTCGGCCGGGTGGTGCCGAGCCTGCTGGTCGAGGGGCTGTTCATTGCCGGAGCGTGATCTCGCGCTTCTCGAGGAGGCGGCGCGGGCGGCGGGCGAGATCGCGCTGCGGCATTTCGACGGCGCCCGGGCGGCGACGGAGAAGCCGGGCGGGCAGGGGCCGGTCACCGCGGCCGACCTCGAGATCGACCGGATGCTGCGCGCGGAACTGACCGCCGCGCGCCCCGGCTACGGCTGGCTCTCGGAGGAGAGCGAGGACGGGACGGCGCGGCTCGGTGCCGAGCGGGTCTTCATCGTCGATCCGATCGACGGCACCCGCGCCTTCATCGCCGGGCGCAGCGCCTGGGGCTCTGCCCTCGCGGTCGCCGAGCGCGGCCGGGTGGTGGCGGGGGTGGTGCATCTGCCGCGGCTGGAGCGCACCTATGCCGCGGGCGCGGGGCTCGGGGCGCGGCTCAACGGGACCGCGATCGTGCCGAGCGGCCGCAGCGATCTGGCGGGGGCGCAGGTCCTGGCGACTGCGTCGCAGTTCGAGGCGCGGCACTGGCCGGGCGGCGTGCCCGATGTCGCGCGGCATTTCCGTCCGGCGCTCGCCTATCGGCTCTGCCTCGCCGCCGAAGGGCGGTTCGACGCGACCTTGACCTTTCGCGACGCCTGGGAATGGGATGTCGCGGCCGGGGCGCTGATCGCGCAGGAAGCCGGGGCGGCGGTGAGCGACCGGAGCGGCGGCGCGCTGCATTTCAACAACCCGGTGCCGCAGGTGCCCGGGGTGATCGTGGCCGGGCCGCGGCTGCATGCCGAGATCCTCGCACGCCGGTCGGCGGCATAGGCCCGGGCGGCCGGGGGGGAGGGAGGCGCCATGCCGAAAGATCGTCAGGGCAATGCGATGTCCGGCGCGACGCCGGAGGCGGCGGCGCTCTACGATCGGGCGGTCGAGGCCTTCAACCTCTTCCGCGGCGATCCGATCGGCCTGGCCGACGCGGCCGCCGAGGCGGCGCCGGATTTCGCCATGGCGCCGATCTTCAAGGCGCATCTCTATGCCCTGGCCACCGAGCCGGCGGCGAGCGCTGCGGCCAGGGGCCTGGTGGCTCGGGCGCGGGATTTGCGGCCGAACGACCGCGAGGCCTCGCATCTGGCCGCGCTCGACCAACTGCTGGCGGGCAACTGGACCGCGGCGGCGCTGGCGCTCGACCATCATTCGATGCGCTATCCCCATGACCTGCTGGCGCTGCAATCGGGGCATCTGATGGATTTCTTCCGCGCCGGCGCCCGCGACCTGCGCGACCGGATCGCGCGGGCGCTGCCGCAGTGGGACGAGGGCCGGCCCGGCTATTCGGTGCTTCTGGGCATGCATGCCTTCGGGCTGGAGGAATGCGGCGACTACTCGCGGGCCGAGGCGACGGGGCGGGAGGCGCTCGACCGCCAGCCGCTCGACGCCTGGGCGCATCACGCGGTGGCGCATGTCATGGAGATGCAGGGCCGCGCCGAGGAGGGCATCGCCTGGATGGCTTCCCGCGAGGCGCGCTGGAGCGGCGACGACGCCTTCTTCCGCATCCACAACTGGTGGCACAAGGCGCTCTATCATCTCGAGCTGGAGCAGGGCGCCGAGGCGCTCGCGCTCTACGACGGTCCGATCCGCGGCTCGCGGAGCCCGCTGGCGGTCAATCTCGCCGATGCCTCGGCGCTGCTCTGGCGCATCGCGATCGCCGGGCAGGACGTGGGCGACCGCTGGCAGGAACTGGCGCAGGCCTGGGGCGCCCATGCCGACGGAAGGCTCTATCCCTTCAACGACCTGCATGCGGCCATGGCCTATCTCGGGGCGGGGCGCGAGGCGGATCTCTCGCGCCTCATCGCGGCCTGTCGCGCCGATCCCGTGCCGGGATCGGAGGTGGCTTCCTGGACGCGGGCGACCGGGCTGCCGCTGATCGAGGGATTCGCGGCCTTCTGGCATGGCGAGCACGAGCGCGCGGTCTCGCTTCTCTTCGGGGCGCGGCAGATCGCCAATGCCTTCGGCGGCAGCCATGCCCAGCGCGACGTGATCGACTGGACCCTGACCGAGGCGGCGCTGCGCGGCGGCCTGCGCGGGGTCTCGGAGGCCCTCGCCAACGAGCGGCTGGCGCTTCGGCCGCACAGCCCGGTCAACCGGCGATTCCTCGGCCGGGCACGGGAGCTTCCGGGCCCTGCCGCTCGCTTGCAGGTGCCGTGACGCCCGGTCGGGGCGCCGCCGCCCGGCCCCTCAGTCTGCCGCCCATTCCGGCACCGGACATCGGGACTTCCGCGGCATTGATTTTGCCGGTGCTCCGGCTATGGTGCGCGCGGTCCAGCGGGGAGACCAAGATGACCCAGCGCCTGCATCTCGTGTTCGGCGGCGAGTTGACCGATATCCGGGGCACCGAATTCCGCGACGTGCAGAACATCGATGTCGTGGGCGTCTTCCCCAACTACGCTTCGGCCTACAATGCCCGGAAGGCCAAGGCGCAGGCGAGCGTCGACCATGCCGAGACGCGGTATTTCATCGCGCATCTGCACCGGCTGGTCGACGAGGAAGAGGCCGCGGGCCCGACCGAAGCGTTGGGCTAGGCCGGCGGCCGATGCGGCCCGCGCCGAATCGTTCGGCCCTTCTGGGGCTCTATCTCGCGCTGTCGGCCCGCGCCGGCACGGTGGCGCGCTCGCGGCTCCTCCGGCGGCAGGCCGAAGGCAAGGAGGATCCCCGCCGGCTCGACGAGCGCATGGGGCTGGCCGGGCGGGAGCGCCCGGAGGGCCGGCTCATCTGGTTCCATGCCGCCAGCGTCGGCGAGGCCGCGTCGCTTCTCGAACTGGTGCGGCGGCTGGCTGACGGGCGGCCGGACCTGACTTGCCTCGTCACCACGGTGACGGTCACCTCGGCGCAGTTTCTCGCCGGCAGGCTGCCCGAGGGATACATCCACCAGTTCGTCCCCGTGGATGTGCTTCCCTGGGTCGCCCGGTTCCTCGACCACTGGCGGCCCGATCTCGCGGTCTTCACCGAGAGCGAATTGTGGCCCGCGACGCTCTCGGAACTGCACCGGCGCGAGATCGCGACCTATCTGATCAACGCGCGCATCTCGCACCGCACCTACCGGCGCTGGCGGTCCGCGCGCGGGCTGGCGCGGGCGCTGCTGCGGCGCTTCGACCGGATCCTCGCCCAAGATGAACTGGCGGCCGAGCAGCTGACGGCGCTGGGCGCCGACCCCGGCCGGCTCGAGGTGACGGGGACGCTCAAGGAGGGCGCTGCACCGCTGCCCCATGACGAGGCGGAGCGGGCGCGGATCGCGCGGGCCTTCGCGAGCCGGCCGATCTGGCTCGCCGCCTCCACCCATTCTGGCGAGGAGGACATCGTTCTCGCCGCCCATGCGAGCGTGCGCCAGGCGCAGCCGAACCTGACCCTGATCCTGGCGCCGCGCCATCCCGACCGCGGCGACGGGCTGGCGATGATCCTCCGGGCGCGGGGGCTCTCGGTGGCGCAGCGCTCGAAGGGCGAGGCGATCGAGCCCGACACCGAGGTCTATCTGGTCGACACACTGGGCGAGATGGGCCTCTGGTACCGCATCGCGCCGGTCAGCTTCGTCGGGGGCTCGCTGGTCGAGGTCGGCGGGCACAATCCCTTCGAACCGGCGCTCCTGGGCAGCGCGATCCTCTTCGGCCCCCATGTGCGAAACTTCGAGGATGCCTATCGCCGCCTGGCCGCCGCGGGCGCGGCGGTGGAAGTGCGCTCGGAGAGCGATCTCGCCCGCGCCTTGCGCGAGACGCTGGCGCCCGACCGTGCCGCCGAGATGGCGGCCGCGGCCTGGGAGACCTGCAGCGAGGGCGCGGAGGTCACCGATGCGGTGATGGCGGCGATCGCCGACGTGATCGACCGCAAGGCGTGATGCAGGCGCCGGGCTTCTGGGCGCGGCCGCCGGAAGCGCCGGGCCTCGCCGCGCGCCTGCTCGCGCCGCTGTCCTGGATCTGGACGGCGGTCACCCGCAGGCGGCTGGCGCGGGGGCCGGCGCTGCATCCGGGCGTGCCGGTGATCTGCATCGGCAACCTGACCGTGGGCGGCACCGGCAAGACGCCCATGGTGATCGCCCTGGTGGAGCGGCTGCTGGCGCGCGGCCATGCGGCGGCGGTGATTTCGCGCGGGCACGGCGGCCGGCTCGCCGGGCCGGTGCGGGTCGATCCGCTGCGCCACGAAGCGGCGGATGTCGGCGACGAGCCGCTGCTGCTCGCAGCCTTCGCGCCGGTCTGGGTGGGCCGCGACCGCGCGGCGGCGGCGCGCGCGGCGGTGGCGGCCGGCGCCGACGTGCTGGTCATGGACGACGGATTGCAGAACCCCGATCTCGCCAAGGACCTGTCGCTGGTGGTGGTCGATGCCGGCTTCGGCTTCGGCAACGGCCGGGTCATCCCCGCCGGCCCGTTGCGCGAGCCGCTCGCCGAGGGGCTCGCGCGCAGCGACATGGTGCTGGCGATCGGCGCGGCCGGCGATCGGCGGCGCTTCGCCCGGGCCTGGCCCGCCGTGGAGACGATGACGGCGCTGGCCGGGGCGCTGGTGCCGCTGCCCACGGGGATGGATTGGCGCGGGCTGCGGGCGCTGGCCTTCGCGGGCATCGGGCGGCCGGAGAAGTTCTTCGCGACGCTGCGCGGGCTCGGCGTCGAGATCGTGGCGGCGCGATCCTTCGCCGATCACGCCGCCTATGACGCGCGTGTCCTTGCGCGGCTCCGTTCCGAGGCGGCGGCGGCGGGAGCGCAGATGGTGACCACCGAGAAGGATGCGGTGCGCCTGCCGCCGGCGTTCCGCCGCGAGGTGCTCGTGCTGCCGGTCCGGCTGGAGATCGAGGACTGGACCGCGCTCGACGCGGCGCTGGCCGCGCTCGGGCTGGCGGGTTTCGCAGCGGGCGAAAGCGGCCAGGCCTCGGCGGCCGATGACGGTTTTGATTGACGGAGGGGCGCGGCGGCGCTCTTTCTGGACCGAGGAAACACGCGCCGCCGCATCGACCGATGCAATCGTCGGCCGGATCCGGCCCCCGTCCGCAAGGAGGAAACGCCGTGAAGATCGCCGCAGCAGCCTATCCAATCGAATGGCACAACCGGTGGAACGACTTCGTCGGCAAGCTGCGGATCTGGGTGCGGACGGCGAGCGAGCAGGGGGCGGAGCTGCTGGTCTTCCCGGAATACGGCGCGATGGAGCTCGCGAGTCTCGCCGAAGAGGAGAACACCCGCGACATCGCGCGATCGGTCGCGGCGGTGACGGCGCGGCTCGGCGACGTGGACGACCTCCATGCCAGCCTCGCGCGCGAGTTCGGCGTCTTCATCTGCGCCGCGAGCGCTCCGGTGCGCCGCAAGGACGGAACGCTGGTGAACCGGGCGCGGCTCTTCGCACCCGACGGCAGCCGGGGCCACCAGGACAAGCTGGTCCCCACCGGCATCGAGGGCGAGGATCTCGGCATCGCGCCCGGCACCGGGCTCACGGTCTTCGACACGGCGCTGGGGAGGATCGGCATCATGGTCTCCGGGGATGCCGAGGTCGCCGCGATCGCGCGGTCGCTGGTCGCGGCGGGCGCGGAGGTGCTGCTGGTTCCCGGGGGGGCGCGGCGGCTCCAGGACTACTGGCGCCAGCGGGTGGCGGCGATGGCGCGCGCGCTCGAGGGGCGGTGCGCGGTGGTGCATGCGGTGGCGGTGGGCGACGCCGACTGGCTGGCGGCGGCCAACCGCAACGTCGGCGCCGCGGCGATCTACGGGCCGTTCGAGCCCGGGTTCCCCGACGACGGTCTCGTGGCGATCGGCAAGCTCAACGTGGCGGGCTGGGTCCACGGCGAGGTCGCGCCCGACGCGCTTCGACGCGCAAGGTCGGAAGCCGCTGCGCCGGGCCCGGCAGAACTGGCGGCGCGCGATGGTCGCCTGCCCACGGTCGCGATCGAGGCGCTGGGCGGTGAAGCGGCGCCAGCGCCCGAGGACGGCGGCTAGGGCCGGCGCGCCAGGATCCAGAGGTTCTGGCAGCGGGCGCCGGAGCGGCAATAGGCCAGGACCGGGCCCGGCAGGGCGTCGAGGGCGGCGCCGAAATCCGTGACATCCTGTGGCAGGATATTGCCCGAAACCACGGGCACATGGGCGAATTTCAGCCCGTGGCGCTCCGCCTCGGCACGGATCGATTCCGCATCGGTCTGGTCGGCGGATTCGCCGTCCGGCCGGTTGCACATGATCGACCTGTAGCCCCTGGCGGCGATCTCCGCGACGTCGGCGGGCGTGATCTGCCCGGCGACGGCGTAATCCGGGCTGATGCGGGTCGGGGTCATGGCGCTCGGTTCCTCGTGCTATGGTGCGGCGGCAGCGGCGGGATACCATGCCTGCGCGGCCGCGGACAGGTCGCGCTGCAACTCCGTGCAGGCCTCGAGGGTCATCCCGTCCCCGAGACGGTCTCGAGCGGCAGCGCGGTGGTGTTCTTGATCTCCTCCATGGACAGGGTGGAGGTCACGTTGAAGATCGAGACCTCCTTGATCAGCGCGCGATAGAAGGCGTCGTAGGCGCGCGCATTCGCGACGCGCACCTTGAGGATATAGTCGATGTCGCCCGCGAGGCGGTGGGCCTCCATCACTTCGGGCCGCGCCCGCACCGCCTCGAGAAACCGCGCGAGCCATTCGGCATCGTGCTGGGAGGTGCGGATCAGCACGAAGAAGCAGCTCTCCAGCCCGAGCTTGTCGGGATCGAGGATCGCCACCTCGCCCCGGATCACGCCGGCGTCGCGCATCTTGCGGATCCGGTTCCAGACCGGGGTCTTGGAGGCGCCGAGTCGGCGGGCGATCTCGTCGAGCGGCAGGGTCGCATCCTCCTGCAGCAGCGCGAGGATGTTCCGGTCGAGGTCGTCCAGGGCGGCCGCCATTCCGCTGTTCCCCATTTTTCAGGATTCTGTTCCGTTCTCATCCTGAGTATCAGGACATGATCCTTATTTGAAGCCTGATATTGAGAGAATTAGGGAAATCATCCTATATCTTGGCGAGTTTCACGCAGGTTTCAGGGAGCCGTTCCGATGGCCCGACAATTCCAGCCCCGGATGGCTACCGGCAGCGACCTGCTCGAGGGCGACGTGGTCTATTTCACCAGCGCCGGAGACTGGTCGCGCCGGATCGAGGATGCCGCGCTGGCGGTGAACCCCGACGCGGCGGCGAACCTGCTCTCGCGCGCCTCGGAATTTCCCAATGCGGTGGTCGGCGTCTATCTCGTCGAAGCGGCGCTCGACGACCGCGGCCGGGCGGCGCCGGCGCATTTTCGCGAGGTGTTCCGGACGCGCGGACCCTCGAACTACCCGCAGCACGGTCGGCAGGCGGAGCGCGAACATGTATGATTATGCCGATTTCGACCGTGCCTTCGTGCAGGGGCGGGTGGCGGAGTTCCGCGACCAGGTGGAGCGGCGGATCGCCGGCTCGCTGACCGAGGAGGAGTTCCTGCCGCTCCGGTTGAGGAACGGGCTCTATCTCCAGCTGCACGCCTATATGTACCGGATCGCGATCCCCTACGGGACGCTGAATTCGCGCAAGCTGCGGCAGCTGGCGATGATCTCGGAGCGGTGGGACCGGGGCTACGGGCATTTCACCACCCGGACCAACATCCAGTTCAACTGGCCGAAGCTGCGCGACGTGCCGGACATGATGGCGGCGCTGGCCGAGGTCGGGATGCATTCGATCCAGACCAGCGGCAATTGCGTGCGCAACGTGACCGCCGATCACTTCGCCGGGG
Source organism: uncultured Paracoccaceae bacterium (assembly GCA_937872465.1). Lineage (GTDB taxonomy): Bacteria > Pseudomonadota > Alphaproteobacteria > Rhodobacterales > Rhodobacteraceae > Amaricoccus. The sequence continues at coordinate 106,759 of CALMSR010000039.1, forward strand.
CCGCGGCGGACGAGATCGAGGATCCGCGCGCCACGGCGGAGCTGCTGCGGCAGTGGTCGACCGACCATCCGGAATTCGCCTGGCTGCCGCGCAAGTTCAAGATCGGGATCACCGCGGCGCCGCATGACCGGGCCGCGACCAAGACGCATGACATCGCGCTCAGGATCGTGCGCGATGCCGAAGGGGCCGTCGGATACGAGGTCAGCGTCGGCGGCGGGCTCGGACGGACGCCGATGATCGCCAAGACGGTGCGGGAGTTCCTGCCGAAGGCGGAGCTCCTGCCCTATATCGAGGCGATCCTCGAGGTCTACAACCTCGCCGGGCGCCGCGACAACAAGCACAAGGCACGGCTGAAGATCCTCGTGCACGAGATCGGGATCGACGAGGTGCGGGCGCGTGTCGAGGCGGTGTTCGAGGAGCGGCTGGCGGCGTTCCGGGGGGTGAACCCCGGCCTGCTCGCCGAGATCGAGGCGGCCTTCGCGCCGCCGGCCTTCGTGGCGCTGCCGACGGAGGACTACGCCCGGGCCCATGCCGAGGATCCGGTGTTCCGGTCCTGGGTGGACGTGAACTGCGTGGCGCATCGGCGCGACGATTATGCGATCGCGACCATCTCGCTGAAGCCGATCGGCGGCACGCCGGGCGACGCGACGGCGGCGCAGATGCGGCTGGTGGCGGATCTGGCCGAGGCCTATGCCCATGACGAGGTGCGGGTGAGCCACGAGCAGAACCTGGTGCTGCCGCATGTGCCCCGGGCGCATCTGCCGGCGGTGCACGCGGCGCTGCGGGAGGCGGGGCTCGCCACGGCGAATGTCGGGCTCGTGTCGGACATCATCGCCTGCCCGGGCATGGATTATTGCTCGCTGGCGACCGCGCGGTCGATCCCGATCGCGCAGCAGATCGCCGAGACCTTCGCCGACCTCGACGCGCAGCGCGACATCGGGCCGCTGAAGATCAAGGTGTCGGGCTGCATCAACGCCTGCGGGCATCATCACGTCGGGCATATCGGCATTCTCGGGCTCGATCGCGCCGGAGTGGAGAACTACCAGATCACGCTCGGCGGCGATGCTGCCGAGGCTGCGGCGATCGGCGAGCGGGCGGGGCCGGGTTTTGCCTATGACGAGATCGTGCCGGCGGTGGAGCGGCTGATCGAGGCCTATCTCGACCATCGGCTCGAGCCGGGCGAGAGCTTCCTCGAGGCCTATCGCCGGCTCGGCGCGGCACCGTTCAAGGCGGCGCTCTATCCGCCGGAGGAACGCTCCGATGCTGCTTGATCGCGACCGGACCCTCAGCGGGCTGCCGCTCGACCGGGTCGATGCGCTGCGCCTGACCTATGCCGGCGCGTCGGCCGAGGACGTGCTCGCCGGCGTGCATGCGGAATTCCCAGGCGAGGTGGCGCTGGTCTCGTCCTTCGGCGCCGAGGCGGCGGTGCTGCTGCACATGGTCGCCCGGCTCGACCCGGACCTCCCGGTGCTGATGGTCGACACGCTGATGCTCTTCGAGGAGACGCTGGCCTATCAGCGCGAATTGTCCGAGGTTCTCGGCCTGCGCAACGTGCAGCATCTCCGGCCCGAGGCCGAGGATCTGGCGGCGCTCGATCCCGACGGCACGCTGCATCGGCGCGACCCGGACGCCTGCTGCGTCCTGCGCAAGGTGGCCCCCCTCGACCGGGCGCTGCGGCACTGGCCGGTGGTGCTCTCGGGGCGCAAGCGCTTCCAGTCGGCGACCCGGGCCTCGCTCGAGATCTTCGAGGCCGATGGCGACCGGCTGCGGGTCAATCCGCTGGCGCATTGGAGCGCCACCGATATCCGCACCTATATGGATCGCCATGCGCTGCCGCGGCATCCCCTGGTGGCGAAGGGCTTCCCCTCCATCGGCTGCGCGCCCTGCACGACGCGGGTGGCGCCCGGAGAGGACATGCGGGCGGGCCGCTGGCGCGGCACCGGCAAGAGCGAATGCGGCATTCATTTCGGCGCGGACGGACGGATCCTGCGGGCGAGCTAGGCTGAGGAGCGGTTGCGATGGCGATTCTCGTGACGAAAGAGGGCTTCGCGCCCGACGACTGGGCCGAGGGAAGCATCCTGCCCTTCGACGTCCTCTGGACCGGGCAGGATCTGCCCGAGGAGGGCCTCGCGGTGGAATTCCCGAACGATCGCGACGCGGCGGATCTGAGGCCCTGGCTCGCGCGGCTCGAACTGATTCGCGTCGCCTTCCCGGCGATGGCGGACGGGCGCGGCTTCTCGATCGCGCGCCGGTTGCGCGCCATGGGCTATGCCGGGCGCCTGCGCGCGGCGGGTCCGCTGATCGCCGATCAGTTCCGGGCCGCCCAGCGGGTCGGTTTCGACGAGATCGAGCTGCCCGAGAGCGTGGCCGGCCGCCAGCCCGAGGAGCAGTGGCGCCCGCGGCCGAGCCTGTCGTATCAGGATCGCCTCGCGGGCTGAGGCGGCCCCTGCGCATTGCGCGTGCGGTTTCAAATCGTCGCACGATTCTGCTAAGGCAGGCGCCGGTGCGGGTCAGGCGCGGGCGGACGGGTGCGATTGAACGGCGGTCTCTGGAAAGCCGGTAGCCTTCTCTGCGCGCTGCTGCTCCTGCTCCTGGCCAACCCCGCGGCGGCCTGGGATCCCCGCTCGCTCCTCGCGCCCTGCCGCGGAGATTGCGGCGCCTCGATCTATGGCGGCTGGTATGTCGAGAATTCGATGGGGCAGGTGCTCGTCACTGCTCCCGAGGCGCCGCTGACCTGGAACTACCAGAGCGACGACCACATCATCGCCACGGCGATCTCGCGCCGCACGGGGCGGCTGTGGAAATTCGACGTCGAGCCGGAGATCGGCATCGCCCATCGCTACGGACGGCAATCCGCCACGGAACTCTGGGGGGCCTTCTTCTTCCGCTACCATTTTCCCTGGAAGGCGCCGTTGCTGATGTCGGTCGCCGTCTCCACCGGCATCAACTGGGCGAACCAGATCACCGATGTGGAGCAGGACCGTGCCAATGACGACAAGGGCAGCCAAGTGATGCATTTCTTCGCCCCCGAATTCACCTTCGCGCTGCCGTCGCGGCCGAATGTCGAGCTGATGTTGCGCTTCCACCACCGTTCGGGGGTCTTCGGCCTCGTCAGCGATGCCTTCGGCGGGGCGCAATACGGCACGGTCGGCGTGCGGGTCCGTTTCTGACCCTCCGGGGGATTGCGCGCGGGAGCGGCGGCGCCTAAGGGTCGCGCGCCGCGGCCGCGGCCAAGTCTCCGCCACCTTGCCAAAACGGAAAACGCTCATGCCCCGCCATCTCCTGCCCGGCGTCCTCGCCATGGCCGCGATCGTCGTCGCCTCCAACATCCTCGTGCAGTTCCTGTTCGGGGACTGGCTGACCTGGGGCGCCTTCACCTATCCCTTCGCCTTTCTGGTCACCGACCTGACGAACCGGCTCTACGGGCCGGCGGCGGCGCGCCGGGTGGTCCTGGCGGGCTTCGTCACCGGGCTTGCCTGCAGCCTGATCGGCACGCAGATCGAAGGCGCCTTCGGGCCCCTGGTCAGCATCCGCGTGGCGCTCGGCTCGGGGCTCGCCTTCCTCAGCGCGCAGCTGATCGACGTGGCGGTCTTCGACCGGCTGCGCGCGGGAAACTGGTGGCGTGCGCCGCTGGTCTCGAGCGTCGTCGGCGGGGTGGTCGATACCGGTCTCTTCTTCGCCATCGCCTTCTCGGCCCGGCTCGCCTGGATCGCGCCGCAGGTCGATGTCGCCTGGGCCAACGAGGCCCTGCCGATCCTCGGGCACGGGCCCGTCGCACCGCTCTGGGTCAGCCTCGCGATCGCCGATTTCACGGTGAAGCTCGCCATCGCCGCCGTGGCGCTGGTGCCCTTCCGGATCGTGCTGCGGCGCCTGGCGCGCGGGGTCTGAAATTTCGGCTTGCTTTTCGCCACGGTGGTGGCACGATCGGGGCAACCGAAACCAGTGAAAGGAGGTGATCCAATGTCGAGTGAGACTTTGGAGCGTTTGGACGGGTCAGTGCGGGGAGGTACCGCCTGAGGGGCAGCCCCCTCGGTCAGGAACCGACACGCCGGGCTCGGCCCATCCGGCCAGCCTCCAAGCTCATGAATCGAGGGGTCGCAGCCGATGCGGCCCCTCACGCTTTCCGGCAACAGGTCCGCCGGGGATCAGGGAAACCGATGCGCGCGCGGACCGGGCGTCGGGTCAGCCGGAGTCATTGGCACGATGCCGGCTCGGATTGTGCCCTTGATCGTCGCGGCAGCCGCTTCGCTCCGCCGAACCCCGCCTGAACGATCGGCAGCGCCCAGTCTGGGACCTTGCGCGTCATCGGGGGTGTTCATCGAGATAGGTCTTCAGCGCCACCGCGTTGTTATGCGCCTCGTCCTTGGCCGCGTAGATCAAGGTGACCGGGCCTTTCGAGACTCGGGCGCGCAGCAACGCGACGGCGTCGGGCATGCCGTCGAGTTCCCGCCGGTAGCGCTCGCAGAAGGCTTCCCATCGGGCCGGATCGTGCCCGAACCAGTGGCGCAGCTCCTCGCTCGGCGCGATGTCCCGCATCCAGTCCGCCAGGCGCAGCCGATCCCGCGACATGCCGCGCGGCCATAGGCGGTCGACGAGGATGCGCGCGCCATCGGAAACCCGCGCGGCGCGGTAGGCGCGCTTCACGCGGATTTCGGCCATCGCGCCTCCACCTGCTGACGGGCCATGGCCACCGGAGCGGCGTACCCGGGAGCACGGCCGGAACCGTCTTTCATGCCGTTCTCGGGGTAGTCAGGACCGGCGGTCCGCCACCCGCCCCGGGAAACCGCTCGAACATGGCCATCTGCAGGCTCGCGGCGATGCGCTCCGCCCGCACCATGAAATAATCGACCGCATCCGCGCTCGGCGCCGTCTGGCCCAGGGTTTCGCGGAAGAGGGCGAGCCAGCGCCCGAAATGCGCGGCGGTGATGCCATGAAGCCGTTGGTGCACCGGCACCGGACGGCCGGAATATTCCCCCGCATTCAGGGCGACCGAGTTCCAGAAGGCCTTCATCCGGGCCAGATGCGGCTCCCATTGGTCGCGGATCGCCGCCTCGAAGATCGGGCCGAGCATCGCATCCGTCCTGACGCGGGCATAGAAGCAATCCACCAGGCGGGCGATATAGGCCTCGTCGATGCCGATCGCCGCGGCCTTCGCCCGGATCTCCGCGCGCCTTTCCTCGGCAAGGGATCGCACCGACGGCGCCGCGGTCATGCCGCCTCTCCAAGCAGGAGCGCCAGCGCGCCGTTGTCTTCGACGAGTTCCGCGATGGTGACGCCGTCCAATACCGCCAGATATGCGCCCATCGCCCTGGAGAGGGCCCCCTTCAGGCGGCAGCAGGAGGTGATCAGGCAATTCCCGCCCGAGGCCCGCAGGCATTCGACGGGCGCGAGATCGCCTTCCATCCGGCGCAGGACATCGCCGACCCGGATCGTCGTGCCGTCGCCCGCCAGCCGCAATCCGCCGCTGCGCCCGCGCAGGGTCTCCACGAACCCGGCCCTGCCGAGCAGGTGGACCACCTTCGTCAGATGCGCCTGGGAGATGTCGAAACGATCGGCGATTTCGGCGATGGTGCTCAGGCGCCCCCGGTTCGAGGCCAGGAACATCAGCACGCGAAGGGAATAGTCGGTCCGCTTGTCGAGATGCATGCCAGCTTCCCCTGTAAAGATGTATTGAGTATACCGCTTTTCAGCGGAGCCGCAAGCTTGGGGACGGGAGGGCGTGCTCGGTCGGATGGGGACGGCGATGAACTGGAAGATAGACGCAGTGCGGCTCGGCCGCATCGCCCCGCTCGGTCCGGCGGGTGTGCCGAGTGGCATCGACAAGCAGCCCGCCACCGGCCCGGTGGCCCTGACCGGGACCGGGCTGGAAGGCGACGAGCATGGCGACACGCGCCATCACGGCGGAACCGAGAAGGCGGTGCATCTCTATCCGCAGGACCATTACGCCGACTGGCGAAGTGAACTGCCCGGACTCGCGGAGCGCTTCGTCGCCGGCGGCTTCGGGGAGAATCTCGTGGTCGGCGGCATCACCGAGGCCGATGTCTGCATCGGCGATCTGTTCCGGGCCGGATCCGCGCTGGTCGAGCTCAGCCAGGGCCGGCAGCCCTGCTGGCGGCTCAACCTCCGGTTCGGGCTTGGCGACATGGCGCGCCGGGTTCAGGACAGCGGGCGCACCGGCTGGTACTTCCGGGTGATCGAGCCGGGGGAGATCGCGGCCGGGGCGGATCTGGCATTGGTGCGGCGACCGCATCCGTCCTGGACCCTGGCGCGGGTGCATCGCCTGCTCTACCGGGAAACCCTGGACCTGGAGGCCCTGGCCGAGTTTGCGCTATTGCCCAGCCTGTCGCCCTCGTGGCAGGAACTGGCGCGACGGCGACTGGAGCGGCGGTCGGTCGAATCCTGGGACAGGCGCGTCACGACACCGGAATGAGGCGCGGCGCGACGGGTTCGGCGCCAGAAAGGACCGTCCGATGGCGCCGACGATCATCTCCATCCAGAGCCAGGTCGTCGTGGGGCATGTGGGCAACAGCGCGGCGGCCTTCCCGATGCGCGCGCTCGGGGTCGATGTGGCGGAAGTGCCGACGACGCTCCTGAGCAATCACCCGCATTATCCCACCACCCGGGGCCGCGTGCTCGAGCCGTCGCTGGTCGCCGACCTGCTGCGCGGCGTCGAGGAGCGCGGCCTGTGCGAGCGTGCTTCCATCGTGGTGAGCGGATACCTCGGCTCCGTGGAAATCGCCGAGGAGGTCGCGGCATTCGTCGTCCGGGCGCGGCGGGCCAATCCGCGGCTGCTCTATCTCTGCGACCCGGTGATGGGCGACAGCGACATCGGCTTCTTCGTGCCCGCCGAGCTGCAGGCCGCCTTCGCCGAGCGGCTGGTGCCGCTCGCGGATCTGGCGACGCCCAACGCCTTCGAGCTCGCGGCATTGGCCGGAGCCCCGGTCTCCACCCCCGGCGAGGCGGCGGCGGCGGCGGCCCGGATCGCGCCGCCTGGCGTGATCGTCACGGGCCTCGCCGCGGGCGAGCGCTCGGTCTGCACGCTCCTGGCCGAGGGCGGCGGCCTCTGGACGGTCACCACCCCGCGCATCGAAGCGCGGCCGGCGGGGACGGGCGATCTCTTCGCGGGCCTGTTCGCGGCGCGGTTGGCGAAGGGCGCGGCGGCGGTTCCGGCGATGGAAGCCGCCGTCGCCGGAACCTTCGGGGCCCTGAAGCTCACGGCCGCCGCGACCTGGGAGGAGATGCCGATCGTCCCCAATATCGCGGCGATCCTCGAGCCGGGCGAGAGGTTTCCTGCGGTCAAGCTCGTCTGAAACGTCCTGCGCCCGGTCGGCTCGGCGTGGCGGCCTGGGCGTCCCGCAGCGGGGCGCTACGTAACAAGCTGGTATTACACAATATTTCCAGGTGTGGGCTGGGTGTCGTCCGATCCATCCGACCGGAGCACGTGAGCGTGGAGGTCGAGGGGGATCGGATTTGTCACCTGCCAAATCCGCGGGGAGAAGGCGGCGCCTGTGCGAAGCCATAACCCGACGATGGAACGAGGCCGCTTCAGGACGCGGGATCGTCGATCAAGGGGGTCGGCTTCGCGAGCCTCCGCAGGGAGGACATGTCGGAGAGGTGCACCAGCGCGCCTTCCACCTTCACGCCATAGGGCCTGAGGGATCCGAAGGCCCGTGAAAGGTTCTCGGGGGTCATCCCGAGCCAGGAGGCGATGAGGCGCTTCTCGTAGGGCAGGGTGATCTGGCCTTCCTCGGACCCGCCGCCCTGCGCCGCGACCTCGCAGAGGAGATAATTCGCGAGGCGCTCGACGGAGGATCGCAGCTTGACGTTCTTCGCATGCTTGATCGAGGCGCGGAAGCAATCCGCCAGCTCATTGACGATGGCATTGGCGAAATCCCGGTCGGCGTCGAACACGGTTCGCACGTCTTCCGAAGGAATGAGCGCGACGCGGCTCTTCGAGACGGTCCGCGCCGACATGAGATAGGGCCGGTCGGTGATCGTGGCCGCCAGGATGAAGGTCGAGACCGGGGCGAGCATCGAGAGCGTCGTCTCCCGCCGGTGCCACCCGGAAAAGAGCTCCACGCCGCCCTCCACGAGGACATGCAGGAAGTCCGGAGAATCGCCTTCCCGGATCAGCTCGACCGTCGGCGGGAAGGTCTGGAGATAGGCCCCCCGGATCAGCGTCTCGAACGCGTCGTCGGCCAGGGCCCTGAACAGGGTGAGCTCCCGAATCTCCGGCACGTCGTCCGATCGCATCGCCTCCCCCCTCCCGGTGTTTGACAAATATCAAGCTATGCACGGCTTCGTGTCAAGCGTTTCGCCGGGATCATCAGATCCCGACGCGAACTCGGCGATGGTGGCGACCCAAATCGTTGGACGATCAGTTTGTTTTCGCGCCCACAACCATGGCGCTTGATCTAAATCAAACCTGGCCGTCCCGACGATTCGCAAAAGTCCGGCAGAGAGCGAAGGCGGGAGGGAATGATGGCAGCGGAAAGCGGCGGCGCCCAGAACCGTGCCCTTGCGCTGAGCACGGCGGCCTTCACCTTCTGCTTCGCGGTCTGGACGCTCTTCGCGATCATCGGCGTGCCGATCAAGGCGCAGCTCGGCCTGACCGAGACCCAGTTCGGCCTGCTGGTGGCCACCCCGGTCCTGACCGGGTCGCTGACGCGGCTGATGCTCGGGATCTGGACCGAGCAATACGGCGGGCGCCTGGTCTTCACGGCGCAGATGCTGCTGGCCGCGGTCTCCACCTGGCTGCTCACCCGCGCCGACAGCTATCCGACCTTCCTCGTCGCGGCGCTCGGCGTCGGGCTTTCGGGCGGTTCCTTCGCCGTCGGCGTCGCCTATGTCTCGCGCTGGTTCCCCAAGGAGAAGCAGGGGACGGCGCTCGGCATCTTCGGGGCCGGCAATGTCGGCGCCGCGGTCACGAAGTTCTGCGCCCCGCTCGTCATGGTCGCCTTCGGCTGGGAGGCCGTCGCCCATATCTGGGCCGGCGCCCTCGCCGCCATGGCGGTGGTCTTCTGGCTCTTCGCCCGCGACGACCCGCAGATGGCCGAGCGGCGCCGGTCGGGCGCGCGCGCGCCCTCGGTGGCCGAGCAGCTCGCGCCCCTGAGAAAGCTGCAGGTCTGGCGGTTCTCGCTCTACTACTTCTTCGTGTTCGGCGCCTTCGTGGCGCTGGCGCTCTGGCTGCCGCATTACATGGTCGACGTCTATCACGTGGACATCCGCACCGCCGGCATGTCGGCCGCGGCCTTCTCGCTCTCGGCGAGCCTCTTTAGGGCCTACGGCGGGCATCTGGCCGACCGCTACGGGGCGCGGGCGGTCATGTACATGACCTTCGGTTTCTCGATGATTCTGCTCTTCATGCTCTCCTACCCGCCGGCGGATTACGTGATCCACGGGCGGGACGGGCCGATCACCTTCTCGACCTCGATGGGGTTCGTGCCGTTCATATTCACCATCTTCGTGCTCGGCTTCTTCATGTCGCTGGGCAAGGCGGCGGTCTACAAGCACATCCCGGTCTATTACCCCGAGCATGTCGGCGCGGTCGGCGGGCTCGTGGGCATGATCGGCGGGCTCGGCGGCTTCGTCCTGCCGATCATCTTCGGCTCGCTGCTCGATCTGACCGGGATCTACACCAGCTGCTTCGCGTTCCTGTTCCTCCTCGTCGCGCTGGCGCTGACCTGGATGCATTTCTCGATCCGGGCGATGGAGCGCTCGGCCCAGGGGCGGACGCTGGACGAGCTGCCGGCGCTCCCCGAGTTCCAGGAGATCCACGAGCCGGCGAAGCATTCCATGGCCGGAATCATCGAGGACTGGCGGCCCGAGGATGCCGCGTTCTGGGAGGCGAACGGCCGCAGGATCGCCCGGCGCAACCTCTGGATCTCGATCCCGGCGCTGCTGCTCGCCTTCTCGGTCTGGATGGTCTGGTCGGTCGTGGTGGCGCGGCTGCCGGCGATCGGCTTCGACTTCGCGGCGGGCCAGCTGTTCTGGCTGGCGGCGCTGCCGGGGCTCTCCGGGGCGACGCTCCGGATCTTCTACAGCTTCATGGTGCCGATCTTCGGCGGAAGGCTCTGGACGGCCTTCTCCACCGCCTCGCTGCTCCTGCCGGCGCTCGGCATCGGCTATGCCGTGCGGAATCCCGACACGCCCTATCTGATCTTCCTGGTGCTCGCGCTGCTCTGCGGCTTCGGCGGCGGCAATTTCGCCTCCTCGATGGCCAATATCTCGTTCTTCTTCCCCAAGGCCGAGAAGGGCAATGCGCTCGCCCTCAACGCGGGCCTCGGCAATCTCGGCGTCAGCGTGATGCAGTTCCTGGTGCCCATCGTCATCACCATGGGCGTCTTCGGCGCGCTGGGCGGGCAGCCGCAGGAGATGAGCGACGGCGGCCGGCTCTGGATGCAGAACGCGGGCTTCATCTGGGTGCCGTTCATCATCGCCTCGACCGTCGCCGCCTGGGTGGGCATGAACGACATCGCCTCGGCCAGGGCCTCCTTCGCCGACCAGGCGATCATCTTCACCCGCAAGCACAATTGGCTGATGTGCATCCTCTATACCGGGACCTTCGGCAGCTTCATCGGCTATTCCGCGGGCTTCCCGCTGCTGACCAAGCTCCAGTTCCCGGAGGTCAACGCGCTGCAGTTCGTGTTCCTCGGGCCGCTGGTCGGGGCGCTCAGCCGGGCGGGAACCGGCTGGGTCTCCGACAAATACGGGGGCGGGCGGGTCACCTTCTGGAGCTTCGTGGGGATGATCGCTGCGGTCTTCGGGGTGATCTTCTTCCTCGGCATCAAGGAGAGCCCGGGGGCGTTCTGGGGGTTCTTCGCCTGCTTCATGGCGCTGTTCCTGCTGACCGGGATCGGCAATGCCTCCACCTTCCAGATGATCCCGGTGATCATGGGGCGCGAGGTCCCGCGGCTGATGCCGGAGCTCAAGGGGAGCGCCCTGCAGCGGCAGACCGACCGGGAGAGCGCGGCGATCATCGCCTTCACCTCGGCGATCGCGGCCTATGGCGCCTTCTTCATCCCCAAGGCCTACGGCACCTCGATCTCGATGACCGGCGGGCCGGTGGCGGCGCTCTGGGGCTTTCTCGCCTTCTACGTCGCCTGCCTCGTGCTGACGTTCTTCTACTACACGCGGCCGGGCGGCCTTCTTCACGCAATCGAGCACGGTCGCGGCGGGCCCCGGCTCGCTCCGGCGCATTAGGGAGACAGCCATGAGCCATCTGCTCGACCGACTCAACTTCCTGCAGTCGCGCAGCCTCGGGACCTTCTCGAACGGCCACGGCGAGACCACCCGGGACAACCGGGAGTGGGAGGAGGTCTACCGGAACCGCTGGCGCCACGACAAGATCGTGCGCTCGACCCACGGGGTGAACTGCACCGGCTCCTGCTCGTGGAAGATCTACGTGAAATCCGGCATCGTCACCTGGGAGACCCAGCAGACCGATTATCCCCGCACCCGGCCCGACCTGCCGAACCACGAGCCGCGCGGCTGCTCGCGCGGGGCCTCCTACAGCTGGTATCTCTATTCGGCCAATCGCGTGAAGCATCCCCTGGTGCGGTCGCGGCTGCTGAAGACCTGGCGCAGGATGCGCGAATCCATGAGCCCGGTCGCGGCCTGGGCGGCGATCCAGGCCGATCCCGCCCTGCGCAACGACTATATCCAGGTGCGCGGGCACGGCGGCTTCGTGCGCGCCTCCTGGGACGAGGCGTCGGAGATCGTCGCGGCGGCCAATGCCTATACCACGAGGAAATACGGACCCGACCGGGTCTTCGGCTTCTCGCCGATCCCGGCGATGTCGATGATCTCCTATGCCGCCGGGGCGCGCTACCTGTCGCTGCTCGGGGGGACCTGCATGTCCTTCTACGACTGGTATTGCGACCTGCCGCCATCCTCGCCCCAGACCTGGGGCGAGCAGACCGACGTGCCGGAAAGCGCGGATTGGTACAACGCCGGCTTCCTGATCCTCTGGGGCTCGAACGTGCCGCAGACCCGCACGCCGGATGCGCATTTCTACACCGAGGCGCGCTACCGCGGCGCGAAGTCCTGCGTCGTCAGCCCCGATTATTCCGAGGCCTCCAAATTCTCCGACATCTGGCTCTCGCCGCGGGCGGGCACTGATTCGGCGCTGGCCATGGCCATGGGCCATGTCATCCTGCGCGAGTTCCACCTCGACCGGCAGGCGGCGTATTTCGAGGATTACGCCCGGCGCTACACCGACATGCCCATGCTGGTGCGGCTCGACGAGAAGGAAGGGCGCTTCGTGCCGGGCCGGATGCTGCGCGCCGCGGACTTCGCCGACGGGCTGGGCCAGACGAACAACCCGGAGTGGAAGACCCTGGCCTGGGACGAGACCACGGGCGACATCGTCGTTCCGAACGGCTCGGTCGGCTTCCGCTGGGGCGAGGAGGGCCGCTGGAACCTCGAGGAGCAGGCGGGAGAGGCCGCGGTCAAGCTGCGGCTGACCCAGATCCTCGAGGAGCACCGCGACGACGTGGTGGGGGTGGACTTCCCCTATTTCGGCGGTGCGGCGCACGAGCCCTTCGTGAAATCCGGGCACCCGGAGGTGCTGACCCGCAACGTGCCGGTGCGGCGCGTCGAGACCGCCGACGGCGAGATCCTGGTGGCGACGGTCTTCGACCTGCTCTGCGCCAATTACGGGGAGGACCGGGGGCTGGGCGGCGACTGGGTGACCAGCGACTATGCCGCGGACGTGCCCTATACCCCGGCCTGGGCGGAGAAGATCACCGGCGTGAAGGCCAATGCCATCGTCACCGTGGCCCGCGAATTCGCGCTCAACGCGGAGAAGACCCGCGGCAAGTCCATGGTCATCCTCGGCGCCGGTATCAACCACTGGTTCCACATGGACATGACCTATCGCGGCATCATCAACATGCTGGTGATGTGCGGCTGCGTCGGCCAGTCCGGCGGCGGCTGGAGCCATTACGTCGGCCAGGAGAAGCTGCGCCCGCAGACCGGCTGGACGGCGCTCGCCTTCGCGCTCGACTGGAACCGCCCGCCCCGCCACATGAACTCGACCTCGGCCTGGTATGCGCATACCGACCAGTGGCGCTACGAGACGGTCAGTCCGAAGGAGATCCTGAGCCCGACCGCGCCCGAGGGCAATTGGGACGGCAGCCTGATCGACTTCAACATCCGTGCCGAGCGCATGGGCTGGCTGCCCTCGGCGCCGCAGCTGAAGACCAACCCGCTCGACCTGGGCCGCGCCGCCGAGACGGCCGGCCAGGACGTCAGGGATTACGTGGCCGAGCGGCTAAAATCGGGCGAGCTCGAGATGTCCTGCGAGGATCCGGATGCACCGGAGAACTGGCCGCGCAATCTCTTCGTCTGGCGCTCGAACCTCATGGGGTCGAGCGGCAAGGGGCACGAATATTTCCTCAAGCATCTGGTCGGAACGCTGCACGGGGTGCTCGGCAAGGATCTCGGCAGCAGCGAGGGCAGCCTGCGGCCGCTGGAGGCGAAGTGGCACGACGAGGCGCCCGAGGGAAAGCTCGACCTCCTGGTGACGCTCGACTTCCGCATGTCGACCACGGCGGTCTATTCGGACATCGTGCTGCCGACGGCCTCCTGGTACGAGAAGGACGATCTCAATACCTCGGACATGCATCCCTTCATCCACCCGCTGCAGGCGGCGGTGGATCCGGCCTATGAATCGCGCTCGGACTGGGAGATCTTCAAGACCATCGCGCGCCAGTTCAGCCGGATCGCGCCCGAGGTTCTCGGTGTGGAGCGCGACGTCGTGGCGGTCCCGCTCCAGCACGACACGCCCGGCGAACTGGCGCAGGACCAGGTGCGCGACTGGAAGCGCGGCGAATGCGACCTGATCCCCGGCAGGACCGCCCCGAACTTCGTCGCCGTCGAGCGGGATTATCCCAATCTCTACAGGCGCTTCACCTCGCTCGGCCCGCTGATGGCGAAGATCGGCAACGGCGGCAAGGGCATCTCCTGGGATACCAAAACGGAAGTGCATCACCTGGTCGACCTGAACGAGCCCGTGCAGGAGGACGGCCCCACCAAGGGCCTTGCCCGGATCGAGACTGCGATCGACGCCGCGGAAGTGGTGCTGATGCTCGCGCCGGAGACCAACGGCGAGGTGGCGGTCAAGGCCTGGGGCGCGCTCGGCAGGATCACCGGCCGCGACCACACCCATCTCGCCGAGGTCAAGGAAGACGAGAAGATCCGCTTCCGCGACATCGCCGCCCAGCCGCGCAAGATCATCTCCTCGCCGACCTGGTCGGGCATCGAGAGCGAGGAGGTCTGCTACAACGCCGGCTATACCAACGTCCACGAGCTGATCCCCTGGCGCACGCTCAGCGGCCGGCAGCAGCTCTATCAGGACCATCTCTGGATGCGGGCTTTCGGCGAGGCGCTGGCGGTCTACCGCCCGCCGGTGGATCTGAAGACCGTCACCAGCGCGATCAACATGGATGCCCGCGAGGGCAGGCCCCATGTGGTGCTGAACTTCATCACGCCCCATCAGAAATGGGGCATCCATTCGACCTATACCGACAACCTCCTGATGCTGACCATGAGCCGCGGCGGCCCCATCGTCTGGATCTCGGAGGTCGACGCCAGGACCGCCGGGGTGGTCGATAACGACTGGATCGAGCTCTACAACGCCAATGGCGCGCTCTGCGCCAGGGCGGTGGTGTCCCAGCGGATCAAGCCGGGCACCACGCTCATGTACCACGCGCAGGAGAAGATCGTGAACGTGCCCGGCTCGCAGATGACCGGCCGGCGCGGGGGCATCCACAATTCGGTGACGCGCACCGTCCTCAAGCCCACGCATATGATCGGCGGCTATGCGCAGCTGAGCTACGGCTTCAACTACTACGGCACCGTGGGCTCGAACCGCGACGAGTTCGTGATCCTGCGCAAGATGACCAAGGTCGACTGGCTCGACCGGCCGGCGGCGACCCCGGCGGCCGCCGAAGGCTCGGTCGCGAAGATGGAGGTCTGACATGAAGATCCGCGCGCAGATCGGCAAGGTCCTGAACCTCGACAAATGCATCGGCTGCCATACCTGCTCGATCACCTGCAAGCAGGTCTGGACCAGCCGCGACGGCGTCGAATACGCCTGGTTCAACAATGTCGAGACCAAGCCCGGCATCGGCTATCCCAAGGACTGGGAGAACCAGAAGCGCTGGCGCGGCGGCTGGGAGCGCAATTCGCGCGGGCATCTGCAGCCGCGGCAGGGCGCGAAATGGCGCATCCTCGCCAATATCTTCGCCAACCCCGACCTGCCGGAGATCGACGACTATTACGAGCCCTTCGACTTCGACTACGGGCATCTGCAATCCGCGCCGGAGATGGAGCATTTCCCGACGGCCCGGCCGCGCTCGAAGATCACCGGCGAGCGGATCGAGAAGATCGAATGGGGTCCGAACTGGGAAGAGATCCTCGGGGGCGAGTTCGAGAAGCGGTCGAAGGACTACAATTTCGAGGGCATCCAGAAGGAGATCTACGGCCAGTTCGAGAACACCTTCATGATGTATCTGCCGCGACTCTGCGAGCATTGCCTCAACCCGAGCTGCGCCGCCTCCTGTCCCTCCGGCGCCATCTACAAGCGGGAGGAGGACGGGATCGTCCTGATCGACCAGGAGAAGTGCCGCGGCTGGCGGATGTGCGTCTCCGGCTGCCCCTACAAGAAGATCTACTACAACTGGGACACCGGCAAATCCGAGAAATGCACCTTCTGCTATCCGCGCATCGAGAGCGGCCAGCCGACGGTCTGCTCGGAGACCTGCGTCGGCCGCATCCGCTATCTCGGCGTCATGCTCTACGACGCGGACGCCATCGAGAAGGCGGCCAATGCCGAGAACGAGACCGATCTCTACCAGGCGCAGCTCGACATCTTCCTCGACCCCAACGACCCGGTGGTCCAGGAGATGGCGCTGGCCGACGGGGTGCCGCAGGACTGGATCGAGGCCGCGAAGCACTCGCCGGTCTGGAAGATGGCGATGGAATGGAAGGTCGCCTTCCCGCTGCATCCCGAATACCGCACCCTGCCGATGGTCTGGTACGTGCCGCCGCTCTCCCCGATCAAGAACGCGGCCGAGGCCGGGCTGATCGGGCATGACCGCGAGATGCCGGACGTGCGCAGCCTGCGCATCCCGCTGCGCTATCTCGCCAACCTGCTGACCGCGGGCGACGAGGCGCCCATCGCCACCTGCCTCGAGCGGATGCTCGCCATGCGCGGTTATATGCGCGCGAAGACCGTGGACGGGGTGATCGACGCAGGCATCGCCGAGCGCGTCGGCCTGACGCCCGCCCAGATCGAGGAGATGTACCGGATCATGGCGCTCGCCGATTACGAGGACCGTTTCGTCATCCCCACCGCCCATCGCGAGCTCGCCGAGGAGGACATCATGGGCCTGCGCGGCGGCTGCGGCTTCACCGACGGCAACGGCTGCTCGGACGGCCTCTCCAAGGGCTCGCTCTTCGGCAACCGGCGCCGGGGGCTGACCATTCCGGAGGCGATGAAGTCATGATCCTGACGCTCAAGGCGCTCTCGGCGCTGCTCACCTATCCGGACGAGGAACTCGGGCGGGGCGCCGCCGAGATCGAGGAAGCGCTGCGCGACGAGGCCCTGCTCGACGGCCCGGCCATCGAGGGCCTGCGCCCGCTGCTCGCGGAGCTCGGCGGGCGGGACCTCTTCGACCTGCAGGAGCGCTTCGTGCTGCTCTTCGACCGTTCGCGCTCGCTCTCGCTCAACCTCTTCGAGCATGTGCACGGCGAAAGCCGCGCCCGGGGTCAGGCGATGGTCGACCTGCTCGAGACCTACCGCGCTGGCGGCTACGAGCCCGCCGGCCCCGAGCTGCCCGATCACCTGCCGATGCTGCTCGAGTTCCTCGCCTCGCGCCCGCTCGACGAGGCGCGCGAGGTCCTCGCCGACACCGTGCATATCCTGGTCACGCTCTGCGACCGCCTCGACCGGCGGCAGAGCCCCTATGCCCCGGTCTTCGCCGCCCTGGCGTCGCTGGCGGCCTCGCCGCCGGCCGCCGAGGCCCTCGCCGAGATCGCGGCGCATCCCGAGGACGACCCCGAGGATCTCGCCGCGCTCGATGCCGTCTGGGAGGAGGCCGCGGTGACCTTCGGCCCGGACCCCAATGCCGGCTGCCCGGCCGGCCGGGAGTTGCTTTCCCGCATGGGCCCGCCGGCACAGCCGCCGGCCTGGGCCGGTGGCGGCTCCTGATCGCGGAGGACGCAAGATGAATTTCTTCCTGTTCCAGGTCTATCCCTACATCGCCCTGACCGTGCTCGCGCTGGGCTCGATCGCGCGCTACGAGACCGATCCCTTCACCTGGAAGTCGTCCTCGAGCCAGCTTTTGCGGCGACGCCAGCTGCTGCTCGGCTCGATCCTCTTCCATGTGGGCGTGCTGATCGTCTTCTTCGGTCATCTCGTCGGGCTCCTGACGCCGATCGGCATCTTCGATGCGCTGGGCATCGGCCATACCTTCAAGCAGCTCCTGGCGATGATCGTCGGTGGCGTCGCGGGCGCCTTCGCGCTGGCCGGCGGGGTGATCCTGCTCCATCGCCGCCTCTACGACCCGCGCATCCGGGCGACCTCGAGCTTCGCCGACATCGGCATCCTGGCCCTGCTCGACCTCCAGCTCGTGCTCGGTCTCCTGACGATCGTCGTGTCGGCCCAGCACCTCGACGGCGGGGAGATGGTCCGCTTCATGGGATGGACGCAGGCGATCTTCACCTTCCGCACCGACGCCTGGCTGCTGGTGGCGGAGGCCTCGTGGATCTTCAAGCTCCACATCTTCCTGGGCCTGACGATCTTCCTGCTCTTCCCCTTCACCCGGCTGGTGCACATGCTGTCCGTGCCGGTGCGCTACCTCTGGCGGCCCGGATACCAGATCGTGCGCTCGCGCAAGGCCGACCCGGCGTCGGCGGCGCGGCCGCATCCCGCGGAGTGAGCGGATGCGCTTCCCCCTGCAGCCGGACGTGTTGGTCAATGCCGAGCGGATCCCCGCGCGGCTGATCGCGGCGGAAGCCCAGAACCATGCCGCGCCGCCCGGCAAGCCCGGCCATGCCTGGCGGGCGGCGGCCCGCGCCCTCGCCCTGCGCGCGCTCCTGCTGCAGGAGGCGCGGCGCCTCGGCCTCGAGCCTGAGCCGCGGGACCTCGGCGCCGGCCGTCGGGAGGTGCCCGAAGAGGCGCTGATCCGCGCCGTCATCGAGCGGCGCATGCAGCCGGTCCCGCCCGACGAGGACGCCTGCCGCGCGTTCTACGCCCGGCACGAGGCGCATTTCCGCGCGCCAGCCGTCTACGAGGCCTCGCATATCCTGATCGCGGCGCCGGAGGAGGCCGCCGCCCGCACCCGGGCCGATGCCGCCGCCCGCGCCCTTCTCGGCGTCCTGGCGACGCACCCGCAGGACTTCGAGGACATGGCCCGCCGGCATTCGGACTGCCCGTCCGGGGCGAACGGTGGCCGCCTCGGCCAGCTCTGCGCCGGCGACACGGCCCCGGAATTCGAAGCGGCCCTCGGCGGTCTCGCCGTGGGAACGATTACCCCCGAGCCGATCGCGACGCGCTACGGCAGCCACATCGTTCGGCTCGATGCGCGCGAGCGAGGCGCGATCCTGCCCTTCGACCTGGCCCGCCCCCGCATCCGCGAGACGCTCGAGCGCCTCGCCTGGTCCCATGCCGCGAGATCCCTGGTCGCGGCCCTCCTCGAAGACGCGACCATCACCGGCGTCGATTTCGACCACGCGGCCTGAGCCCGCGGTGCGCTGATACCGTCTTCGTGTACCCGTGCCTGCCGCGCGCGGGATCGAGGACCGCGGCGAAACGCGGCTCGTCCGCCCCCGATCGAGCCGCCACCGAGCCTCAGATCCTGCCGAAATCGTCGGCGATCCGGACGATGTCGTCCTCCTCGAGATAGGCTCCGGTTTGAACCTCGATGATCTCGACCGGGATCTTGCCGGGATTGGCCAGGCGGTGGGTACAGCCGAGCGGCAGGTAGACCGATTCGTTTTCGCGCAGAATCAGGACCTCGTCGTCCCTTGTCACCTCGGCGGTGCCCCGGACCACCACCCAATGCTCGGCCCGGTGATGATGGCGTTGCAGCGACAGCTTCTTGCCGGGTTTCACCAGGATCCGCTTGACCCGGAACCGGTCGCCGAGGTCCGTGGTCTGATACCAACCCCAGGGGCGATGCACCCGCGCAGACGTGCATGCCTCCGCGATACCCTCGGCTTCGAGTTCGTTGACCAGCGCCTTGATCTCGTGGGAGCGCTCGATCGGCGCGATCAGGACGGCGTCGGCGGTGTCGATGACGGCGAGACCATCGACGCCCAGGGCGCAGAGCAGTCGGCCGTCCGACCGCAGGTAGCAATTCGAGACGTCACGGGCATGCACCCGGCCTTCGCGTGCGACGCCGTGGTCGTCGCGGGGGCTGCGCTGCCACACGCTCTTCCAATCCCCGATATCCGACCAGTCGAAGTCGGCGCTGACGACCGCCGCCCGCGAGGTATGCTCCATCACGGCATGGTCGAAGCTGATCTTCGGCGCCGCGGCGAAGCTGGCGCCGAGCACCAAGGCGCCGAGATCGATCGAAGCCTCCTCGATCGCGCGCCGGACGGCCGCGAGCGCCTCCGGCGCGTGCTGCTCGATCTCGCGCAGCCCTGTCGCGGCCCGAAAGCAGAACATGCCCGCGTTCCAGAGCCAGCCTTCGCGGACAAGCGCGGCGGCGCTGGCCGCATCGGGCTTCTCGACAAACCGGGCGACGGCATGGGCATTGGCGGCGACCTGTTCGCCGCGCGCAATATAGCCGAAGCCGGGCGAAGCCTGGGTAGGGGTCACGCCGAGCATGACGATGCGTCCGTCTTCGGCCAGCCGCGCCGCCTCGGCGACCGCGGCCTGAAATGCGTCGACGTCGCCGATCAGGTGGTCCGAGGGGAGCACGAGCACCGTCGCCGAGGGGTCGCGCCGCGCCGCGAGACAGGCGGCGAGCGTCACCGCGGCCAGCGTGTCCCGCCCCTGCGGCTCGAGCGCGATCTCCACTTCCGTCCCGGATGCGGCCGCCTGTTCGGCGATCATGAAGCGCGAGGCCGCGGCGCTGATCACGATCGGGGTCCCGAACTGCGTCCCGTCCAGCCGCGCCAGGGTGCGCTGGAACGGCGAGGTGGCGCCGAACAGCGGGACGTGCTGCTTGGCCATGTCCTTGCGCGAGACCGGCCAGAGGCGCGAGCCGGATCCGCCGCACAGGATCACGGGGATGATGCTGTTCTCGCTCGCCCGCTGCAGACCGAGCGCTTCGCGTATTGGCTTGTTGGCTGTCATGTTCGGTCCCAACGCTTCACTGCGGATGTCGAAAACTCTGCCCTCAGGAGATTCGGACTGCGTGCCAGCCGACGCCCGAGCTCCCGGCGCAATGCCGGCTCGATCCAGGTCGCGAAGCCGACGCTCACGGCGACGCAGAGCGCGATCGCGAGCAGCAGCGCCGGATAGGCGCCGATGCCGAAGGCGATCAGGAGCCCGAAGAGGAAGGCGCCGCCGATGTTGTGGAAGAGATAGAGCGGGTAGCTCGCGAGCCCCGCCGATCGCGCCAGATTCCGCAGGCCGGGCGAGCTCTGCCCGCTTCGGTGGAAAACCAGCGAAAGCCCCAGTCCGCCTACGACGACGAGCCAGATCAGCACCGGCGTCGCCGGCGAGCGGGCGTGCAACAGCACCGCCGCGTTGTTCTCGGCCGAAAGCCAGAGGCCGACGGCTCCCGCACCGAGGCTGGCGGCGAGCGCCACGGCGCCGGATGCCGACCAGCCGTCGCGGCTGAGCAGGTAGAGGTTCGCCCCGACCAGAAAGTAGGCGCCGGTTGTCAGCAGCAACAGGCGCGAGACATAGGCGTCGGCGGCGGCGAGCACAGGGCCGGCGAAGCCCAGCTCGGGCCGGGCCCGGGCAACTAGCACGGCGATGTAGAAGCCGAAGACCAGCATCGAGGCGGAGAAGACGATCGCCTGCAGCCGGGTGATCCAGCCCGACAGGATCAGGAGGCAGATCAGCCCGTAGAAGACGACCTCGACCGTGAGGGTCCAGTAGACGCCGTCGACCCAAGGGCCCTTCGGAAAGAGCACGATCGATCGGAGGTACATCGGCAGCACTGCCTCGATTGTGGCCGACGAATAGAGGAAGGTCACGACGAGGCTGATCGTGGCGAAGAACCAGAGGGCCGGCGCGATGCGCAGGATGCGGCTGCGCAGGAAGGCTGCCGAGGACCGGTTCTCGGCGGAGAGGCAGATCACCAGACCGGAGATGACGAAGAAGATCTCGACGCCGACCCAGCCCCACCAGCTGAGCGGCAGGAGCCCGGGATAGGCGACCGGCGATCCGATCGCGGCGCGGAGGCCGGTGGCGCCCGCGGGTTCGTGCCATGAAAAGAACGCGTAGTGGTAGACCACGACGCCGAGGGCGGCGAGGAAGCGGGCGATATCGAGGCCGATGATCGTCCGACCAGTGGGCGCGGTCCCGCCGCCGAAATCGGCGCTCCGTGCTTCGCCTGCAGCGGTTCGGACGCGGGCGGTCACGACGGCGCCACCGGTCAGAGCCGCAGGATGAATTCGGGGTCGCAACGGCCCCGAACGAGGTGAGCGGCGGCGATCAGATTGCCCTTGAGCCGACCGAGGCGGTCGACATGCGGCTCCGGCCGGAGGCTGAAGGCCGCGTTCGCGAGCAGATTGCGGGCCATCAGTCGGGCGGCCCAGCGACCGGTGCCCGTGCCCTTGCGTACCAGATAGACCGGATTGACGATCTGCGAGTAGCCCAGTCGCACCCCGCTGACCCGCCCCCGCTTGACGCCGAGGTGCACGCCCCGCAGGCCATGCAGCCGAACGATCGGCCGACCGCGCGCAACCAGGCGCGAGAAATCGGTGTCCTCCTGCCAGCCGTAGAGCGGCAGCCGCTCGTCGAAGCGATGGCCGGCGATGTCGGCGGCGCGGAACACCATGTTGCAGCCATAGGCACCGGCGGGCGCCACGCTTTCGTGCTGCTCCGGGTCGCCCGCCGCCGCGCCGGCCAGGATCTCCACGGCCTGCGAGAAGTCGAGGCCCGGCCCCTTGATGCCGTCGGCGATTACGAGTCCGGTCAGCACCGCCCAGTCGGCGTGTCGCGCGAGGCCGGCCTCGGCACGTTCCAGGTAGTCGGAGGCGGGGACGAAATCGTCGTCGAGGAAGACGATGGTCTCCGCGTCGCGGGCATGCTCGGAATCGAGCGCGCGGTTTCTCTGAGCCGTGCAGCCGCTCGCTCCGAAGACGAAGCGCAGCGGGTAGCCCGGGACCGCTCCCTCATCGACATGCGACGCGTCGGGCGCGGAGACGATCACCAGGTCGGGCCGCCGTGTCTGGCCCTGGAGATGCGTCAACGCCTGGCTCAGTACGGCCTTGCGATCGGCGGTGACGATGACAACGATCAGCCGCATGCGCGATTCCCGGCAGTTTCCCCGACCCTAGTGTCGGCCGGCCCGCCGGAAACACACGCATTGGGGCGAAAGGCATGCGGATGGCCATGCTCGACTAGGCCTTTCGGCGAGGCGACAGACCGAAAGATTGAGCCTGGCACGCGTGGCACGGGTGGCAACTGGTCAGAGCGTAGTGATTGGCTTGGCTGAATGAGCGTCGCACCCATCGCAGTTCTAGTCGGGGCCGTGCTCCTCGCAATTGGAGTGCTGGCGCGCGCGCCGACCGCCGTCGCCTTCTTCGCATCGCTGGCCTTCGGATCGACAGCGATCGTCAGTGGCGGGCTCAACCTGCTGCTCTATGTCCCACTGGCGGCACTGCTGATGGTCTCGGCAGTCTTCCATCGCACGTTCTGGCGCGATCTCGAAAGGGTGTTCCGCCTGCACTGGACCCCGTTCGTCGTGCTCAGCCTGCTGGTCTATGGGGTGGCAAGCGCCTTCATCCTGCCGCGGCTGTTCGCGGGGGAAACCACGGTGTTCGTGCCCGGTCGCGACGCCATCATCGAAACCGCGCTCCGGCCGGTGGCGGGCAATATCAACCAGGCGGCCTATTTCGCTTTCGGTATCTTCGCGTTCTTCGCCGTCGCGAGCCAGCTTGCGCGCACCGGGCGCTTCGAGATCCTGCGGATCGGATTTTTCGCCTTCGCCGTGGCAAACGCCAGTCTGGGCATGATCGACCTTGTCGGCAAGCTGAGCGGCGCCGGCGATCTGCTGGCGCCGATACGAACCGCGTCGTACTCGATGCTGATCGAGGTGCAGGTCGAGGGCTTCTGGCGCATCGCGGGCGGTTATTCGGAGGCGTCGACCTTCGGAGGTGCCACGATCATCGCGCTCGCCTTTAGCTTCAGCTACTGGCGAGCCACCAACTGGCGCCCGGCGCTGGCGGTCTCGATTGTGCTGCTCGCGTTGCTGTTGCTCGCCACATCCTCGACCGGCTACGCGAGTTTGGCGATCCTCGTCGTGTTGCTGTCGCTTTCCTATCTCTGGCGGCTGTGTGCGGGCGGGCTGAACGACCGTGACCTCGTGACGGTGCTGGCCGGTGCCATCGCGCTTACCCTCGTGCTGGCAGTTCTGATCTATACCAAGGACGCACTCAGGCCGGTTCAGCAACTGGTCGAGGAGACCCTCATCAACAAGTCGAATTCGGCGTCGGCCGACGAGCGGTTCTACTGGAACGCGAAGAGTTGGAAGGCCTTTCTCGATACTTTTGGTCTCGGAGTCGGTCTCGGGAGCTCGCGGGCCTCGAGTTCCGTGATTGCTGTGCTCTCGCAACTGGGGGCGTGCGGCGCCTTCCTGATCCTTCTGCTGCTCGCGGATATGGCGCGGCCGATCCCGCGGCCTGGCTCGGATCCGGAGGAGCGGGAATTGGCGGCGCTCTGCCACAGCCTGCGGACCACCGGCTTCGCGACGATGATCCCCTCGGCGATCGCCGGCGGCGCCGCGGATCCCGGGATCGTGTTCTTCGTCGCGCTCGCCGGCCTGATGGTCAGCCGGGCGCGTCTGCAGCAGATGCGTGCGAGCGAGCGCGCAGCGCTGCGGCATCCCCGTTGGCACCGTGCTACGCGGCCCGACGTGACACGGACCGGGGGCGCGTTCGTCGCCGGAATGCAAGCCCTGAGGTGACCCACAGGCGCTGGCGCCGGTCGCGCTACTTTCCTGTTGCGGACGAAGTGCCGAGCGAGGCGCCGGCGGCCCGGGCCGGCCCTCGACGCGAGCGGATCGCCGCCTCGTAGACCGCCAGGTAGTCACCGGCCATTCGGTCGACCCGGTAGTAGGCGAGACCCTGTTGCGCGCGGCGGCGCCCGTCCGCCAGAGCCACTGGGTCGGTCATCAGCCGCCGCAACGCCCCGCCCAGGAGATCCGGGCGCCCGGGCGGCACGGTAGTGCCGAAGCGGTCCCGGTCGAGCTGCTCGGCGATGCCGCCCACGCGCGTGCCGATCACGGCGCAGCCCGCCTCCCGCGCCTCGAGGATGCCGAGGCCGAAGGGCTCTGCCGCCGATGCAAGGACGAAGATGTCGCTCTGGTCGAGCACCTGCCGCGGCGTCTCGACATGGCCGATGAAGGCGATGCGGTCGGAACAGCTGGAGCGCGCCGCCTGCCGCTCCAGGGCCTGCCGCTCGGGACCGTCGCCGCCGACTATCAGTTGCCACCCCGGCGCCGAGGCGGCTGCTTGGCCGAAGGCCTCGATGACATCATGCACGCCCTTGCGCCGCTCGAGCCCGGACAGGGTGGTGATTGACGGGCGCGGCAGGCGAATTGGCGGAGGCCCGGCTTCCTGCGCGGCGCGCGCCGAGCCCAGCGTGCCATTGACCACGACGTCGAGTCGTTCCGGCGGGAAGCCGCGCGCGAGCAGCAATTGCCGCTCGGACCGCGAAACGGCGACGACCCGGTCACCGAGCCGCATCAGCCATGCGTGGCGATCGAAGGAGTTGTGCACGGTCGTGACCAGCGGAATTCCCAGTGCCGTCGCCGCGAGACGCCCGAGCACGGCGCCCGACATCATGTGCGCGTGCAACACGTCCGGCCGGTCGCGGCGGCAGAGCGAAACCAGCGCAACCGCCGCCCGCGCGGCGCGCACGGGGCTCCTGAGGCTTTGCTCGAGCCGGGCGAGCCGCACGCCGCTGCGTTCGAGCAGCGGCGCAAAGCGGCCACCGGCGCTCGCGAAGACGACCCGGTGACCGCGCCTGGCTTGCTCGCAGGCGAGGTCGACCGCGAGGTGGACGTTGCCGCCGCGCTCACAATGGTTGACGAGGTGGAGCACCGACAGGGTCATTCGCCGAGGCGCCGGTAGGCCCGCACGTGATCGACGTACATGTACGACGGGTTCTTGGTATGATCGATCGGAAAACCCGAGCCGAGCGCCAGATCGAGCAGAATGAACAAGGGACCCATGTGCTCGACCGGGGTCGGAGCGCGCGCCATCGCATGGCCGTCGAGGTAGAAGACAATCTCGTCGGGCTCCACGGAGACGCCGTAGTCGTGATATTCGTCGACGAGCGTGCCCCACGGGATCTGGTGCATAAAGGCGTAGGTCTGTTCCTCGACCGCGTCGTTCTTCGGCCAGACCTTCACGACGGAGTGATAGGTGTCGGGCGCATGCCCGTAGTATTCCACGACGTCGATTTCGAGCGAGCTGTCCGGAGAGCGGTTGTAGATCAGCCAGAACGCCGGCCAGACGCCAGGACCGGGCGGCATCTTCGCCCGCATCTCGAAATAGCCGTATTCCATCTGAAATCCCTGGCCGGAGGGATCGGTCGACGAAAGCAGTCCGGAGCGCCATTGGCCGTCATCGTCCTTGCGCGCCTCGATACGAAGGATCCCGTCCTCGACCGTGAACGGAAAGCCCGGTGTCGGGTCGACAAACAGGGCGTCGCCGAAGTCGCCGTTCCAGGGCGTATGGGCGATCCACCGCGTGCCCGGACCCCGCCCGGAAACGTCCAGGCTGTCGAAATTCTCGTCGAAAACCAGTTCGTAGCCGGAAAGGTCGAGATCCGGATGGCGCTCGGCCCGGCTGATGCCGCCGACGACCAGGAACGTCGCCGCCGCCGCAACCGTCGCCCCCGCGACGCAGAGCTGCGTGTTCTTGCCGCGGCGCTGCCCGCCGGCCCAAAGGTTCTTCATCGAGGATAGGGTCGGT
The DNA here is from genome assembly GCA_937872465.1 of uncultured Paracoccaceae bacterium. GTDB lineage: Bacteria > Pseudomonadota > Alphaproteobacteria > Rhodobacterales > Rhodobacteraceae > Amaricoccus. Next base: position 132,871 of record CALMSR010000039.1, read on the forward strand.
CGCTGCATCGTTCCCCAGCCGAATGGTCGGCCCGTCCGCGAAGATAAGTGGCGGAGAAGGCCGACGGGCTTTTCGAAAGGGGGATGCGCCTACCGAATTAGGCTAGGCGGAGCGCGATGGGAGGGGATGCGCCGGTCCGCGTTCACCCTACCCATGGGGCCGTCGGAAAAGATCACGCCGGGACCATCACATGCGAACCCACATCGACCGGGTGGCGGTGATCAGCGACGACCTCGAGGGGGACGGCGGGGCGTCCGCCATCGCGGTTGCCTCGGTTCGGCAGATGCAGCGGCTCGGCATCCCGGTGGCGATGCTGGCCGGCGGCGGCGCTCCGCCTCTCGTGCCGCGCCAGTCAGACGAGGTGGTGGCGCTGGGCGGGCAGCATCTGCTCGCCGGGGGCCGTGCCCGGGCGGCGGTGCGGGGCCTGCACGACGGGGGAGTCCGCTCCCGGCTGGCCGACTGGATCACCGCGAACGACACGCCCGGGACAATCTACCACCTCCACAACTGGCACAAGGTGCTCTCGCCGGCCTGCTTCGCGCCGCTGCGGCAGGTCGCCGACCGACTCGTGGTCTCGGCGCACGACTTCTTCCTGAGCTGCCCCAACGGAGGGTTCTTCGACTTTCGCCGGCGTGCGGTCTGCGAGTTCAACCCGCTGTCGGCGGGCTGCCTGCTCTCGAATTGCGACAAGCGCCACTTCGGACACAAGGCCTGGCGCGTCACCCGTCATCTGGCGCGCGAGGCGCTGTTCGACTTCCGCCGGCAGCCCGCCACCGTCCTCGCGGTGCACGAGGGCATGGCGCCGCTCCTGGGCCGCCGGGGCATCGCGGCCGGAGCGATCCGGGTGCTGCGCAACCCGGTGACCGCCTGGCAAGGCCAGCGGATCGAGGCCGAGCGGAACCGCGCGTTGCTCTATGTCGGGCGGCTGGAACTCGACAAGGGCATCGACACGCTCGCGCTCGCTGCGCGGCGGCTCGGGGTGCGGCTGCGGATCGTCGGCGATGGCCCGCTGGCAGGCGTGCTGCCGGAGCTCTGCCCCGGTGTCGAGATGCTCGGGCGCCAGCCGTCGGAGGCCATCGGCGCTATCGCCGGCTCGGCGCGGCTGGTCGTGCTGCCGACCCGGGTGCGGGAGACCTTCGGTCTCGTGGCGCTCGAGGCGGCGATGAGCGGGCTGCCGGTCGTGTCATCGACCTCGGCCCTGATCAGCGACGAGTTGGTGGCGCTCGGCATGGGCCGGTCCTGCGGTCCCGACGATCCGGACGCGCTCGCCGGGTGTCTCGCCGACCTTCTCGACGACGACGCTGCCGTGGCGGCGATGAGTCGGCGCGGCTTCGCGGCAGCGCGGAGGCTCGCGCCAACGGAAGAGCAATGGGGGGAGCGGCTGGCGGGGATCTACGCCCAGATCCTGGCTCGCTCGGCGGATTCCGCGGCCCGACGGCCGGCTACCGACAAGCCGGTGCAGGCGGCGCGCATGGCGGACGTGTGAGCCGTCTTTCCACCCTCGCCTGGGCCCTGCAGGGACGGCTGCCGGACGCGCCTGGTCATCGCTGAGTCTCTGCCGCCGTCAGCGAGCGGAACCTTCCGTTGCCCCCGAGGGTTGTTCGATCAGCGCAGGTGCAGCCGGGCCGGCACCGGGCTACGTCGCCGCGGCACAAAAGGGAAGCCGGAGCTCCGGCGCTCGGGCCGGATGCAGATCCTTTGGTTGTGCGCAGAGAAATCCGTTGGTCAGCCGATTTCGATGAAGTAGCCCATCGTGATGTAGTAGCTGTTGGGGATGTCGTTCCAGAGATCGGTGCCGGCCAGCATGTGCAGGTAGTCCTCCTCGGTCCCCTGGTATTGGCTCGGCTCACCCGGCAGCCAGTTGGTATAGGCTCCCTCCGGCGCGCTGCCATCGGCAAGGCCGTTCCAGAAGACGTCTCCGGTCTCGGGCCCCTCGGTCCAGCGCCAGTCGCCTTCACCCGCGGCATCGCTGCCGCCGAGCCATCCGCCGTAGCCCCAGGCGTTGGCGGCGGCCATCGCTTCGGCAAGCAGGGCGTTCTCCTGCGCGGAGGTAATCGTCGCCAAGTAGCCGCCTTCGGCGGCCGCGGCGGCCTCCGCCTCGGCATGGGTGACCGAGGCGTTGACGAACTTGTAGAAATGCCCGTTGTAGGCCTGATATCCGGGCGGTGGCGTCGGTTCCTCGGTCTCGGTCTCGGTCTCGTCGGTAACGGTCACCGCGAGGCTCTGGCTGTCGAAGCCGCCGCGCCCGTCATCGGCCCGCACAACGACGTTGTAGACGTTGTCGCCGTCGGCGTCGCCCGGCAGCTCGAAGTCGGGCGACGCGACGAAGGACAGCGCGCCGCTGGTCGCGTCGATGGTGAACCGCGCCGCATCGGCGCCGCCGGCGATCGCATAGGCCAGCGCGTCGCCATCCGTATCGCTGGCAGTGACGGTGGTGACGGCGCGGGTATTCTCGGCGACGGTAGTCGCCGCGGCGTCCCCGCCACCGTTCGACACGATCGTCGGCGGCAGGTTGGCCGGTGGCGGTGGGGCGACCCAGCCGTCGACCTCCACGAGATAGCCCATGGTGGACCAATGGCCCGAGGCATCGTTCCACTTGTCGCTATTGGCCATCATGTGGAGGTGGTCTTCCTCGATACCATTCCAGATCCCGTTGGGCTCGCCGGAGTTCCAGTTCGCGTAGCGGCCGCCCGGGGCGCTGCCGCCGCCATCCCCGTTCCAGAATACGGTGCCCGCCTCCTGGCCCTCGACCCAGCGCCAGACCTCGTCTTCCGAGGCGTCGCTGCCACCGAGCCATGCGCCGAGGTCCTCCCCGGCGATCAGTCCCGCCAGGAAGGCGTTTTCGGCGGCGGAGGTGATGGTGGCGAGGTGGCCGCCGAGCGCGGCCGCCCCGGCCTGCGCCTCGGCGAATGTGTAGAGTCCCTTGACGTAGCGGTAGAGATGGCCATCGAAGGCGGCGAAGCCAGGCGGTATTGTCGGGTCCGGCGGATCCGGCGCCTCGTCGAGGTCGGTTACAGTGACCGTCAGCGCCTGGGTGGCGATGCCGCCACGGGCGTCGTCGACGCGGAGCTCGACGGAATAGATGTTGTTCCCGTCAGCGTCGCCGGGCGATTCGAAGTCCGGCGGCGACGCGAAGGCGAGCGCCCCCGTCTGCGGATTGATCGCGAATCGGGCTGCGTCGGCGCCTGCGACGCTGAAGACGAAAGTGTCGCCATCGGCATCGCTGGCGGTGACCGTGGTCACGGCCTGGCTGTTCTCGACGAGGCTGAGCGCCGCGGTCGCGGCGCCGCCGTTCGAGGTGATGACGGGCGGATGGTTCGTTGGTGGTTCGTAGCCCTCGCCGTCGATCTCGACGAAGTAGCCCATGGTCATCCAGTAGTCCGCGGCATCGTTCCACTGGTCACTGTTGGCCATCATGTGAAGGACGTCTTCCTCCAGGCTGTGGTAGACGCCCGTAGGCTCGCCTTCGGCCCAGTTGCTGTATTGGCCGTCGGGCGTGCCGCTGTCCTGATTCCAGAATGTGGTTCCTGCCGCCGGGCCCTCGGTCCAGGTCCAGACCCCCTCCGTGCCCGCGTCGCTGCCGCCCAGCCAGGCACCGAGGTCCTGACCCGCGATCAGGTCGGCGAGGAAAGCGTTCTCGGAGGCGGAGGTGATGGTGGCCAGATAGCCGCCGGCCGCGGCGGCTGCGCTCCGCGCCTCGCCGTGGGTGGCGAGCGTCTTGACGTATCTGTAGTAATGGCCGCCGAACTCGACGAAGCCCTCTGGAATTGCCATGGTCGGGCCTCCTCTTGCTTCGGCCCCTACCGGAGATCCGAGCGGGCCCTTCCGGTCATCCCAGACCGGGACAAGTCGCGGACGCAATTCGTCCTAAGAGGCGTCGTCACTATCAAAAGGGGTTAGCTAGACCCGCGCCACGAACTCCTGGAAGGTCGAGCCGGTGTCGTCGCCCCATTCCCAGTTTGTTGCCAGGCCGACGGCCCGGATCCGCAGCGGCGCATCATCGGGGTAGAGATCGGAGAGCGCCCGCTCCATGACGGCCTCGCCATCGAGAAAGACCGCGAACCGGTTGCCGTCGCAGCAGATGCGCAGCCTGAACGGGCGGCCCCAGGTGATGCTGTCCCCGACCATGGTCCAGATCGCGTCGTAGAGTTCCTCGAAACCGTGTCGCTTGGTGAAGAGTGCAACCGAAGCCCCGTGGTATTCGTCGGAAAGGTAGATCGAGAAGCTCAGGTAGTTGTCGTCGTCCTGCCAGAACAGCAGGCCCGACCGGCAGTGATGTTTCTCGCCCCGGCCGCTGCCGGGCGGCAGGATCACGGTCTCCAGATCCGCGAAGCCTTCGCTGGCCCAGGGCACCGCGTGGAACGTGCGGCCGGGATGCGGTGCTTCCACGCTGGCCTCGACCCGGGCTCCGTTCCCCGTGGTCCACAGCCCGCCGCAACCGGCCAGACGCTGCCAGGGACCGGGACCGCTCGCGGGGATTCGCCCGTCGACCGGACCGTCCGGCCCGGAGAAGCGATCGGAAACGACGACCTGCGAGCCGAACCGGCGCCAGGGGCCGGGAAACCGCAGTTGCTCGGGCACCTGGACAGCCCGCGGGTGGCACTCGAAATCGCGCAGAACGGCCGCGTCCTTGCCCGAAAGCCAGAATCCGGCCCGAGTCGAGCCTTCGTCCCCGGGGTCTGCGATCCATCGGCCGAAGAGACGTTCGCCGTCGAGATAGCAGCCCAGTTGCCCGGCGGCGTCCGTCACCTGGATCGAGCAAGCCGTCCCGCTCGGCAGCGCTCGGCCGGTCTCCTGCTCCATCAGATCCGGCACCCCATCCCGGAAGCGTATCAGCCTGACGGCATCGCTGCCGAGTTCGAGCAGCCAGTAGTTCCGGGCGTCGATGACGCGCCAGACGAGCCCGGCGGCGCCCGCCGCGCCGGTGAGCTCGATCATCGCATGGACCAGGCCGGTCTCCTGCGACCGGCGAAGGACCGCGAGTGCCTCGGAGCCGCCGCAAGCAGCGCCGCGCCCGGTGAGCCGCACTTCGCCGCGCAGCATCTCCCAGTCGGGCCCCGGATCTTCGGAGCCGCTGCTGCGGGTCAGCGCATCGCCGAGCTGGCCCGGCCCGGCCAGGGCGAGCTCCGGCAGCCGCTCTATCCGGATGCCATGTACCCGCGTGTCGACCCGGAACCCGATTTGGCCGAGGATCGACTGGTGGATTCCGGCGAATACCTCCTCCTGCCGATGCCAGGGATCGACCGCGATCGGGCGCATCATCGGCATCGCCGGAAGCGCCGTCGCCTCCGGGCCGGCGGCGGCATAGCAGAGCGCCCCCTGCGCGCGCAGGACGACGATGTAGTAGATTTGCACATTCTTCAGGCCACGCAGCGCGGGCAGGCAGCGCCCGCCCTGGCGAGCCCAGAGCTCGCCGTTGTCGCCGAGCGCCGCGTGGACCACGAAGCCGCAGCCGTCCGCGGTGGGATCGGCAGGTGTTGCGCTGCCGAACCAGCCAACGGCGAGATTCTCGTCGAGGTCGGGCAGGGTGAAGAACCGCGGTGTCAGCCGCAGCCACCCGCGGAACCGGCGGACGAGGCCCCGCTTGCGCGGGCCGCGGAGCAGTGCCAGCAGGCGCTGCGGTATCGGGTCGATTCCGGGACCGCGGACCCAGCGCCAGATGCGGCGCGCGATCCCCTCATCGATCGAGGAGACCTCCGAGGTGTTGTGACCGTTCGTCAGCGCAACCGCCAGGGCAAGCCCGGCCTCGCGGGGAAACGGCCCGTAGGCGATGCCCTGGCGCGCCCATCCGGGTGTGATCAGCGGCTGGAAGCGCAGCGCCCCATGGTCGATCGCCATTCGGCGCTCGCGGTCGACGCCGAGGCGACGGACGCCGTCGGGCGAACGCGAGCCGATCACCGTACCCGCGCGACGATCGTCTTCGAACGTCTCGGCGAGCAGTTGGTCGGTGCTGGTCGCAGGGCTGAATCCTTGATACTGCAGATCACGCATGCGCTCTTCTAGGCCAGGGCATGCCCGCCCCGAGCATCGGCAATTGTGGGTATCGACGCCTATCAGGAAGGTGGACTGAAGCGCGGCCTCGATCTGGCCTACCGTCGCACTGCGACAGCGACCGACGGGGCCAGATGGCGATCAGGCAAGCGACTTGCAGGCTCCTCGACCGGGCGCTTCTCCGGCGGCTGGCGCCGTTCGCGCGCGAGGACTGGACGGCCTCCGCGGTGATCATCGCTCCGCATCCCGACGACGAGACGCTCGGCTGTGGCGGCGTGGCCTGCAAGAAGATCGCCAGCGGCGCCGAGGTGCGCTTCGTCTTCGTCACCGACGGTGCCACCTCCCACGCCGCCCAGGTCGGGCCGGCAGCGCTCCGGCGGATGCGGGCGCAGGAGGCGATCGATGCCACCGGGCGGCTTGGCGCCGGTCCCGACAGGGTCGCATTCCTGGAGTTTCCCGACGGCCGGGCGTCCTACCACGTGCCGGAAATCGCGCGCCGGGTGGCCGCGCTGCTTCACGAATGGCGGCCGCAGAGCGTCTACGTCGTGCATGGGGGCGACCCCACGCCGGACCATCGGGCCGTTCATCTAGGGGTGTCCGAGGCGATTCGCATATACGGCGGGCGGCTGACGGTGTTCGAGTACCCGGTCTGGTACTGGTATCATTGGCCATGGATAGGCTTCCGCGGCGACCTGCCCGGCATGTGGCGCACCACTGCGCGGCAGACGGCGCGCACTGCGGCCGGCCTCATGTCGCTCGGCCAGTTGAACGCGATGGCGGATGTAGCCGACGTCTCCGAGGTGAAGCGGCAGGCGCTGGCGGCGCATCGGTCCCAGACCGAGCGTCCGGCCGGGGCGCGCGACTGGCCGGTCCTGCGGGATCTCGGTCGCGGCGGTTTCCTCGCCCGACTGGTGTCCGACTACGAGCCATTCCTGCGATACGAAGCCAATGTCTGACCGACGGACGCAGGCAGATTGAGGAGACGATGATGCTCGGGTTCCAGAAGCTTACGGCGCTGCTGTCCGACGTGCGGCGAATTTCCGGTGGCGAAGGGACGGGCCTGAAGATCATTCCCCTGGAGGGCGACCGCGAAATCGCCCTCGGCTCCTACGAGCCGCCGGTGCAGCGGGCGCTGCTCGACAACCTCGCGCCCGGCGACGTGTTCTACGACATCGGCGCCAATATCGGCTTCTTCTCGCTGCTCGCCGCGCGGCGCGTCGGACCCGAGGGCCAAGTCTATGCCTTCGAGCCGGTGCCCCGCAACGCTGCGGCGATCGGCCGAGGCGCCCAGCTGAACGGCTTCTCGGGTCTCGAGGTGTTCGCCAAGGCGGCGGGCGCGACAAGCGGAACGGCCGAGCTCAACCTCGCACACCACATCGGCGGGGCGGTGCTGGCCAGCGTCGGGGCCCCGCCGGATCGGCGCGGTTCCCTCTCGGTGGAGGTGGTTGCGATCGACGACATCATCCGCCAGCGTGACCTCAGGCCGCCCTCGCTGGTGAAACTAGACGTCGAGGGGGCGGAGATGGAGGTGCTCGAAGGCATGGCGGCAACTCTGCACGCACATAGGCCGATCCTCATTGTCGAACTCGACGACGAGACGAATGCAGGCCTCGAGGCCAAGACGGCCAGCCTCGTGTCCCTGCTCGCCGAGGCGGGATACCAGTTCGAACGGCTCGCGCAATGCTACCCGGACGCCGACTGGCAGGTTACGCATTTCGTCGCCAGGCCGACTTGACCGCGGGAGAGGAACCGGTTCCGGCAGAACCGGGTCTGCTTCCTCCTCCGGGATCATGGGCTGGCGAGATTCCCCCGACCGTTGGCGATCCGGGCAGGCTCGATGTCGCTCTGGCACGGCCCGGGATGAGCGCTTCGGTCAGCCCCGGAGATGGCGCAAGGCACCTACGGCCAGACGGAGCTCGGCGCGCAGCAGCAACAGGGCAGAAGCGGCGAAGGTCACGGCCCCCAGCGCAATCTCGGCGGTGAGCAGCAGCGGCACGGGGGCACCGGCGGGGGCAACTTGCCGGAAGAGCTCGATCGCCGCGACCATGAGCAGGCAGGAAAACGTCAGCCGGGGGAATGATGCCATCGCCGCGACGGCGTCGATCCCGGCCAGCCGCCTGGCCAGAACGAAGAATATCGGCAGCAGCGCCAGATTGCAGAGCACCACCCCCGCGACCGCCGCGTTCACGCCCAGCTGCGTCGCCGGAGGCACGACAAGGAGCACGAAGCCTGTGTAGAGCACATTCATCTTCAGGAGCAGCCGAGAATGCCCGAGGGCGAGCAGCGACAGTCCGGACAGACTGTCGAGGATCCGGAACAGGCCGAGGAACATGAGCAGCTGAACCGGCCGGACGGCGACCTCCCATTGCGCACCGAAGACCAGAGGCACGGCCTTGGGCGCAACGGCCGCGAAGCCGAAGAAGATCGGAAAACCGATCAGTGCCGAGATCAGGGTCGCCATACGGAAGAAGTCGTTGATCCGGCCCGGTTCGCCCTGCAGCCGGGAAACCGCCGGCATGGTGACGGAGATGACCGGCCCGAGAAAGCACTGGGTCAGAAATTCGAGCGGCCGCCGGGCAAAGGCGAAGATGCCGACCGCTTGCGTGCCGATGAACAAGCCCAGAATCACCTTCGGCAGTTCGTCGTTGATCAGGTTCCACAGCGACTGGACCACCAGGGGCAGGGCGAAGCCGGAAAGGTCGCGGCAGCGGGCAAGCGAGAACCTCAATTGCGGTCGCCAGTTGCCGAAGCCGATCAGGATCGCGGATTCCACCGAGACCCTGGCGATCTGCATGAAGACCAGGCTCCAGACGCCGAACCCCGCGAGCGCCAGCCCGATGCCAAGCATACCACCGGTGGCGGTGCCGATCGTGGTCCGGAGCGCGAACAGGCGAAACTCCAGATGCCTGCGCAGCACCGCCGACGGCACCGATCCGATCGACTGAAGGAAGACGATCGCGCCGGTCCAGCGAACGAGCTCGGCCAGCCGTGGCTCGCCGAGCGCCCAGGACATCGGTGCGGCCATCAGCCAGATCAGCAGTGACGCGGTCAATCCGACCGAAACCAGGAGCCAGAAGGCGGAATCGAGGTGGATCGGCTCGAGTTCGGACCGCTGCACCAGCGCCTCGGGGATTCCGTTGATGACCAGGACACCGAGAATGACCGGAGCGACCATGGCGAGCGCCGCGAGGCCGAACGCTTCGGCATCGAGCTGCCGGGCGAGGACCACGACGATTGCGAAGGAGAAGAGATGGCGCCCCCACGACTCGGCAGCACTCCAGGCGGCGCCACGGACGATCCTGGCGCCGGTGGCCGCAGTCATGGCTGCGGATGCTCGCCTATCGCGATCCGAGGCGCCGCAAGTCGGCAGCTGGCCTTTCCGCAGCGCTTGAGGTCCACCCGGCCCAGGTTCAGTGGCCGCCAAAGGCAGTGACGCAGGTAGTCGGTCAGGAAACGGACGAAATGTCGCGTCGGCATCGGGGTGACCGCCCATGCGCGCCAGAGGACCAGCGATCGCAGCGCGATCGCTGGGCGCGATCCTGTGCGACGTCCCATGGTGTCGATGGCGGCATAGGTGACGATGCCTCTGAAACGGGTGCCGAACATGTCGAGCAGACGGGCAATTTGCCGGTCGTAGGTCTCGTCCTTGCCGAAGCCCTGCCGGTGCTTGGTCGACCCGACGGGCCGTGTGTGGGCGACCACCACGTCGTCGACGATCGCATAGCGCAATCCGGGGCTGTCGGTGAGGCGGCACCAGAGCAGGTCGATGCCGGTTTCGAACGACAGGTCGAAAAGCGGCAGGGCGCGAGCCAGATGTGCGGCGCGGAACACGGGGCACATCATCTCGACCATATTCGTGTAGCGGAGCCGGTAGTGCGGGTTGCTGAGGCAGGCGGCGTAGGAAAAATGGCTCGTCCAGGACAGCGAGGGCTGGAACAGGTCGAGCCCGTAGCGGTCGCCGAAGCCGAAGAGCCGCTCCAGATCCTGTTGTGACGCGCGCAGATCGTCGTCGAGGAGGGCGATGAAGTCATAATTGGCGAGGAGTTCGGGATGCTCGCGAAACAGCCGCGCGAAGCCGCTCACCTTGCGGCCCGAGATGGCGATCTCGGCGTGGCCCTCCCGCTCGTCGAGCGAGGGACCGGCCTCGAATCGGGCGACGAGGAGGTCAAAGCCGGGGCGCGAGGGGCCTTCGACCCAGCCCGGATGCAGCGACGCGCGGCCGGCCCGCACCACGATCAGGTTGCGGGAGCCGCCGAGCCTTGGAAACGCCGGTCCAAGGGTGGAGGACGCCCCGTCAGGCATCCTGCCGGCCTCGCCGGGCGGAGCGCCCGCCGAAGCGACCGAGGATCGCAAGGCCGGCGGCGCGCAGCCTGACCCTCAGGGACGGCGAGACCGACCCGACGGCCTCGAGCGCCACCCGCCCGAGCCGGACCGGATGCATCAACCAGATCGTCAGGGCCGCCGCTGTCGCCAGGAACGGTGCGGCGACGCGGTGTCGGTAGGCGATGGCGTAGAGATGGCGGATCCGGCTGCTGAATTCCCGCGCGTTGGCCTTGCCGCCGGCCGCCGCCTGCCAGGCCAGTCGGTCGGCGCTGGTGAGGTTTACCGATCGTGTCGGGTGCTCGCGGCTGTAGAGCACGGCCTCGGATACGTGCACGAAGGGTCCGAGCAGGGCCAGTTCGGAAAGCAGGGCGCAGTCGGAACCGTAGTAGGGTAGGTGCAGCGAAGTCGCGAGCAACGCCGAACGGCGGTGCAGCCCGAAGATCGCCGCGTCGAGGCCCTGTCGGCGGGTCACCATGTCGAAGCGCCGGTAGGCGGCCACGTTCTCGACCGCCGGCAGCGGATCCTCGATGTAGCCTGTCAGGGCGCCGCTCTCGTCGATGCCCAGCAGCCGACCATAGGCGGTAACCGCCACCGGCCGGGCGGCAAGCGCCGCGATGCAGCGGTCCAGGTAGTCCGGGCCGATCAGATCGTCATGGGCGCACCACTTGAACAGCACACCCGAGGCGAGTTCGACGCCCCGGTTGAAGTTGGCCCCGGCGCCGATGTCGGCCTTGTTGCGAAAGTAGCGGATCCGCCGGTCGCTGCGCTCCAGACGCTCGCAAATCTGCTGCGTCGCGTCAGTCGAGGCATTGTCGACGATCAACAATTCGTAGTCGGTGAAGCTCTGCGCCAGCAAGGATCCGACCGCCGCCTCGATGAAGCGCTCGCCATTGCGGACGGGCATCGCCAGGGAAACGGCAGGGGTCATTGCGCAGCGCGGCCCCCTCAGAGCGCCACGACTTCCGCGCTGATGCCAAGCCCGGTCAGACGCTGCGATACCTCCTCCTGGTAGAGCGGATTCATCACGATCACCAGGCCGGGATCGAATTCCGGAAGCGCCTCGGGGGCGATCACCGCATGGCCGCTGCCCGGCAGGAATTTTCCCTGTTTGTAGGGGTTGATGTCGACGACCGCTGCGATTTCCGCGCCGAGGCCGAGCGTCGTCACCAGCGAGACCGCCTTCGAACTGCCGCCCCAGAGCACGACACGCCGGTCACTTCTGTTCGCGGCTTCGATGCGGTCCCTCCAGTCGCGCTGGCTTTGCCGGACCCTGGCCGGAAAGTCTTGCACCAGACGCCGCATTTCGGCGACCACGTCGGGGTCGGGGGGAATCGTGCGGGTCGGCTGCGCTGCGGGACGAGCGTATTGAACGATGTACTGTCCGCCGTAGGCCAGCTTCACCTCGTCGACGACGAAGCCTTCGCGCCGGAACAGGTCGGCATGGGTGCCGGCGCTGAAATAGGAACAATGTTCGTAGTAGACGTCCCAGAATGCCCCCTCCTGCAAGACGCGCGCAAAGTCCGGGGTCTCGAAGACGACCTGGACGTCGCGACGGGGGCCGATCATCTGGCGAATCGCGGCCAGAAAGCTGCGCACGGCGGGGATATGCTCGAGGGTGTGCCTGCAGATAACGATGTCGGAGGGCAGATCGAAATGCGCCGGACCGAACAGCTCGGGGACGAAGCGCACCGTGACCGCGCCGGACGTCCGGCCCGGGTCCGCCCGGTAGCCGGGGTCGATGCCGATCCCGCAGGCACCGGCCAGTTCGCACAGCTGAACGAGAAACTCGCCCTTGCCGCAGCCGATCTCGACGATCTGCTTGCCGGTCGCCTCGCAGGTCTCGGAAATCTCGCGCACGAGGTCGCGCGCGAAGGTATTGAAGGTGTCCGAGAAATGCTGCGACTCCTCGAAGTTGGTCGAATAGGCCATCGACGGTGCGTCGAAGATCACATTGAAGGCGAAGCCACAATCGTCGCAGAATGCCAGTTCCAGATCCCGCCGCGGAAAGGCCCGCGCCGCCTCCGGCGATTCGAGCAGGATGCAGCTGTGCAGCGGAATCGACTGCACCCGGTAGAAAGGCTCGATCTCGCTGCTTCCGCATGCGGGGCAACCGCTCGTGCGCGGCCGCCGCACCGGGCTCGGGGCCGGCTCCCTCGCAGCGAAATCGTCCATCACACGATGTCCAGGCTGGGTGTCGGCACGATGAATTGTCCGCCCCCTTCGCGATACGGGCGTTGCTCGGCGATGATCTCCTGGCGGAAGTTCCAGGGCAGGATCATCACATAGTCCGGCCGGTCGTCGATCAGGCGGGCCGGGTCGCAGACCTTGAGCCCGACGCCGGGCATGTATTTGCCGTGCTTGTGGATGTTCTTGTCGACGACATAGTCGATGGTATGGTCGTTCAGGCCAAGATAGTTCAGCATGATTGTGCCCTTGGCGGCAGCGCCATAGGCGGCGATGCGTTTGCCCTCCGCCTTGAGCCCCTCGATCAGCGCCCGCGCCCGGTTGCGGAATCCGGCGACGCGCTGTGCGAAGTCCTCGTAGAACCGGTAGCTGTCCATGCCGAGCGCCTTCTCCTCGGCAAGGATCGCCAGGACCGCCGGGCTCCGCGCCTCGTGCTTGCCGATGTAGAGCCGCAGCGAGCCGCCGTGAATCGGCAGCCGGCGCACGTCGTTGATGAACAGCCCGTTGCGCCGGAACAGCGCGTCGGCACTGGTGACAGAGAAGTAGCACAGATGTTCGTGGTAAATCGTGTCGAATTCCACGTGCTCGACAAGGTCGCGCAGATAGGGAAACTCGACGACGGCGACCCCGTCCTCCTTGAGGATCGTGCTGATGCCGGCGGCGAAATCGTTCGGATCCGCCACATGCGCCACCACGTTGTTGGCCAGGAGCAGGTCGGCGGCCAGCCCCTCGGCACGCACCGATTCGGCAAAGGCGGTGGTGAAGAACGAGGATCGGGTCGGAATGCCGGCCTCGCGGGCAACCTGCGCCTGCTTCGGCGCGGGTTCGACGCCCATCACCGGTATTCCACGCGCGGCGAAGTTGCGCAGCAGGTAGCCGTCGTTGCTTGCAGGCTCCACCACAAGGCTCGTCGGACCGAGGCCGAGCCGCTCGATCAGTTCCTCGGCGTTCTGCTGCGAATGTTCGAGCAGCGCCGGCGAGAAGGACGAGAAATAGAGATAGTCGGCCCCGAACAGCTCTTCCGGCGGCGGTGTCTCGAGCAGCTGCACCAGCGTGCAGTCGGGGCAGAAGGCGAGGCGCAGCGGATAGCGTGGCTCCCGGCCGCAATGTTCTTCGCCGACGAGCCCGTCGGACCTAGGCATGGTCCCGAGGTCGAGCACCGGCTTCAGGCCGACGCGCCGGCAGGAATGGCAGTGGGCGTCCCCGCAGGCCGCAGCGAAACCGTCGGCGTCGGCCGTCGCAGCACGCTCCGGGGCGGCTGTCGGCTCGACATGCCGCAGATCGGAACCGATCACGCCGTCGGCGATCAGCTTGCGCACATGGGCGATGCGCTGGTAGCGCGGGCCTTCGAATTCGTCGAGCGTCAGGTTGCTGGCCTTGTAGGCCTCGTAGAGCTGCCGGGCTCCCTTTTCGGCATCCCAGACCGGCACGAAATCCGGCAATGTGCGTCGGATCTTGTCGCAGTCGACGCGATAGCATCGGGGGTCGGGACCGGCTCCCTCGGCGAAGTCGATCCGGCAATCGGGCACGACCCGCGCAACGATCTCCGCCAGCTCGCTGATGCGGTAGTTCTGCTCGGTGATGCCGACATTGAAGGCCTGGTTCCAGACCGCCGCCGGCTCGGACTGCACCGTCGCGAGGAAGGCACGGGAGATGTCCTCGATATGAACGATCGGCCGCCACGGCGTGCCGTCCGACTTCATCAGGATTCGCCCGGTCGTCACCGCCCAGGCGACGAGATTGTTGAGCACGAGGTCGAAGCGGATGCGCGGCGAGACGCCGTAGGCCGTCGCCGGCCGCAGGTAGGTCGGACAGAAGTCTCTGTCCGCGAGCACGGCGATGTCGAGTTCCGCCCCCGCCTTGGACTCCCCGTAGGGCGTCACCGGCCTGATGGTGCCGGTCTCGTCGATGAAGTCGTCGCCGGCGCGGCCATAGGTCGAGCAGGAGGAGGCGAACACGAAGCGACCGACCCCGGCGCGCTTGGCCAGACCGGCCAGCCGCGCGGCCGCGACCTGGTTGATGGCGTGGGTGACGTCGGGGTTGAGGTCGCCGAGCGGGTCATTCGAGAGCCCGGCCAGGTGAACCACGGCGTCGAACCCGCGCAGGTCCGCGACATCGAGGTCGCGAATGTCCTTTCGCACCCAGGGGATCTCCGGGATCCGCCCGCCGGCCTCGAACGAGCAGCGTTCGTAGAGATCGGTGTCGCAGCCGACCAGTTCGTGGCCGGCCTCCTCGAACAGCCGCGTGAGGACTACGCCGATATAGCCGCGATGGCCGGTGACGAAGACGCGCATTGCTCTCTTTCCCAAGTTGCCCACGGCCGGTTGCCCGACGCCCACATTTCCTCAAGTTTCGTTTTGTCGCGGAGCGTATCCATGCACGCCCAGAATCCGCGATGATGGTAGGCCATCAGCTCGCCATCGCTTGCGAGCCGTTCGAGCGGCTCGTGCTCGAACATGATCTGGTCGCCGGCAATGTAGTCGAGAACCTGTGGCTCGAGCACGAAGAAGGCGCCGTTGATCCAGCCCTCCGCGGCCTGCGGCTTCTCGGCGAATTTGGTTACGCGAGCGCCGTCGAACACCATATGGCCGTAGCGGGCGGGCGGCCGTACCGCCGTCACCGTCGCGAGCTTGCCGTGGCTGCGGTGGAAGGCGAGGAGTTCGTCGAGATCGACGTCCGACACCCCGTCGCCCCAGGTGAGCATGAAGGTCTCGCCGCCGAGCCACGGGGCGAGCCGCTTGACGCGGCCGCCGGTCATCGTGTCCGCGCCGGTCTCGACGAGGTCGACCGTCCATTCGGGATGCGGCCGCTCGTGCGCGCGCACCGACGCCCCTCCTGGGCCGCCCATGCGCACGGTCAGGTCGCCGTTCAGCGCGGCATAATCCGCGAAATACCGCTTTATGTACTCGCCCTTGTAGCCCAAGGCGACGGCGAACTCGTTCAGGTTGTGGCGAGAATAGTGCATCATGATATGCCAGAGGATCGGCCTGCCACCGATCTCCACCATCGGCTTGGGACGGACCTGCGTCTCCTCCGCCAGCCTGGTTCCGTGTCCTCCGGCAAGAATCGCGACCCTCACGGCAACCCCCGTACTCGATTCGCCGGACGGGCCGGCGGAATTTCGCTGCTGGCAGTATGCGCACCGGGATCGTGCCGGCCACGCCGGCATTGGGCGGATATCTCTACACCTTGCGCCCGTATCTTGGGCAAATAGGGCGTATGGCCCGTTCTCGGCAATCGGGCCGTTCGCAGGCCTCCCGCCGGCACGGGGCCCGCGTCGCGCCGGCCTCCGGCGGCCATCGGCTGAAAGACGTAGTGGTGCCCGTACGCTACCCGACTATGCTCATCTGGCGCGCTGAGCGGTGCGGGCGAGTAGGGTTCTGAGATGTCACATGTGATGGCCCAAGACCGCGTCCATCGTTCCGTGGTCTGGCCGAAGTGCCGGGCCTGCGGCGACGCCCGCGTCGAACCGCTCCTGGCGGAGCGCTCGGTTCCGCTCTACTGCAATGTGCTCTGGGAGGATCGTGCGCGCGCGGTCGAGGCGCCCCGCGGGCCGCTGCGGCTCTCGGTCTGCCCGAACTGCAGTCACGTATACAACGAGGCGTTCATCCCCGAACTTCTCGACTACACCCCCGCCTACGAGAATTCCCTGCACTATTCGTCACATTTCAGCGGCTATGCCGAGGACCTCGCGCGAAGCCTCGTCGACAAGTACCGACTGCACGGGCGGTTCGTGGTCGATGTCGGCTGCGGCCACGGCGATTTCCTGGCGCTTGTCTGCCGGCTCGGCGGCAACCGCGGCCGCGGCTACGACCGAAGCTGCCCGCCCGATGCCGCGGCGATCGCGCGGGGCCTCGACGTCGTGTTCGTGCCGGAATTCTTCTCCCGTGCCATCGATCTGCCCGCCATCGACCTGCTCTGCTGCCGCCAGGTGCTCGAGCACATCGCCGACCCGGCGGCATTCCTCGCCGAGATCGCCGCGTCGCCCGCGGTCACCGGCGAAACGGTCTTGTTCTTCGAGGTGCCCAACGCAGCGTATACCTTCGAGGACGACGGCATCTGGGACCTGATCTACGAGCACTGCTCGTATTTCACAACCCGCTCGCTCGTCGCCCTCTTCGAGCGCTGCGGGCTCGAGGTGATCGCGACCCGAGACCTCTACTCGGGGCAATATCTCGGCATCGAGGCGCGGCCCGTCCCGGGTGCGCGGGCCGCCGGTCCGGGGAGCGTCGCCCCGGCAACGGCCACGAACGGCCCCTTCGCCGAACGCTACCGCAGCAAGCTCGCCCGTTGGCAGAATGCGGTCGCCGGATGGGCCGCAGATGGCGAAAGGATCGTGATCTGGGGGGCGGGGTCGAAGGGCGTCGGCTTTCTCGACGCGCTGCGACCGGCCGCGGTTGCCTATGCCGTCGATCTGAACCCGCGCAAGCGCGGTCGCTTCCTTCCGGGCAGCGGCGCCGAAGTGGTCGCACCCGAATTCCTGTCCGAGTATCGCCCCGACCGGGTGATCCTGATGAACCCGGTCTATCGGACGGAGGTGAGCAACCTGCTCGCCCGGCTCGGCCTCTCGCCAGCGCTGGTCGCGGCCTGAAGCATGACGCGCCGGCAACAAGACGAATGCCGCGTCCGCCCCGGGCACTTCCCCGCCGCTCCGCTCGCAGGCCGGCGCCCCGGTGTCCGGGTATCGTTCATTTGCCTGTCGCCTCTGAAAGGCTGAGCCGTGCTGGAGCGCAACCCCAATCTCGCGCGGCCCGATCCACGCCTCGAACGCCCGGCGGCCATGCCGGACGACGGAGGCATCAGCCGCGCCGAGTTGATCGGCTTTGCCCGCCGGCACTTTCTGACGATCGTCGGCTGCATGGGCATCGGCGTGCTCCTCGCCGCGTTTCAGGTCACGTCGCAGGAGCCGGCCTACACGGCCTATACCCAGATCCTGATCGACCTGAAGGCGCCGTCACTGCTCGACACCCAGGGTCGCGAGGTCCAGACGTCGCTCGACACCGCGGAGGTGGAGAGCCAGATGACCGTGCTGCGATCGGAGATGATCGCCAATATGGTGATCGACGAGCTCGACCTCGTCAACGATCCGGAATTCCAGGGGAAGAAGCGCTCGCGGATGGAGATGCTGGTCACCAGGGCCGCGGATCTCGTGGTCGGGATCGGCCTCTTCAAGCCAGAAACCGTCGAGGAGTGGCGTTCAGGCAACCTCGATGGCGCTGCCGAAGACTCGCCGACCGGCGAGCCGGCTGACGAGGCGGTGGCCGAAGGCGCGGCGGGCGAGGCGGGAGCCGCGTTGCCGGCCGATCCCTCGGCTGCACCGGCCCCCGGCACGGAGGCAGACCTCGAATCCGCCGCGCAGGAGAAGGCGCGGCGCCTCACGCTCGCGCATTTCCAGAGCAGGCTCGGCGTGAACCGCATCAGCGTCTCCTACGTGATCGAGATCTCGTTCCGCTCGCGCGACCCGGAGAAGGCGGCGCAGATCGCCAACGCCACCGCCTACGCCTATGTGAATGAGCAGCTCTTGTCCAAGATCGCCGCCATGGAGCAGGGCAACGAGTGGCTCGAGGCGCGGCTGAACGAATTGCGTCACAAGCTGAACGCCGCCACGCAGGCAGCGCAGGCGTTTCGCGCCCGGCACGACTACAGCATTGCCGATGCCGCGCCCACCGACCCGGCGATGATCACTGCCGAGTCGAGCGCCGACGAGGCACCGACGCTCGAGGAGCTGGAGGCGACCGCCGATACCTATCGCAAGCTCTACGGCAGCGTGCTCGAGGCCTTCACCTCGTCGCTGCAGCACAAATCCTACCCCTATTCGCTGGTCCGCGTGATCACCCCGGCGTCGCCGCCTTTCAACAAGAGCTCGCCGCGAACCAAGATCACCCTGATTTTCGGTGCTCTGGCCGGCTTGCTCTTGGGCATCGGCACCGCCATCGTCCGGCAGAGCCTCGATGGCTCGATCCGCTCCGGCCGGCAGATCCGGTCCGACTTGGGCTCCGACTGCCTGGTCGAGGTGCCGCGAATCAGCTTCTGGTCCAACGACCAGCGCGGCCTGACCGACATCTACGCCAACCCTGACTCGCCCTTCGCGGACGCAATCGGCCGCCTCAAAACGGCGATTCGCATCAGCGCCAAGGCCGACGGGAGCGTCGCCGTCGGCATTACATCGGCACTGCGCGGCGAGGGCAAGAGCGTGATCTCCAGCAATCTGGGCCTCGCCTGCGTCGGCGCCGGCTACCGCACTCTGGTGGTCGACGGTGACCCGCTGCGCTCGACCTTGAGCAAGGCGTTGCGCCCGCAGTCGGACAACGGGTCGCCGACTCGGCCGATCCGGCCCGAGCCCGGCTCCGGCTCGCCTGTGCCGTCCGACGGCTGGTTCGAGCTGTTTCCGGCCCGCTTCGGCCGCAACCCGGGCGACTGGGCCCGCACCTCGGCTCTGTCCGGCTCCTGGCGCGATCTGCAGGGGGCCAACGAGGTGGTGATCGTGGACCTTCCGCCGATGCAGCAGGCGATCGACGTGCTGCCGGCGCTGCCGAGCCTCGATTTCCTCATCGTCGTCGCAGCCTGGGGCACGACGCCGCTCGACGCGGTCGCGGAGGCCATCCGGATGGCGGATCTCTGCGGCATACCTCTGCTCGGGGTGGCGCTGACAAAGGTGCCCCGCCGTGCCCGCCGTCCGAGATTGATCTCCGGCCGGGTGGGTGGCCATCCAATCCGATGATCGGCGTACACCTTTTGCAACCTTGTTCCCTCCTTCCTCCTCGCAAAGATGGAACCAATCACCGGAGCTAGGCGCAGTTTCCGTCCATCGAGGGGGACGCGGGCAATGGAAGAGAGGACATGACGGAGCCGTTTGCAGTCGAAACGCCTCCCATGCTGCCTGAGACACCCGCGCAGGGTTCGACCGGCGGTTTCAATGGCTTGCTCGCGGCGATGCGCGGCGGCGTGCCCGGACGCCGCAGTATCGGGACCAGCTTCAAGCCGGAGCAACGGCCGCTCGGCGGAACCCTGAAGCGCGCCGTCGACCTGGTATTCGCCGCAGCCTTGGCGGTCATGCTCCTGCCGCTCGAGTTGATGATCGCCCTGCTCATACTTGTGACGATGGGGCGGCCGGTGCTCTTTGCGCATCCGCGCGTCGGTTTCCAGCGCAAGCCCTTCAATTGCCACAAGTTCCGCTCCATGGTGCGCGACCCCGACACGGTTCTGGAGCGCCACCTCGCCGAAAACCCCGAAGCCGCACGTGAGTGGAGAGAGACCCAGAAGCTGCGCAACGATCCGCGAGTCACCTTCGTCGGGCGGATGCTGCGCAAGTCGAGCTTGGACGAACTGCCCCAGCTGATCAACGTGCTGCGCGGCGAAATGAGCTGCGTCGGACCGCGCCCCGTCGTCGCCGACGAACTCGCTCGATACGGCGCCAAGACGCCGCTCTACCTTTCGGTACGTCCCGGGATGACCGGGCTCTGGCAGGTCAGCGGCCGCAGTTCGGTGGATTACGCGCATCGGATCGAGCTCGACGAGACCTATGTCCGTTCCTGGTCGCCCTGGCTGGACCTCAGGATCCTCGCCAGCACGGCCTTCGTGCTCCTCAAGTTCAACGACGCGGCCTAACCGGCCCGGCTCGCGATGGCGTGGCCCGAGCCCGCTGCGGGGCGGTTCGGCGACCCAAGCGGGTCCGGTGGGTTCGGTTCGGGCAGATGTGTTCGGCAGACAGCCCAAACATCCAGGCGTGCTTGCTCAGATCAGTGTCGAAGGGCCACGATCGAGGTCGGTGGGCGGGAATGGCCGCCCCATGCTTCGGCCCCTGCTTCAGCGATCTGCTAGGCTTCGGCGTGAAAGGCCGCAGGCTGTGGGACGACCACGAAGGATCGGACCAGTGCTTCGAAGATCTCCGCCGGCAATTCGTGAAAGCGTTGGCCGAGCACGGCATCCGCGAATGCTGCCGCCAACGACACCCTCTCCCGCAGAGGCTCGAAACTGGCGCAGCATTCGCTTCTGAGCTTTTCGCTCGGCCAGTTCAGTCGAAGCTCGATGACCCCGTCACCGGAAATGCCCTGATAGAGTCGGTTCAGGGAAAAGTGGGACGGACCGGACGCCATGTAATTGTCCAGATGCGTCGATGTGAGTTCAGCGTTGTTGTCGCCGAGACCGAGGTAGACGAACGCGTCGGCCACGTCAGTCCTTGGCTTGGCGGCCGCAAGACTCAACCCGAGCGACCCATTCTCGGTAAAGCTCTCGAGCAGGGCAGGCTCGGCGTAGAGGGTGCCCCCGAGCCGCCCGAACACCCTGGAATAGCCCTCGGCGGAGAGCGGTATGCCCTGGTTCGGATTGGCGCGCGCCACGTTGTGGAGGTGGCAGAGTGCATAGAGGGCGTTCGCGCGCCCCGTTCGCTGCAGCTCGGCCGCCAGCTTCTGTTTGCCACGGATGTAGTGAACGCAGTCGAGCGAAAACGTCGCGTCGAATACGCCGTCCCTGAAGGGCAGCCCCGCCTCGGCATCGAAGCAGATGAAGTTCCCCTCGGGCTCGACGTAGTGCTTCGCAAGGGCGAGGTTCAGGAAGTCGAGATCCGCGGCCACGACACGCATACCGGGAACCAACGATCTCAGAAGATAGGTAGTCTGACCGATGCCACAGCCGATGTCGAGCGCCCACAGCGCGTCAGGGCCGTCGCCGCTCGGGGTCAGTCCCTTTGCCATCGCGGCAATGACCGGTAGGGCCGCCAACAGGCTGGGATTGGCGTATCGGTACTCGAGGTACTCGCCATAATAGTTGGGGCGCCATCGTCTCAGCACCGTGTGCAGGCCTTCCGAAGACGGAAAGGGATGCCGAGTGCCGTTGGGGCGACCCCGTTGTCGCAGCCGTTCGACCGAGCGGCGGATCGTTGCCCGGACCCCGCCGTGCGGTCGAGGCTCATGGGCGAGCATCAGGTCGACCGCGCCGTCATGGTCACCCTTGTCGATCGCTGCGACAATCGGGTCCGTGTTGTCGTTCGGCGGCGATGCCTGGCGCAGCACGACGATCCCAAGAACGATGCCATAGCGATAGCACTGGCAGCGAAGTGTGCCGAATTCCACATCCGGGCCCTCGGCGGGGTGGCGCGTCTCCAATTCGAGACCGCCGCCGCAGTAGGGGCACTGAAGAATCCGAACGAAGTTCAGCTGTGCCATGGGCGTGTCCGATCAGCTTGCCCTAGCACGGGCACGCAACTCCGGAGCAATGGGCTGCACGTCCGGGCTGGCTCCCGCCAGGCTTCGATACAGTGCTGCCAGACGATCCGCGCGAGCCTTCCAGGAATAGGCTCTTACGGCGCGCACGCGGCCTTCGGCACCCATCCGTTTCGCCCCCGCCGGATCGTCGATGATCGCGGTCAGGGCGGCCGCGAGCTGTCGCGGCGCTTCCGGCTCGACCAGGAGTCCGGTCGTGCCGCTCACGATGGTTTCGCACATGCCCCCGACGTGCGTTCCGACGACGGGGATGCCGCAGGCCATTCCCTCCACGACGGAGATGCCGAAGCTCTCGCTGAGCGAAGGATTCACGACGAGATCGGCGGCATGGTAGACTGACAGAAGTTCCTGATGCGAAACATTGCCCAGGAACTGCACCCGATCCCGAAGACCATGCCGGGCAATGGCCGCTTCGAGGTGCCTGCCGTAGATGCAGGTCCCGTCCCGGTCGTAGAACCGCAGAAGATCCCGCACCTGCCGGTCGGACGAGAGGCTCGTGAGAAAGTCGCGTGGCAGCGGGGACTGCGGTCCCGCGATGACGAGTTCGACGTCGTCGATCCGATCCGCCAGCTCGCCGAAGGCTTCGAGCAGCGTATGCACCCCCTTTTCCGGCGAAATGCGCCCCACGAAAAGAATGCGTTTCCGCTTCTCGGCGACCTCTCCGCGTTCCGGCGCGGGATTGAAATGGTCGACGTCCACGCCGTTGCCGACGGTTGTCACCTTTCCGGGAAAATCGGGGAACGCGCCGAGGAAGGTTCGCGCGATATGATCGCTGACGGCAACCACGGCGTCGACCGCCTCGAGCTGTCGGCCGACCGCCCGGCGGTCGTGTTGCGAGAGCCACTCGCATTGCATTTCAAGTACGAGCCGGTGCGACGATCCCGGCGCCTTGAGTTCACGGCACCATTGCCAGTAGTTCATCACGTGAACGATATCGGGACGGTCGCTGGCGATCCGTCGTCCGACCTCGCGGCGGTACTGCGTATGATCGTCGAGCTTGTGCGCGATCCCGAGCCCGCCAGTGACCCTGGGGAAGCTGCGCACGACCTTCTGCACCAGTCGGTCGCGGTTGACCGGAAGCCGCGTGACCGAAACCGGCAAATCCGGTGGCAGCCGATCGTCCCGATAGTGTTTGCCGTAGATCGTGACGTCGAATTTGCGCGCGAGTTCCAGGGCGCTGTAATAGGTGATGAGCCCGATCGAATTCTGCGTCGGCGGAAAGAGCCGGTCGTAGGGCTGGCTTACGAAAGCGAGCTTCACCCTTGCGCCACCCGCGCAAGGCCCAGCTTCGGTTGCGCCCGAAGGGGCAGGCCGCTACCCCCGGAAAGATAGTCGGCGAGCCGCCGAATGCCCTCCTCCAGCGGTACGAGCGGCCGGTTCAGCAGCGCCATCATCTTGCTGGTCTCCGGACAGCGCCGCGTCATGTCGCCCTCCGAGAGCGCGGGCATGAACGTGAGCTGCGAGGTCGAATCCACGACGCGAATGATGGTTTCCGCCAGATCGCGAATGCTGATCTCCACCGAGCTGCCGATGTTGATGACGTCGTTCTCGTGTGCGCCGGTGCGATGGGCGGCCACGCAGGCGTCGACCGTGTCGTCGACGAAGCAGAAGGTTCGTGTCTGCGACCCGTCGCCGTAGATAGTAAGGGGTCGGCCATCCATAGCCGCCCGGACGAAGCGCGGTAGAACGAAGTCTTCGCTCTGGCGCGGCCCATAGGTATTGAAGAAACGAAAGATCGTCGACGGCAGGCCGAACTCGCGAAAGTAGGTCCGAAGGTAGACCTCGCCGATGTTCTTCACGACCGCATACGGCAGGCGCGAGTTTAGCGGCGTCGTTTGTTCGTTCTGAGGGATCTCGAACGGCTCGCCGTAGACCTCGGACGATGACGCGAAGTAGACCCGCTGGACGCCGGTATTCTTGCAGAGTTGCAACACATTTTCGATGCCCCGGATGTCCCGCAGCACCAGCAAGGGGTTGGACAGCGTCCTCTCGACACCCACCACCGCGGCCAGGTGGAAGACATGCGTGAAGTGGAAGCGGAAGAACAGCGAGGCGATGTCGTTGAAATCGTTCACGTCCGCCTTGACGATGGTCAGGTTTCCGGCATCAATGTCGACCTTTTGCCAGCTGCCGGTGGACATGTTGTCCGCAACGACGACCTGGGTTTGCGGCAGTTTGACCAGCGCCCGCGCAAGTGCGCTGCCAATATTGCCGGCTCCGCCCGTTACTAGGATTGATTGGTACATCGTGAATGCCCCTACGATAGACCGTCGTGTCTTCTGCGGCGTATTGCGACTTCGACCAGGCCGGAGCCCGTCCGGCCCGGTACCCACCCGATCAGCGGTAGCAGACCTCGGCCATGCGCCACACCTGACCTTCGGACGGCATCTACCGCCGAAGGATGATGGGGGCTGCGCGGAACGCTCAACTCCTGCCAGACGCTCATCCTCGCATCCGCAAGAGTGTTTCTCGGGCCCGGAACAGGTCGGGGCGCATCAACAGGATCGCCATGATCCCGTAGGCGGCGGCGCCCACCACGATCGAGGATCCGACCAGCAATACCGGAGAGAATTCCATCGGAAAGCCGCGCCGCCAGAGCGTGACAGCGAGGTAGAGTACGCCCGCCGCCACCGCCAGCCTAGGCAGGAAGGCGAGCGGCGTGAAGACATCGAGATTGGCGCGTCGCTGCGCCAACCAGAGGAAGATCGGCACCAGGATCAGGTTGCAGAGGATCTGGGCCGCCAGCGTCGCCTCGAGGCTGATCGAAGCGCCGATCGGGAGTGCGATCAGGGCCAGCACCGTGTAGGTGATGTTGAGCATGAGGATGAGCTTGGAATACCCGAGGGCGAGCAAGGTCACGCCGCAGAGGCTGTCGACGGTGCGCACCAGTGCAAGGATCATAAGCATCTGCACCGGAATCACCGCGCTCGCCCATTGCGGGCCGAAGACGAGGGGAACGGCGTCCGGAGCGATGGCGGCGAAGCCGGCGAAGGCGGGGAATGCCACCAGCCCGGTGAGGCGAATGCCGGTGTCGAAGAACTGGTTGACCTTCTCCGGCTGCTCCTGGATGCGAGAGATCGCCGGCAGGGCGACATTGGTCAGCGGTGTGAGCAGTCCCTGCACCATCAGATCGTGGAGGCGGCGGGCGAAGGCGTAGATGCCGACGGCATAGGGCCCGATGAAGGCGCCGAGGAAGATCTTCGGAAGCTCTTCGTTGATATAGGTCCAGAGGGATTGAACGATCATCGGCACCGCGAAGCCCGAGAGCTCGCGAACATGCGCGATGGAGAAGCGCAGGCGCGGCCGCCACCGGCTGAAGACCAGGAGGATGAACGCCTCGGAGCTGACCTTGGCGAGTTGCATTCCGATCAGGCTCCAGACTCCCATGCCGGCGATCGCCATCCCGACTCCGATCGCGCCCGAAAGGCTGGTGCCGGTCAGCGTGCGGATCGCCAACATGCGGAAGCCGAGGTCCCGCTTGAGGATCGCCATCGGAACCGATGCGATTGCCTGAATTACGACGATCAGGCTGGTCCACCGAACCAGTTCCTCGAGTGCCGGTTCGTCGAAGAAATCTGCGACCAGCGGAGCCGCGGCATAGATCGATGCGCTGAGGACCAGGCCGATGGAGACGAGAAGCCAGAACACGGATTCGAAGTGCTCGCGTTCGACCGTGGTCCGCTGAACGAGCGCATCCGGGAAGCCCTGGATCACGGGAACGCACAGGATTGTCGGCGCCACCGCCGCCAGGGCGGCCAGGCCGAGAGCCTCCGGGCCGAGGTATTGTGCCAGGACGACGAAGATCAGGAACAGTGCCAGTTGCCGGCCCCAGGTCTCCACTGCCGACCAGAACGTGCCACTGACGATGCGGGCGCCGAGCCGGTTCAAGCGCGCACCGCCGGGCGATCCCCCGGGGCGAGCCCGGGCACGGCGAGGCCGTTGAGACGGGCCGTAGCATACCGCCGCTGCCCGAACTGCTGATTCATTGGACCGATCCCGATCTGCCGCGCCAGAGCCGGCTTCCCGGCCTCCCAGAGCTATCTCGGCATCAGATCCCGGGCACGATCGTCATTGTGTCCGTCCGACTATCCGGTCCGCTGCGCGTGCTCCGCCTTTCGGCCGTTCACCACCCATCCATCAGACGGAAGGCTTACGACTTCCGGCGCGCGCCGGCTACGGCCGTCCCGCGTCCGGGCGCTTCGCGCACGCCAGTCGGCGGCCTTGACCGATCCCGTGCGACGGGTCTCGTGGCTCTCCACGACTCGGGCCGTTCGGCCAGGCCGCGGAGAGCAAGCGCCACCAGATAGGCGGCGTGAAGCACGACCGCGAGAAGCAGAGCTGCCAGTATCGCCTGAGCGACGCCGCTCTGCGCCCTCCAGCCGGCTGCCACGCCCCAGACCGCGGCGAGCAAGGTCGCCGGAACCAGGGCCGGCGCGCGGTAGAGACGCCCGATCAGGGCGCCGAGCAAGAAGAAGAAGACCGCACTCCAGAGCAAGCCAGTTCCCGCCTTGCGCTGCAACCGCATCGGTGCAGAGTGTAGAGGCGGCGGCCCTCGAGGGGTAGTGCTAGGTGCAGATCAGACGAAAGCCGGCGGAGGGACGCCGACGGCGACCCGCGATCAGATCTCGCCGCTTAGGTTCACAGGCTGTCCCCGGCGTAGCTCGACCTTGATGGCGTCGCCGGGTTCGATCTGCGTCGTCTCCTCGGCCTCGAACTCGACCGGCTGACCGTCGGCACCGGCCCGCACGATCGAGTACAGCGGCCGCAGCCGAGGCCGCCCCGCCTCTCCGTCCAGGGGGCTGCTGATCTCGGCATCTTCCACCAGGCTCGTCGCCGTGTCGATCCGGCGTTCCAGTTGATCGAACTGGCCCTGAGTATCGCGGATCTCGCCGGCGAGGCTCTGGGTGCGCTGGCTCCGAAGCTCGATGATCGCGATCTCCGCCCGACTCACTTCCTGCTGTGCCCGAAGCAGGCTGGTTTCACCTTGCAGCCGCTGCCCTTCGAGCGCGGTGATCTGGCGTTCCAGGTCGCGGACCTCGCGCCCGGTGACCACCTTGCCTATCGTCGCCACCTCGTCGCGCAGCGAGTCGGCCTGGGCCTTGACATTGTCGAGCAGCGCGGCCTGCGCCGGAACCTCGGTCTGAAGGTTGGTCCGCAGCTGTTCCAGCGCTGCCATCTGGGTGCTGAAGGCCTCCTGTCGGGCGGCGAAGATCGCCTGTTCCTGCGCGATCAGCCGTGCCACGGCGGCATCGCCCTTGCGGGCCGCGAGGCCCGGCGGAGCCTCGAAGTCGGCGCCCGACATCTCCGCCCGCAGCCGCGCGAGCTTCGCCACGACCTCGTCGCGCTGCAGCAGCAGCACGTCGAGGTCGCCGAGCCCGGAGATCACCGCGCGCGCGCCGCCGTCTTCGCTGGTCTTCAGCCCTCCGGCCAGGCTCAGCGCCTTGAGGAGAGTCAGCCCGGGACGATAGGGGTAGGCTCCCGGCGTCTCCACCGGACCCACGATGAAGAACGGACGATAGGCGACGATCTCGACCGCGACCGACGGCGCCCGTCCGAGCCCCATGTTTTGTGCGAGACGCTCGGAGATCAGCTTGGCGAGCTGGTCGCGTGTGGCGCCCGCCGCCTGGACCGACCCAACCAGCGGCAGCGACAGCTCGCCCGCGGCCCCGAGGGAATATTCGTCGTTCAAAGCCTCCCAGCCGAAGACCTCGTCCTGGGACGCGCGCCACTCGAACACCTTCAGGCGGATCTTGTCTTCCGGTCCGAGCCGGTATTCGCCCTCGGCCGCCGCCGGCTCGCGTGCAGCCAGCAGCAGGCCCGCGAGCAGCAAGACGACGGCGCAAGCCCGCCCCAGGCGCTCCCGCGCCCGCTCCGTCCTATCTGAACCGTTCACCAGCAATGCTCCACGACACCCACTGCGGAAAGAGGATAGGCGGGTCGATCGCAGCAGGCGCCCCCTCCAAAGTCGCGCCGGCCCCGTCGGAAGGCGTGAGCGTCCGTCATCGGTGCGCAGGGTGCGACCTTATGGAGGATAACGGCCATCGCCCGACAGGGTTTTGTGGATCGGCATGTGGCACGGAGGCTCAGTGGCCTGCGCCCGGATCGGAATCGGGCATCGGGGGAGCAGAATGTTTCGAGCCCAATCGGCGAGCATGACGACGTCTGCGGAGGAGCCTTCGGCCCTGGCGGGGCTGAAGGGCGCGAGGATCGCGATCGTTCACGACTGGTGTCCGGACTTTCGTGGCGGCGAGCGCGTGCTCGCCCGGTTCTGCCGGCTGTTCCCCGAGGCCGACGTCTTCACCCTGTTCGACTTCCTCGATCCCGAGGTGAAGGCCCGCCACTTCGGCGACAGGGTCTTCCGCACTTCGCCGCTGAACCGTCTTCCGGGCATTCGCCGCTACTACCGCAATCTCTTCGCGCTCTGCCCGTTCTTCATCGAGCAGTTCAATGTGACCGGTTACGACCTTGTCCTGTCCTCCTCCTCCGCCTTTGCGCGCGGGGTTCTCACCCGGCCAGACCAGCCGCATGTCTGCTATGTGCACAGCCCTGCCCGCTACGCCTGGGACGAGCAGTTCACCTATCTGGAACAGGCCCGCCTCGGCTTCGGACCGAAGGGGCTGCTCTACCGCTACATGCTGCATGGGCTCAGGATATGGGATGTCCGAACGGCGCACGGACCCGATCTGATGGTCGCCAATTCGGAGTATGTCCGGGGCCGCATCCGCCGGATCTACGGCCGTGATGCGCTGGTGATCCACCCGCCGGTGGACGTCGATGAAATGCCGTTCACCGCGCGCAAGGGCGACTACTACGTCGCCGCGAGCTTCCTCGCGCCCTACAAGCGGACCGATCTCGTGCTGCGCGCTTTCCGCGCGATGCCGGAGCGCAGGCTTGTCGTGGTCGGTGAGGGCCAGCAGTCAGCCGGGCTCCGGTCCCTCGCCGCGCCGAACATCAGCTTCACCGGCTATCTCGATCGGCAGCAGTATGTCGATGTCGTGCGCAACGCCAAGGGCATGGTCTTCGCCGGTTGCGAGGACTTCGGCATCGCGCTGGCGGAGGCGCAGGCTGCCGGCACGCCGCTGATCGCCTATGCCCAGGGTGGCGCGCGCGACATCGTCCGGCCGCTCGGACGCGACACTCCCACCGGAGTGCTGTTCCGGCAGCAGTCCGTCGAATCGATTCGCGAGGCGGTCGAAATGTTCGAGAGCAATCTCGCCGAGATCTCTCCGTCGGCCTGCCGCCAGAACGCGCAGCGCTTCTCGATCGAGCGATTCGATCGCGAGTTCCAGGCGGCCGTGGCACAGGCCGTCGCCATCCAAGACGGCGGTCCCCGGGCCGCGCCCCGCATGGTTTCCAGCAATCCCGTTCACGCAGCGAACTGACCCGAAGCGGCCCCCGAAGCGTGGGTCGCCCCTTCCCAATGGAGGGCGGATTTCCGTGGTGGCTGGCTTCCGGTCCATCCCGTCTGCCGAGAAAGATGCCGAGCTTGGAGGCAAGTCGAAGCGGCCGGCGCACTGCTGCCGTCCGTTCCGACCCGCTGTACTGACTTCAACTCCTGCGAGAACGCCATCGCCAGACGCAAGGCGCTTCCGCGCGAGGCCGCAGGGCGCTCAACCACCGATACGCGGTACTCCCTAGGCCACGGCCTCCGAAACTTTGGCATGCCCGACTGCGCCGACGACTTTCCTGCCTGCGGTTGCGATCCTGATTGATCGGATGCCGCTTTGGTGGGTGCCGTTTCCGCGGGGCAGGTTCGGCAAAGATCCGCCTCCGCAAACGGCGGGCCCTTGGCGAGATGGTCTGCTTGAGCACAGGCGCGTAACGGTCTCGGCTTTGACAGTATTCCTTATGTTCATGGCACGGCGACCCATTTGCCTCGAAGCAGGACGGCGACAGTGAAGCCGGTCGGAAGTGTCTCTCACCTAAAGGTTGTTCGCGCACACCCTTACCGATCAATAACCCCATAATCGCCTACCGCTAATCTGATGACTATGATACGCAGTATAGTTGTTTTTTGCTGCGCCGAAAGTCTACTCACTAAGCATTAGAATTTAACAGCTTGTCGTTAGTGACCCCTCGGATTAACATCCCGAGGCTGTGGGGGGTAAGGCAGCATACGCCGGATTGTCGTTGTCTTAATTGACGGGCGGGGGACCAAATATGAACACCAGAATTTCCAACACGTCGGATTGCGTCCTGATGGATGCCTCTTCGCTTGCCGAGCAAGACGCTCCACTGGTTCTGATTCTTGAACCGCGGCCGCTACTCCGCCAGTTGCTTCAGGGATTTATCGCTTCGAGTGCACAGATGCGCGTCGTGTCGGCGCCAAGCATCAAGGAATGGCTGCGCTCCGGTCTGGACATGGAGCCGTCGATCATTCTGCTGTCCATCCCGGACGGCGGTCGGCTTCCCGGGAGCCTGTCCGAACTACCGATAGCGGCCCACGACCGGCTCGCATCAGTGCCGATCGTGGTGCATTCCAACGACCGACCAGGGCATCAGGTGCTCGAACTGCTGCGGATCGGAGCGCACGGCTTCATTCCAACCAGCGTTTCGACGGAGGTCGCGGTGCAGGCGCTGCGCCTGATCTGCGCCGGCGGGACCTATGTTCCGCCAAGTTGCCTGCAGTCGCTTCCGTACAAGGCGCAGGGCGCATCGGACGGCGCGGGCTTCCTGACCGGGCGCCAGTTGCAGGTCGTGGAGGCGATCCGGCAGGGCAAGCCGAACAAGATCATCGCCTATGAGCTCAACATGTGCGAGAGCACCGTCAAGGTGCATGTCCGCGCCATCATGAAGAAGCTCAAGGCCCGCAACCGTACCGAGGTCGCCTACCTCTATTCGTCGAGCCTCGGCGAAGCGGACGGCGCGGTTCCGAACTGAGCGTCCCGGCCGGATCTGCCGGATCGGACCTTGCTCCGGCAGTTCCCCAAAAAAGGCTTCTCTGAACATCACGGAATGGGCCGCCGATCGAATCTCGGCGCCGGGTGCCGATCGGCGGACCCAGGTGTTTGCTCCCAGGTGGGAAATACCTCCGGCCCGGCTGCTTCGGGTGGTGTTCCGCCGCCGCCGATCTCCGGGCGGGTCACGTCCGTCAGGTTCTGCAAGCGGCGGGTGGCGTGCTGCATCATGCAGCGGCTCGACCATCGGCAGTTTGCGGCGATCGGACATTCGCTCGGCGGCTGGACGGTCATGGCGCTCATCGGCGGCGGGTTCGATGCGCCGCGGCACGCCGACTATTGCGCAGGACATCCCGACCGCGCGGATTGTCGCTTCATGCGGGAAGCAGGTGTCGTCGGCCATCCGGAACACCTCGCCGATCTGGCCGGGACGGATGCCGATCCGCGCATTGGCGCGGTGGTGACTCTCGACCTTGCTTTCACCCAAGGATTCGCTCGGGCCAGTCTGGCGGGCATCTCCGTGCCGGTCCTGGTGATCGGGGCGCAGCGCGGCGGGGTGCTGAACCTCGACATGGAATCGCGCGCACTTGCGGGCGCCCTGACTGGCGCATCCGCAAGCTACGAGGAACCGGACGGCGTCAGTCATTACGATTTTGTCGGCACCTGCAAGTCGGGCGGACTGGCCATCCTCGCTGAGGAGGATCCGGATTTCGTCGCTGTCTGCAGCGAAGGCGGCGCGCAGCGCGTTGCTCGACATGCGGTGGTCGCCGCGCTCGTCACGGACTTCCTGAATGCGACATTCCCCGACGTCGACCGCCTGTCGTCCGAATGAAACAAGATAGGGTGTCGGGGTCGCCCTCACCGGCCCCGACAACCCGCGCCCGCCCGCGGACACCCGCCCGCCCTCGTTGGGACGGGCGTTTGCGTTTGTCGGCAGGGCACTCTTGGCCCGGGAGAACGCGGACCAGGCGTCAGGCCGGGCCGCCCTCCATCAGGCAGTCGGGATGTCGGTCGACCCATTCAGCCAGTGCGTCTGCAATCTCAGGGACGCCGGCAAGGTCCGCGGCGCGACGCGGCACCGAAACTCCCGCCTCCAGCGCCAGCCGGAGGCAGCCCAGTTGGTCGCGGATTGCCCGCTCGGGGCAGTTCTCAGACCCGTGCACGATGGTCGACAGCAACGTGCCGCCATAGCCGTTCTGATGCGACAGATCAGGCCCGAGGCTGAGCAGATAGGCCATCATGTCCGGCAGACCCTCCCAGCCGGCCACCTGCACCGGGGTAAGCCCCTCGGCGTCCGGGCGGTCGAATTCGAGGCCCAGGGCCACCAGCCGCTTCACGTGATCGAGCTTGCCGGGCAGATGCAGGATCGTGCGGATGATGTTTCGATAGGCGTCCGGCAACCGCTCCGGATTGACGGTTCGGCCGCCGGGATCCCGGCCCTCGGCGGCCGTCGCCAGAAGGTCCTCGTCGGCTGTCAATGTTGGCGCGATACCCCGCGCCTCGATTTCGCGCGCAAGGGCGGCGTTGCCGAAAACCCGCGCATAGCCATAGGCGCTGCATCCCTCGAACCGTCGCTCCGGATCGGCACCCGCGTCGAGAAGCACGCCGAACATTTCGGCCCCGCAAATCCGGCGTGCTGCCTGATGCAGCGCCGGCACGACCCAGGGCCGTTCGCCGCCGACGTGGGTCCCGATGAATTCGTCGGCCAGCGCACCAGCCGCAAGGAGCATCCGGACAGCGTCGACATCGCCGAAGTCCATCGCCCGCAGGAGGGCGTTGGTTCCGCGCGGATCCGCGCCATGCTCGAGCAGCATCTTCAGCCCCTCGTGATGGCCCAGTTCGGTCGCATGGTAGAGCGACTCGTTGTCGTTCGGATTGGCGCCATGATCCAGCAGCCAGCGCGCCAGAACCATGTTGTTGCCGTGCCCGATCGCACCGTATAGCGCAGAAAGCTGATGGTCGTTGTCTGCCGAGACCGGCATCGACTCGTCGACGCTCGCCCCATGGGCCACAAGCATGTCGGCAATCGCGATCATGGCCCCCTCCAGATCGGGGCGCTGGTGAATGTACTGCGAAAAAGCCAGTTGACAGAGCGGGCTGCGCCCCCCGACGAGACGCGTGGCTGCGGATGGATCGGCATTGAGCGCGGCTTCGACCTCGGTGCGGTGGTAGAGCGCGATCCGCAGGCCGAGCTGTCCCTCCGCGAGGTCAGGTATCTGTGCAAGTAACCGGTCCACCACCTGGCGCTGGCCGTGGTGGAGCGCAATCTTCAATCGTTGCTGGGCGGCGGCGCGATCGAGGCCGTTAAGTTCGGCGGCCAGCTTGAGCGCAGGCCAGCTTAGAAAGCTGTTCTCTCGCGCGATCACATGCAGGTAGTCCGCATGCTTCAAGGTCGCACCCGCGGCACGCGGGCGATAGTTCGCAATCCGTTGGCGGGCATGAAGGTCTTCGGCCTCGAGGGCCTTCTTCAGCGCCTTGGCGTCACGGCGCAATCGTTCGATGGATTTGGTCATCGGTTTCCTCACAGGTGCGCCCGGCAGTCCGCTTGAACGGGCATGAGAAAAACCGAGTGTCTGTCGGTTCGTGCGTTGAGGGGCGCCGATGACGACTTTCCGCGGACCTGGATGCCGCCCCACGCGGCTCTTCAATGACTAGCTCCTCAAGAGAGTCGGGTCCAGCCTGTCCAGATTTGCGACGTTCCCGCGACGCCCTCTAAGCGCAGAAGTAGCGACCCGGTTCGACGCCGGTCGCGTTGGCGAAGGAACGGGGACTGGGGTCTAGTATTCTCTGGGGAGTAAGCCATTGTTTTATCTACGACAGGGTGTCGAGCTGCTGTTCGGCGGTCGCTGCGTGACCTTGTGCCGCCCGGCGGGGCGGAACGTGTCATCGATGAGCAAGCACAGTTAGTTCACTTCAGTGGAAGCGCGTCTCCGATCCGTTGAAGAACATGCTCCGAAACGGCCCGCTGAACCGCCCCGTCAATGCCGAGCCCGGCCATGGCCTCGGTCTCGTAGATCGAAGCGAGGCCGTGGATCGTCGACCACACGAACATCGCTTCGAGCGTCACCGCCGGCGCCTCGACAGGCGCGTCGATCACCCGGGCGAGGCAACCTCGAAGCTGGTCGAACGCGCCGCATCCTTTTTCCATCATCTTCGGATGCTGGCCGGGATCCGGAAGCCGGGCGCCGAACATCAGCCGGTATTCCAGCGGATGGGTGCGAGCGAATTCGAGATAGCGCATGCCCATCGTCTGCAGGTCCGCCCGCGGATCGTCAGTCGCCGCCACCTCTGCGAGGAAGGCGTCGAAGCCGCGGAAGCATCGGTCGACGACTTCGGCGAGCAGGTGGTCCCGGCTCGGATAGTGGCGGTAGGGCGCCTGGTGCGAGACGCCGAGACGGCGCGCCACCTCGCGCAGGCTCAGGCCCTCGATGCCGACGTCCCGGATGATCCGCATCGCCTCGTCGACGCAGGCTTCCCGGAGATCGACATGGGATCGTGCTGCTTCGCTCACGATGTGCTCTCCTCATTCCTCTTCCGCCGATCTTGACGCCGGCGGCCGATTGTTGACGCCGTCAACTTTTGAGTTGACGGCGTCAACATGCCACTCTATACCCTCTTGTGTAGACGGTGTCAACGCAGGCGGGAGCGGACTATGTCGACCTCAAGATATCGCAACGACATGAGCGAGGAAAAGGACCGCGGGGCGCGGCTCGTCGCGCTAGGAGCGCGCCTTGCTGTCGCGCTCGGAGTTCTCGGCGGCGTGGGCGTCGGCGTGTCCGCGCTCTACGCTCGGGGCGGCGACGCGAGCGTGGCGGTCCCGGCACCGACCCCGGTCCTGGCGCTGACCGTCGAGCAGAGCCCGGGCCACGTGGAATTCCGTAGGTTCGCCGGTCGCCTGGAGCCGGCGCGCAGAACAGAGCTCGGCTTCGAGCGCGGCGGGCTCCTGGCCGAGCTGCTGGTGGGCGAGGGCGACCGGGTGGCCGCCGGCCAGGTGGTGGCCCGCCTTGATACCGCCCTGCTCGTCAACGAGCGGGCGCGTCTGGCCGCGGCGCGGGGCCAGCAGGCGCCCCGGCTCGAACTCGCCCGTCTCACCTACGATCGACAACAGGGCCTGACCGAGCTGGCCACCTCGGGCCAGCGCAAGGACGAAGCGCGGCTAGCCGTCGCGGAGGCCGAAGCGGCATTGGCAGAGACCGACGCAGCACTGGACGGGCTGGCGATCGAGTTGTCGAAGTCCGAGCTCCTGGCGCCGTTCGCGGGAGAGATTGCGGCCCGCCATCTCGACGAAGGCGCCGTGATCGCGACAGGCACGCCGGTGCTGACGCTGCTCGCATTGGACCGGCCACAGGCGCGCATCGGACTCGCGCCCAAGGCCGCCGCAGGGCTCGTGCCCGGAGAGCGCTACACGCTCGACCATGATGGGAGAGCCTATCCGGCCCGCCTCGCCGCCGTCAGGCCCGACCTCGATCCGAGGGCGCGCACTGTTACCGCGCTTTTCGATCTCGACACCGCCCCCGACCTGCCCTTCGGCACGGTGATGACCTTCGACGCCGAGGCCTGGATTCCCGGGTCCGGATTTTGGGTTCCGGTCGCGGCGCTGGTCGAGGGCAGTCGTGGCCTCTGGACGGTGCTGACGCTGGAGGGCGACGGGAGCCTCGGCAGCGAGGCGGTCAGCGTCGTGGCGCTCCGCGGCGAAGACGCCTTCGTCCAGGGCAGCCTCCGCGACGGCGATCGCATCGTGCCAGGAGGCACGCACCGCGTCCGGCCCGGCCAGGCCGTCCGGATCGCGCAGGCGGATTAGATCGATGGACAGCTGGTTCTACCGCAACCCGCGCGGCTTCGCCGTAGCGGTCATGGTGATCCTCGCCATGGGATGGTCTGCGTTCTTGACCATCGGCCGGCAGGAGGACCCGACGATCACCAACCTCTTTGCCACGGTGCTGACGCCGTATCCCGGTGCTGACCCCGCCCGGGTCGAGGCCCTGGTGACCGAGAAGATTGAGGCGGAGCTGCGCGGCGTCGCGGCGATCTCCGAGATCAGCTCGGTGTCGCGCCCCGGCCTCTCCGTCATCCAGATCGATCTGTCGGAGACGCTGCCGAAGTCGGAGATCGAGCCCGCCTGGACTGAAATCCGCAACGCCGTCGACGACGCCAGGGCGGAGCTTCCCGCCGGCGCCGGAGTTCCGGACTTCGAGAACGCCTCCTTCGGTACCTTCACCGCGATCAGTGCGGTGATGCAGCGGCCGGGCGACCAGGCGAACCCGGTCCTGCTCGCACGCTCGGCGGAGGACCTGCAGGAGCGCCTCCGCCGGATACCCGGTACGGACACCGTGGAGATCTTCGGAGCGCCGCAGGAGGAGATCCTGGTCTCCATCGACGCCACCCGCCTCACCGACCTCGGACTGGACGCAGCCAGCGTCTCAGCGGCGATCGCCGCGGCCGACGCGAAGGTCAGCGCCGGCAGGCTGCAAGGTGGCGAGCAGGAGATGGTCGTCGAAATCACCGGCGAGATCGACGACCTGGCGCGCATTCGGGCGATCCCGCTCGCCACCGGTGCCGATGGCGCGGTGTTGCGGCTCGGCGACGTGGCGGACGTCACCCGCACCCCGCTCGAGCCGGCGGAAAGCATCGCCCGGTATCAGGGCCGCCCTGCCGTCCTAGTGGCGGCGCGAATGGTGAACGATCTGCAGGTCGATCGCTG
The DNA here is from genome assembly GCA_937872465.1 of uncultured Paracoccaceae bacterium. Taxonomy (GTDB): domain Bacteria; phylum Pseudomonadota; class Alphaproteobacteria; order Rhodobacterales; family Rhodobacteraceae; genus Amaricoccus. The sequence continues at coordinate 169,188 of CALMSR010000039.1, forward strand.
GATGGAAGCGGTGCGGGCCGAGCTTGCCCTGTTCGAAGCCGCGAGCCCGGGCGGCGTCGAGCATGCGCTGATCTTCGACCAGTCCACCTACGTGACCGAGCGCTTCGCGGCCCTGGGGGCCAACCTCGCGGCCGGCATCGGCCTGGTGACGCTGGTCCTCTTCGTGACGCTCGGCTGGCGCGCCGCATTGATCGTGGCAAGCGCCATCCCGCTCGCGTCGCTGATCTCGCTCTTCGGCATGAACCTCGCCGGCATCTCGATCCACCAGATGTCGGTGACGGGGCTGATCGTCGCGCTCGGCCTGCTGGTGGACGCGGCGATCGTGATGACGGACGAGATCCGCAAGCGCCTGGCTGATGGCACGCCGCGGCTGGATGCCGTCCGACGCGCGGTGCGGATGCTGGCGGTGCCGCTGCTGGCGTCGACACTGACCACCGTGCTCGCCTTCATGCCGATGGCGCTGCTGCCCGGTCCGGTCGGCGACTTCGTCGGCTCGATCGCCAAGTCGGTGATCATCATGCTGGTGGCCTCGCTCGCGCTGGCGTTGACCCTCACGCCGGCGCTGGCCGGCTGGCTTCTGCCCGCCGGTGGCGACCGGCCGCAACGGTGGTGGCGCGACGGAATGGTGCTGCCGCGGCTCGGCCGGGCATTCGACCGCTCCCTGGCGCTGTCGCTTCGCTATCCGGGGCTCGCGATCCTCGCGTCCCTGGCGCTGCCGGTCACCGGCTTCCTCGCCTTCCCTACTCTGACCGCCCAGTTCTTCCCCGGCGCCGACCGCAACCAGTTCTACGTCCAGCTCACGCTCTCCGGCACCGCGTCGATCAGCCAGACCGAAGCCGCCGCCGCGCGCGCCGATCGCCTGCTGCGCGCCACGCCCGGGATCGAAACCGTCGCCTGGACGGTGGGTGAGAGCGCACCCGCCTTCTACTACAACATGCAGATGGACCAGGATGGCGTCCCGGGCTTCGCCGAGGCGCTGGTCACCACCGACAGCGCCGACCGTACCCAGGCGGTCATTCCCGACCTGCAGGACCGGCTGACGGACCAGTTGCCAGACGCCGAGATCGTCGTGCGCGACTTGGTGCAGGGTCCGCCGGTGGCTGCCCCCATCGAGGTTCGCTTCGTCGGCCCGGACCTGGCGGTGCTGCGCGACCTTGGCGACCGCACCCGCGCGCTGATGGCCGGGGTGCCCGGCATCACCCAGTCGCGGGCGACGCTGACTGGCGGCCCGCCGAAGCTTCGGCTTGCGCTCGACGAGGACCGCGTGCGCCTCGCGGGCCTCGATCTCGCCCGCGTCGCGGCCCAGCTCAACGCGGCGACCGACGGGGCGCTGGGCGGCAGTCTCGTAGAGGGCACCGTGGAGAGCCCGGTCCGGGTGCGGCTCGCGGCGGGCGACCGCGCGGCGCCCGAGCGGCTCGCCAGCCTTGCGATCGTCGATCCGGCGGCCGATGCCGGCAAGGCCTGGCCGGGCGTGCCGCTCGCCGCCCTGGGCGATCTCGAGCTCGTCCCGTCCGACGGTCCGATCCACCGGCGCAACGGCGAGCGCATCAACCTGGTGCAGGCCTTCACCGCGATCGGGGTGCTGCCCGAGGAGGCGCTGAGCGTCCTGCGCGCCCGGCTCGACGCCGAGCCCGACCTGCTGCCGCCCGGCTACCGGCTGGAGTACGGCGGAGACGCCGACGCCCGCTCCGACACCGTGAGCTATCTGATGGCCACGGTGCTGATGGTGGTGGTTCTGACCCTTGCGACGCTGGTGCTGAGCTTCCGCTCGTTCCGCCTAACGGCAATCTCGCTCGCCGTCGCCGGCCTGTCGATGGGACTGAGCCTGCTGGCGCTGGCCATCTTCGACTACCCGTTCGGCATCCAGGGCCTGCTCGGCGTGATCGGCTCGATCGGCGTCTCGATCAATGCGGCGATCATCATCCTCTCCGCGCTGGCCGAAGATCCGCGCGCTAGGACCGGCGACCGCGATGCCGTCCGGACGGTAGTGCTCGGAACCAGCCGCCACATCCTGTCGACGACGATCACCACCTTCGGCGGCTTCCTGCCGCTGATCCTCGCCGGCGGCGGCTTCTGGCCGCCCTTCGCGATGGCGGTGGCAGGCGGCGTGCTGCTGTCGACGGTCGTCGCCTTCTACTTCACCCCGCCGATGTTCGCGCTGATCTACGGGCGCCACGAGGTCGCGGGCACGTCCGGCCGGCACGCCTCCGAAGTGCTTCCGGGCCTTGTCGTTGGCGCATGAACTCCGTCCTCCCTTCCGCCCTCATCACGAGCGAGACTTCGAAATGACGTCCGAAAATCGCAGCAGACACCGGAGCCGGATCTCGGCCGCATACGGCCCCTGGGCGCTGGTCACCGGCGCCTCTGGCGGGATCGGGCGGGCGCTTGTACTCGAGATTGCGGCCTGCGGAATCAATGTCGTGCTGTCGGCACGCCGGGAACACTTGCTGTCCGAGCTTGCCCGCGACATCACGGCGCGGTTCGGCGTCGAGTCCCGCGTCCTTGCGGGCGACCTCTCCGACCCGGCCACGGTCGGACCCTTGCTGGCTCGGACCGATGATCTCGACATCGGCCTGCTGGTGGCCTGTGCCGGGTTCGGAACCTCGGGGGATGCCATCGACAGCGATCTCGCCACCGAGCTGAGCATGATCGACGTGAACTGCGGCGCGACCTTCGCCGCAATCCACCAATTTGCACCACGGCTCGCGCGGCGCGGACGCGGCGGCATCATCCTGATGAGCTCGCTGGTCGCCTTCCAGGGCGTGGCGCGCGCTGCGAACTACGCGGCCACCAAGGCTTACGTGCAGGTTCTGGCGGAAGGGCTGTCGCGCGAGCTGGCAGCAAAGGGCGTGGACGTTCTGGCCGCGGCACCCGGACCGGTGGAGAGTGGCTTTGCCAAGCGCGCGGCCATGCGGCTGAGCAACCCGGCAACGCCTGAACAGGTCGCGAAGGAAATCCTGCCCGCGCTCGGGCGGCGGACGACGGTGCGGCCGACGCTCCTGAACAGGGTGCTGCAGGTCAATCTGTCGCTTCTGCCAAGACCGGTCCGCACCCGCATCATGCAGAAGGTCATGGCGGGAATGACAAAGCATGACGAGCGCGTTTCCGATGCCTGACACAGAGGTCTTCGTCTCGATCAGCGGGCTCGAGACGCGCCGCCTGAGTCATTATTCGACCTTATGTTCCGTGCGGTCCGCTCGATGGCGCTAAGGGATACTTCCGATACGGGATGGGGCGATTGCCTCGCTGCGGCTGAAACACATCGACCTGGTGCAGGGTTGCGTCTATCAGGACGCGAGGGAAGTGCGGACCAAGTTCGCCAAGACCTTCACCACCTGGTTCTATCCGGTCGATGACGCATACTTGGCTTGCCTCCGCGACTGGGTGGACTTCCTGCGCAGGGATCAGTTGTTCGGCCCCGCCGACGCCCTCTTCCCCAAGCCCCTGATGGGCCTGCAGGACAGCAGCTTCGCCGCAGTCGGCTTGTCGCACGACACCTGGAGACCTCCGATTATCGCCCAAACGGCAGGGAGCAGGCGCGTAAGCGACGGGATGAGGATCCGATGACATCGCCCCGATTCCAAGGCTTCGTGGGCATGCCCAATGCCGATTTCGAGCCGGTCATGTTGCGGGTGGCCTAGGAAGGCGCGAAGCGTGCGCTCGCCGATGTCGGCCTCGACGGCGACAAGGCCGCGCAAACAGTTGGGGTCCGGCACTGATCCGTGAGCGGCCAGCTGGCCGCTCAGTCCAGCTCGATCGGGCGTAGCGCGATCGTTGTTGCGTGGCCGACGGCGTCGACGCTCGCCTCGACCAGGGAAGGGTCGGCGACGGCGTCCGAGAACGTCTGGGGACCGAAGTCCTCGAGCCCATTGAAGAGCGCGCTCATCAGTGGCGAGGTCTGGACCGTGCTGTGGCCTTGCGCGTCGGCGCCTTTCACGTGGGTCACGTCGACCACCGTCACCGGCAGGTCGGCAAGCGCGGCCGGGTCGGTGATCATGCCGAGCCGCGCTTGTCCGCCGTGCAGGCTGGCCGAAAGCTGGAGGGCCTGGTCGCCGCTCGAGGCGAAGACGTAGATCGGGATACCCGGATGCCCGACGTCGCGCATCCGCTCACGGAAGACCTCGACGTTGATGTCCGGAGCGAACATCACGACGGCGCGCAGCCTTTCGAGGAACGCATCGTCTCTGCGCAGCGCCTTCATCCACATGGTCTCGATCACGAGGAAGCAGCCCATGGAGTGGCAGGCGACGACGACGCCGTCGGCAGAGGAGCTGGCGACGAGATCGAGGGTGCGCGACAGCCCTTCCGTGGCGAAGATGGCGCTCTCCTTGTCATAGGGATAGCCGTTCCAGGCCGCGGCCGACGGCCAGGCGAAGTCCACCGATACCGCGGGCAGGGCGAAGTCCTCGGCGAGCTGCGCCTGCCGGTAGAGCCCTTCGGCGAAGGTGTTGTTGTAGCCATGCACGAACACGATCGCCTCGTCGTTCCGCTTACGGCCGAGCTCGCGGTCGATCGCGGCCACGAACGCCTCACCGTCACGCAGGCGCGCGGCTTCCAGCGTGACGAAGTCGGTGCGCGGGTCGGCTTCGCGGCCCGGCCAGGTGACCGAGCCCGGCTCCCGCTCGGGCGGGACCGAGACGGCGAAGCGAGCAAAGCTGAGCGGCGCCCGCCCGGGGCCGAAGACCGCCGAGCCCTCGGCCGGGGCGCGCGCGCTGGCGACCAGTACCGGCGCCGCCGCGCCGGTCCCGGCCGCGGCGGGGTCGATCGACACCGCGCCGCGCGGGCCGGCGCAACCAGAAGTGAACGCCAGCGTCGCGAGAACGCCAAGGCGGAACAGCGCGGGCCAGCCGAGACGGTTGCGCGCAGCGGAGCCGCGCCGACCGAGGCTTTCCTGCCCGGCACGGTGCCGGCGCGACGGGTCAGCGGCGCCGCTGCCAAGTGTCAGGGTCGGTCGGGGTGTTCGGACCCGGCTGTGCATCGGGGACGCCACGGCCTCCGAGCGCTCGGCGATCATGGCGTGGCGCCCTCGCCCGGCTGCCCATCGAGGACGTCGTCCAGGCCGTCGAACCCCGTCTCGGCGGCGCCAAGGGCCCGGAGCACAGCATCCAGAGCCTCGCGGATCAGATCGCGGGGTGCGCCGCGCTCGATGATGCCGCGCATGATCTGAAGCAACATGCCGATGACGATGTCCGCGGCGAGATCGACGTCCTTCACCACCATGCGTCCCTGGGCGATGGCCTCGGCGAGGTCGGCTTTGAGATGCTCGCGAATGCCCCGGCCAAACTCGGTCGGCGACTGCGAGCTCTGGACGACGAGGCGAGCCCAGACCTGGTCCGAGATCGCCTTTTGCAGGAACTGCCTGGACATGAATACCAGGCGGGCGACAGGATCGCTCAGCTCCAGCTTCGCCGGCGTCAGCATCTCGTCGAAGCTCTCGCCGAGCATCACACCCACGGCGGCGGCCAGCTCGCTGATGCTCAGGAAATGGTAGTAGAATGTGCCCTTGGCCACGCCCGCGGCCTCCACGACAGCATCGACCGTAAGGGCCTCGGGCGGTCGCTCGGCCAGAAGCAGCGCACCCGCTTCCAGGATCTGCGCGCGTGTCCTCGCCCGCTTTTCCCGGCCGATCTCCGCACGGCGGACCAGATCAATCTTTGCCATCCAAATTCTCCCATGAGCATGTTTTCATGTTGACTGTATAGTCGATCCGACGTATGAGTGCAATACGAAATCGACTCGGGCAGGCTCGCTTGCCCTCCAACCTAACCCGAAAAGGAAACGCGTCATGGCTTACGCCCTCAACCTTCACGCTCACGATGTCGAGCAGACGGGTCTCTTTGCCCGCCTGAGCAAGAGTTTCGCTGATCACCGAGAGTACATTGCGACCTACAAGACTCTCAATGCGCTGACCGATCGCCAGTTGTCCGACTTCGGCGTTACCCGACAGAGCATCGGTGAGATTGCCTGGGCGTCAGTCTACGGAGACTGACGCCGTCGTTTGCCGAGACAGCGATGGAGTCGAATACACAACCTATCAATTGAACCAACCCGCTGCCATGCGGCGGGTCGCATCCGGCCTGGATGCTCTCGAGGCGTGGTACGGCCCCCCCTTCGCCCGGACGGGGCCGGAATCGACCCGACAAAATCACTCATGCCGCGTTTGCCTTGCGAGGGCGCAGCGGCCTCATCATCGAGGATGCACCTTTGACGCTGAAGCTAAACATCATCATCGGCTCGACCCGTCCAGGCCGGATCGGTCCTGTCATCGCGGAGTGGCTGAAGGATACTGCCGTCGAGCACGGCAAGTTCGCGGTGGAGCTGGTCGACCTCGCGGACTTCCACCTTCCCCTCCTCGACGAGGCGGCGCACCCGGCGTCGCGGCAATACGCCAACCCGCGGACCAAACGCTGGAGCGCCAGTGTTAACTCCGCCGACGCCTACCTTTTCTTGACGCCGGAGTACGACTACTTCGCTCCTGCCGCGCTGGTGAATGCGGTCCAGGTGCTCCTGCAGGAATGGCTCTACAAGCCCGCGGGAGTGCTCAGTTACGGCGGCGTCTCCGGGGGCCTGCGCTCTGCCCAGGTCTTGCGCCAGCTCCTGAGCAACGTGAATGTTCACGCCTTGCCGCAGGTGGTGCCGGTCCACTCGTTCTCCCAGTTCATCGATAACGGTGTGTTCCGTCCCAACCAAAGGATCCAGGACGGGGCCAACGGCCTGCTCGACGAGCTTTATAAATGGGCGCGGGCGCTCAGCAACCTTCGCGCCGAGCAGGCGGCCGACCGGGCCACCCAGAACGCCGCGGCCTGACCCTCGCCGCGGGCGGCGGTGTTCGCCGGCCCGCCGGGTTGCCACCAAGCCATCGATGACCAGCGCCTGGCTTCCCAACCTCGATTGCCGCATCAAAGCCTGGCGGAGCGCGATGTTCGCGCGCGGCGCCAGGTTCCCGATCGCATGATCGCGTCTTCGGTGGACTGCGGGCGAGCAGCCGCGCGCTTCTGAGTCAATCTCCTGATCCTGTCCGCACCGGCGTGATAGCCAGCTTGAGCGAGACCACACATCTCTGATCTCGTGTTGACTGCAACGTCGATTTGACTTATTGGTAGATTTGAGAACGCGAAACAGGCCCAGCCCACCCCTTTCTCAAAGCCGTCGCCTGCAACCCGATAACCCGAGCGGAGACACTCATGCGCCTGTCATCAGGTCCGATCCTCTGTGCCTGCGTCGCCTGCCTGTTTCTGGCGGGATGCAAGGAAGACCACGAAGCCGAGGCGCCCCCGGCGGTGCGTCCCGCCCGGGTGGCCATCGTGACGCCAAACAAGCTCGAACTGGCGGCGCAGGGCGCCGGCCGCGTCGAGGCGCGCTACGTCAGCCAGGTCGGTTTCGAAGTCGGCGGGAGGCTGATTTCGCGCGACGTCGACATCGGCTCCGTCGTCAAGAAGGGTGACAGGCTCGCGACGCTCAGCGCCACCGATTTCGAGAACAAGGTGATCACGGCCGAGGCCGATCTCGCCACCGCAAGAGCGACCCTCGTCCGGGTGGCCGCGCAGGAAGAACGTGACCGCACCCTCGCGGATAGGGGCTATACGCCGCGCGCCGTCTATGACGAATCGCTGCGGTCGCTCCGGAGCGCCGAAGCGGCGGTGCAGGCCGCCGAAGCGCAGCTTCGCATCGCCCAGAACCAACTCGGCTACACCCGGCTGCTCGCCCCGAACGATGGGATCGTCACCGCGACCGGCGCCGATCCGGGGCAGGTCGTGGAAGCCGGGCAGATGGTCGTCGAGGTCTCGCGCGACGCCGAGCGCGAGGCGGTCTTCGCCGTCGCCGGCGCAGACGTCGACGGCGTGACGCCCGGCATGCAGGGCAAGGTCTGGCTGCAGGCGCAGCCCGAGGTGGCGGTCACCGGCACCGTTCGCGAGATCTCGCCGGTCGCCGACAGCACCACGGGAACCTACGAAGTGCGGGTCTCCCTGCCCTCGGCGCCGCGGGAGATGCGTCTCGGGGCCATCGTCGTCGGCCGCGCCGAAGCCGAGGGCGCGGAGGTGACGACGCTCCCCGCCACCGCGCTGCTGCAGTCCGGCGACGGCGCGCAGGTCTGGGTCGTCTCCAAGGAGAACCAGGTGCAAAGGCGCAAGGTCGAGCTCCTCGAGTTCGACATGGACTCGGTCGTCGTCGGCGCCGGCCTCGCCCCCGGCGAGATGGTGGTCACCGCCGGCGTCAACGCCATGGCCGATGGCCAGGTAGTGAAGCCCGAGATGGAGGCACAGCGATGACCCGCTTCAACCTATCCGAATGGGCGGTGAACAACCGCGCCATCACCGTCTTCTTCATGCTGGTCTGCCTCATCGGCGGGCTGGGCGCCTACCGCGGGCTGGGCCGCGAAGAGGACCCCGACTTCTCGATCCAGACCATGGTCGTCCAGGCCTCTTGGCCAGGCGCGAGCGTGGCCGACACCCTCACGCAACTGACCGACCGGCTCGAGAAGAAGCTCGAGGAGACCCCCAACCTCGACTACCTCAAGAGCTACACCAAGCCCGGCCAGGCGACCATCTTCGTCAACCTCAAGGAGTCGACGCCGAGCGAAGAGATCGAGGACACCTGGTGCCAGGTCCGCAAGAAGATCGACGACATGCGGATGACCTTGCCGGAGGGCGTGGTCGGTCCCTTTTTCAACGACGAGTTCGGCGACGTCTTCGGCATTGTCTACGGCGTCACCTACGACGGCTTCACGCCGCGCGAAGCGCGTGATTTCGTCGAGACGGCGCGGGCCGAGTTCCTGCGCTCGCCGGACGTCGGCAAGGTCGAGATCTTCGGCGACCAGGATCAGAAGGTATACCTGAGCTTCTCGCCGCAGAAGCTCGCCAACCTCGACCTGAGCCTCGAGCGGGTGCTCGCGGCGGTCGCCGAGCAGAACGCCGTGGCTCCGTCCGGCATCATCAACACGTCGCACGAGAACATGCTGGTCGACGTCACCGGCGCGCTCGTGACGCCGGAGGACATCGCTGACCTGAACCTCTGGATCGACGGTCACTTCTACAAGCTCACCGACATCGCTTCGGTCGAGCACGGCTATAGCGACCCGCCCACCAAGATGTTCCGCGTCAACGGCAAGCCGGCGATCGGGATCGGCGTCAACATGCGCGATGGCGGCAACAACCTCACTTTCGGCGAGGGCTTGCACCATGCGGCCGAAAACCTGGTGGAGCGGCTTCCGATCGGCGTCGAGCTCAACCTCGTGTCCGACCAGCCCGAGGTCGTGCGCGAAGCCATCGGCCATTTCACCAAGGCGCTCCTCGAGGCGGTCGTGATCGTGCTTGCGGTCAGCTTCGTCAGCCTCGGCCTCCGCGCCGGGCTCGTCGTCGCCCTGTCGATCCCGCTCGTCCTCGTCATCGTCTTCGTGGCGATGGAGCTGATGGGCATCAGCCTGCAGCGCATCTCCCTCGGCGCCCTCATCATCGCGCTCGGCCTCCTCGTCGACGACGCCATGATCACGACGGAGATGATGATCTCCAAGATCGAGGAAGGCATGGACAAGATGAAGGCCGCGACCTTCGCCTATACCTCCACGGCCTTCCCGATGCTGACGGGCACCCTGGTCACCGTCTTCGGCTTCCTGCCGATCGGTTTCGCCGACAACAGCACCGGCCAGTACACCTACTCGCTCTTCGCCGTGGTCGCCGTGGCGCTCATCGCCTCGTGGTTCGTGGCGGTTCTTTTCGCGCCGGTTATCGGCGTCGCGGTACTGCCTCCGACGATGAAGGGGCATTCGACAGCCGAACCGGGGCGCTTCATGCGTCTCTTCGCCGATGTGCTCGGCTTCGCCATGCGGCGCCGCTGGCTCACCATCGGCGCGTCGCTCATCGCCTTCGGCATCTCGCTCTACGGTATGGGCTTCGTGCAGCAGCAGTTCTTTCCCGCCTCCAACCGGCCCGAGCTGCTGGTGACGATGACCCTGCCGAAGAACGCTTCGATCGCAGCGACCGAAGCCACGACCGAGCAGCTCGAGGAAGCCCTCGCGGGTGACGCCGACATCGTGAGCTTCTCGTCCTACGTCGGCGGCGGCGCCATCCGCTTCTACCTGCCGCTCGACGTGCAGCTCGACAACGACTTCATCGCCGAGACCGTGGTCGTCGCCAAGGACCTGGAGGCGCGCGACCGGGTGAAGGCCCGACTCGAATCGCTGCTCGCGCGCGACTTCCCCGACGTGACGGCGCGCGTCTCCCGCCTCGAGCTCGGTCCGCCCGTGGGCTGGCCGCTGCAGTACCGGGTCAAGTCGCTTCCAGATCGCTCCGGCTCCGCGGATACCTCACCGGCTCATCGGTGTTCTTCTGGCCGTTCGTTCCCGCCCTGCTGGCTTGGGGGCTTGTCGCGATGGCGGCAACCAGCGAACTGCCAAGTATGGACGCAGCGGCTTCGCCAAAGCAGAGCGCTACCCTTTCTCCTTCCATCCATATGCTTAGTGAAGGCGGCGCGATGTCAGCGCGGGCAACAGTCTATCGGTCCGACAAGGCCGAGGAGGGTGGCTCAATAACGGGATCTGCAGGCACACCATGGATGTAGCATACATCTCCGCGTTCTCGGCGCTGGCCGGTTCGATCGTCGGCGGCCTGATGTCAGGCTTCACGACCTGGCTGAGCCACCGCTATCAGGCGAAGGCTGGGCTGATCGTCCATAAACTTTCGCATCGAGAGGATCTCTACAGAGACTTCATCGTTGCGGCGTCGAAGGCCTTTGGCGAGGCCAACATGCGCAGTGAGCCGCAGGTTCAGGAGTTGGTCACCCTTTACGGCATGATCAGCAGGATGCGTGTGGAATCCTCGCCGCAAACGATCGCGCGCGCGGAGGCGGTCGTTCGTGCAACGATCGATGCCTGTCTCGCGCCGAACAAGACGCTGGCCGATCTGCACGCGGCCATGCGAAGCGGTGAAGAGGGAATGGACCCGCTGAAGGAGTTCGCCGAGGCCGCGCGCGAGGAACTCAGCAGGCTACGGTACCTATAGGGCGACGCCCGCGCGGAATCGGTCGCATCCGGCAGAGTCGTTGGGCAGTCGAGGGGTGCGGACACCCAACGATCTCGAGTTCATCGGCGCGCCCCGGGGACCCCACTCAATGGCGAGCACGTGCGCATGTCGAGGCCGGTCTCAGCGATCAGACGCGACCCTTGTGCGACGTCGCTGGCTGCGCCCGCGACGCGGAGACGTTGATCGCGCCGCCGCCGAAGTTTGCACTCCGAAGCCCCGTCCGCGATTCAGACAGCCGGCGGGGCCCAGTTCAGGAAGAAGCCTACGTCGCCAGGGATGTCGCCCGGAAAGCTTATCACCATCGCCTTCAGCTTGTAGCCCCGCGGCTTCGCCAGCTCTTCGTAGCTCTCGAAAAGCTCCTTCGCCTTGCCTTGCAGCGTCTCAGGCCAGCTCGGGTCGTTGTTGTTGATGGCGCGTCCGCTGTCTGTGCATAGACCCGAGGGGAAGCTGTAGATCATCGCCTCGAACTTACCATCCTTCACCGCGTTCATGACCAGACGCCGCACCATCGCCATCTCGTCGTCGCTGACGTGATTGTTCATGAAGTCGCGGGTGAATTCCGCGAGCCTGTCCCGACGCGACGATATCGATCTCGCCTTGAGCTTCGCCGGGATCGATGCGCCGACGGTCAATCCTGACCAGTGGCGCTTCGGTGTGATCTATGGGCTTCTGTGGCCACGCGGCGCGCAGATCCGCCAGGCAGGCCTTCGCCTCTCGTCGATCTTTGTTGACCTGCCGTTTCCCGAGCCTCTGCTCGTACGCGCCTATCTTAGTGAAGGCTCGGTGCCGATCGACGTCTGCGCCGCCAACTGGCAGGCGCTCTGCCTGGCACGCCTTGCCGAAGTCGGTGCGGCCACCCTGGTCTGCCCAATGGCGGACGCCGACCGACTCGCCAACGCTTTGGCCTTCTTAGCGACCAACCCGGTCCAGACCGCCTATCTCTCGGTCTTTGCCCGCGTCCAGGCGGTGCGCCGGGTGGCTGATCAATTTGAGGTCGATGCTGACATCGCAGAGGCGCTGCAATGACCTTCGAAACCCGCCGCATCTTCAAGAGCGCTGTCACGAGCCAGAATCTGATCCGCGAGTTGCTCCAATTGATGCTTCTCGGCGGACTGCTCGCGCCAGGCGGCGAGCGGGCTTGGCTTGTGAGCCCCTGGATCAGCAACATCGTACTGTTCGACAACCGCGCGGGTGGATTCGGCGCGGTCAATCCGGAATGGGGTAGTCGCGAGATCCGGCTGATCGAGGTCGCGAAGGATCTCATGGCGAGAGGCACCCCGCTCGGCATCGCGACCAGCTTCGATAAGCACAATGACCCACTGATCGCCGCATTAAGGGACGCTGTTGACGAAGAAGGGCTCGCCGAGCAGCTGACCATCGTCCGGCGTCAGCACCTCCACACCAAAGGCGTGCTCCTGCAGCGTGGCCTGCTCACTGGCTCGATGAACCTCACCCATAATGGGCTCGAGCTCAACGACGAGATGGTCGTCTACGACACCAGCCCCAAGACGCTCGCCGATCCGAGCTCCACCCTCAAGGCCTTCGAGCAGCACATCGCAAGGCGCTATCCGCGCCTTTTCGCTTCACGCCGCGGCATCCGCACGGCCAGGAGCCCGGTTCTTTCCCGACGCGAGGCTGAACTTCGCCGAGAACCTGCTCGCCGGAAGCGCCGGACTTGACGGGGCAAGCGACGCCATTGTGTTCCGCGCCGAGGCCGGGCCGATCTGCCGCTGGTCATGGGACGAGTTGCGCCGTATGTGTCGCGGCTGCAACAGGCCCTGGCCGCCCTCGGCATCGGCGAGGGCGACCGCGTCGCCGGGCTCTTGCCGAACATCCCAGAGGCGGTCGTCGCCATGCTGGCCACCGTTTCGCTCGGGGCGGTCTGGTCCTCGGCCTCGCCGGACTTCGGAGTTCGCGGCGTGCTCGACCGCTTCGGCCAGATCGAACCCAAGGTGCTCATCACGGTTGATGGGTACCGCTACGTCGGCAAGGACATCGACCTCGCCGGCAAGCTCGCGGAGTTGCAGCCGTTCCTGCCGACAGTCGTCCGCTGCGTCGTTGTCGGCCATCTCAGTAACGGTCACGCGGCCGCGCAGGCGCTCGCCAACGGCGTGACCTGGACCGAATTCACCGCACCCCATCCGCCGGCACCGCTTCGCTTTGCCCAGCTACCCTTCGACCATCCGCTGGTGATCCTCTACTCCTCCGGCACGACGGGCGCGCCGAAGTGCATAGTCCACCGCGCCGGGGTGCTCCTTCAGCACCTCAAGGAGCTCGGTCTGCACGCCGATGTGCGCCGGGGCGACCGGCTGTTCTATTTCACCACGCTCGGCTGGATGATGTGGAACTGGCTGGTGTCGGGTCTCGCGCGCGGCGCGACGCTGATGCTCTTCGACGGCTCGCCGTTTCACCCCGGCCCGAACGTGCTGTTCGACTACGCCGAGGCGGAGCGTGTGACGCATTTCGGCACATCCGCCAAGTACCTCGATACGCTACGCAAGTCCGGCCTCCGTCCACGCGAGACCCATGACCTCTCGAGCCTGCGCGCAGTCTTCTCGACCGGCTCGCCACTGGCGCCGGAGGCGTTCGACTACGTCTATGACGCGATCAATCCCGACCTGCACCTCGCCTCGATCTCGGGCGGCACCGACATCTTGTCCTGCTTCGTGCTCGGCGATCCGACCCGCCCGGTTCTGCGCGGCGAGATCCAAGGCCCCGGCCTCGGGCTCGCCATAGAGGTCCGCGACGCAGCGGGAGGGCCGGCGCCCGCCGCGGCGAAGGGAGAGCTCGTCTGCGCCGCGCCGTTCCCCGCGATGCCTCTCGGCTTCTGGGGCGATGATGGCGGCGCGCGATACCACGCAGCTTACTTCGAGCGCTTCCCGGGCGTCTGGTGCCAGGGAGATTTCGCCGAGACGACGGCGAACGGCGGCTTCGTGATCCACGGCCGCTCAGACGCCACGCTCAACCCCGGCGGTGTGCGCATCGGCACCGCCGAGATCTACGCCGAGGTCGAGAAGGTGCCGGAAGTGCGCGAATGCGTCGCCATCGGTCAGGATTGGGACGGCGATGTTCGCGTGGTGCTGTTCGTCGCGCTGCATCCTGGCGCCATGCTCGACGACGTGCTCGTCGGCCGGATCAAGTCGGGCATCCGCGCCGGTTCCTCGCCTCGGCATGTGCCCGCAAGAATCGTCGCTGTCGCTGACATACCTCGCACAAAGACCGGCAAGGTCACCGAGCTCGCGGTGAGCGATGTGGTTCACGGCCGCGTTGTCACCAACCGGGAGGCGCTCGCGAACCCGGAGGCGCTCGAACTCTTTCGCGACCTGCCCGAACTTCGTGCCTGATCGCCTGGTCAGCCTGAACCGAAAGGAATCATCGTGGCCGTCTACAAGCTCGACGAATACTCCCCCGAGTTGCCGGAAGCGGGCAATTACTGGATCGCCCCGAGCGCCACGGTAGCGGGCCGGGTCCGCGTCGGTCGCGACGTCGGCATCTGGTTCGGCGCCGCGTTGCGCGGCGACGATGAGGCCCTCGACGTCGGCGATCGAACGAACGTTCAGGACAATGCCGTGCTTCACGCCGACCCTGGGTTCCCACTCATGATCGGGCGTGGCTGCACGATCGGGCATGGTGCCATCGTCCACGGCTGTACGATCGGCGACAACACGATGGTTGGCATGGGGTCGACGATCATGAACGGCGCCCGCATCGGCGCGAACTGCATCATTGGGGCCAATGCGCTCGTCACGGAGGGGAAGGCCTTTCCCGACAACAGCCTGATCATGGGAGCGCCCGCGAAGGCCGTCCGCGAGCTCGACCCGAACGCAGTTTCGGAATTGGAGCGCAGCGCCGAGGCGTACGTCGAGAAATGGCGGCGATACGCTCGTGGCGCCGAGCGCGTTGCAGATTGATCCGGACGGGGAACGACCAGCAACGTGGCTCGAACATTGCCTCGCGCGTAGCAACGCGCTGAACTTGACGCCGGCTCCACGACGCAGGGACCCAGGAGCAGCGGGAACGACACGCCGCAGCGATGCCAGCCGGGGCGGGATCCATGACGGAGTGGGGTCCGGAATCTCGATTCCGACCTGCGCATTGAGCACCCCGCCTAATGCGAAGCAACTCACCCAGAACGGGACGAGAACCGCGAGGGCAGAAAAAGGGCAGAAAAAGGGCAGAAAATGGCGGGCGGAACGAAACGCGCCCGTAATTTCCTTTGTGATTTCAGGATGTTAGGCTGGCTGGGGAACCTGGATTCGAACCAGGACTAACGGAGTCAGAGTCGCTACGCACCCTTTGAATTCATTGGATAAAAGGGCAGAAAATCTGCCGCCGGTCTGCGGCAGTCGCCCGCAACCTCGCCTGCCGGCATGGGCGCGGGAGGCGCGGGGCTCAGATCCGGCCGCTGAGCCGCGGAGTGTGGAGTGAAGTCGTATCGATTATCGATTGGACCGACATCGCTTTGCGGCGCGAAGGAGCGGTGGAGAACGGGTTGCGTCGGGCGGTTGGCGGAGGAACAGGACCTGGGGTCCAGTATTCTCTGGGGCGTAAGTTATTGGAACATATAGGATCGGCAATCCGGCGTGGTGCTTGTCTTCCGGGGGCTATGGACCGCGCACGACGCTCTACGGCCGGCTCGTGCGCCGGCCGGCCGCGGGCGTCTGCCATCGCCTCCTCGAGGCCGCCTCAAGGCCTACGACGGCGACATCGTGATGGCCGACGGAGTCGGCCGAAGCGCAACCGAGCGACCCCGTTGACACCCCGCGACGAAGACCAGCATGGAGAGGCGGAGGAGGTTGCGCGCGCCAAGCCGCTCTGCGAGCCACGCGCTCAGCGGGACGAAGATCGGCAGCGCGACATGGTCGGCGGTCAGCGCGAACTTGAGGACCCCCGGATCGGTGCCGATGTCGGCGGCGATCGCCGGCAGCGACGGGCGATAACCATTGCGTCCATGTTCTCCATGAAGAGCGCGACGGAGAGCACCGTGGGAATCAGTGGCGACACAGGGTGTGCTCGGTCCAGAAGGGGACAGTGAGCAGCAAGGAGAGACGCAGATGACAGTGTTCGATCAGCGGAGGTGCGAGCTCGGGGAGGGTGCGCTGTGGCATCCATTGCGAAGGCAGCTCTTCTGGTTCGACATTCTGGGCAAGGGGCTGTTGAGCCGCGACGGCGATCGAGAGCTTCGCTGGAGTTTCGACGAGCTTGTCTCCGCCGCTGGGTGGATCGACCGCGAGCGCCTTCTCGTTGCCTCGGAGACGGCGCTGTGGTGCTTCGACGTGGAGACAGGGGCAAAGGAGCGCGTCGTACCGGTCTCGGCGGAGCTCGTGCATCTGCGATCGAACGACGGCCGAGCCGATCCTTGGGGAGGCTTCTGGATCGGCACGATGGGCAAGAATTCCGAGAATCGGGCCGGGAGCATCTGGCGCCTGTGGGGCGGCGAACTGCGCGAGCTCTTTTCTGGCATCTCGATCGCCAACGCGATTTGCTTCGATGCCGAGCGAGAGCTTGCATATTTCGCCGACACCGGGCTCGGCACGGTTTGGTCGCAAGGGCTCGATCCGGCGACCGGCTGGCCGAGCGGCGAGCCGCGGACCTTCCTGAAGCTCAGAGGAACCGGCTTCAATCCGGACGGTGCGGTGGTCGATTCCGAAGGACGGTTCTGGAACGCCCAGTGGGGCGCGGGGCGGGTCGCTTGCTACGGGCCGGACGGCGCCTTCCTCCGGGAGGAGCGCTTCGACGCCAGCCAGCTCAGCTGTCCCGCGTTCGGCGGTGAGGACTTCCATACCCTTTTCGTCACCTCGGCCCAGCAAGGCATGGATGCCGCAGCGCGCGAGGCGGAGCCGAACGCGGGCGCCACGTTTGGACGACACCTTCCGGAGGTGCGGGGCATTGGGGAACCGGCCGTCGTCCTCGGCTGACCGGCGAGGGCGCAGGCGGTTCGGCGCGTCGGGCCACCATGCGGCTCGAGTAGACGCCATCGCCTGACCGGTAGGTGACCCGCCTTTGCAGGGCGTCGATCGCCGCGGCGGTCAGGCGTCGTCCTCGAACGGCGCCGTTTCCTGGCGGCGGCCTAGGAGGAAAGCGTCGGCCACCAGGGCGAGCGGCGCGAGATCGACGTCCGAGGAGCCGCTCTGCACCAGGTCGACGAAGCGGCGGTAGAGCCTCTGGTACTCTCGGTCGGGGTCGGTGACCCGCGTGTGGCCGTCGATGGAAAGACGCGCGCCACCGCGGCTCAGCACGAGGCGGCCAGCATCGGTTTCGGCCGTGATGTCCCACGTCTGCGCGCCGGTTTGGCGCCAGTCCAGGTCGGCCGTGATCGGCACGCCACTCGCGGTGCGCGCCGACAGGGTCGCCGCGATCGGCGCCGCGCGGTTCGCCGGATAAAGGAGATCCGCAGCGGTAAGGTGCATCGGCTCGGGAAGAATGCGCGTGACGATCGAAAGGGCGTTGACGCCGGGATCAAAGACGCCGAGCCCCCCGGGTTCCCAGATCCATTGCTGACCGGGATGCCAACGGCGGACATCCTCTTTCCAGGAGACATGCAGGTTGCGAAGCGTCGTGCCCGCCAGAAAGTCGCGCGCGGCCTCGACGCCCGCCGCCTCGCGAGAATGCCAGGTGGCGAACAGCGTAACCCCCGCGGCCGTCGCCAGCCGGGCGAGCGAGTCGACTTCGGCGATGCTGGAGCCGGGGGGCTTTTCCAGCATCAGGTGCCGGCCGGCCCGGATCACCGTCACTGCCTGATCAAAGCGGCCTTGCGGCGGCGTGCAGAGCGAGATCGCCGTGATGTCCGGCTCGGCCGCGAGCAGGGCGCCGACGTTCGGGTAGTTGGCAACGCCGTCGAGCGTGGCATTCCGGCTTGCGATGGCAACCAGCTCGATCCCTTCCGTCGCGGCGATCGACGGCAGGTGCTGAGCACGGGCGATGGTGCCGAGTCCGACGAGGCCGAGCCTGATGGTCATGCCGGCGCCCCTTGGGGCCGCAAGAGGACAAGCGCCGGCGCGGCCAGGGCGCGGCTGGCTCCGACCACCGAGTGACCGCGGTTGGGACGGGTATCGCCACTCCCGGAAGTATCGGCCTCCCGGTTGATGCCTTCGTCGAAGGCGAAGGTGTCCTGCATCGGGCTCACCACTCCGCGAAGCTGCCGTCGGCATGGCGCCAGATGGGGTTGCGCCAACGGTGGCCTTCGGCCGCCGCGCGGCGAACGAAGTCCTCGTTCACCTCGATTCCGAGGCCTGGGCCCTGCGGGATCGCGACATGGCCGTCGCGGTAGGCGAAGACCGAGGGGTCGACCAAGTAGTCGAGCAGGTCGTTCGTCGTGTTGTAGTGGATGCCGAGCGACTGCTCCTGGATGAAGGCGTTGTAGCAGACCGCGTCCAACTGCAGGTTCGCCGCGAGCGCGATCGGCCCGAGCGGGCAGTGCAGCGCGACGGCGACGTCGTAGGCCTCGGCCATCGCGGCGATCTTGCGGGTTTCGGTTATGCCGCCGGAGTGGGACGGGTCCGGCTGGATGATGTCGACGTAGCCCTCATGCAGGACGCGCTTGAAGTCCCAGCGCGAGAATAGGCGCTCGCCGAGCGCGATCGGGGTCGAGCAGTGGTTGGCGATCTCCTTCAGCGCTTCGGCGTGTTCCGAGAGCACCGGCTCCTCGATGAACATCAACTTGAAAGGCTCGAGGGCCTTGGCCAGCACCTTGGCCATTGGCCGGTGCACGCGGCCGTGGAAGTCGACGCCGATGCCGAAGTTCGGGCCGAGCGCGTCGCGGATCGCCTGCACGCGTTCGAGCACCGCGTCGACCTTGTCGTGGGTGTCTACGATCTGCAGCTCCTCGGTGCCGTTCATCTTCACCGCGGTGAAGCCGCGGTCGGCGCAGTCCTTCGCCATCCGCGCAGTGTCGCCGGGCCGGTCGCCGCCGATCCAGGAATAGACCCGGATGCGCTCGCGCAGTTGCCCGCCCAGCAGCGCGTGGACCGGCACGCCGAGCGCCTTGCCCTTGATGTCCCAGAGCGCCTGGTCGATGCCGGCGATCGCGCTCATGTGGACGGCGCCGCCGCGGTAGAAGCCGCCGCGATACATCACCGTCCAGTGGTCCTCGATCAGGCGCGGGTCCTTGCCGACCAGGTAGTCGGCCAGCTCGTCGACCGCCGCGGCCACGGTGTGGGCGCGGCCCTCGACGACCGGCTCGCCCCAGCCGGAGACGCCCTCGTCGGTCTCGATCTTCAGGAAGCACCAGCGCGGCGGGACGATGAAGGTGGCGAGCCCGGTGATCTTCATTGCCGTCCTCCCGAGGCGTGGGCGCGCCACGCATCCACGAAGGCCGTCGCCGTGGCGTCGACCTCCGCCGCGGACATGCCGGGCTTGTAGAGCGCGGAGCCGAGGCCGAAGCCGGCGGCGCCCGCGGCGATGTAGGGCGCCATCGTGTCGGGGGCGATGCCGCCGACCGGCAGGAAGCGGGTGCCGCGCGGGAAAACCGAGGCCATGGCGCGCAGCACGGACGGGGCGACGAGCTCGGCGGGAAAGAGCTTCAGCGCGTCGGCGCCGGCCGCGAGTGCCGCGAAGCCTTCGGTCGGCGTGCAGATCCCGGGCGTGCAGGCGGCCCCGGCAGCCTTGGCCGCGCGGATCACCGCGACATCCGCGTGCGGCATGACGATGATGCGGCCGCCCGCCGCGACCACCGCCTCGACGTCGGCGGGGGCGGGGGGCGTTCCCGCGCCGGCGAGGGGGTCGGGGGCGCGGGCGCGCGCCAGCCCGCGGGGGCTCTCGGTCCGCACGGGGGCGGTGGGCGGCCCCCCGATGATCGAGAAGCCGGCGCGAACGAGGGCGCGGCCGATGCCGACCGCCTCGGCGGGCGTCACGCCACGCAGGATCGCGACCAGCGGCAGCCGCTCGAGATAGGGGGCAAGCAACGTCATGCGACCTCCGTCTTCGTGGGGCTTACGATCCCGGCCGCGGACGCGATGCACCACAGTCCGGCGACAGCCGCGTTCGGGATGGCCTCCGCTCCGTCGACGCCGAAGCGCGCGAGCGCACGGGCATAACGGGCGCAGAGCGCCGGCTCGCCGATCAGGAGCGGCGCACCGCCCGGCTCAGCGAGGGCGGACCGCAGCTCGTCGCTGATCAAGAGGCCCGAGAGGTAGTCGAGGGCGTCTGCCGGCGCGATGCCGCCGGTCAGGACGAGCGCCCGCGCGGAGAACAAGAGCGGCGCGATCCCGTCCGCCTTCCGGGCAGCGTCGACGCCGCGCAGGAAGGCCGCGTCCCCGTCGCGTCCCGGACCTGAACCGGCCGTGCGGCCGAGGATCGAATGGTCGCGCAGGACGGCGAAGAGCTCGCCGGTCATGTAGGTGGTGAAGCTCGCAACACGGCCGGCGGAGACGCGCGCCCACTTGGAGTGGGTGCCGGGGAGGACGAGGCGAGCGTCGGCAGCCAGGTCGGGCCGCAGCGCGAGGGCCCCGGCGATCTGGGTCTCCTCGCCGCGCATAACGTCGGGACGGTCACCCGGACGCAGGACGCCAGGCACGATCCAGAGCTCGCGGCCGGGCGCCTGCACCAGCGCGCCCGCGAGGTCGCCGGGGCTCGCCGGACACGGCAGATACGGCGCCTCAACCCAGCCCTGGGCGCTGCCGACCATGCCGGCGGCGATGGCGGGCAGCGACGGCCAGGCGGCGGTGACGTCGCCGAGCGCGCCGGCGAAGTCGCCCCCCGCGACCTGCATGACCCCGCGCGGCGCCCGGGCGCTGTCGAGGACGCGGCCGCGGCCGTCGAGCAGCCAGGCGCGGAGCGAGGTGGTGCCCCAGTCGAGCGCAACCAGGGCGGGCTCGGAGGGTTCGGTCGCCGCCATTCGTCAGTTGGCGACGAGGCTGGGCTGCGCGGACACCGCGGTGCCGCGCAGGCGAAGGCCGTCGGTGTCGAAAAGCAGCGCGGAGGCCGGATGGAAGGCCGGAGCGACCGGCTGGCCCGATCGCTGGTCGCGAACGCCGGTGGTCTTGATGATCACACGCTGGCCGGTGCGGTTGTGGGCATAGATGTAGGACTCGCCACCCAGATGCTCGACGACGTCGGTCTCGAGCCGCAGCCGGGCCGAGCCTTCGACGGTGAAATGCTCGGGACGGATGCCGACGGTGACCTTCGCCCCCGGCGCCGCGGCGACACCGGTGAGCGGGATCGTGAAGGGGTCGGCCTCGACGCCGTCGAGGCGCACGGTGACGCCCGCAGCGTCGTTGCCGACGACCTCGCCCGCGAGCATGTTCATCCTCGGGCTGCCGATGAAGCCGGCGATGAAGACGTTGTCGGGGTCGTCGTAGAGCGTCAGCGGCGCGCCGACCTGCTCGATCCGGCCGGCGCGCAGCACCACGATCTTGTCGGCGAGCGTCATCGCCTCGACCTGGTCGTGGGTGACATAGATCATCGTCGCGCCGATCTCCTGGTGGAGCCGCGCGATCTCGACCCGCATCTCCACGCGCAGCTCGGCGTCGAGGTTCGAGAGCGGCTCGTCGAACAGGAACACCTCCGGTCCGCGCACGATCGCGCGCCCGATTGCCACGCGCTGGCGTTGGCCGCCCGAGAGCGCCTTCGGCTTGCGCTCCATGAGGGCGTCGAGGCGAAGGATGCCGGCCGCCTCGCGCACCTTGGTGTCGATCTCCGCCTTCGGCACCCGGTTCATGCGCAGGCCGAACCCCATGTTCTCGGCCACCGTCATGTGCGGATAGAGCGCGTAGGTCTGGAATACCATCGCGACCCCGCGCTCGGATGGGTCGAGCCGGGTGACGTCGCGCCCGCCGATGGCGATGCTGCCGGCCGTCGTCTCCTCGAGCCCCGCGACCATGCGCAGGAGCGTCGACTTCCCGCAGCCCGACGGGCCGACGAACACGCAGAACTCGCCGTTGTCGACCTGCAGGTCGACACCGTGGATCACCTTGGTGTCGCCATAGCTCTTGCGGACGTCGCTCAGCGTCACACCGGACATGCTGTGGTCTCCTGTCGGGGTTCGGGGGGAAGCGCGGTTGGGAATTGCCAGGACTCCGCCTCGGCCGCGATCGCGGCGGCGGTAGTCCGCAGGTCGGGCGCCAGCGCGGCCAGCTCGTCCAGCCGGCGGCGCTCGGTGGTCGAGGTGACGGAGACCGCGCCGATCATCCGGCCGCGCCCCGTGAGGATCGGCGCGGCGACGCAGATGATGCAGGGCTCGTGCTCCTCGCGGTCGAAGGCGACGCCCGCGGTCCGGATGCGGGCGAGCTCGTCCCGGAGCGCCTGGGGATCGGTCAGCGTGTTCGGCATGAAGCGGTGGAAGGCCTGCCGGCGCAGGGCGTCCTCGAGCGCGGCGTCGTCGAGCCACGCGAGCATCGCCTTGCCGACGCCGGTGCAGTAGGCGGGGCCGATCTTGCCCACCTTGCTGAACATCTCGACCGGGCGCGCTGCGTTGCGCTTGTCGACGTAGAGCACGTGCCCGTTGTCGAGCTGCGCCAGATGCACCGTCTCGCCGGTCAGCGCGGACAGCCGGTCGACGTGCGGCCGGGCGATCGGCGCCAGCGAGGACTGCTCCCAGGCCGAGTGCGCCAGCCGCACCAGCCGCATTCCGAGCCGGTAGGTGTTGTCCTCGGGGCCGAAGACGAGCATGCCCTGGCTGGTCAGGGTCTGCAGCAAACGGTAGAGGGTGGCCTTCGGGTAGCGGGCGCGCGCGTGAAGCTCGGCGAAGCGCACCGGCCGGCCGAGCGAGGCGATCTCGTCGAGCGCCTTGCCTACGGTGCCGTCGCGGTGACCGGAGCCGGCCATCCATCCCCCCGTCGTCGTCCGGCGCTGCGCGCCAGCCCTCGTTCTCGCCTGTTGACAAGCTTAATATGAGTCGCGCATAGTTTTCAACAATCAAAACTATGATCCAGATAGTGGAAAACTTGGGGGAGACCTTGATGCGCCTTCTGTCCCGTTCCAGCCTCCTCGCGCTCGCGGCGGGCGCGCTGGTGGCCGTGCCCGCGACCGCGCAGCAGCGCACGCTGACCTACTACGGCGACTTCGATCCCGCGCCGCTCGCCGCCTTCCAGACGGCGATCGCCGAATTCGAGAAGGCCAACCCGGACATCGACGTGGTCTTCCAGAACTTCGATCACGAGGGATACAAGACCGCGATCCGCAACTTCCTGACCGCCGATCCGCCCGATATCGCCAACTGGTACGCCGGCAACCGGATGGCCCCCTTCGTGAATGGCGGACAGTTCATGGACGTGTCGGACGTGTGGGCCGAGCACGGGCTGGCGGAATCGCTCGCCTCCGCGCTGCCCTCGATGACCCTCGACGGCAAGCAGTGGGGGGTGCCCTACACCTACTATCAGTGGGGCATCTACTTCAACCGAACGCTCTACGATCAGGTCGGGGCCGAGGTTCCGAGCACCTGGGACGAGTTCATCGCCAACTGCGCCAAGTTCAAGGAGGCCGGCATCGACTGCGTGACCACCGGCACCAAGGCGCTGTGGCCGGCCGCAGGCATCTTCGACTACCTCGACCTGCGCACCAACGGCTACGACTTCCACATGGCGCTCACCAACGGCGAGGTCCCCTGGACCGATGACCGGGTCAAGGCGACCTTCACGGAGTGGGCGAAGCTGGTGGAGCCGGGCTACGTCGTCGCGAACCACGCCGCGGTCGACTGGCAGGACGCCGCCGCGCTTCTCGTGCAGGGCAAGGCCGCGAACTTCGTCATCGGCAACTTCGCGGTGCCCTACTTCAAGGACGGCGGCATGACCGACGAGACCCTCGGCTTCATGCCCTTCCCGACCATAACCCCCGACGTCCCCCGCGCCGAGGAGGCGCCGATCGACTCGGTGCACATCACCGCCGGCGCCAAGAACCCCGACGACGCCAAGAAGTTCCTCGCCTATCTCGCCACGGCCGAGGTGCAGACCAAGATCAACGAGGCGTTCGGCCAGCTGCCGATCAACAAGGACAGCGAGGTCGGCGACGATCCGTACCTCCAGGCGGGCTTCGAGCTCCTCTCGACCACCGAGGGCGGCATCGCGCAGTTCTTCGACCGCGACGCGCCGGCCGAGATGGCCAAGATCGCCATGGAGGGCTTCCAGCAGTTCATGATCAAGCCGGACAAGCTCGACGACATCCTCAAGCGGCTCGAAGCGGCGCGAGGGCGCGTCTACAAGTGATCGCCGGGGCGCGGCCGGGCCTTCGGCCGCGCCCACCCCCACCCACGCCGCCGCCCCCGGACGGCGGCCCGCCCGGAGGCCGGTGGCCATGGCCGTAGCCCATCCCCCCCTTTCCCGGACCGAGGCGCCGAGCCGCTCCTGGTGGCGCCGCAACCAGCAGCGGATCGCGCCCCTCATCTTCCTCGCGCCCGGGCTGTTCATGTTCGCGGTCTACGTCCTGATCCCGATCGTGCAGTCGCTCTGGCTCGGCTTCTACGACTGGGACGGCCTCGGGGCGCGGACCTGGCTCGGCTGGGCCAACTACGTCGAGCTCTGGACCGACGACGCCTTCTGGACCTCGCTCAAGAACAACGTGATCTGGCTGGTGCTCTACATGCTGGCGCCGCCGGCCGGACTCCTGATCGCGATCTTCCTCAACCAGACCGTCACCGGCATCCGCGTCTACAAGTCGCTCTTCTTCTTCCCGTTCGTGATCAGCCAGGTCGTTGTCGGGCTGATCTTCTCCTGGTTCTACGCTCCGAACTTCGGGCTATTCTACAAGCTGATCGAGGCCGTGACCGGCACCGGCGTGGCGGTTCTCGCCGACGAGCGCTTCGTCACCTACGGCATCATCGCCGCCGGGCTCTGGCCGCAGGTCGCCTACTGCATGATCCTCTACCTCACCGGGCTCAACAACATCGCGCCCGAGCAGGTCGAGGCGGCGCGGCTCGACGGCGCCAAGGGCTGGCGCATGCTCTGGCACGTGATCCTGCCGCAGCTCCGCCCGGCCACCTTCATCGCCGTCGTCGTCACGGTGATCGGGGCGCTGCGCTCCTTCGACCTCGTCTCGATCATGACCAGCGGGGGGCCCTACGGATCGTCGCGCGTGCTGTCCTATTACATGTACGAGCAGGCGCTCAGCGAGTACGGCTACCGCATGGGCTATGGCGCGGCGATCGCGACGGTCCTTTTCCTCATCATGATGATCTTCATCTCGGGCTTCATCTGGAAGATGGTCCGCGACGAGCGCGAGGGCTGACGAGATGTTCCCCCGTCCCATCGAACAGACCGCGCCCACGACGCAGCTCCTCTACAAGCTGGCGCTGCCGGCCGCGCTGCTGCTGTGGCTCCTGCCCCTCCTCGGCGTCGCCGTCACCTCGGTCCGACCGTCGAGCGATCTCGCGGCCGGCAACTACTTCGGCTGGCCCTCGGCCTTCGCCTGGCAAAACTACGTCGAGGTCTTCACGAACTCCCCGATCGGACAGTACATCCTGAACTCGTTCAAGGTGACGATTCCGGCGGTCATCGGCGCGGTCGCGCTCTCGTGCATGACCGGCTTCGCGCTCGGCATCTACAAGTTCCGCTCCAACCTGCTGATCTTCTTCCTGTTCGTCGCCGGCAACTTCGTGCCGGCCCAGATCCTGATGATCCCGGTGCGGAACCTGACGCTGCAGCTCGGCCTCTACAACTCGACGAGCGGCCTCGTCCTCTTCCACATCGCGTTCCAGGCCGGATTCTGCACGCTCTTCATGCGCAACTTCATCCGCGCCCTGCCGCGCGAGCTGATCGAGGCGGCGCGGGTCGAGGGCGTCTCCGAGGTCCGCATCTTCTGGTACGTGGTGCTGCCGCTGATGCGGCCGGCCCTCGCCGCGCTCGCCGTCCTGGTCTTCACCTTCGTCTGGAACGACTACTTCTGGGCGACGGTCCTGACGCAGAGCGCCGCGAGCCAGCCGGTGACCGCCGGGCTCTACGCGCTAAACGGCCAGTGGATCGCCGCTTGGCAGCTCGTCTCGGCCGGCTCGATCGTCGCCGCGCTGCCGCCGGTGCTGATGTTCTTCCTGATGCAGCGCCACTTCATCGCCGGCCTGACGCTCGGCGCGGTGAAGTGATCCGGACCTGGCGCCTCGACGACGGGCGCCAGACCCTCGCGCTGGCCTCGGACGGCGGCGTCCCCTGGATCGTGCACTGGGGCGCGCCGCTCGCCCCCGGCGAGGACCTCGCCGAGCTGGCGCGCGCCGGCGCGGGCGACCTGTCGGGCGGCATGCTCGACGCGCTGCCGCCGCTCTCTCTCTGCCCCGAGGCCCGGCTGAGCTTCCAGGGCCAGCCCGGCCTCGACATCGCCGAAGCCGAGGGCCGGGCCCTCCTTCCGCTCCTTCGCCTGGAGGACGCCGCGGAAGGGCCGGAGGGCCTCGCGATCACCTGCCGCGACCCCGGGCTCGGGCTGACCTGGCGCGCCCGGATCGCCGCGGACGGCCACGGCATCCTGGTGCTGCGCGCGGAGCTCGAGTCGCGGCTGCCGATCCGCCTCCGCTGGCTGGCGGCCCCAGTCGTCCCCGGACCGCAGCTCGCGGGCGAGATCATCGACCTCGCAGGCCGCTGGACGCGCGAGCTCGAGATCGTCCGCACGCCCTGGTCGCCGGGCATGCGGGCGCGCGAGGCCCGCACCGGCCGATCCGGCCACGAGCACCCGCCCTTCGCCTTCTTTCCCGGCCTCGGCGCCAGCGACACCACCGGCGAGGTGCACGCCCTCGCCTACGGCTGGTCCGGCGGCCACCGCATGGTGGCGGAGGAGCTCGCCGACGGCCGGCGCCAGATCCAGTTCGGCAACGCCACCGGCGGCGAGACCGTGCCCGGGACCCGCTTCGCCACCGCCCCGCTCTACGCAGCCTTCTCGACCGAGGGCCTCAACGGCGTCGCCGTCGTCTTCCAGCGGCTGGTGCGCGACCGCCTCGCGCCCTGGCCCGACCGCGCCCGCCCGCGCCCGGTCCACTACAACTGCTGGGAGGCGGTCTATTTCGACCACGACCTCGACAGCCTGGCCACCATCGCCGACAGGGCGGCCGCGCTCGGCGCCGAGCGCTTCGTGCTCGACGACGGCTGGTTCGGCCGCCGCGACGACGACACCTCGAGCCTCGGCGACTGGCAGGTCGACCGGCGCAAGTGGCCGCAAGGCCTGACGCCGCTGATCGAGCACGTGCACCGCCGCGGCATGGCCTTCGGCCTCTGGGTCGAGCCCGAGATGGTCAACCCCGACAGCGAGCTTAACCGCGCCCATCCCGACTGGGCGCTCGGCCCCGCCGACCAGACCCTCGGCCGCTTCCAGCTCGTTCTCGACCTCGGCAAGCCGGAGGTGCGCGACCACCTCTTCGGCGTCCTTTCCGCCCTGCTCGCCGAATACCCGATCGACTACCTGAAGTGGGACCACAACCGGCTCCTGCCCGTGGTCGACGCCGCGCAGGCCCGCGGGCTTTACGACCTGCTCGACCGTCTCCGCGCCGCCCACCCCGCTGTCGAGATCGAGTCCTGCGCCTCGGGCGGCGGCCGCATCGACTTCGGCATCCTCGCCCGCACCTGCCGCATCTGGCTCTCGGATTCGAACGACGCCATCGAGCGGCTGCGCATGCAGCACGAGGCGGCGCTGATCCTGCCCGCCGCCGTCACCGGCAGCCACGTCGGCCCGCGCACCTCGCACTCCTCCGGCCGCACGCTGCCGATGGCCTTCCGCGCCTGGGTCGCCGCCCAGCGGCACATGGGCTTCGAGATGGACCTGCGCGAGCTGACCGAGGACGAGGCGGCGACCCTCGCCCGCGTCACCGCCTGGTGGAAGCAGAACCGGGGCTGGATGATGCGGGCCGACATCCTGCGCCTCCCGACCGGCGACCCGTCCCTGACCGCCGAGCTCCATCGCGCCGAGGACGGCCGCCGCTTCGTCGCCTTCGCCGGCCGGTCCGCCTCCTCGCCCCAGATCCTGCCCCGGCCGCTGCGCCTGACCGGCCTCGACCCGGCCGCCCGCTACGAGATGCGCCTCGCCAACCCCGAGGACGCGCCGCCCCAGAGCCGCGGCCCCGTGGCGCTGAAGGCGGGCCCGGTCACCCTGACCGGCTCGGCGCTGATGGCCGCCGGCCTCACCCTGCCCGTCGCCTGGCCCGCGACCATGTGGGTCATCGAGGGGCGGACTCTGTGAAGGAGCGACGATGCGTTCATTGACCGCGTTCAACGACGGCTGGGTCTTCCACGACGGCTTCGACGACGAACTGATGACGGAGCCTCGGCCCGGGCAGGCCGTCAGGCTGCCGCACTCCGCCGTCGAGCTGCCGCTTGCCTACTTCGACGAGACCGTCTACCAGCGCCCCTTCGGCTACCAGAAGGTGCTCGCCTGGAGCGACGCATTCGAGGGCCGCGAGGTCTCGCTGGTCTTCGACGGCGCCATGGCCGACGCGGTCGTCTACCTGAACGGCGAGAAGGTGGCGGCCCACCTGGACGGCTACACGCCGTTCGAGGCGAGGCTGACCGAGCACCTGCGGCGCGGCGGAAACCTGGTCACGGTGCGGATCGACGGCAGCGAGAACCCCGGCATCCCGCCGTTCGGCGGCCAGATCGACTATCTGACCTACGCCGGCATCTACCGCGACGTCTGGCTCAAGGTCGTGGACCGGGTCTCGATCGAGCGCATCAAGATCGAGGCCCGTGACGTCCTCGCCGACACCAGGTCACTGTCAGTGCGCTGCGAGATCCGCAACGCCGGCGACGCGGGGCGCGGCACGCTCGCCACCCGCCTGCGCGACGCCGATGGCCGGGAGATCGCCCGTGCCGACGCGCCGCTCGCGGGCGACGCGGTGACGCTCCAGATGGCGGGACTCGCTGGCGTCGCGCTCTGGGATATCGACAATCCGGCCCTCTACGACGTGGAGGTCGTGCTCGACAGCCTTGGCGGCTCCGACCGGCTGGTCACGCGCTTCGGGTTCCGCAGCGCCGAGTTCACGCCCGACGGCTTTCGCCTCAACGGGCGCCCTCTGAAGATCCGCGGCCTCAACCGCCATCAGGCATGGCCCCATGTCGGATACGCCATGGGCCGGCGTGCCCAGGAGCGCGACGCGGAGATCCTCAAGCACGAGCTGAAGTGCAACCTCGTGCGCACCTCGCACTACCCGCAGTCGCCGTGGTTCCTCGACCATTGCGACCGCATCGGGCTGCTGGTCTTCGAGGAGATCCCCGGCTGGCAGCACATCGGCGACGCGGCCTGGCAGCGCGAGGCGATCGCCAACGTCCGCCGCATGATCGAGCGCGACTGGAACCACCCCTCGATCGTGATCTGGGGTGTGCGCATCAACGAGTCCCAGGACAGCCACGACTTCTATGTCGAGACGAACCGCCTCGCCCGCGCGCTCGACCCGACCCGGCCGACCGGGGGCGTGCGCTACATCACCGACAGCGAGCTGCTCGAGGACGTCTACACGATGAACGACTTCGGCCTCGGCTCCGAGGAGCTGCCCGGCGCCAACCGCGGGCGCGTCCCGCTGCGGCCCCGGGCCGAGGTCACCGGCCTCTCCCGCCCGGTGCCGTACCTGATCACCGAGTTCAATGGCCACATGTTCCCGACCAAGCGCGGCGACCACGAGCAGCGCCAGGCCGAGCACGTCACCCGCTACCTCCAGGTGCTGAACGCGGCCTACGGCGATCCCGAGATCGCCGGCTGCATCGGCTGGTGCATGTTCGACTACAACACCCACAAGGATTTCGGCTCGGGCGACCGCATCTGTCACCACGGCGTGCTCGACATGTACCGCGAGCCGAAGTTCGCCGCCTGGGTCTACGCGAGCCAGGCCGATCCCGCCGACGGCATCGTCATGAAGCCCGTGACCTACTGGGCACGCGGCGAGCGCAACATTGGCGGGGCGCTGCCGCTCATCGTGCTCACCAACTGCGACGAGGTCGAGTTCCGCTACGGCAGCGCGCTCGTGAAGCGGATCGCGCCCGACCGGGAGGCCTATCCGCACTTGCCGCACGCCCCGGTGGTCATCGACCACCGGCACTTCTCGCCGGACGAGCTCGGGCTGTGGGGCGAGAGCTGGGCCGGTCTCACCCTGCGCGGGCTGATCGGCGGCGAGGTGGTGGCCGAGCTGCGGATGGTCGCCGACCCGGTCGCGACCCGGCTCGAGGTCGTGGCGGACGACCACCGGCTTCTCGCGTCGGAGAAGGACGCCGTGCGGGTGATCGTGCGGGCGCTGGATCAAGCCGGCTCTCTGCTGCCCTTCCTGCACGACCCGGTGACGGTTCGCGTGACCGGGCCGGCGCGCGTGATCGGTCCCGAGGTGCTGACCCTCACGGGAGGGACGACCGGGTTCTGTCTGGAGACGCTCGGAGCGGCGGGACCGATCGGCCTCGAGGTGTCGTCCCCGCGCTTCGCTTCGGTCCACCTCGCGCTCGAAGCCGTCGCCGGCTGAGAGCCCCCGGAGATCGCGGCGCGCTGCGCAGGGCGCCACTCGTCGAGCAATCAGGTCCCGTCTCGGTCGATCCGTGGCGGCTTGATGCATCGAGGTTTGACACCAGCGGCAGGGATCGCGCCCTGCGTCTCCGCCAGCACCTCCTGCGCCACCTCGACGCCGGCGGCGCCGATCGTCGCGACCCCGTCCGCCCCTTCATCGTGCAGCGCTCGGCCAGCACATCGCGCGCCGGTGGCGTCTCCGCAGCGAAGGCGGCGCCCACTTCGGAAACCACTCGCCCCAGCTCCGCGCCGCACCGAAATCGATGTGGATGAAGCCGGGCGCGGGTAGCATCCGAAGGCCTTGAACCCGACCGCGCGCGCCGCCGCCTCGAACACCTCCGGATCGTGGTTCGCCATGGCGATGTCGAAGGCGATGCCCCCCATGTGCTTCGAGCGCTTCGCGCCGCCGACGGCACGGTTGTGCTTGAGGCTGCGGTAGGCGGAGCGCACGATCAGCGGCTTGCCGAGCCGGTCGCGCAGCGCCTGCAGCCTGTCGAGGGCCGCCTCGTTCACGAGCAGCTTGCCGGTGCCGCGGCAGGCGATCTCGGCCGGCGAGAAGTTCGGCCAGCGCCAGGCGGCCGCCGGCACGTCGCACCAGTGCGAATAGAGAGTCATGGAGTCCTCCGGAAACAAGAAAGCCCGCCAAGGGCGGGCCGGGACGGATGCGAAGTGAGGCTGGTCAGGTCACGGGTTCGGGCCGAACCACCGGAGCTTCATGGCGATGCCCGCGAGCAGCGCGATCAGGATGCCGGTGGTGATTACGTGCACCGCGGTCTGCACCGCAGTGCGGCGCACGAAGCTGATGCATTCCAGGAGCGAGCGCATGTCGTGGATGGTCAGCACGGCATCGTTGCCACCGAGCCCGACGTCGGAGAGCGCCCGGCGCGCACCCGCCTCGGCAGCGCGCGCGAGCAGCAGTTCGAGCTCGGCATCGGACATGCGGACATGGCCCGCGTCACCCTTCGGCGGAGTCATGGCTCTGTCTCCTCTGGCTCGGGGTCAGGACTGCGGCACACGCGGCAGCAGGTAGTGGATGGTGATCCGCACCGCGCCGCCGGTGAAGCCGCCGCCGCCCGCGGTCAACCGGATCGGGGTCGTGGCATAGAAGGCCTGCGGACCGATCACGCCCGCATTGGTGCTGCCGGCGGCGATCCCGAGCGAGCCGCCGAACTTTGAGGGCTCGCCGGCGATGCCGCAGTCGTAGGACGTGGCGCCGGTGATGGCGGTCACGGTACGGGTCGAGACACCGAGCACGATCGCCCGGTCGGGGATGGTGATGGTGGAGTCGATGCTGGCGCCGGAGAGCCCCGACAGCAGCTCCTCGGCGACGGCCACATCGATGGCGCTGCCGGCCGGGCCCTCGGCGACCCGGGTGGTGGCGGCGAGCGCGATCAGCCCGAGCGCCGTCTCGAGCCGTTCCCAGGCGGCGCCCGTCCAGATGACGAGGGTTGCCTCGTCCTCGACCCAGGCTCGCCAGCCCGGCCGCGGGACGAGGCGCATCCATGACCCGTCGACCCAGTAGGCGACGCTGCCGTCCCAGCCGGTCCAGACACCGGTCGCGCCCGCGACGACGATGTAGCGGTCGCCGTCGGCCGGCGCGCCGGCCGGCGCGATCAGGTCGCGGTCGAGAACGGCGAGCTGCACGAGTCCATCGAGCAGCCGCAGCGCCTCGTTGACGGTGACGTGCTTCTGCGCCTGGCTGGCGAGCAGATACGGCAGCAGGAGATGCGTGGTCGCATCGGTCATGGGCTGGCCTCTTCAGAACTGGAGAGTGGCGGACTTGGGCGAACCCCGCCCGACGAGGGCGGAGAGCTGGTAGATGCGGACGTCGAGCGCGTCGCCGAGACCGAGCAGCGCGCCCCAGTCTGCGGTCTGCTGAGCGCCTGTGTAGGTGACGCTGGTTGCGCTGGATCTCAGCATCCGCTTCACCGTGGCACCGTCGAGGATCTCGACCTCGTAGGACTCGCTCTCCTCGGCGAGCGGCACCTCGGCCGCGGTCCAGCTGTCGGCCGCGAGCGCCCGAGAGCGGCGCGTCCAGCGGATCACGAGATCGCCGGGCTCCCGCGTCGTTCGCCACGGCTGGGCGACGTGGGCGACCGAGAACGGCCGCAGGCCCATGCCCTCCGGCGTAAGGCTGAGCTGCCGGTAAGATCGGTCCGCCACCGGCTTCGATGCCGGGCCCACCCGCCAGTTGGCCGCGAGCCCGAGCGCCGCTTGCGCGACCGGCAGCGGCGCCAGCGCGTCGTCGAAGACCACGACCCGCGCGCCGGCCGGCGCCGGTGCTCCAATCGCACCCTCGGTACCGCGCTGGCCGCGCAGCAGCCGCGACAGCCGATAGCGCCCCGGCGCGATCAGCTCGGCGGCGCCGAACTGCAGCACCTCCCAGACGCCCGGGGTCTCCTCGACGGCGAGCGCATTGCCCCCACCAAGGAGCGCGAGGTCGGCGACGCTCGCGAGCGTTCCATAGACGAGATCGACGATCGCGACGTTGCCGAGGTCGAAGCGCGAAACCGGCCCGGGGTAGAGATCGGCGGCGAGCGTCCCGATCCGCGCCGGCCGGCCGAGGGTGGTGACGAGCTCGAAGCCATCCTCCCCGGGGCTCTTCCAGACCGCCACCCGGCCGGGCCACGGCACCGCGTGCACCGCCAGGAGCGGCTGGTGCGCCGGAAGCGACTCCCGGAGTTGCGGCAGGTCGAGCAGCGCCACCGTCGGGGGCCCATAGACGACCGGCCGCGGCACCCGCACATCGCGATCCGGACCCGGTGCGAGCCCGAAGGCGGCCGCATCGGTCCGCACCGCCTCGATCGCCCGTGCCCCGGCGTCGGAGACGCTGGTCAGCCGCAGCGCGGTCAGCCGGCCGTCATGGTCGAGTCGCACCACGTCGCCGGGATCGAGCGCCAGGCGCGACGGCGGCAGCCGGAACGACGCGGTCTCGCGGCCGACCCACTCCTCCATGAGCGCCCGGCGGCAGCGGCGGTCGGCGTCGCTGGCCACGGTGGCGATCGTGAAGCTCTCGGAGGTGACCCGCAGCGCCTCGCCGGTGGCGCGCCGCGCCTCGACCGTCACCGCGTCGTAGTCCTCCTCGGCGTTCAGCACCTGCCACTTCAGCGCCTGCGGCAGCTCGGTCTCCTGGGCGCGGACGAGCTCGATCACCTCGCCGTCCGCGCGTTCGCCCACCGCGAGATCGTCGAGCCCGAGCGTCGCCACCGGTCGCCGGTCGCGCGGCTGGAAGCGGAGGACGCCCTCGCTCTCGATCGCATCGAAGCCGAATTGCCGCGCCAGCGGCGCAATCGAGGCGCGCGGGCTTTCGAGGGCGGTGATCAGATAGCCGTGGACGACGTCAGCGAGTGCCGATGCGTCGATCTGGCTGTCGGGCAGGCCGGCGCGACGGCAGAGCTCGCGCACCAGCGCGCCGAGCGACACCGACCCGAGGCGGCCGTTGAGCCAGTGGCCGAGCCGCCAGTTATCGGCGTCGGTCCAGACGTCGCTCCGCGCCGGGAAGGCCGGAAAGGGGCGCGCGTCCCAGGTCCAGGCCGCGGTCTCGGCCGTGGTGATCATCCGCCCCGAGTAGACGCCGGACACCGGGTTGTTCGCCGGGTCGGCCCAGTACCCCAGCGCCGCCTCGAGGAAGCGACGCTGCACGGCATCGTCGCGCCAGCCACGCGAGAAATACGGCAGGAAGCTCTCGGCTGACTTCGGGTCGTAGAAGACGTTCGGCTGGTTCGGCCCCCGATCGACCGCCGGACAGCCGATCTCGGTGAAGCGGATCGGCTTGCTCTCCGGCTCCCACGCGGTCGTCGAGACGCTCTCGACCCCGCCCGGACGATTGCGGTGCGGGTTTGACCACCAGTTTGGCAAGTCCTTGTAGCGGAACACCCACGGCTTGCCGTAGGCGCCATCGGTGATCGGCGTGCGGGTCTGCGCCTCGCGGTCGGCGGTGCCGGCGTAGTACCAGTCGAAGCCCTCGCCGCCCCCGATGTTCGACCGCAGGTAGTCGAGGTCGGTGATCGCGTCGAAGCTCGCCGCATCGAGATGGTCGAGCCCATCACGCCAGTCGGCGAGCGGCATGTAGTTGTCGATGCCGACGAAGTCGATCGCGGCGTCCGCCCAGAGCGGGTCGAGGTGGAAGAAGACGTCGCCCGAGCCGTCCTGCGGGTGATGCCCGAAGTACTCTGACCAGTCCGCGGCGTAGCTGAGATGCGTGTCCGTTCCGAGGACCCCTCGCACGTCGGCGGCGAGGTCGACGAGCGCGGCGATCGCCGGATAGCTCGACGCGCCACTCCGGACCTGCGTGATCCCGCGCAGCTCCGAGCCTACCAGGAAGGCATCGACACCGCCGGCTGCGGCGCAGAGATGCGCGTAGTGCAGGATCATCCTGCGCAGGCCCCAGTCGTCGGGATCGCCCTCCCACGCCACCCGCTCGCCGTCGACGTCGAAGTCCGACGGCTGGGCCGAGCCGAAGAAGTCGGCGACCTGGCCTCCGGCGGCGCCGCTCTTGTCCGCGCTGCCGGCGTAGCCGGCGGCCGGCGAGCAGGTGATCCGGCCGCGCCAGGGATAGGCCGGCTGGCCGATCGCGGCCGCGCTGTCCGAATACGGGTCGGGAAGCGTGTTTCCCGCGGCCACGTCCATCAGGATGAACGGATAGAAGGTGACGCGATAGCCGCGCGCCTTCAGATCCTTGATCGCCTGCACCACGGCGCTGTCGGCCGGCGTGCCGCCATAGGCAGGGCGACCCTCGGCATCGCGGCTGACGAGATGCGCCGAGCCGCGGGCGACGCCGTCGACCGACCAGTTCTCCGGCGTCGTGATCTTGGCGCTCACCTCGACGCCGGGACGGATGCGGCAGGCGCCGGCGCGCAGGTCGTCGCCGAACCAGGCCACGACGAGCGAGACCGACTCGACGTTCGGCGCGCAGGCCTCCAGCCGGTCGAGCGCCACCACGAGATCGGTGGCGTGCGCCTCGGCGTTGACGTTCTCGGCGGAAGTCTCGCCGTCGCCGTCTTCGCGCCGCACCACCTCGGTCGCGTAGGCGAACTCGCCCGAGGCCGGAATCAGCGTGACGGCGCGGATGAGGCTCTCGGCCGACTCACCGTCGAGGATCGGGCGGAACACCTCGAAGGAGAGCTGCGGCATCCGGTTGCCGTAGCGCTCGAGCGGCAGCTCCTCGAAGAGGACGTAGGCGGTGCCGCGGTAGGCCGGCGTGTTCGCCGCGCCTATCTTCGCGGCGATGAAGGGGTCGGGCGACTGGTTCTCGCCGCCGAGGTGCAAGCGCATGGTGACGCCTTCGAGGCTCATGAGCTTGCCGTCGGCCCAGATGCGCCCGATGCCGGTGATCGGTCCCTCGCCGAGCGCGACCGCAAGGCTCGCGAAGTAGAAATACTCGGTGACCTCGGTCCCGCCGCCACCGCCGCCCTTGCCGCCACCCTGTTCGGTGGTGCGGGTCTCCTCGCGGAAGTCGGTCGCCCAGATGATGTTGCCGCCGGTGCGCATGGCGCCGTAGACGCGCGGGATGATCGCGCCCTCGGTCGAGGCGGTGATCTGCAGGGTGTCGAGCCGCTGGCCGGCGATCCGCTGGGTCGGCGCCATCGAGGCGACGAGCCAGGAGTCGATGGCGGCACCGGCGATCGAGCCGACGGCGCCGCCGATCGCGGCGGCGGAGACGCCGAGCACGGCACCGCCAATCGAGCCGCCGATCGCGGTGCCGGCGGCGGCGAGGATGATGGAGGCCATGGCTCAGCTCGTGCTGGGGAACAGGAAGGCGAAGGCGATGCGCCGGCGCCAGCCGGCGTCGAGCGGGACCTCGACGACGCCGGTGCGCTCGTAGGCGTGGATGAAGCGGTCGGGGCTCGTGACGATGCCGCAGTGCTTGGCGACCGCGCCGGTGCGCATCCGGAACAGGACCAGCGCGCCGGGAACGATGCCGGTGATCGGCAGCTCCAACATCATTGTCCGCGCTGCCTCGGCGAGCGGCTCGCGCGTTCCGGTCTCGCCCCAGTCGCGGCTGTAGGCTGGCAGGGGCAGCGGCTCGTCGCCCACGACCTCGCGCCAGACGCCGCGGACCAGTCCGAGGCAGTCGCAGCCGACGCCTTTCAGGCTCGCCTGGTCGTGGTAGGGCGTGCCGAGCCAGCCGCGCGCGACAGAGATGACGAGTACAGGATCGGCGGCACTCAAAGCACGTCTCCGCTGTTGGCGTCGCCGCGGTTCGGGTAGCGGATCACCGTGTCCTGACCGGGGATGTGCGGGAAGCCGCGGAAGTTCAGGACGTTGGCGAAGCGGTCGCGGCAGGTCTCCAGCCGCTTGTCGCAGCCGGCGCGGACGACGAAGTCATGGCCCGCCGCTATCGGCCGCACCGGCGCCTTGAGCAGCGCGAGGTGGCGCGCACCGGCCCGGACGGTGTGGCTCGCCACCTCGGCGGTACGCCCGGCGTTGGCTCCGCTGGTCCAGGTCAGCCGGCCGAGCGTGAACCAGTCCGCGTCGAAGCCGCCGAGTCCCGACGCGGTGAAGCTGCGGTCGCCGGTCAGCATCACGACGCTCCCGGTCCCCTTGAAGTCCGGGTCCTCGAGGTCGACGCCGCAGCGGGCGTCGCCGAGCTCAGCATCGCAGGCGTGCTGGAAGGTGCGCCCGACGGTCTGGTTCAGCGCATGCGCCAGCGAACGCACCTCGGCGACGAAGGCGAGGCGGCCGCGGCGGACCTGGCCGATGGCGCCGCGGCGCATCAGCACCCGCTGCGACACGTCACTCCAGTTCACCCGCCAGACCTCGACGTGCGCATTGTCCCAGCGGCCATCGAGGATGTCGGTCTCGGTGATGGTGTCGGAGGTTAGCACGCCCTCGGCCTCCTGCGCGTCGACCGCGAGGTCGGTGCCGCTGCGGATCTCCGACGCGGCAAAGCCCGACTCGGGCTCGTAGGTGACGCCACCGAACTCCAGCGGCCGATCGTGGTCGGTGAAGCCGAAGACGACACCGTCGGCGCGCTCGATGCGCCACACCCAAGCGAGCGTCGTAGCACCACTGTCGAGATGCGCCTGCAACGCGGCCGCGAGCGTCTTCATCGCCGCACCTCCACGAGCGGGATCGACGCGATCGAGCCGAGCCGGTCGAGGTCCCAGGTCACGTCGAGCCGGTCGGTGTCGAAGCGCACCGGCACATCGAACTCGAAGCCGGCCGTGACGAGCACGCCCGCACTCGGAGCGGTGTCGAAGGTGACGATCCCCGTCGTCGTGTTCACCGACCAGCTGCTCGGAGCCGGCTCCGCAGCCTCGAGCGCGACCCGCACGGTTCCCGCGACCGGCTTGACGATGCGCCGGACCCACGCCTGTGCGCCGCTCTCGTAGCGCTTCACCAACTGGAAGGCCTCGGTCTCGCCGTCGCCGGTGGCGAGCGCTTGGTCGATCGGCGTGATCGGCGCCGACGGCAGGCCGGAGCGGTAGTCGCCCCAGTCTTTCCAGCGGAAGCCGTGCAGCCGGCCGTTGCGCGCTTCGAAGAAGGCGACGACCGCGGCGAGGTCGTCGGCGCGGCGGATGCCGTAGGCGGCGTCGTAGCGGCGGCGCGAGTCGGCCCACGACGCGTTGCGCTCCTCGTCGCCGGAGGCGAGCTCGACCACCTGCGTGCGCCGCTCGGGGCCGCCCCGGGCGCCCCGGCTGATGTCGTCCGGAAACCGGACCTCGTGGAAGGCCATGGTTCACATTCCCCTTCGTCCGAAGGCGACTGCCCGGGCGATGTCGCTCGCGACCTGCGTGCGCGAGCGGCGGAAGCTCTCGGCATCGTTGGTCATGATGTTGATCGTCACGCCGCCGCCAAACCCGGCCCGGTCGAAGGCCCGGGTCTCGGCGCGCGACAGCACCCGCTCGCCGCGCTGGAGGATCGCCGGCACCTCGTCCGGTCGCAGGCCGGCAACGCCGCCGCCGTGCATCCGGGGCGCACCGGCGAAGACCAAGGCCGGAACGAGGCGCTGCGGCGCGGGCGCACCGACCACCCCGCCCGCGTGCAGCACCCCGGCGAAGGCCGGCCCGAGGCTGCCGAGCACGCCAGAGAGCGCGTTGGCGATCGGCCCGAGCACGAAGCGCCGCACCGAGACCTTCGCGAGGTCGGCGAGGATCGAGGTGACGAGATCGCGCATCCCGAGCTTGCCGGTCTTGACGAACTCGCCCACCGCGTCCTCGGCGCCGCGGAACCCGCTGACCAACGCCTCGCCGATCCCGTCGCCGGTCTCCTTCGCCTTGTCGGCGTAGTCGCGGATCGCCTCGGTCGCGAGTCGCCAGCCGGACTTCGCCGCCTCGGGCGCTTCCGCCAGCTGCGGCGCCGCAGCAGCGCTGGCGCCGCCGACCTTGCCGACGGCCTCGCCGAGGTTATCGGCCGCCACCGCAGCCCCGCCGAGCGCGGTCTCGGCTTCCTCGGCCGAGCCCTTCACCGCGTCGCGCAGCGCCTGCAGCGAGGCGAGGGGCGCGGTGGCGGCACCGGCGGCTGCAGCCGCGGAGGCGGCGAGGCTGTCGGCGCGGGCGCTCGCCTCGCCGGCGGCGGCCGAGGTCTCGTAAAAGGCGGATCCTGCCCGGATCGCCGCCTCGCTCAAGGCGAGCGTCGCATCGTCCATGCCGGGGATTCGGGCGAGACCGCCGGTCGCCGCGTGGAGGAAGTCGGCCCAGCTGCGCTGGATCCCGGAGAGCGCCGTCAGCCAGCCCGCCTCGATCGTCGCCCAGACCGACTTCAGCGACAGCGCCAGCGACCGGCCGCCGAGCTTGATCCGCTCCCAGACCTCGACGGCGACGTCAGAAAGCAGCGACAGCGCCTCGCCGAAGCCGCCCGCGCCAGAAACCAGTCGGCCGAACTGATAGACCAGCTCGCCAGCGCCGACGATCAGCGCCCCGATGCCGGTGCGGATCAGTGCGCCGCGCAGCACGACGAGGGCGGTGGCGAGCCCGCGCACCGACACCGCGGCAGCCACGAGCCCCGCCACCCAGCGCCCCGCCATGATGCCGGCGAAGGTCGCCGCGTAGCTCGCGAGCCGGCCGAGGTTGTCGAAGAGCCCGCGGATCGCGATCCCGAGCGGGCCGGTGGTGCGGGCAACTGCCGCCATGGCGTTCGCCACAGCCTCGAGCGCAGGTGCCGCGGCGACCGCGAGCTGGTTCGAGAGCCCGCGCCAGATCAGCCCGAGCCGCGACATCGCGTCGTTCGCCCGCTCGATCCGGTCTGCGTCCGCCTCGGAGACCACGACGCCGAAGTCGCGCACGTCCTGGGTCGCCTGGCGCAGGGTGGCGGTGTCGATGCGCGACATGGCGATCGAGCCCTCCTCACCGAAGAGCTGGCCGGCGACCGCGGCGCGCTCGGCCGCGGGCACGAAGTCGGCGATCGCCTGGTTGATGCGGCCGACCCGCTCGTCGAGCGGCAGCGCGAGCAACTCGGATGCCGTGAGCCCGAGCCGGCCAAGCGCGTCAGCCGCGGGCCCGGCGCCGGAGGCCGCCTGGCTCAGTCGGCGGGTCAGGTCCTTGGTCGCCTGCTCGATGCCGGACATCGCGACGCCGGCAAGCTCGCCTGCCCGCTCCAGCACCTGGATCGAGGCGACCGTCGTGCCGAGCGACTGGGCGAGCTTCGCCTGAGCGTCGATCGTGGCGAGCCCGGAGCGGACCATGGCGATGCCGCTGGCGGCCGCCGCGGCGATGGCCGCCGCGGTAGCGACCTTCACTCGGCGCGAGAAGGCAGCCATCCGGGCGTTCGCCGCCTCCATCTCGCGCCCCAGCCGGCCGAAGCCACGGTTGCCGGCCTCGCCGACGCCTTCGAGCTCGGCCCGGACCTCGCGCCCGCCGACCACCGCGAGCCGGACGCTGACGCGCTTCTCGGCCATCTCAGTCTCCGATCGTCTCGTTGAGCCGGCGCACCATCACCGCCTCGATCTCCGGCAGCAGCTCGGCCGCGGCCATCGGCGCGATGCCTAGGGCGGTTGCGAGCGAGAGCGCCGCGCCCATGTCCCAGCCGATCACCGCGCCGGGGATGACCCGGAGCTGACCGCCGAGACGGCCGACCAGGTCCCAGACCTGCCAGCCCTCGATGCTCTCCGGCCGGTTCAACCGCGCCGGGCAGTCCGGGCACGTTTGGCCGCAGGCCGCGCAGTAGCGGTCGCCCCCGCCGAAGTGCCAGTCGGCGAGGGCGCGGAGACGTTTTTTTCCGCGTCCAGCAAGAGGCCTTTCGAGACGTAGGCCGCCTGGAACGCCTCGAAGATCGGCCAGACCTCGAGCAGCGCGTCGATGCCCTCGGGCGTCACCGGCACCGGGTTGCCGTCGGCGTCGCCGACGCCCTCCCAGTCGGTGACGGCGCGCCGGGCGATCGCCTTGGCGAAGACAAGCGCCCGCTCCTCGTCGGAGGCGGTCTCGGGCAGCGCCTCGACGGCCGCGTCGCTGCGCGCCGCCACCATAAGCGCAGTGGTGAGCGGGGCGACGCACAGGCGCACGCCGTGGCCGAGATCGAGCCAGCGTAGCTCGGCGGTCAGGTCCAGTCGAAGCATCGGATCAATACTCCTCGATGTCGTTGATGAGGGTGGCGGTGCACATGCGCCCGAGGGTGCTGTCCCGGGCCGCCTGCCAGTCGAAGGTCGCCTGCACGCCCTGTGGGCCCGAGATCTCGATCCGCGGCCGCGGCAGGTAGACTGCATGCACGGTGAAGGTGAGGCTCTCGCCCGAAGGGAGCGCATAGCCGAACTCCAGCTCGCACGGATCGCCGGCGATGGCCTGGTTCACCAGCACCTGGTCGGCGAAGCGCACCTCGACCCGGCCGGTCAGCGCGGCGATCGATGGATCGGCACCGTCGATGCGGCCGTCGCTGCGGATGGTCTCGATACGGTCGAGGTTGTTGGCATAGGTGATCTCGGCCGAGACGACGTTGCCGAGCGCCGACCCATTGCGGGTGATGCTGCCGTTGAAGTGCCCGAAGCGCTTCAGCGCCAGCTCGGCCAGGGTGCCGGCGGCGGTGGTCGTGGCCACAGCCTCGCCCTGCGCCACCAATCGGGCGGTGGCGGTCAGCAGCCCGGAGCGCTGCAGCTGCCAGCTGAGCTGGTCCAGCACGCAGCCGGAGTACATCGCATACCGCGGCACCTCAGGCATCGCCGTCTCGATCGACATCGACGGCAGCGTCCAGCCGCCGGAGCGGAACTCGTGCGTCCAGGGGCCGGTGCCGCTGGTGATCGGCTCGCCGAAGGCCGCCTTCAGCCAGAAGCCGAATGCCTCGGCGTCGATCGGCACGACGACATCGCCATCGGCGGTGACCGCGTCCTTGATCGGCGCGGTCGGATCGCGGCCGTAGCCAAGAAGCTCCGAGGTGATCAGCGGCTGCTCGGAGCCGAGCGTGGTGCTGGCGAACGGCACCCGGGTGTAGCCGATGGCCGGGGCCGTGCCGTAGACCGTCTCGAACGCGAGCGCCATCTGCGCCCGCGCGCCTTGCGCGCGTGCCATATGGGTATCCTTGTCTTGAGGGATCAGGCGAGCGGGTCGCTCGTGGAATAGTGCAGCACCACCGGGATGACGGCGGCCTTCAGTGCCGCCGCGCCGTCGACCGCGAGATCGACCGGGCGCGGCGCCTCCGCCTCGACCCAGTCGCAGAACCCGCCGAGCGTTCGGGCGGCCGAGAGCACGGTGCCGATGCCGGCTGCCAGCGTGTCGAATGCCGCGTCCCGGCCAGTGCCCGCCTGGACGACTGCCTCGACCTCGGCGCGGTGCTGGTAATGGTAGCGGAGCGGCGAGAGCGTCACCGCCGGCTCGCCCGGGTCGCCATCGCGCAGGATCAGGAGGCCGGCGGCGGGCACGCGCTCGGGCAGGACCTCACCGCGCAGCAC
This sequence comes from uncultured Paracoccaceae bacterium, assembly GCA_937872465.1. Taxonomy (GTDB): domain Bacteria; phylum Pseudomonadota; class Alphaproteobacteria; order Rhodobacterales; family Rhodobacteraceae; genus Amaricoccus. Next base: position 211,407 of record CALMSR010000039.1, read on the forward strand.
CGGCGCCGGCTGGGTCTGCAGCAGCGCGTGCAGAGCCGAGAGGATGGTTTCGCGGGTGGTGGGCATGTGTTAGCCCTGAACCAGATGTGATGGATCGACCGGCTTGCGACTGAGACTTCTCACGATCGGACTTGCGCTTCCTGCCCTTGCCGGGGTCGCCGCCGCACAGGTCGCGCCGACACCCGATGAGGTCGCCGGCTACTCCGGATTGCATGCTGCAGCGCACGCCGGAGATGCCGAGCGGATCGCCGAGTTCGCCGCCTCCGGGGCCGATGTCGACGCCCGGGACGGCGCCGGACGAACACCGGCGCACGTCGCCGCGTTCGCATCGAACGACGAAGCCCTGCGCGCACTGGCGGCGGCCGGCGCTGACCTGAACGCTCTCGAGGGCCAGGCCTACGACGTGCTGACGATTGCGGCCGTGGCCAATGACCCGGCGTTGGTGAAGCTTGCGCTGGCGCTCGGCAATCGCGCCGACCTTGTCACGAGCCCCTATGACGGCACGGCGCTGATCGCCGCCGCGCACCTCGGTCATCACGAAGTCGTCCGCGTGCTCGCCGCCGGTGGAGCGCCTCTCGACCATGTCAACAATCTCGGTTGGACGGCCTTGATGGAGGCGGTGGTGCTGGGGGACGGCGGCCCCGCCCACGTCGCGACGGTCCAGGTCCTTCTGTCGGCCGGAGCCGATCCAGCGATTGGCGACCGGAATGGCGTGACACCGCTCGCTCACGCCGAGGCGAGGGGATACTCGCAGATCGCGGCACTGCTCGAGGCGGCGCAACTCGAATGACGCCGGTCTTCCCGCACCATCAGAACTTCTGTTCCACCCAGTTCGCCACGATCAGCCCCGGCACCGCGTCATGCGCGCGCTCGGCGTCGCGCGCCAGATCCAGCCGCTTCGGCAGCTTGACCTGTGGGACGAGCAGGAAGATCGGCGCGGTGACCTGGCCGCGCCCAGTCTTCGAGCGCGACACCGCCGCCAGCCCGCGCGTGTTGAGCCGGACGCTGTCCGCGACCAGCAGGCTCGGCCCGGTGCGGCGATAGACGAAGCGTAGCCTGAGCCCGGTCTTCCGCTCCCATGCGCCGGGCGTGATGCGCCGCCCGCCGAGCGCCCTGCCGGCGGCTGGCGTCGGGATCGCCAGCCACAGGCCGTTCTTCGAGCGGATCAGCGGCCCGGCGTCGTGGGCGCCGACGATCACCGGCGCCTTCGACCAGACCAGCGCCGCAGCGTTGAGGCTGGCTCCGGCCTTCGGGAACACCTCCGACCGGACCGAGTTGGCGAGCCGGGCCCCGAGCCCGGCGCCGACGATCTGCCCGCGCCAGGCGAGCTTCAGGTCTGTACCGGCTTCGCGCATCGCCGCCGACACCGCCCGCTCGCCTGCGGCGATCTCCGCCGTCATCAACGCGACGAGGTCCGGCCGGATGTCGAGCTTGAGCTTCATGGGGGGCTCGTATCCAGCGTCCAGACCAGCCGCTCGCCATCGCGCACCGGCTCGCCCTGGACGACGAAGGTCTCGGTCCCGAGCACGAGCCGGTCGCCCGGCCGCGGGGCGACCACCTCGCTCACCCGCACGTCGAAGCGCGTGGTCTCCGACCAGAGCCGCGCCTCGCCGAACTCTGTGATGGCGTCGCCGCGGCGGGAGATGACGCGGACGGGGAACGAGCCCCCGTCCGCCGGCTCGTACGTCGCATTTCGCCCGAGGTTCGGATCAGTGAAGAGCGCGTCGATCGCCGCGGCGAAGGCGCCCATCAGTTGCTGCTGTGGAGCCGGACCGCGAGGCGCGGCCGCTTGTTGACCGGCAGGATCGAGGCCTCGGTCTTCACCTCGATGGCGCTGCCGTCGGGCCGGGCGATCTGCCGGGCGTAGATCGGCAGGCCCATGGTGTTGACGGTCTCGATCAGGTTCGCCGGCGCGCCGTAGGTGACGAAGGTGTCGAGCGTGCCGAGTGGGAAGGCAATGCCCTCGCCGGCCGGGATCAGCGTCTCGGTCGCCCCGGTCGAGAGCGTCACGGTGGCGTTGTACTCCTCGAAGACGATGCCACCGAACGGGAAGCGCCGGCGGGTGTCCTCGCGGAGCGGCTGCGCCCCGGTCGAGGAGAAGTAGCGGTAGGCCTCCTCGACCTTGGCATGCCCGATCAGCTTGTCGAAGAACTCCGGGGAGACGAGCGCCAGCACGCCTGTCATGGTCTCGCCCTTCAGCTCGGTCTCGACCTTCCTGAGCACCTCGCGGATCTTTGCCTGCACCTGCGTCCCGGCGGTGCCGAGCACGAAGTCGACGGCGAGCTGCGCCAGGGCGAACTCGGCGAAGTAGTCGTAGAGGGTGACGCCGGCCCCGTCCTTGACGATGCCGCGCAGCGCGTTCACCTCCATGTACTCGCGGGTCTGCGCGTGCTTCACCCGCATCCGGGTCAGCTTGCGCTCCATGACGGTGGCGAGCGGATCGGCGGCATCGGCGACGCCGAAGCCGCGCACCCCCTGAATGTCCTGCGGCGTGACCACGTCGTCGTGCGGGATCCACGGCACGGTGAACGAGCGCATCGAGCGCGTGTCGCGGTTGGCCACCGTGGCAGGCCCGCCGAGCGGCACGGTCGGGAGCAGGTTCAGGACGCCCTCGGCCTGCTCGATGACGACCGAGCGCTGGGTGACACCCTCGAAGCGGAAGAGGCCGAGCTGGCCGAGGCGGGTGTAGACGTTCGGCAGGATGTTGATGGCCTGGGTCATCTCGGCGAGCGAGTACCCACCCGCGTCGAAGGGATTCAGCATCACGACCATGGGGCCGGACTCCTATGAGCAGGATGAAGGGAGCGGGCGAAGCCCGGGGATCGGAGAGATGGCCGCCCGTCGCGGGCGGCCATAATCAGGCGGTGTCGCGCGGCACCAGCCCGGCGGCTACCAGCTGGCCGTGCTTGGCCGCGATCTCCGCCGCCTGGTCGACCGAGGGGTCGAAGACGAGCGCCGCCTTCGCGACGATCGCCGGGCCGCGGGCGACGACGAGCCCGGTTGCGTCCGCCGCAGTGGCGTCGACCGCCTCGATCAGCACGGCGACGGCGGTCTCGGCGCCCTCGTCGCCGACGACCTGCGCGGCGGGCGAGAGCCGGTACTTGGCCGTCGCGGTGATCTTCCCGAGCACGGCGCCGAGCGGGTAGCTCGTGCCGGCCTTCAGCGTCACCGCCTCGCGGCAGTAGTTGGCGTTCAGCTCGAACTTCAGGAGATCGCCGAGCGTCGGCGTCTGGGTCAGGACGGGCATGGGGTCAGCTCCTCGGGATCAGCTGCGCGGGGCGGCGGCGCGCTCGCGCGCGCGGCGGACGATCGGGCTCTCGGCGCCGGAGGCGGTGGCCGGCGCCGGCGGGGCGGACACGACCGTGCTGGCGTCGCTCCGCGCGGCCAGCGCCTCCAGCACCGAGCGCCGCAGCGCGTCCGGCGAGACGCTGCGCGCCATGGCGTCGGCGGCGTCGATGGCGACGCCGAGCCGTCCCGCCTGCGCCGCCACCGACGCGATCTCCGCGAACTCGGCGCGCAGCCGTGCGGCCGCGGCATTGGCGACGGACTCTGCCGGCGCCGGGGCCGCCGGGATGACGGGGCTCGCAGCCATCGCGGCGGCCGCGGTGCCCGCCGGCGCGGTCGCGGCCTGCGTTTCCGGTGCGCCCGGCGTTGCCGGCGGATCGACGACGGCGGGCGTCTCGGTGCTGGCAGTGGTCGTCTGGTCGGTCATGCTGGTTCCCTGCGTTGGTCGGGTGGGAAGGAGCCGGGCAGCGCGGCCCGGCGGCGGATCGAGGCTTGCGGCGAGGTCGGCGAGAGCCTGGTCGAGCGTGCCGATCCGGTCGGCGAAGCCGGCCGCCATGCCGCGTGGACCGCGCCAGATCGCGGCCTCGCTGCCGCGCACCGTCTCGGGCGTGAGGCGCCGGTTGTGGGCGACCAGCGCGCAGAGTTCGGCATGCAGCGCATCGACGTCGGCCTGGATCGCAGTCAACGCCCTGTCGGAGAGCGGCTCGTGGCTGTTGCCGTCGACCTTGCGCGCGCCAGCATGGATCAGCGTCCACTTCTGGCCAGCCATGGCGTCGGCACCGCTCGCGTCGACATGCGCGGCGACGACGCCGATCGAGCCGATCTCCGCCGTGCGGGTGACGTAGATGCGCTCGGCGGCGCTGGCGATCGCAAAGGCCGCGGACAACGCACTCTCGCGTGCCACCGCCCACAGGGGCTTCCCGGCGTCGGCCCGCAGTGCGGCCAGCTCGTCGACCAGGTCGAAGAGCCCGCCGACCTCGCCGCCCGGCGAGTCGATCTCGAGGAGCACCGCCCGGACCGCCGGGTCGGTGAACGCCGCCTCCAGCGTTCGGCCGAGCGCGCCGTAGTCGGTCGCGCCGAGCAGGCTCGTCAGCCAGTCGCCGCGGGTCAGCAGCGGCCCGAGCACCGGCACGATCGCGATGCCGTCGTCGGTCACGGCGTAGCCCCGGCGCCGGGGACCGTCATCGTCGCGCGGCGGGAACAGCGCCGACGGCATCGAGGACGTGGTCAGGCCGCCCGCGAGCAGCCCGTCGAGCGCGCGCGGGGCGAGGGCCAGCGGCCGGCCGGCGAGCCGGGCGAGCAGTGCATTGGTCATCGGCGTCCTCGATTGGCGGTCGCATCCGGAACGGTGTCATCGGGTGCCGGCGCATCGCCGGGCACGTCGGCGTCGCTGGCCGCAAGATCGATCGGAGCCGCGCTGGCGAAGCTCAGTCCCAGCTCCCGCTCCCGCGCCCGGTCGGCGGCGATCTCGGCGTCGACCTGCTCGGCGTCGTAGCCGCGCTCGGCGAGCGCCTGGCTGCGGCTCTTCAGCCCGGCCTCGATCTGCTCGATCTCGGCGCGGGCATCCTTCAAGGGATCGACCCAGTCCCACTTCGGCGGCAACCAGGCGCAGGTGGCATGCTCCCGCCGCCGGCGCTCGTAGTCCGGCAGCTCGAGCGCTCCCGCCATCACGGCGGTGTCGAGCCAGCGCGCCCACACCCGGCGGCAGACCTGCCAGACCATGACCGCGTGCTGGTAGGCCTCGACCCTGCGGCGGAACTCCAGCAGCGCCAGCCGCGAGTTCGAGTAGTTGGCGCGCACCATGTCGTTCGAGAGGTAGGCGTAAGGAATGCCGAGCGCCGCCGAGACCTGCAGCAGCGTGCGGTACTGGAACGGCTCGTAGGTCCCGCCAGAGTCGGCGGGCGCCGAGGTCTGCACCTCCTCGCCGGGCTCGAGCATCACCACCTGACCGGGCTGCAGGTCCATGCTGCGCTCGCCCGTGGCATCGCTCTCGGCGACGTCGAACGGCTCGGCCGGCGCGGGCGTGGTGATGAAGAGCGCGTGCATCGCCGCGACCTTCTTCCGGTCGAGCTCGGCGTCGTCGTACTGGTCGAGCAGGAACAGCTTGACGATCCCCGGCGCGAAGCGGGAGACGCCCCGAAGCTGGCCCGCGTCGACCGGGTCGACGACGTGGATGACCTCCGAGGCCGGCACCCGCACGGTCTCGCCGGCGAGCCCGGGATCGGTGACATCGCCCGGGTGTCGGCGCAGGAAGTGGTAGGCGACCCGCCGGCCGATGCGATCGAACTCGATCCCCTGGCGGACCGGGTTGCCGCCCCATGGCTCGGTCCTTCCGAGCGGCAGCATCTCCGCGGGGATCATCTGCAGCTGCAGCGGCACACTGAGCCCGTCGCCGGGCCGGCGCGGGCGGAAGCGCAGGAAGACCTCGCCGGCGGTGAAGATCTCGCGCGCGACCCGGCGCTGCAGCCCGTAGAAGTCGGTGAAGCCCTCGGCGTCCGCCTCGTCGGTCCAGTCGAGCCAGAGCCGCTGCACCGCGGCCTTGAGCTTTGGGTCGCCGATCAGCGACGAGGGCTTGATGCCGGCGCCGACGACGTTGCCGGCCCAGCTCTCGATGGCGTTGGCGGCGTAGCCGTTGTTGCGCACCAGCCAGCGGGCGCGGGCGGTGATGTCCGCACCGGCGGCGGCGACCAGCGTGTTGAGATGCGCGCGGCTCGGCTGGAAGTGCCGCAGCCGCCGGCTCGCCTGGCCGGCCTCGAAGCCGCCGACGAGCGCCCCGATGCGCCGGCGCCAGCGGGTCATCGCCTCGGTCATCGATCACAGCCCCTTGCTGGCGGCGGTGCGCACGATGCGCCGCCGCGCTCCCGCCTTCTCGGCGGCGATGCGCCGTTCGAGGTCGGCGAGTGCTCCCGCCATCTCGGCGTCGCTGGCGTAGCCGACCCGGCGTCCCTCGACCTCGACGGTGCGCACCCCGCGGTAGCGGGCGGCGAGCAGCGCGTCGCGCTGCGCGATCATCTCGTCGAGAGTCATGGGAACCCCTTCAGCCCAGATAGCTCGACCGGAACACCCGCCGGCCGCAGCTGGTGCGGCGCCGGATCAGGCCCGCCGACGGTTCCGCGGTCGTTCCGTCCGCCAAGACCCCGTCCGACGGCGGCGCGGCCGCATCATCACCCGCACCGAGCTGCGCCTCGAGGTCGCGCCACTTCGCCTCCGGCCAGCGGTCGGCGCCCGCGATCCAAGCGGCAGCGCGGGCGTAGACCCGGGCGTCGAGCGCCTCGTTGCGCTCGCGGAGCTTCTGCCACTCCAGCCGGGCGAAGCCGCGTTTCGTCTTCACCGTGACCAGCTGCTCGGCGACGAACTGCTTCAGCCATTCGGACTCGACCCAGTCCGGCAGATGCACCGTTCCCGGCGGGAACGAAGCACCCGCGGCCAGCTCTTCCGCCGTCGGCCGGTCGAGCCGCAGGTGTCGGTAGGTCTCGGCCTTGAAGGTCGAGACCGCGACGGTCCAGAGCCGGGCGCCGCGACGGATGCGGCGGCCGCCTTCGGTGGCGTCGACGTAGGTCGGCCCCGACACCGGGCTCGCCCGGTTGAAGCCCTCGACGCCCTTCACCGGCGCGACCTGCGCAAACCCCTGCCGCCGGGCCCACGCATAGACCGCCGGAGCCTCGTAGCCGGTGTCGACAGCACACCGCGCGATCTGCATCTCGGCGCCGCGCGCGTGCGGCCAGGTGCGGGCGAGCAGCGCCGCGAGCGTATCCCAGCTGCGGGCATGCTCCGGCCCGCCGTCAATGACGACATGATCGACGAGCCAGCTTTCCAGGCCGCGGCCCCAAGCCCAGACGTCGACCTCGATGCGGTCCTTCTGCACGTCGGCGCCTGCGGTGAGGAACAGCCCGCCGCGCGGCACTGTCCCCGCGGGCCAATTGCCGCGCCGGTCGTAGAGCCGGCGCCAGTCCGGGGCCTCGCCGGTCTCGACCCAGGTCTCCCCGAGGATGGTGTTGCGGAAGGCGCGGATCGCCTCGTCCGAGCTGTGCGCCGCCTCCCACGCCCGCGCGATCCGCTCCCAGCTGAGCCAACCCACCGGGGAGTAGAGCGCGGAGAGGTGGAAGCCGATGGTCGACGGATCGACGGATGTCGCCGTCGCCCGCCACTCGCCGTGCTCGAGCATCGCCGTCTTGTGATGCTCGGCGATGGCGGCGTCGCACGCCTCGCAGGCGTAGGCGGCGGTCTCCGGCTTCCCCTTCTCCCAGCGAAGGCGCTCGAACTTCAACCACTGCGACGCGCCGCAATGCGGGCAGGCCACGAAGAACCGCCGCTGGTCACTCGCCTCGTACTCGCGCTCGATGCGGCTGAGGCCGCGGATCGTCGGCGTCGAGACCAGGAACACCTTGCGCCGATGCGCAAAGGTCAGCGACCGCGCCTCGGCCAGCGAGACCGGGTCGCCTTCCTCGTCGGCCGAGGCCGGATAGGCGTCGACCTCGTCGAGGAAGATGTAGCGCGCCGGGGTCGAGCGCAGGCCGACAGCAGAGTTCGCCCCGGTCATGATCAGGATGCCGCCGGCGAACTCCTTCGACAGCATGGTGTTGCCGGCGTCGCGCGAGCGCGCCGGCTTCACCTTGTCCCGGAGCGCCGGGCTCTCCTCGATCAGCGGATCGATGCGCTGGCGCGAGTTGCGCTTGGCGAGCTCGACAGTCGGCTGCACCGCGAGCATCGGCCCGGGCGCCTGGTGGATCACGAAGCCGATGAATGAATTGCCACTTTCCGTCGCGCCGACCTGAGCCGCCTTCATGAACACCACCCGCTGCGCCGGGTGCCCCGGCGAAAGCGCGTCCATGATCTCCTTCATGTACGGCGTGCGCCGGGTGCGGTAGCGCCCGGGCTCGGCCGCCGAGCGCGAACTGAGCTTTCGGTAGCGGTCGGCCCATTCCGACACGGTGAGCAGCGGGTCGGGCTTCAGCCCGCCGCCCCAGGCCCGCAACAGCGCCGCGGCCCCGTCGAACGCCAGGATCGGGTCGTCATCCGAGATCGAGCCGAGCCTCGGCGAGCTCGTCGAGATGCGCTCGGACATGGGCTTCGAGAACCTTCTGCATGGCGGCGGGATCGAGCCCGACCTCGGCGGCGATCAGCGCCGCGGCGCGGGCCGGCCAGTTGACCCAGGCGTCCCGAGTCTCGCGGGCGAGCCGGAACACCAGCGTCTCGGCGCGGGCGCGGTCGACCAGCTCGCCCTTCAGCTTCTGGAGCTTCAGCCGCCGCTCCTGCGACTTCAGCACCTCGTTGGCAGTCTTCGCCTGCAGGAAGGTGGCGCCGCCGGCCGCTGGCGGCGGCAGGCCGTTCTCCCGCAGGGTGTCGCCCACCGCCGAGAGCGCGGCGTTCGGCACCGGCTTCAGCTTCGGCGGCGTCGGGGCTCCGCGCTGCTTCGACGGGTCGGTCGAAGCGGCGCGCCGGGCGTCGGACGCCTCCGCGTCGATCGAGCCGTCGGGGTGCAGCACCAGCCGGCCGGCGGCCTTCGCCTTCTGGATCGCCCCGCGCGAGAGCCCGGCGCGGGCGGCATACTCGCGCTCGCTCATGCCCTGCATAGCGGCCTCGATTTAGCAATGAAATGATCCGCTTATTGCCTTGGATCGCGCGCGGAACCGAGCATGTGTGGTGTCAAGCAGACGCTTGAATGGAGCACGACCATGACCACGATCCTGCCCAGCCGGAACACCGAATGGGGTTACTGGGGCACCATCGGCCGTATCGAGAACGACCCGGCCGCCGACCCCGCGAAGGCCTGGGAGATCGCCTCCCGCCGGATCGCCGAGGTAACCACCGCCTCGCACGAGGGGGTGCGCGACTTCCTCGACTCCCGCCACGGCCGCCACTTCGCCGACGACGTCGCCAGCGAACTCTGGAAGGGCGAGACGCTGCAGGAGGCGATCGACGCCGCGATCACCCGATGGATGGGGTGGCGCATCGACCGCAAGACCAGCCGCGAGACCGGGATCCCGAAGGGGCTCCCCTACCTGACCGGCCTCGCCAACCACTTCGCGATCATGGCCGAGCTTCCCTACTGATCGCCGCCCTTCCGGCTCCGCCGCGCTCCCGCCGGGATGCGCGGCTCGGGGTCGTAGCAGGCGCGGGATGGTCCCGCGCCTCGCAATGAAGGACGACCCGATGACCAAGCTCTCCGATACTCAAGTGATCATCCTATCGGCGGCCGCCCAGCGCGCCGACGGCAACGTTCTGCCGCTGCCCGGCTCGCTGCGCGGCGGAGCCGCGACGAAGGTCGTGGCAGCGCTGCTCTCCCGCGGGCTGATCCGCGAGCACGTCGTCGACAGCCCGCGCAAGGCGGACACGGCGTTGAACCGAGTCTGGCGCAACCTCCCCGAGCCGGACGGCCGCGGGGTGCTTCTCTTCATCACCGCCGCCGGCGCGGACGCCATCGGCATCGAGCCCGAGGCGGTCCCCTACGCCTTCAACGAAGGCACCAACTCGGCCGGCGAGCCGGCCGCGGGTGCGCCCACGCGCGCCAACGAGGCGCCGGTCGAGGCCACCCCGAAGCGTCGGGGCCGGCCGCGGAAGGCGGCGCCCACGGACGCGGACGTCGCGCCTGCGCCGAAGACCCGCGGCGGCACCAAGCAGGCGCAGGTGATCGCGATGCTCCGCCGCAAGCAGGGCGCCACCATCGCCGAGATCGTCGCGGCCACTCAATGGCAGCCACACACCGTCCGGGGCTTCTTCGCCGGTGCCCTGAAGAAGAAGCTCGGGCTCACCGTTTCCTCGAAGAAGGTCGAGGGCGGCGAACGGGTCTACCGACTTGCTGCAGAGTGACACTGATGGCGGTACATCGCATCAGCGACCGCGCCGAGGCCGCGCTTCAGCGACTGGCCCGGAAGGCCGGCCAGAAGCCGGCGCAGTTCCTCCACGACCTGATCCTCGACTTCGAGGCGGGCGAGGAGTTCACGCCGCCTGACGAGCGGCCCGACACGACGGACCCAGAGGAGGCGGGGCGTTGAGCCCCGCCGACCGACCGGACCCGCGGCACCGCATCCTCGCGCTCGCGCTGCAGTTGGCGGCCTACCCGCCGGTCCAAAAGCACGAGCACGTCTACGAGGCGCGCGTCCCGTGGCGGCTCATCACCGAGCTGCGCGCCGCGCTCAGTGACGCCGGGGTGGACTGGCGCGAGGGCCGGGCGACCCTCAGGAAGGGCGAGTGACGATGCCGCTCTTCCGGGTTCACGCCTACGACCACGAGCATCACGCGACGCTGATCATCGCGTGCGACGGCCGGGAGCGGGCCGGTGTGGTCGCGTCCGAGTTCGTGGCTTCGATGCACCTCGGGTACTACCCGGCGGACCACCGGCAGCGCTGGCCCGAGCTCGTCCGCATCGAGACCGCCACCTCGTGGTTCGATGCGGACGAGGCATTCCCGCCGGTCGTCGAGAGCGTCGAGGCGATCGACCCTGACCCGCCCGGTGACGCCTGAGCGGCGCCGCGAAGCCCCGCCGCCCCCAACCGGGGCGGCGGCTCACGTTCAGGCGCCGCCCCACTGCTCAGCCATTGCCGCGGCGATGCCCTCGAAGGTGCGGCTCCGGTTGCGCCACCGCTCCGGTCCGGGGGGCTCACGGTGCACCCGCGCCTCCCGGCCCTCGACGACGCGCGTCGGCTTCAGCCGCGGCAGGCTCCTAAGCCACAGGCAGGTCGCCTTGGTCTCGGGATGCCCGTGCTCCCACGGCTGGATCGTCTGTGAGGGCGCGGGCAGGTCGAAGAGCCGGCGGACGTGCCCAAGCATGATCGGGTTCTCGACCGCGATGCGCGGGATCGGCGCCCCGAGCATGGCGAGGAAGAACGCTGCGGCGTGCCCGAGGTTGGCCCAGCGGTCGCCGCAGGCGCCGTTCTCCCGGCGGCAGCCGAGGTAGAGATGCTTCGCCCCGCTGTTGGCGAGGAAGGTGCACGGCGGGTGAGCGATCAGCAGGTCCCAGCCGTCGTGCAGGATGGCGCGGACGTCGCCCACGATGTGCGGCCCCAACCGCTCGGAGGGCAGCAGATCGCAGGACACGGCGTCATGGCCGCGCGCCCGGAAGGCATCGCGGACCACGCCCGAGAATTCGCAGGCAACGAGGACGCGCATGGCCGGGTCACGCGGCCGCCGGCTTGCGCGAGCGCTTTGGCGGCTCGGACTCGGGCGAAACCTCGGCGCCGAGCCGCTCTGCCTTCACCGCGGCGAAGCTGCGGCCGTCGCCGTCGAGCACCGCGTCGCGCCCGGTCTCGGCCTGCCAGCGCTCGACTGCGACATCGACGTAGGCCGGGCTGATCTCCATCGCGAAGACCCTCCGCCCTGTCGCCTCGCCCGCCATGATCTGCGAGCCGGAGCCCGAGAACGGCTCGTAGCAGATGCCGCCGCGCGCCACGTGCTGGCGCATCGGGATCGCGAAGCAGTCGAGAGGCTTCGGCGTGGGGTGGTCCGGGCGCTCCTCGCCGTTGAGGCTCGGGATCACCCAGGTCGAGGCCAGCATCTCGTCGGCGACCTTCGGCGGACGGTGCGGTCGCACCCAGCCCATGAAGCAGGGCTCGTGCTTCCAGAGGTAATGCGAGCGGGTGAGCACTCCGCGGTCCTTCACCCAGATGATCTGCTGGTGGACGAAGGCGCCCGCCTTTTCCCAGCAGGCCTCGAGCATCGCCTGGCGCCGCGAGGCGTGCCAGCAGTACCAGGCGGCGTCCTCGGTGATCGCCTCGTCGATCGCGGCGCGGATGAAGCCGTCGTAGAGCTCGGCGCCCTGGCTGCTGTCGTCCCAGGTGACGCCGTAGGAGGGCGACCAATCCTTGTTGCGGGTCGGGTGGTTCGAGCCATCGTAGTCGACGAGATACGGCGGGTCGGTCGCGAACAGCGTCGCCCGCTCGCCGTTCATCAGCCGGCGCACGTCGGTCGCGCTCGTCGAGTCACCGCAGAGCAGCCGGTGGTTGCCGAGCAGCCAGAGGTCGCCCGAACGGGACGCCGGATTGCGCGGCGGCTCGGGGACCACCACCGGCGGGACGCTCGCCCCCTCCGTCGTCTCCGTGCCGCCGACGTTGAAGGCGAGCAGCTGGTCGAGCTCGGCGTCGGAGAAGCCGACGACCGAGAGGTCGAAGTCGTCGGCCGCCAGCTCCTGCAGCTCGGCGGCGAGCAGCGCCTCGTCCCAGGCGCCGAGCTCGGTCAGCTTGTTGTCCGCCAGCCGGTAGGCCCGACGCTGTTCCTCGGTCAGGTGGTCGAGCACGATCACCGGCGCCTCGGTCAGCCCGAGCTGTGCTGCCGCGAGGATGCGCCCGTGGCCGGCGATCACCTCGCCGTCGGACCCGACCAGCACCGGCACCGTCCAGCCGAAGCGGGCCATGCTCCCCGCGATCTTCGCGACCTGGTCCGCGCCGTGCGTCTTGGCATTCCGCGCATAGGGCTTCAGTCGCTCGAGCGGCCATTGCTCGATGCGCTCCGGAGCGAAGCTCAGGGTCATGGGTCGGCACCTTGTGGGCAGGACGGCTGGAGGGCGGGTGGACTCCGAGGGTGGACTCCGCGCTGGATTCCACTGGGTCCGGTGGACTCCTTCAGGGGTCCAGCGGAAGCCACCCCCGGAAGGGGGAAGTCTTTGTTTTGTCGAATATATCAGGCGAGCCGCTGGATTCCGGATGCCGGGCGGCTTCCCAAAATCTTGCGGCTGTCGCTGGCGATGTGGCGCGCTTCGCCCGCCAGCATACGAATGTCGCTAGGGAGGAACCGCGAATTCAGCCTGTTAACGGACGAAGCTCATCCGGCCTGCGGGCAAGGGCTCAGGGAAAACCGTTCGCCAACCCGCAGCCCCGCGTCTTCCCGTGTCGTCTCTCCGGCGCGTGATTTCTCAGCCTAGTGATATCTTGCACGTCTCTCCCCGGAAAACGTAAGCCATTAAAGTGTCTCACAAAATTTTCCATGCGATGACGATTTTCCTTGACGCGTGCCCGCGCGCTTCGACCGCTCCTGCTCGCATCTGCTCTTGCGGATGGCGCCGTGATCAGCCGCATCGGTGGGGGTGCGCGGCCCACCCCGAGGTGAGCCGCGCTGACGCATCACGCCCGGGCGCGCGCGATCACGAAGTCCCGGCTCCGCTTCGGCTTCGCCTGCCGGCCGTTCAGCCGCCAGACAATCAGGCTTAGGGCGTACTCCCATCGCCGGTGCGCCGTGGCCCGGCTGACGCCGAACCGGTGGCAGATCTCCTTCCACCGAACGCCCTCGGCTCGCGCCCACATCAGATGGGCGTCGTCGCGCTCGAGGAAGCGGTTCCAGGTAATCGTCTCCTCCATGCGGCTGATCGCGGCCGGGCTCGGTGGTGGCCGGCGCATCGGTACGGGCTCGGCGCCAACCATGTCTGCGAAGCGGCGCTGGATCTCCGGCCAGGTGCTGAAGTAGCCGCGCACCCGGACCGGCGGCAGCTGCTTCAGCACGTCGGCAGCCTCGGTGATCCGCTCCTCGACCATGTCGCGGGTCCACTCAGCCATGCTGCACCTCCGGGCGCTTGCCGTAGAGCTTCTCGCCGAGCTGGCGGACGAGCTCGCGCTCGGGCCAGCTCAGCCGCTCGTCGTCCACCGCGACGGCCAGCACACCCTGCTCGCGCCAGCCGTCGCGCTTGACCTGGTCGGGCGAGCGACGCTCGCCGCCGTAGCCGCGGGGGTGGAAGCGCATCCCGTTCACGACCGCACCTCCTGCAGCACCGCGGCATAGCCGGCGACGTCGAGGATCGAGTCCGCGTGCGCCGGATCATGGCCGAGCCGGGCGAGCTTCAGGTCGATCAGGCAGAGGACCACCTGCGCCGGCGTCACCGGACGCCTGAGGGTGATCGACCAGCGGGCGGCGACGGCCGCCATGGACGTGGCCGGATCGCCGTAGGCGCGGCGCCGCTGGCCAACCACGCGCGCCGCCTGCCGCAGCATTGTCTCGCCCTTCACCGGACACCTCCGCGGGTGTCGAGCGCCCAGCAGAGGATCGCGAGCGCGTCTGCCTCGTTGTCGTCGGTGGGGTTGAACCCGCGCGCACGAGCCGCGGAAATCATCGCCGCCTTGCCGGCATTGCCGCTGCCGGTGGCGTGGCGCTTGATCGTCCCGACCGGCACGCCCTGATAGGGCACGCCGCGGAGCTCGGCCCACGCGGTGAGCACCGCCATCAGCCCGCCATAGACGTGGGCGGCGTCGGTGCCCGCATGACGCCGGACCTCTTCGTACCAGATCGCGCCGATCGGCCCGCTCAGCTGGTCGAGCTCGGTCAGCCAGTTGGTGAAGCGCAGGTAACGCATGCCGCCACCGTCGTAGCGGCTGGGGCGGAACGACACCGTGCCGCTGGTGATCAGGCCATCGTGCGCGCGCAGCGCCCAGCCGGTGGTGGTGCCGAGATCGAGCGCGAGCATCGTCGAGCTCGGCTCGTGCTGCGCAGCCAGTGGCTGCGAAGGAAGGCGCTCCTGCGCCAATGCGTGGGTCATCATGACCTCCTCGTGGTTCGAGCGGCTGGGGCAGATGCGGCATCCGGCGAGGACTGCGGCGATCGCCCGAACCAGGGTTCGGTCAGGTGAGTTCGGGGACGCGTCGGCGGAATCCGCCGCACGCGCGAAAGCTTCAGCAGCTTCAAGGCGACCAGCGGCAGCGCCGGACCGCCTAACCCTTTGGTTTCTATAGATATAGTATATATAATTCAAATAATTCATTCTTTTATTATGGGTATCTCCAATGGTGTGCGCGTGTGTGGTGTGTACGCGCCCGCGCGAAAGATTGAGACTTTGAGGGATTCGGATTCCCTCAAGCGGATCAACGGCTTGGGAAAGCCTCGCCTGTTGAGGGCATCGCCCCGGCGTGAAGGAGCTCATGCTGCGTCGCCATCGAGGGCGACGAGCACGACCGTGTGCTTCGTGGCCGAGGGCCGGAGCCGGGTCGTCAGCAGCCCGGCCTCGGCCAGCGTCACGAGCTGCTCGTCGCGGGTCCGGCGGTCGAGGAACTGGGTCTTACGGGTCAGCTCGGTCTTCGTCAGGCCGCCCGGGCCGGCCCTGCGGATGATGTCGAGCACCCTCTTGTGGTTGCGCTCGATCTCGTTGTCGGCGACATGGCGCTCGACGGCGCGCATCGTGTTCCTGGCAAAGCTCCGCACGAAGCCGATCGCCCATTCCGCATCGCCGAGAGTGATTGCCGGCGCGACGGGATCGCGGCTCACCGCGGCAACGAGCGCGAGCTTCTGCGCGTTCTCGCTGACCCGGGCCAGCACCGCGGTATGCCCGGTGCCCCGGGCCTGGCGCAGCTCGCGCGTGATCTCCGAACCGAGATCGCTGAAGGCATCGCTGGCCTCCTGCGTCATCGGCACGGTCATCGGTTCGACCGCGGTGGTGGTGCCGGCGCCGAGCCCGGCGAGATTGCCGGAGGGCACATGGCCACCACCGGCAGCGACGAGGCGGAGCCGCTCGACGAGCCCGGCCGGCGCAGTGCGGATGCCGCGCCCTAACGCCTCCTCAGGATAGTCGTCCTCGGTCGGCAGGATGATGAACCGGGCGAGCGAGCCGTCAACCACGTTCGCCGACTGCAGCGCGTTCCAGAAGTGGAGCGGCGTGGTCGTGCCGTAGACGCAGAGGCAGGGCTGGACGATGTCGCGCCGGTCGTTGCGGCCGTCGTGGTTGGCGTACTCGGCGCCGAGGAACACGCTGCCGGCGGCGGTGTAGAGCTCGGTCATGTTGTCGAGGATCTCGGTGATGTGCCGCGGGCTGCGCTTCCGGTCGGCGGCGGCCGAGAGGAACATGCCGAACTCGTCGATCTGCAGCAGCAGCGCCGGCTGGCGATGCAGCGCGGTCAGGAGCCCGGCGCCCGAGGCGATCTTGTTGCCGCCGAGGTGCTGGGCGAGCCCCGCCTCGAAGAACAGCTCGTTGACGATTTCGCGGGCGTGGTTCTTGCCCGAGCCGCTGTCGGCGACCCCGACGACGTAGAGGTTGCTGCGCAGGTTGGTCTCGGTGCGGTACTTTCGGCCCATGAGCGCGCCGAGCGCGCAGAGGCTGGCGCCGAGCGACAGCAGCGGCTGCGGCCGGCGTGCGGTCGAGACCATGTAGTCGACCATCCCGGCCAGGATGCCCTCGGGCACGCGCAGCTCGAACGGGGGCTGCGCGGGCGGTGTGGATGGAGCGGACGCCTGCACGCTGGCGAGCAGCGCGGCCGCAGGATGCACGGCGTCGACCGGCGCGGCGCCGTCCAGCACCAGCGCCGAATCGGGCTTCCAGCCGCGCTCCATGGCAACGTGGTAGATCGTGCCGGCGCCGATCCGCTCGGCCTTCAGCCCGTCCCAGGTCTTCGCGGTGAACGCCGCATCGTCCTTGCCCGACTGCGCCGACCACGAGGCGAAGAGATCACGACCTGCGCCGCCCAGCGCCCCCTTCAGCGCCAGCCCGATGCGCACCCAGCTGTCGTAGTCGAGATCGGCGTTCGGGATCCACGCGAGCGCCTCGCGGATCGCGATGAGCGTTCCCGCCTGGGAGTGCGACGGGCCTGCGCCGACCGACGGCGCTGCGCTGAGCCGCGCCGGCTTCAGATGGTCGGGCACGAGCGTCAGCGCCTCGTCGACGAACGCGCGCGCCATCGCCTCGTCGACCGTTGGGAGCCCCTCGATGTCGAGGTCGGCGAGGCTCTCCTCGGGCCACTCGTAGGGCCGGCCAATGTCCGGGTGGATCGCGTGCGCGACGAACTGCTGGCCGAGCCCGAGCACCTCGAGCGGCGCACGGCGGATGCCGGCGAAGGGCTGGAGCGTCCGATAGACCAACAACCGCTTCGGCGCGCGGCCGATGCGCAGCGCCGGCGTGTCGCCGAGCCGGGCGCGGGCGAGCCGCTCGAGCGCGAGCGCGAGATCGGCGTCCACGATGTCAATGTCGATGCCGACGACCGGTCCGCACAGGATGCCGACCCCAGCATCCGGCCAGGTCTGCCAGATGCCGAGCTCGTGCTCGGTCGTCGGGCGCTCGGCGTGGCGGGTCCAGTCGGGATAGTCCGACCACGCGCCGCCCCGGAAGCGCCCGGGCTTCTTCGTGCCCGGCATGATGGGAAGGATGGGATAGCCGTTGGTGACGAGCCGCGGGCCGAACCGCTCCATGAAGCTCTGGTCGGTCATCAGTAGGGGATCCTTTCCGCCATGCCGTCGAGCCGGGTGCGGTCCTGGGCCGCTAGCTCGCGCAGGGTGTCGCAGTAGCCGGTGACGACGATCAGCTGCCGCCACTCGGCGGGGCTCAGCGTCGCGAGGTCGGACCTGGCTAGGGACTCCAGGTACTCGCCGGCCGCGTCGCCGCCGGCCGCCATGGCGGCCTGCTCGTTGGGGGTGGGGTCGATCATGCCGCGTCTCCGATGGCAGATGTCCTGGCAGGCCCGGCTGCAGAGCCGGCGGCGGGTGTGGTCGCGACGGCAGTCGCTGGCCCGGTAGCGGGCGTCGAACCAGCCGAAGCCGCGGGCTTCGCGGTGGCATACGGCGCAGAGGCCGAGCATGGGGCGAACCTCACGCTGACGATCTCGGTGAAGCGGCCCTGCGGCCGCACGGCGATCTCGCGGGGGGCGGCGATCTGGCGCGACCAGGCCAGCGCCTCGGTGACGGTGCGCGGCACCGGCATTCCGGGTGCGCGCTGGCGCCACCAGGCGACCGCCTTCTGCCGGGCGTAGCCGGTGTGCTCGAAGCAGACCCACTCGCGGTGGCGCACCAGCCCGCACCGGTAGTCGACCTGCAAGGTCGGCCGGCTGCCGGCCTTCTCATGCGCGCGGTAGCCGACGCTGTCGACCTGCACCCACTGCGGCTTGCCGGTGGTCAGGATCGCGAGCGTCGAGGCCTCCCGCTCGACCTGGACCTTCGGTGGCGGGAAGGCGTGCCCGCAGTCCGGGCAGACCCGCACCGCCGTCGCGAGAATGCTCTGGCATTCCGGGCAGACCTTGCACGGCGCCTCCCCCTCGCCGGCGCCGGGGCGCTTCGGCTTGACCGCATCGATCGGCCCGTGCCGGGCGACGTTGCCGGCGAAGTCGAGCACCAGGCAGTCGGCCTTGCCGGGCGCGAGACGGGTGCCGCGGCCGGCCATCTGCACATAGAGCCCGGTCGACTTCGTCGGCCGCAGCATGGCGATGAGATCGACGCCGGGTGCGTTGAAGCCGGTGGTCAGCACGCCCATCGAGGCGAGCGCCCTGATCTCGCCACGCTTGAAGGCGGCGATCGTGCGATCCCGCTCGGGCTTCGGGGTGTCGCCGAAGATGGTCGCGGCGGAGAAGCCGCGGGCACGGATCGCCTCGGCGACGTGGGTCGCATGTTCGACGCCGGCGCAGAAGGCGAGCCAGCTCTTCCGGTCGGCGCCGAGCCGCACCACCTCGTCGATCGCCGCCTCGGTGATCTCGGGCAGATCGACCGCGGCCTGCAGCTGGCTCGGGATAAACTCGCCGCCGCGGCTACCGACGCCGGAGACATCGAGCCTGGTCTCGGCCGCCTTGCTGACCAGCGGACAGAGGAAGCCGTCGTCGATCAGCTGCCGCACCGAGACCTCGAAGGCGATGTCGGTAAAGAGCGCGCCCTTGCCCTCGTGCAGCATGCCGCTGTCGAGGCGGTAGGGTGTGGCGGTGAAGCCGATCACCTTCAGCTGCGGGTTGATGCGGGCGAGCGTGTCGAGGAAGCGGCGGTACATGGTGTCGGAGGCGGCCGGGATCAGGTGCGCCTCGTCGATGAGCACCAGATCGCACTGCTGCACGTCGTAGGCGCGGCGATGGATCGACTGGATGCCGGCGAAGAGGATGCGGGCGCCGAGGTCACGCCGGCCGAGCCCCGCCGAGTAGATGCCTGCCGGCGCGTCGCGCCAGAGGCCGATCAGCTCTGCGTGGTTCTGCGCGATCAGCTCGCGGACATGCGTCACGATCAGGATGCGCTGGTCCGGCCAGGCCTTCAGCACGCCCTCGACGAAGGCGGCCATCACCAGGCTCTTGCCGCCAGCGGTCGGAATCACGATCAGCGGATGGCCGGTGTTCTCCGCGAAGTAGCCGTAGATCGCGTCGATGGCGGCCTGCTGGTAGGGACGCAGCGTCAGCATGCCACCGCCTCCGCCCGCGCGTCATTGATCCACGTGCGGCCGTCGCGCATGCGGTAGACGACATGATCATCGCCGGCATCGACCACTTCGCCGGGCACCAGGTCGGGGATGAAGAGGTGCTGCGCGCAGGCCTGCCGCTGGGTCTCGACGTCGAGCCCCTGGTCCCAGCGGGCGCAGCGCCAGCCACCCTCGACCGGGGTCGAATGCAGGCACGAGCGGCAGCTGACCGCCGCCGCCGCTTCGCCATGACAGAGGTCGTGGTGGTCGCAGAACCGGCACTCGAACCAGGTGGGGTCTTCGGAGATTCGCACCGGCGGCCGGGTGGCATGGATCACGCGGTCTGCCTTGGCCAGCAGTCGCTCGGCCGCGTCGGTGTCTGCGCGGACCCGCTCGACGTAGACGTCGTCGGTGTCCTTGCAGACCGCGAGGTACATGGCCCGGGTCAGCCCGGTCAGGTGCATGTAGACCTGCATCTGCGCCCAGTGCTGGGGCTTGGCGTCCGCCACGCCCTTCGCGACCAGCTCGCGGAAGCTCTTCGCCGAGTGGGTCTTGAACTCGAGCACGTGCCAGGTCTTCGGCGCCTCGATGAGGCCGAGGGCGACGGCGTCGAGCGAGCCGCCGAAGTGGCCGCCGTGCGCCTCGACCCGCCACTGCCGGCCGGTCTCGGGATCGAGTTCCAGCACGGTCGCGCCGATGCGGCGGAGGTTGCGCACCAGCCGCGCCTCCTCGAGCTGGCCGGTCTCGAAGAGCCTGAGGATGCGGCCCGGGAATCGCGCCGGCGTCGTCCAGCGGAAGTCGTACCAGAGCGCGCGCTCGCAGGATTTGCCGATCTGCGAGGCACCGAGGTGGGGACGGCGGCCGTCCTCGCGGTCCGCCTCGTAGGCTTCGAGAATCGCGTCGCGGGTCGGCGCCGGGGTCTCGGGAAGCGCGGCCATCACGGCCGCTCCCCTTCGCGTGCGGCGTCGAGCACCCGCGCCCAGCCGGCATCGTCGTAGTCCTCCCGCACCAGCGCAATGATGCGGTCCTTGATCCCGTCCCTCGACCCGGGCAGCGTGGCGACGTGCTCGCGGAGCTCGGCACGCTCGCGCTCGAGGTGCCGCAGCGCGGTCTTCGCCCGGTGGAACCAGTCGGGGTCGATCGGGGTGCGGCTCGCCTGGCGCTTCAGGTCGGCGGCGGCGATCTGGGTGCGGATCGCGGCGATGGCGTCGTCGATCTCGATCAGCCGGGCGCGCGCCTCGGCGCGGGTGGCGGGCAGCTGCGCGGGAGCGGGGCACGCGAGGGATGGGTCGACGTCGTTCAGGTCGATCATGATTCTGCTCGATCAGGTTCGTGGTTGGGGGAGAGGCCGCCCGGGCACCTGGCCCGGGCGTTCCGGATGGATCAGCGCTTCCAGGGAGCGTTGGCGAACCCGCCGGCCGGCGCCGCAGGGCGCGCGGGCTGCGCCGCCGGGGCCGCAGCGGCAGGCGCGGCAGGTCGCGGCTTCGCCGCGGTGGCGGTGGCCTCACGTTCGAGCGGCAGGTAGTGCACCTTGTTGCTCTCGCCGTAGCCGTTCTTCGGCGGCTTGACGGTCACGTCGGCGATCATCGGGATCAGGTGCAGCTCGGCGCTGTCCTGGACCTGCAGCCGCCCGGTGGCGTGGCAGATCGCCGAGAGCGTGCGCTGGGCGATCTCCACGGTCTGGACGCTGGCGTTGACCAGGTTCAGCCGATCGAAGAGCTTTCGCCCGGCGAGCGGACCTTCGAGCACGTCGAGCTCGAGCCAGAGGTACTGCCCCCCGCCGTCCTTGGTCGGGCGCATCTCGCTCGACACGATCTGGACGACATACTTGCCGATGGGGAAGAGCTCGAACCCGGCGGCGGGGTCGACGGTGGTGGCATCGAAGGTGGCGCCAAGATGGGCCATGGGGACGTCTCCTGAGATTGGGGGATCGGGTTGGGATCAGCGCTGCGGCATGGCCGCGGCGAAGGCCGGCCAGTCGAGCGGCAGCACGTCGGGCAGGCCGTAACGGTTCTTGGCGAGGAAGGCCGGGCGCTCCTCGGTGTAGAGGACGCGCTCGCCGCTCCCGAGGGCGCGGGTCACCTTCTTGTTGAACCCGACGTCCGACTTCACGGTGCTGACGCGGTAGTTGGCGAAGAGCACCACGTCCGAGTGCTCCTGCAGCAGCGCCGCGGCGCGGGCGTGCAGCTTGATGACGTAGCGGTCGTAGGGCTCGTGCACCGGGCTGTCGAAGCGCTTGATGTCGGTGTGGGCGATCTGGATCACCGTCATGCCGCGCTCGTTGCGGAGCGCGTTCAGGCCGTCCAGGTACTCCCGCCAGAGGTCGAGCGCGGCGACGTAGCCCTTGCCGTAGCCCGGCTCCTCGATGGAGGCCCACTTGTTGTCATCGCAGACCCGCTTCCAGATCAGCGGCTCGAGCCAGTCGACGCTGTCGATCACCACCGTGCCGAACTCGTGCGACTCGTTGTAGAGCGCGTAGAGCGGCTCCATGACCTCGTCGAAACTGCGCGCGAGCGGGAAGTGCGGCACGGCGAGCGTGCCGAGCCCTTCCTCGGTGGCGACGATCACGGGGCGGTCGGACTTCGCCGCGAAGGTGGTCTTGCCGACGCCGGCGACGCCGTGGATCAGGATGCGCGGCGGGGTGAGCGTGGTGGTCTGCCTCAGCGATGCGAGCGAGATCGCCATCAGCGCGCCTCCTCGACCAGCAGCTCGATCGTGAGCTGGCCGGGCCGAACGGTGCGCGCCGGCTCGAAGCCTTCCCGGATCGCCCGCGGCCAGGCGGCGTAGTTCCGCTCGGCGACGCGATAGGTGACTTCGACGTACTCGCGCACGTCGTCGCCGGCGGCGCGGATGCGCTCGACCATCTGCCCGAGCTTCTCCTGGTCCCAGGCGATCCGCTTCGGCAGGTCGGCGACCACGGTGATGTCGCCATCCCTGAGGCGCACCGTACCGCTGTCCTTGCCGACGGCGCGGCGGGCCGCCGCGATCCGGGCGCCGTACTTCAGCACCAGCGCGCCATCGAGCCGGGCCTTCGCCGCCTTCGCCTGCTTCAGCGCGGCCTCGCTCTCCTGCTGCAGCACGGCGAGCACGTCGCCGGGCAGCGCGGCGATCTCCTGGGGCGGCAGGTCGGGCAGGTCCTGCAGCTGGGGACAGTTGTTCGGGTAGGGCATGGGGGGTCCTTCGTGAGACTGGAGGTTGGGGGTGATCAGGCCGCTTGGGCGTCGACGAGCCGCGCGGCGAGCGAGGGCCCGGCCCGCGTGGGCTTCGGCCGGGCGATAGCGAGATAGCTGTAGTCGTCGGGGCCGTGGCGAAGCTGAACGAGATGGACGAGGCCCTGCTCGGCCGCCCGGTAGGCGCCGTCCGCGAGCGTCCTGAGCGCCGCGCGCTCGGGCTCGGTGAGCGGCGAGAGCGGCGAGAGCGTGTCGGCCACGACGGAGCCGCGGTAGTACTCGAGCCGGTCGCCCGCATCGGCCTGGGCCACCCAGGCGCAGAACTCGATCTCGGTGAAGCGCACCTTCGGCGTGCGGGGGCGCTTGGCGGACTTCATCGCGCGGGGCTTGGTGCGGGGGACTGCCGCGATCATCACGCTGCCCCCGCCAAGCTCGACTGCACCCGCGCACCCGGTTCGGCGGTGCTCGCCCGCAGCTGGTTCCGCTCGTAGGCCTCGACGTCCTCGAGCCGATAGACGACCCGGCCGCCGATCTTGATGAACTGGGGCCCCTCGCCGACCCACCGCCACCTCTCGAGTGTGCGGGGGCTGATGTTCCAGCGGTCGGCGAGCTCCCGCTGCTTCAGGTGTCGGATTGTCATCTCTGCTCCATCGAAACGTTCGCTGCTTCCTCCCGATCCGCTGTGCGGCGAGGAAGTTTGTGCAGTTTCAATGGATTGCGCCGAGACTTATATGGTCAGCGCCGATTTTTCTTGTGACATGCGCGCACGAAAAAGCCCCGGAAAACCGGGGCTCGGGCACGCTCGTTGTGACATTCGCCGCTTAAGCTTGTGACATGGGTTCGGCGAGGGCGTGGAAATCGGCGCGGGCGACCTCGCGCAGCGCCGGGTTGAGTCGGTAGCCTTCGCGCTGCCGGTTCTCGATGAAGTCGTCGGTGCCGAGCACGATGCCCTGATCGACGCCGAGCCTCTCGGACACCAGTGCTCGCACCCGGCGCACCTGCTGGCGCAGCGACGTGTCGTCGATGCCAAGCTCGTCCGCCAGATCCTCGGGCCTGACGAAGGCGACCGCGGCGGGCTCCTTGACCTTGCCGGACCGATGGTTCGGCAGCAGCGCGTGGACGACCCTGAAGTTCGCGCCTTCGAGCGAGAACCCGCCCTTGAAGAGTATCCGCCCTGCCTCGGCATCGACGGCGAACTCGCACACAGGCTTCGACAGGCTGTCCATCAACTGCTTGACCTGCCGATCATAGCTCGGCGGCGCCGGCGCCTCGATCCCACGCCGGCTGAAGCACATCGAGAGCAGCGCCCCGGCGGGGAGCTCGTCCCGCACGAGCTGCGCGCTGTGCCGCTGGAGGCCGCTCTCGATGACCGCCAGGACGTCCTCGGTATGGCGGTGGTAGAGATCGTGGATTCGCGCCGCGGCCGCGTCTGGCGACAGCTCCGGGAAGTAGCTGAGCGCCGCCGCGACCTGGGGGTGATCCGATATGAACCGGCTCCTCGACGACGACGCGAAGGTCTGGAAGAACTTGACGTAGGCGACGGCCATGCGGACATCGCGATCGAGGCTGCGGTCGCCGAGCAGCAGGTCCAGCTCGTACCGCTCGGCAGGATCGAGATCATCGAGGCCGGCCGCCAGGATGCCGAACCGCCGGTCGATGCATTGCGAGCAGGCGCCGCAGTGCCGCCTGTGCCTGGTCCAGTCCCGCGGGCGGGTGCAGCTGCTGGTCGTGGCGAGCAGGTGGCCGAAGCCATGCTCCACGACCTTCCGGGTGACCTCCTTCTTCGTCAGCCACTGGAAGGGCGTCCGGATCGCGATGTCCCGCTCGAGGGCTGCCGAGAAGAGCGCCTCGAAGCCGCGGACGACCTTGGGGTGGGTGGTTCGGGTCGCGCGGGCGCCAAGGACATCCTTCGCGATCGGAAGGTTCAGGCTCACCACACCGTTCTCATAGAACGTGAACCCGTCCCTGTCGAACATCCGGGTCACGACCATCGCCAGGCAGGCGAACAGGAACGAGCGCGTCCTCTGCGTGTACTCGCGCGCCGCGATCCTGGCGTTGGTGACGTTGACCGGGACGTAGAAGATCTTGCCCGCGAGCCCGCCCCGCTTCAGCCCATCGATCAGCTCCTTCTGGATGTTGAAGACCTTCGGAGATGAGTGGTGTCCGACGAGCGCGAGCCGCTTCCGCTCGCCGACGAGGCCATCGACGGCGCCGGCGAATGAATCGACCCCGCCCGAGAACAGCGCGACCTCGTCGGGCACGAACGAACCATCGACCAGCTCCGGGAAATACATCTCCCGGTCGGGCAGCCTGCCTGTGGCCTTCACGAAGGAGAACGCGTAGGCGTCGTCGGACAGGAAGCCCAGGGTCTCGCACAGGGCGTCGGTGACGGGGGCATTCGACCAGAGCTCGGGCTGGCGGACCGGGATGGTGAAGTTCATCGCTCGTCGCCAGTCGCGGCCGTGTTCGGTGAGCTTCTCGGAGCCGCGCGACGACTGCTGGTCCGCGCAGTAGACGTAGGCGGCGATCTCGAGCAGGTCGAGAAGCACGTCCGGGACGCTGCTCAGCATCGCCCGGTTGATGTCCGCGATCCTGAGGTTGACGTTGCGCGACGGGCCCTGGACGTCCAGCCGGATCGGCTCGCCGTTCGTGGCCGAGGCCTCGGCGGAGGCCCCGCCGCACACGAAGTCGAAGCTCTTCATTCGGGCTTGTTCCTGATCGACAGCTCTTTCCTGATCTTCTGCAGCGCCACATGCGCGAAGCCGGCCGCATCCTGGCGCGAGATGTCCTTCCCGAGGTGGTAGGCATTGTGCCCGAGCCAGTCCTTGGCGAACGCCCGCATGATGATCGTGGTCTCCTCGCAGTGCCGCCGGATGTCGCGATCGAGAAGCGCCAGGTCTCCGACCGACTGCGCCATCCTCCCGGGTCCGATGTGCTTCGGGGTTTCCCGGTCGAGGAAGTACTGGAGGTTGTGCTCCACGAGGTTCGTGAAGAAGCGCTGGCAGAGATCGCCGAACTTCTCCGGCGCGGCGAGCGTCGCGAGCGTGGTCCTCTCGTCCTCGCGGTTCGGCGCCCAGAGCGCCGGCAGCCGTTCGCGGATCACGCCGTGCAAGGCGGCGATCGCAGCGTGTTTCGCCATTTCGCTGAGATCGGTGACGTTCGGCGCGTGTCGGCGCTGCGCGGCCTCGACGGCGGCGTCCATGCCGACGACCACCTCGGTCACCGAAGGATTGTCGGGAACCGAGACCCCGAGTTCGCGCAAGGCCTCCGCAAATCGCTCCGCCTTCGCCGCCTGCGGGACCTTCAAGAGCAACCAAAGGGCCTCGATGAAGGCGGGGTCCTTCGTGGCGCGCGCCAGCGACTTCTCCGACGCCCCGGCGACGGCATCGGCCAGCTCGGCAACCGAGACGTCGGCTTCCGCCAGGTAGCCCACGATCTCCCCCCACTTCTTCGAGGCGGGAGGCTGGCCAAGCCGGACATGCCCCATGCACAACTACACGCCGAGTGGCGGCTCCACTGAATACCCTCCGGGCGAGTGGCGTTTAGGGGATCTTGCCGTCGCTGTCACGCGGAATTCCATGGCTCTTCGCGAGGCTATGTCGTTCCGGATGGCGCTGATCAAGGTTGGGTCATGCGGCGACGCAGCTCGGTCTCGATCGGTGCCGGGTCGATCCCGAGCGCGGCGAAGCCGGGCAGGCCGGGATCGGCGACATTGTCCTGCCGCATAAGCGCGACTTGGCCCTCGGTGAGCGGCGGGTTGGGCAGCAGCCGGCCGGCCGCGGCGAGCACGTTCCACACCGGGAATGGGACCGGCAGCAGCGGGCGCCGCCGACCGACGTGACGCATGACGAGTTCAAGCAGCGCGCGATAGCTGAGGACCTCCGGGCCGCCGAACTCGTAGGTCGGCGCCGGCAGATCGGAGGCGGTCAACAGGATCGCGACCGCCGCGGCGACGTCCTCGACGTGGACCGGCTGGAGCCGCGTGCTTCCGTCGCCGAACAGCGGGACAACCGGCAGCCGCCGCACCATGCCGACGAGCGTCGTCAGGAACGCATCCTCGGGGCCGAACATCACGCTCGGCCGCACGATCGTCGCGCCGGGAAACACCGCGCGCACCGCGTCCTCGCCTTCGCCGCGGGCGCGGATGTAGGCCGAGGTCGAGCGGGCGTCGGACCCGATACCTGAGATGTGCACCAGGCGATGAAGCCCGGCCTCGGCTGCCGCCCGCGCCAGCCGGCCGGCGCCGTCGACATGGATCGCCTGGTAGGTCGCGTCCCTGCTCTCGACATAGAGCGACAGCGCATTGACCGCGGCGTCGGCGCCGTCGAGCGCGGCCCGGACCGAAGGGGGGTCGCGCAGATCGGCCTGCACCGGACCCGGCGGTCGGCTCCCGTCCCGCCCTCGCTGCGCGCGGGGTGACGCGCGGCGACCCGGACAGTCACGTCGCGCGCCAGCAGGGCATCGACGATGCGCCGGCCGAGGAAGCCGGTGCCGCCGAAGACGGTGACGCAGCTGCACATGGCCCACGCAGTCTGCCACATTCCGGGTGGGGTGGCTCCATGCCCGCCGTACTGGACGCCGATCGTTCGTATGCGTTGCGCTTCGCAGGTTCGCGCAGCCTTTCGCTAACCAACTGATTTTGCTGTAACTCGTCTTCAGGCTGCTCCATCCTGCGCCATGGAGCCGGCAGAATGAACCCCAGCAATCCGAATCGCATGTCGAGCAAGGAGTGCCTCGCCGAGGCCCATCAGCAGACTCGTCTCGCGGCTCTGGCCCGATCTGGACGAGGCCGCCGAGTGGCTGTGACGGCGGCGGCCCTGGCGACCTCGAAGCGATGAAGCCGCCGCGGGTCCGCTGGAACACCACCGAGGCGCGGGTCGAGCGCTTCGTGCGGCTGGCGCAGCGGCTCGAGCTGCCGGTCTACGGCTTCGAGGTCCGCGGGCGCGATGTCACCGTCCTCACGCATCCGCGCGATAACGGAGCGGCGGTGCCCCCGCCGGAGGCTGATCCCGTCGCGCGCTGGTTCAGCGACAACGCGGCGGGCGAACCGGAGACCGCTAGCCTACGAAAAAGGCAATGAATTCAGTGCGGTATTCTCTTGCTAGGCCCGTGGATAAGAGCGTCCGTGTCCGTTGGGGAACGGGGGGATAGGACCTCATGCCGGCACGCTACAACACCATCATCGTCGTCCGAAAGCGGAACGCCCGGGGCGACGAGGTTGAGTACCACACCGTTGGACGGAAGGGCCCGAGCATCTGGCGCACGGGCGAGCCGAACCCGCCCGGAACGCCGGGCTACCAAGCCGCCTACGACGCGGCGACCGGCCTGCGCGCCGTGATCGAGCCGCCGGCGACGGGCCACGGCTGGCACACGGTGAACGACCTGCTCGATGCCTACGAGCGCTCGCGCGAGTTCTGCCGCCTCGCCCCACGCACCCGAACCGACTACCTGAGAGGGCTGGTCGACGTGCGGACGAGGTACGGCAGCGCGCCGCTCGGTGTCGTCAACAGCGTTGCGCTCAAGGGAAACGTGCTCGACTGGATCGAGGTGCGTTGGGCCGGCAAGGTCGCCGACAAGCGCCTCGACCCGTTTAAGTTCGCGCTCAGCTGGGCAACCGGACGCCACCCCGAGCGGGTGCCGGTCAATTATCTGCACGGCATCCCCCGTTTCTACGAGGGCGCGGATCGCGCCGAGATCATCTGGGAGGACGCCGAGGTCGACCTCTTCTGCAGCCGGGCCCCGGAACAGCACGCGGATGCGGTGCGGCTCGCGCGGGAGACCGGCCTGCGCATCGGCGACCTCGTCGAGCTGGAGCGCAGCGAGATCAAGCGCGCGCCTGATGGCAGCCGCGCGATCATCCTGCGTCCGAACAAGCGGCGGCGGCGCATCGTCAACATGCCGCTCACTGCGGCCGCCGAGGCAATCATCGACAAGGCCCCGCTCTCCCGCCGACTGATCCTGAAGCCGATGCGGGCGGACGCGTGGGACCCCGCCCGGCTGTCGCGCGAGGTTCGCGAGTACGCCACCGAGTTCGAGATCCGCCCGGAGCTCCGGTTCAACGACTTGCGCGGGACGAAGGTGACCGAGATGGTCTGGTCGGGTATCAGCGTGCCCGACCTCGCCATCCGCATCGGCTGGAAGATCGAGACCGCCGCGAAGATGCTCGGGGTCTACGCTGCGCTGAACCCTGGTCGGGCCATGGTGGTGGCGCTGCCCGGGGCGGCGAGGCGGGACGAGGCCTCCGGCTGACGCCCGGAGCGGCTTGGCGCCGGACTACGAGCCCGGCGCTGGGTACGAGGCTACCCAACCCGGATTTCTTACTAGGGTAGGTGCATCGGGGCCCTGAACGTCGGAGCTGGACGCCGAAGCTGAGCTGGAGCCGCCGCCGGCGCGTCGTCGCCAAGGCGGAGAGGATGCCGGCGATTAGCTCGATCTGGTCCTGCTGGCGGGAGAGTTCCCGGCCGATGAAGGCGAAGATCGGCGGATCGCCTCGGCGAGGCTGGTCTCGAAATAATCGACATGGTTCCTCGCTCACTTGGCGGTTTCGACGGTCTTTGCCGCCGCGCGCTCAGCGCGGGCGTGGAAGACGAAGCCGAGGAAGTTCAGGAGCACCTGGGCCGCCAGGATCGCGGTCGAGCCGGTCTGGTCGTAGTCGGGCGCTACCTCGACTAGGTCGATGCCGACCACCTCGTGGCTGTTGGCCAGCGCCTGCAGCATCTCCAGCACCTCGTAGTAGAGGAAGCCGCCGTGGCTCGGCGTGCCAGTGCCGGGTGCGATCGACGGGCAGAAGCCGTCGATGTCGAGGGTGACGTAGACCCGCGCCCCGACCGGGATGCGGGCGATCACGCCCTCGGGGCCGAGCTTGCGCATCTGCCGCACCGACAGGATATCCGAGCCCATGGCGCGGGCGGCGTCGTAGCCGTCCTTGGCGGTCGAGGAAACGTTGCGGATGCCGACCTGGGTCAGGCCGGTGACATAGTCCTTCTCGGCGGCGCGGCGCAGCGGGTTGCCGTGGCCGGTGCGCACGCCGTGGCGCTCGTCGACGAAGTCGAGATGGGCGTCGATGTGCAGGATGTGGATCGGGCCGCGGCCCTCGAAGGCGTCGATGCAGGGGATGTTGACCGAATGGTCGCCGCCGATCACCACCGGCAGGGCGCCGGCGTCGAGCGCGGCGCGAACGCCGGTGGCGATGTTGGCATGGCTCTTGGCGGTGTCGGTATGCACGATGTCGGCGTCGCCGAGATCGACGATGCGGACGTCGCCGGCGAGGTAGGTGGCGTCGTCCTCGTGGTCGTAGGCGCCGGCATGGCCAAAGGAGAAGAGCGTTGTGGCCTCGCGGACCGCCCGGGGGCCGAAGCGGGCACCGGAGCGGTACTGGGTTCCGGCGTCGAACGGCGCGCCCAGGACCGCCACGTCGGCGTCGATGGCGCTCCAGTCGGCAACGTAGGGACGCTTTGCGAAGGTGGCGATGCCGACGAAGGGCAGGTTCAGCCGGCCGGTCTGGTAGGAATGTCCGCTCATGGCAGGTGTCCTTTCGAGGAGAGGTGAGGCGTCAGCGGAAGGCGAGGTCCCGCAGGCCGAGGGCGATCCAGGGGAACGCGATGATCAGCACCGCGGCGATCACAAGCATCACCAGGAAGGGCGGCACGCCGCGGATCACCTCGAGGAACGGCCGGCGGAAGACCGCGATGGCGGTGAAGAGGTTGCAGCCGAAGGGAGGGGTCGCTGCGCCGATCGCCACCTGAAGCGTGACGATCACCCCCACCAGCACCGGGTCGAGGCCGGTGGCGGCGACCACGGGGGCAAAGATCGGCACCAGGATCAGCATGACCACGATCGAGTCGACGAACATGCAGCCGATGAAGAAGGCTAGGTTGATCACGATCCAGACCTTGACCGGTCCTGCGCCCTCGAGGCCGATGGCGGCCAGGACCGCCTGCGGCACCTGGGCGTAGGAGATCGTCCAGGAGAAGGCGGCGCCGGCGGCGATCAGGATGAAGACCACTGCGGTCATGGTGCCGGTCGTGAGCGCCACGTCCCAGAGATCGCGCAGGCCGATCGAGCGGAAGACCACGAGCTCGAGCACCACCGCGTAGAGCACGCAGATCGCCGCCGCCTCGGTCGGGCTGAAGACGCCGCCGTAGATGCCACCGACCACGATCGCCGGGAAACCGAGCGGCCATAGCGCGCGGCGGGTGGCGGCAAGGCGCTCGCCCCAGCCGGAGCGCGGTTCGATCGGGATGTTGTGGCGGCGCGCGAACCACCAACAATAGATCGAGAAGAGCACGACGACCAGCAGGCCCGGGCCGATGCCGGCGATGAAGAGCTCCGAGATCGAGGTACCCGAGAGCACGCCGTAGACGATCATGCCGATCGAGGGAGGAATCAGGTAGGCGAGGTCGGCAGCGTTAACGATCAACCCGATGGTGAAGTCATCGCGGTAGCCGGCCTTGAGCATGCGGGGTCGCATCGCTCCGCCGACCGCGACCACCGTCGCCTGGGTCGAGCCGCAGACTGCGCCGAAGAGCGCGCAGGCCGTGGTGACCGAGACGGCGAGACCGCCGCGCAGGTGTCCCATGAAGCGCATCACGAGGTCCACCAGCCGGTCGGCGGAATGGCCGCGAGTGATGATGTCGGCGGCCAGGATGAACATCGGCACCGCCACGAGGGCGCTCGGCTTCACCCCGCCAATCATCTGCTGCACGATCTGCTGCAAGCTGAGGTCGGGCAGGTAGACCAGGAACGCCAGGATCGTCGCCGCGATCAGCGGCATCATCATCGGGTAGCCGGCGACGAGCAGCGCTAGCATTACCGCCATCATCATCATAGTCATCGGGAGGCCTCCGGCGGTTCGGGGGTCGGGGCCGCGACCGGTCCCGGGTGGTCGCGGCTGTAGAGTTCCATGATCGCGGCGAGCTCGGGATCCTCATAGGCGTCGGTCTCGCTGTAGGAGACGAAGACGCCGGGCTCGGTGAGGTTCGCGTTCTTGAATGCGGTAAGCAGGTACTGCAGCCCCGCCAAGGCGAAGCCGATCACCACCCAGACGTAAGTCATCCAGAGCGGCACCAGCAGCGCCGGCGTGACGCGGCCGCGCTGCGCCACTTTCTGGACATACTCGAAGGCGTACCAGGCGAGCAGGAACATTGCCGCGCCGGTCGTGAACGCGATCACGGTCATCAGGATCTTGCGTGCGCGCTCGGGCACCAGGTCATAGAGCGCCGACATGCGGACGTGGCGACCCTTGCGGGTCACATAGCCGAGCCCCACGAAGGTGACCATCACCATCAGGATCTCGTTCACCTCTTCGGTGAAGTAGATGCTCTGCCCGAAGACGTAGCGGCCGAAAACGTTGGCGATGGTGTTGATCGCCATCGCCACCATCGTTCCGCCGACAACGAGGGCCTCGAACATGCCGATGCCGTCGTCGATGCGGGTGAGCAGGCCTCGTCGCGCAGGCGCGGGTGCGGCCATCGGGGTTCCTCCGCTGTCTGTTGCAAAGGGGGGCGGGCCCGCCGGTCACTGGGCGCCGACCTCGGCGAGCAGCGCGTCGAGCAGCTCGGCGCCGCGGTCGCCCGCGACCTCGGCCACCTTCGCGTGCGTCGCCTCGGCCCGGGTGCGGAAGGCGGCGCGCTCCTCTGTGGTCAGTTCGATCATCTGGATGCCGGGCTTGGCAGCCTTGATCTTCTCGAGCTTCTCAGCGTTGAAGCGATCGACCACCGGTACGATGAAGTCGTTAAGGCCGGCGATGGTCTCGTCGACCAGCGCTTGGCGGTCGGGCGAAAGCGTCTCGTACCAGTCAATACCGGCCACGACAGCCGTCACCAGCTCCTGCTCGCCGGCCCAGATCATGTAGTCGGTGACCTCGTAGAACTTCATCTCCTCGATCGCCGGCACCGGGTTCACCTGACCGTCCACCTGCTTGAGCTGGAGCGCGCCGTAGACCTCGCCAAAGGGGATCGGAGTCGGGCTGGCGCCAAGGTCGGAGTATGCCTGCAGGAGCACCGGCGAGACCATGACCCGCATCTTGAAGTTGTCGAAATCCTCGGGGGTGCGGATCTCGCGGTTGGTGGTCCAGACCTGCGGGCCCTCCGAATAGAGCGCGCCGAGCTTCAGCCCCTTGCTCTCAAAGTCGGTGCCTAGCTCGTCGTAGATCACCGGGCTGGTGGCGAGAATCTCGTTCAGCCGCGCCCGGTCGTCAGGAAGAATGTAGTTGAGGAGGAAGATCTGCGACTCCGGCACGATGGTGCCGAGATTGCCGATCGAGACGTTGGCGAACTGAAGCACGCCGTCGGCCGCCTGCTCGACCACCTCGGTCGGCGTTCCGAGCGCGCCGAGCGGGTAGATCGTCACGGTGACTTCGCCGTCGGTGGCCTCCTCGACGCGCTTCTTGAACTCCTGGGCGTAGGTGTCCATGATCGAACCAGGGATCTCCTCGATGGCGAACTTCCATTCCTCCGCCCCGGCGGTGCCGGCGAGGAGCGAGGCGATGGTGGCAAGCGCGGTGACGTCGAGAAGTCGGGGCATGTGGTCGATTCCCTGCTGAGGTGGCGGCCTGCGCCGGCCGCGGCCTCGGTACAGTGGCTTGCGCGCTTGCATGGATAAACTTGAAGTTCATGATGTCCACATCGGTTTTCGTGATGTACGTTTGCCGAGGGAGGCGCGGTGCGGATCAGCGACTTCACCCTGCGCAACCTGCGCACCTTCTGCGCCGTGACCGAGCACGGCGGCTTTCTCGCGGCGCAGGCGGTGCTCGGCATGAGCCAGCCGGCGATCAGCGCCCACATCAAGGACTTGGAGGTGTCGCTCGGCTTCCCGCTCTGTCGCCGCGGTCGCGGCGGCTTCGCGCTGACCGAGAAGGGCGCGGAGGTCTACGCGCGCGCCAGGGAGATGCTGTCCAGGGTCGAGGACTGCGAGTCGCGGCTCGGCGAGCTGCGCCAGGCGCTCACCGGCCACCTGCGCATCGGGCTCGTCGACAGCGAGGCCGCCAACCCGGGGCTGCCCGTCGCCGACGCCATCCGCCGCTTCTTCTCGCGCGACCAGGACGTGCAACTCACCTTTGAGATTGGCACCCCCGACGTGCTAGAGAAGGCGCTATTGGTCGGCGATCTGCAGCTCGCTATCAGCCCGTTCCCGACCCGGCTGCCCAATATCGACTATCGCCCGGTCTACGAGGAGGTCCATGCACTCTATTGCGGCCGAAACCACCCGCTGTTCGACGTGGGCCCGGACGCCGTCACCTTGGCCGAGCTCGCCCGCCACCCGATGACGGTGCGCCCCTACCTGCGCCGTGCCGAACTCGCCGCTTGGGACGCGCCGCGCATCGTGGCCGCGGCGTCGAACATGGAGGCCCAGGCGATCCTGATCGCCAGCGGCTGCTTCCTCGGCTTCTTGCCCACCCACTACGCCCGGCCTTGGGTGGAGGCAGGCGAGATGCGCCCCATTGACCACCTCGGCCTCGCCTGGCGCTCTCCCTTTCAGGTCGCGACCCGCGTCCGGCCCGACCCGCCGCAGATCGTGCGGCTATTTCTGCAGGATCTCCAGTCGGCCGTCGACGCGGCGTCAGGGCCCGCTCGCTCGCGGTGAAGCGTCCCGAGGCGCTGATGGGAGCGAAAGCCGCCGCTCATGGTTCGAGTCACCCTGGGTCCCGAGCGGGATCTCGATTCCAGCCAAGGGTTGAATCGCTCACCTTTGTGCCTAAACTCAACCGGAACGGGACGTGAACCGAGAGGGCAGAAAAAGGGCAGAAAAAGGGCAGAAAATGGCGGGACCAACGAACCGCGTCCGCAGCTTTCTTTGTGATATCAGGATGTTAGGCTGGCTGGGGAACCTGGATTCGAACCAGGACTAACGGAGTCAGAGTCCGTGGGTCTACCGTTAACCTATTCCCCAATCACCTCCCCCGTACCGAATTCAAACCTTGAACGCAAGCGCCGCCATGCTCGCCGACAGGGCTATCGCATTTGGCCGATGATGGTTCGTGCGAAGGCATCGGACCAACCGGAGCGTTTGCGCTTTCGGGCGACGGACATCTTCGGCCTTGCCTTGTTGAGGAGGTTGAAGGTGAGGCGCCGGAGGATGGCGAGGTTCTCCGGGCCGTTGTCGCGGCGGTTTCGGGCGCGGTCCTCGTCGAAGGTGACGTCGAGCACGGAAGTCGCAGCGCGTTCTCGATTGCCCAGTGGGCGCGGACGAGGCTGTCGCCCCGTGGGACGTGGTCGCCGACGCGCTGCGTGACAGGCAGCCCAGGCTCGGCGCGCTGATGGACGCCTCCCGCGAGGACGTGCGCGCCGAGATGGACTTTCCCAAGGGGCATTCGTCGCAGATCGAGTCCACCAACCCTCTCGAGCGGGTCAACCGCGAGATCGAGCGCCGGTCCGATGTCATCGGCGTCTTCCCCAACAACGCCGCGATCATCCGCCTCGTCGGCGCCCAGACGGCCCAGGGCCTCGGCGGCCTCGGTGCCAAAACCGGCGGAACGGATTTCTCGCGGCCGGGCGTGCCCGACGACTGGCGGTTCGGGCGTTTCGATTTCAACTACCGGCGGCCGCTCGGCGAACAGGCGAGCCTCAGGCTGCGCGCCGCGGGGCAGTACGCAGTCGACCCGCTGCCCGGCGCGGTGCCGTTCTCGGGGGGCGGCGATCCCTACGACTGGGCCTTCACTGGCCGGGGAATCGCCGCCGACAAGGGCGCCGCGACCGCGATCGAGGCCACCTGCGATGTCCCGACCGGGCACGATGGCAGCCGGGCTGGCAGCTGCGCGGATTCGCGGACTATGGCGGTGTCTGGAACAACGATCCAAGTGGCGACGTCGTCGGTCACGATGCTTTCGGCTCGCTCGGGATCGGCTTCGCCGGCGGTGTTGGTGCCGTCGGCGTGACGGTGGCGGTCGCGACCCTGTGGCTGAGTTCCGACCACGCAGTGGACCCGCGAACCGGCGTCTCCTTCAGCGTGGCATTGGACGGGAGCGAGGGTACGTGGTGCCTCTGGTCTCGCGCCACCCCTGCAGCCGACCTGGTCCACGTATCCCCGAAGACCGCGACGGGATCGGCGACAAGAACACATGGGTCGGTAGCGCGTTTCCGCCGGCAGTACGGAAAAAGGGCGGATTCCGTTGAAAAACCCGGAGTCGAGGTAGTTGCCAGTCGCTGATTCAGTTCTCCCGAGCAGTCGGGAGTGCTGGCGATGATGGGTCCGCGGCAGATGGCGCAAGGTGCGCTGTTCTACGAGTTTTCGATCGAGGATCACGTGCCGGTCGATCATCTGCTTCGTCAGATCGATCGCTTCGCCGGCGAACTTTGCACGGGCATTTCGTTCAGCGACGGGAACGAGTCCCGGCGAACTCGATGGTCCCGCTCGAGTCGAGTCCAATTTCCCGATACCATTGGCTCGTCCGGGGCGCCGCGATCACAAGGACGCCGGGAATACCCGTGCAGGCCGTGCCCCCCATCGCGTCCGGCCCGACCTCGTCTCGCCGGAGGAGGCGCTGACGTCGATCGCGATCATCGCGGCGAGTGGGGTGCAGGAGATCCGGTCGAGGCCGCCCAGCTTGACCTGGGCGACCCCGCCACTTCCTTGGTCCAGCCGAACCCCTGCTCGATCCGCTTGCGGATGCGCAGGCTGCCCGGCCGACCAAGCCGCGAGTAGACCGCGGTGCGCGAAGCATCGGGCCCGGGCGTTCAATCGACAGTGGTGGCGCCGCCGGGCTCCTCCTCGGACATGTGCATGCGGCGCTTGATGCGCTTGCCGACCAGGATCGGCAGCACGAAGCCGACGACGGCGATGGTCCAGAGGATGATGGCCAGCGGCGAGGTGAAGAGCACGGTCCAGTCGCCGTCGGAGATGGTCATGGCCCGGCGCAGGTTCGCCTCCATGAGGTTGCCGAGCAGGATGCCGAGGATGACCGGCACCAGCGGCACGTCGAGCTTCCTCAGCACCCAGCCGAGCAGGCCGAAGATCACCATCACCAGGAGGTCGAAGGTCGAGCCGGAGATGCCGTAGATGCCCACGAAGGAGATCATCGCGACAATCGGCATCAGGAACTTCGGCGGGATCATCAGCACCCGTGCGAAGAGCCCGACCATCGGGATGTTCATGGCGAGCAGCATGAAGTTGCCGATGAAGAGCGCCGCGATCAGCCCCCAGACCACGTCCGGGTTCTGCTGGAAGAGCAGCGGCCCGGGTGTGATGTTGAGCGCGAGCAGCATGGCGAGCAGCACCGCCGTGGTGCCCGAGCCCGGCACGCCGAGCGCCAGCATCGGCACCAGCGCCCCGCCGGCCGCGGCATTGTTGCCGGCCTCCGGCGCCGCGACGCCGCGCGGATCGCCCTTGCCGAAGGTCTTGTCCTTGTCGGAGACCTGCTTCTCGACGGTGTAGGCCAGGAACGAGCCGAGGGACGCGCCGGCGCCCGGCAGCACCCCGGCGATGAAGCCGAGCACGGTCGAGCGGGCCATCGCCGGGGCGGTGCTGCGCAGAAGGCTCCAGGACGGGGTGATCCTGCCGATACCCACCTTGGCATCCTTGCCCTCGCCCGAGCCGTCGCCGCGATGTTCGAGGAAGATGAAGACCTCCGAGAGCGCGAAAAGGCCGACGATCGCCACGAGGAAATCGATGCCGTCGTAGAGATGCACCTCGCCGAAGGCGAAGCGCGGCACGCCGGTCTGGCCGTCGACGCCGATCATGGCGATGCCGAGGCCGAGCGCCGCGGCGAGCGCGGCCTTGGCCTGGTTGGTCGAGGAGATGCCGCCGAGCGTGGCGAAGGCGAGCACGAAGAGCGCGAAATACTCCGCCGGCCCGAAGAGCAGCGCCACCTTCACCAGGAGCGGCGCCAGGAAGACGAGGCCCCAGGTGGCGAAGAAGGCGCCCACGAAGGAGGCGACGCCCGAAAGCGCCAGCGCCTCGCCGGCCCGGCCCTGCTTGGCCATCGGGTACCCGTCGAGCGTGGTCATCAGCGCCGGCTCGTCGCCGGGGATGTTCAAGAGGATCGAGGAGATCCGGCCGCCGTACATCGCCCCGTAATAGACGCTCGTCAGCAGGATCAGCGCGGGGGTCGGCGCGAGGCCGAGCGAGAAGGCGAGCGGGATCAGGATCGCGACCCCGTTCGAGGGGCCGAGGCCCGGGAGCGCGCCGATGATCGTGCCGAGAAAGCAGCCGACCAGCGCGAGAAAGAGGTTCTGGAAGGTGAGCGCGACGGCGAAGCCGTCGGCGAGCGAAGCGAGCGCGTCCATGGCCGGTGCTCCTCAGATACCGAGCGGGCCCTCGGCGAGGGACAAGCCGAGGATGAGATGGAAGACAACGTAGATGCCGACCGAAGTGGCGGCGCCGGCGACGATCGCCTGGAGTGGCGAAGTGCCCAGACGCCAGCTCAGGAACGCTGCAGCAATAGCCGTTGCGAATACGAAGCCGATGACCGGCAGCGAATAGGCGTAGACCACCAGCACGAGCACGGCGATGCCGATCTCGACGAGGCGGCCGAGCGCCGGCCAGTCCGGCTTGGGATCGGGCTTGAGCAGAACGGCCAGGCTCGAGATGCCGAGCAGGAGCCCGATGATGATCGGGAAGGTCTTTGGCCCCACCGGGTCGGAGATGAAGCTCACCTGTATCTGAGTCGCCTGCCAGATGAAGAAGGCGGCCAACAAAAGGCCGATGCCGCCGAAGAGACGGTCTCCCATTGGGAATCTCCTATCGATTGAGGGTCGGTGGCGCGGCCGCGCACGGCCGCGCCGGCGCAGGCGTCAGTTGATGATCCCGATCTTGCGGGAGATCTCCTCGATCTGGGCGATCGAGTCGGTCACGTATTTCTGGAACTCCTCGCCCTGAAGGTCGAGTGGCGCCAGGCCGGACTGCGCCATGATCTCCTGCCACTCCTGCGATCCGTAGACCTTGCCGATGCTGTCGACCCAGTACTGGTACGCCGCATCCGACATGTCGCCGGGTCCGTAGAAGCCGCGCCAGTTGGCGCCGATCGCGTCGAGGCCCTGCTCCTTGGCGGTCGGGAACTCGGCGAAGTCGCCCTCCAGCCGCTCGGGCGCGAGCACCGCGATCACCTTGATGTCGCCCGAATCGACGAAGCCCTTCGCTTCGGAGGCATCGCCGCTGAAGGCCTGTACCGAGCCGGCCAGGAGCTGGGTCACTGCCTCGCCGCCGCCGTCGAAGGCCACATACTTGACCGTACGCGCGTCCTCGATGCCGGCCGCGTCGGCGGCGATCAGCACCTTCAGATGATCCCAGCCACCGACTGCTGAGCCTCCTGCGAACGACACGCTCGAGGGGTCTGACTTCGCCAGTTCCATGAGTTCCGGCAGCGTATTGATCGGGCTGTCGGCGGCGACCGCGATGATTCCGTAATCGGTTCCCACCGTGCCGAGCCAGCGTACATCGTCCATCGTGTTGCCGGGATAGGCGCCCTGGGCGAGGCGCGTCGCCGTCGAGGTCGAGGCGGCGACGATCAGATCATTGTCCTCGGCGCGCTTGTTGACCACCTCCGCATAGGCTACGCCACCGCCGCCGCCGGCAATGTTGGTGACCTGCATCGTGCCGGGCACGAGACCGAGATCCTGCATGGCCTTCCCGACCTGCCGGCAGGTGAAGTCCCAGCCGCCGCCCGGGTTGGCGGGCGCGATGCATTCGGTCTGTTCCGGCGCGAATTCCTGGGCCTGCGCACCGAAAGCCAGCGCGGTGAGGGCGGTGCCCGCCAGGGTGATCCGAAGAATCTTCGTTTTCAGCAATGGAAACCTCCGCATGATCTTGTTGTTCCGCAGCGCACGCCGCCCCGGACGGTAGATGCCTAGCTGCCCAAGCTGTCATCAACCTGTCGCCTCGACAGGCAAACGCCTTCCGGCGTATGGTGGCGGGACAAGGGCCGGGCGGGAAAGCTCGGGGGTCGGGTAGGATGCGCCTTCTCCTCGTCGAGGACACCGAGGACGTTGCTGAAGCGATAGTCGCGAGCTTCGCGCGGCGCGGTGACGCCGTCGATCACGTGACCACCGTCGAGGCGGCGGCCGAGACGATCTGCGTGCAGGAATACGATGTCGTAATCCTCGACATCATGCTGCCGGACGGAAGCGGAACCGACGTGCTGAAGGCACTTCGGTCGGCGCGCAAGCAGACACCCGTGCTGGTGCTGACGGCGCGCGCCGACGTCGGCGACCTGGTCGCCGCACTCGACGGCGGCGCGGACGACTACGTTGTGAAGCCGTTCCATCTCAGAGAGATCCACGCCCGTGTCCGCGCGCTCGCGCGGCGAGCGGGTTCGGAACGCGCCGGTATCGTCGAATTTGGCGATCTCGTCTTCGACCCGGCAGGCCGCTCCCTCGACATCGGCGGGTCGCCGGTGTCGCTGACCCGGCGTGAATTCAGCCTGCTCGAGATCATGCTGGCGAACCGCGGCCGCGTGATTCCCAAGGAACGGATCTTCGATCGCATGTTCTCCTTCAACGAGGAGGAGGTCGGGATCAACACGGTGGAGATCCACGTGGCGCGGCTGCGGCGCAAGCTGGAAGGCAGCCGGGTGCAGATCCGCACGCTCCGCGGGCTTGGATACCAGCTCGTTGCGGAACACTGAGCCGGCGGCGGCCCGGACGACGTCGCTCGCGACACGCCTGGGGATCGCCCTCGTCCTGCTGCTGGCGCTGGGCGGCGCGGCGGTCGCCGTCGCCGCGCTCGCCTACGGGCGCAGCGCGGCCCGGCAGACATTCGACCGATTGCTCGTCGGCGCGGCCGATCAGATCGCCGGCGCGATCACGCTGCGCGACGGCGCGGTGGTCGTCGACCTGCCGGCGAGCGCCTTCGATCTGCTCGCGCTCGCACCCGACGACCGGATCGTCTATTCGGTCGTCGCGCCGGACGGTGCCCTCGTCACCGGCTACGATATCGCCGCGCCGCCGGACGACTTGGCCGGGCTCTACGATGGCGCCTTCACGGGGGAGCCGGCCCGGTTCGCGGTGGCGCGTCGGCGGTTCGCCGAGCGCGATTTCGCCGGCACGGTCGACGTCGTCGTCGGGCAGACCACCCGGGCGCGCGCCGAACTCGCCGGCCAGATCACCCGCAACGCGCTCGTGGTCGTGCTCGGTGCCGGCCTGCTGATGTCGGCGCTGGCGGTCTTCGCCGTGCGTTCGGCGCTCAGTCCGCTCCGCCGCATCGAGCGCGTGTTCGCGGCGCGGTCGCCGCGCGACCTGACACCGCTCGGGGTTCCGGTCCCGCGGGAGATCAGCGGCCTCGTGGGCACGCTGAACCGTTTCATGGGCCGGATCGACCGACAGGTCGAGACGATGCGCACCCTCATCGCCGATGCCTCGCACCAGATCCGGACGCCGATCGCCGCATTGCGGGCCCAGGCCGATGCGGCCGCCGAAGAGACCGATCCGGAACGCCAGCGCGCGATCGTCGCGCGCATTCACGAGCGCTCGGTCAATCTCGGCCGCCTGACCGACCAGCTGCTCAATCACGCGATGATCATCCACCGCGCCGATACCGAAGCGCTCGACCGGCTCGATCTCCGGACGGTGGCGATTCGCACGACGGAGGAGACCGACCACGACTTCGGTGCCTCGGAGACGGTGCTGCGGCTCGACCTTCCCGAGGATCCGGTCTGGTGCGACGGCGACGCGCTGTCGCTCGTCGAGGCCTGCAAGAACCTGGTCGCGAACGCCTTCCGCCACGGCGTGCCGCCGGTGACGATCGCGGTCGGCGAGGAGACCGGCTGCGTCCATGTCGCGGTGCGCGACCGCGGGCCGGGAGTGCCCGAGGAACACTGGTCCGACGCGCAGGTCCGCTACCGGCGGCAGACTGGCGTCTCGTCGACGAGCGCCGGCCTCGGGCTCGCCATCGTGCACGCGGTGGCGCGGGCGCATCGGGGCGACCTGCGCTTCCGCCGGCCCGTGCAGGGCGGGTTCGAGGCAGCCGTGGTCCTGCCTTCCGTCGGCGTCGAGCGATGATGTCCTGGGCGCTCGCCCTCGCGTCGATGCTCGCGCTCGCGCTGCCCGCGGCCGCCCAACCCGCGCCGGAGGCCATCGGCGATTTCGGTGCCGAGGAGGCCGCGGAGCGGATGTTGCTTCGTGGCACCACGGACCTGGCGCTCTTCGAGCCCGTGCTCGACGCGTTTCTCGCGACGGCGCCGCAGCTTCGGATTCGCTACGAGCAATGGGCGTCGGACGATCTCTACGATGTGGCGGCGGCGGCCTGCCGCGGCGAGTTTCCCGCCGCGGACCTGCTCATCAGCTCCTCGATCGACCAGCACGTCAAGCTCGTCAACGATGGCTGCGCACGGCCGTACCGCTCGGCGGCGACCGCGGCGCTGCCGCCGGAGGCGAACTGGCGCGACGAGGTCTTCGGGGTGACCAGCGAGCCCGCGGTCATGGTCTACAACCGCGACCTGGTCCCCGATGCCCTGGCGCCGCGCTCGCGTTTCGATCTGCTCGACCTGCTGCGGCCGGCCGATACGCGCTTCGCCGGCCGGGTCGCCACCTATGATATCGAGGCCTCCGGTCTCGGCTATCTCTTCGCATTCGCCGACTCGCAGCAGGCGACGACGTTCGGCAGCCTGATCGAGGCCTTCGGGCGGACCGGCGCCGTGGCGACCTGCTGCTCGGCGGAGATCATCGACGCCGTGGCGAGCGGCGAGTTCCTGATCGCCTACAACG
Organism: uncultured Paracoccaceae bacterium; assembly: GCA_937872465.1. Taxonomy (GTDB): domain Bacteria; phylum Pseudomonadota; class Alphaproteobacteria; order Rhodobacterales; family Rhodobacteraceae; genus Amaricoccus. The sequence goes on from CALMSR010000039.1 coordinate 253,541, forward strand.
TGCTCGGCTCCTACGCGCTCGCCCGCGCGGCGGAGGACGGCAGGATCGGCGTGGTCGCCCCGGAGGAATACACGCTTGTCCTCGCGCGCGGGGCGATGATCCCGCGGCAGGGGCAGCACCCCGAGGCGGCCGGGGCGTTCATCGATTTCCTGCTGTCGGAGCCGGGCCGCGAGGTGCTCGTCGACGCGCATCTCGTGCTCGATGTCGCGGCGCTGTTGCCCGACGCCGACGATTCGTTGCTGCGGCCGATCCCGCTCTCGCCAGTGCTGCTGGTCGGGCTCGACCAGCAGAAGCGCGCCGGGTTCCTGGCGCTTTGGCGCGAGACCTTTCCCCGAGAATGAGGCTCAGCCGGGAGCGGGTTCGGTGACGGGCCGCGGCCGGCCGGCCGCGTCGAGGGCGACGAAGCTGAAGGTCGCCTCGGTCACCTTCTCGCTCGCCGCGCGATGACGCTGGCGGCGCCAGGCCTGCACGTGAATGCGCATGGAGGTACGCCCGATCCGCACGAGTTCGGCGAAGAGCGAGACCTCGTCGCCGACCTTGACCGGGCGATGGAATATCATGCCCTCGACCGCGATGGTGGCGGTGCGCCCGCCCGAGGTCATGGCTGCCACCGACCCCGCCGCGAGATCCATCTGGCTCATCAACCAGCCGCCGAAGATGTCGCCGGCCGGATTGGTGTCGGCCGGCATCGCGATCGTGCGGATCGCCGGCGCGCCCGCGGGCGGGATGTCCGGCGCCGCCATCAGACGACATAGCCGCAGGCCGATGCCGGCGTGCGGGTGTCCATGTTCCGGCCGCGGTTGAGGTGGTCGTCGATCTCGGCGGCGGAGCCGATCATCCGGCCGTAGAGGAAGACGGTGAAGGCGGCGGTCTCGAGGTCGCGGTCGGTGAGCCGACCGGCCTGGTAGTCGGGCCAGAGCAGCGCGAGCAGCAGCGCGGCGATCACCGCGTCGACATTGACGCAGAAGACATAGGGCGACGCGCCCTCGGCGTAGAGCGCCTGCACGAGTTCGCTGTAGAAGGCGTGGAAGACGTTGTAGCGCCCGGCCTTCGCCATGTACTCGGCGACGAAGCGCTCGCGCGGGTCGTGGTTGACCGGCTTGCCCTTGAAGATCGGGTGATGCACGCCCGGCAGCGCCCGGAGCTCGGCGCCCACCTCCTTCGAGGCGCGCTTCTCGCGGCGATACTGCTTCGCGAAGGCGGTCGCCATCGCCTTGAGGTCGATGCCGTGGTCCGGATCGGTCGGATCCTTCAGCCCCTTGTCGTTGAACTGCTCGAGCAGGAACGCCATGCCCTCGTAGCCGTTGCCGCCGTGGCTGTATCCGCAATGGGTGAGGAAGCCGACCATCGCCTTGTTGATCTGCACCCGGGAGGGCGTCTGCGGGCCGTCGGCGGAAACCGCGCCCTTGGCGCCCTGTCCGGAGATCGAGCCCGGCCCGTTCGAGATCAGCAGGCCGACGAGGATCTGCAGCGGCAGCGCCTCCTCCGGCGTCGGCTTCTTGCCGGTCATGGCGAGGAAGCAGAGGTCGGCCATCGTCCACTGGCCGAAGCGGTCGGCCCGGCCGATGCCGTAGAGCGAGCCATGCTGGTGGTGTTCGCCCGGAATCGTCGCGCCCACCATCACCCCGTAGAGGCGCAGGTACCACGGCAGCGTCTCGGCGGTCAGCCGGGTGATGCGCTTGCGCATGAGCGGCGCCCAGGCGATGGTCGTAGCGATGGCGGCGAGGATCGCGTCGCGGCTGAGCCGGCCGCCGAGGCTCTTCAGATACTTCAGGAATGCCGACTTGCCGCCGCGCGCCTCGATCGCGGCGAGCATCGCCTCGGGGCGCGGGTCGTCCGCCTCCTCCGCGCTCGCGAGGAAGAGCGCGCGCATTCCGGGTTCGATCGCGATGTGGCTGAGGTCGAAGGCCTCGTCGCGGCCGTCCCTGAGGCCGGAATGCGCGAAGAGGTCGATGAGCGTCCGGGTGCATTCGAGCGCCCGTTCGACCCGCTTCGGCCCGGTGATCGCCGCGGCCACCGCCATGATCGCGTTCGGGGCGTTGCCGGCGTCGCGCGCCGCGTCGGTCGCGACGAGGATCGGGTCGCCGACGAGGTTCACCTCGGCCGCCACCGCGACGTCGAGCAGCGCCCGGTCGTTCGGCCCGGCGATCTCGTGGACGAGCGGCAGGGCGAAGCAGGCCTCGAGCGGCTGCAGCGCCAGGTCGAGCACCTCGTGGCCGTGCACGCTCGTCACCTGGGTCTTCGGGTCCATGACGCTGGCGCCCGACTTGTCCTTCATGGTCTGCCGGGCGACCACGGCGCCGACCTGCTGGGCGAGGGCGTCGATCTGGTCGGCGTAGGGTTCCGGCGCCGTCACCACCGGCAGCGCGATCTCCGCCGGCAGGCTCAGCCCCTGGTCGTTGGCGATCCAGGGCTTCAGCGCCAGGTCGCCGCGCGGCGCGAAGTCGGGCTCGGCGCCGTTCAGCTTCATCACCGCGGTCAGGGCCGCCGGGATGTCGGCGATGTTGGTGACGACCGCACCCTGCTTCGAGACCACCGGGTTGTCGGGCGTGAAGACCGACTCGACCCCGAACGCCTCCATGAACCAGCGTTCCTTGTCCTCGGCCTTGTCGCCCGAGCCCGCCATGGCGCCGGCATGGCCGACGGCGCGGGTGAGCTTCGACTTCCAGCGGCCGACGACGCAGGCGACGACCGGCTTGGTCCAGTCGATCCCGTGCTCGTAATAGCCGCCGGGCTCGGCGTAGAGGACGGCGGCCTTCGAGCGGTCGTCGGCGGCGAAGGCGCGGGCGAAGTCCGGGCAGGCGTAGTGGATGTAGAGATCCTTGCCGGAGGAGATGAGCGTGGTCGTGCCCCAGCCGGCGGTGCCGAGGTACTGGGCGATCGTCGTGGTGAAGCCGCCCGAGTTCGAGAAGATCGCCACCGATCCCTTGAGGAGCGATTCCTCCGGATGATCGCCGCCGAGCGCACCGCCGATCCGGACCCGGTTCCACGAATCCGCGACCCCGAGGCAGTTGCCGCCGATGACGTCGACGCCGTTGGCCTGGGCCATCGCCCGGATCTCGCGGGCGTCGTGAACGGCGATCTTCTCGGTGATGATGACGATCTTCTTCAGCTCGCGGTTCACCCGGATGAGCTCGGCGACGCCGTCGCGCACGCCGGAGGGCGGCAGGTAGACGACGCCGGTGTTGAAGCGGTGCCCGGCCTCGAGCCCCTCGCGGACGTTGTTGTAGACGGGGATGTCGCCCGCCGGGGTCTTCAGGACCTGGCCGGCGCGGCCGGGCGAGGTGCCGAAGACGACGTTGCCGCCGGAGAAGGCGTGGCTCGTCGGGGTCACCTGCCGGCTCTCGCCGCCGGCGATGTTCAGCACGACGACCCGGTCCTCCGGGGTGGCGATCTCCGCCAGCGAGCGGATGCCGAGGTAATAGGGAATGCCCTGGATGCCTTGATGGAACATGCGTTTCTCCCGGGAAGCGCGCTGTCGGTCCCGCGGGTCTGGTCGGGTCGACCTGCGCAAGAGTTCAGAGGTTTCGTCGGAGGGTTCGGTCGCGGCTCAGGCAGCCTCGGACTTCAGTCCGAGGCTCGCCGCGATTTCGGCACGACCGCCGGCGCGCATCCATTCGTCGACGTGCTTGGCGTAGTTCACGACCTCCGAGATCGCGCTGTCGAAGCCGAAGAAGCGGTAGGGCAGCCCGAGGCTCTCCAGCGTCTCGGCGAGATTGCCCATGCCGCGCACCAGGTTCGGCCCGCCGCGCCCGACCACGACGTAGAGCGGCGACGGCCCGTTGGCGGCGAAATGCTCGCGGAGCGCGTCGCCCATGCCGCGGAAGGTCTCGAGGATGTCGGTGTTGTTCGACTTGCCGCCGATGATGAAGAGCACGTTGGTCTGCTTCAGGAAATGCCGGTAGCAGATCGAGGCCACCGCCTTCATCTTCTCGTAGGGCGGGTTGCCGCCGAAGTCCGAGGAGATGATCGCCGCATCGCCGAGCACCTGGGTGACGAGGCTGTTCGCGCCGCCGCCGAAGGTCGGGGCAAGGATCGTGCCGCGGTCGTTGATCACGAAGACGTCCGACTGCCCCTGGTGGGTCCTGAGCTGGTTCACCTCCTGCTCGAAGGCGGTCACGTCGGCGGCGAAGAGCTGGTCGGGCAGCCCGAGCCGGGCCACGCGCGGGTCGTCGCGGTCGAAGCCGCACTTGAAGTCGCAGGCGACCGGCGTCAGCCGCCCGCCCTTGCCCGGCCGCATCCGGATCGGGTTCAGCTCCAGCGTGGTCATGCCATAGTGGTGCACCAGCTCCCAGAGCTTCGGCAGGTGCTGGACGAGCGGCGAGATGATCTCCTTCGGTGCGCCGATGTCGGTCAGCGCGTTCGCCACCACGAAGGCCTTCAGCCCGGTCAGCGCCTCGAAGGGCACGATGGCGATGTCGGATTTCGGCAGTTCCTCGATGTCCATGCCGCCGCGGTGGGTCAGCGTCATCGTCGGTGCGCGGAAGGCGGTGTTGTCGGTGATCGAGAAATAGACCTCCTGCTCGGCCGGCACCCCGGCCTCGAAGGTCACCCCGTTCGACTTGGCATAGGCGTTGCCGTGCCGGTGCCCGCAGAAATAGAGCCGCTCCTTCTCGGCCAGCGCCTCCTTCAGCGTGCGCGCCTTGCCGACGAGCCCGGCCTTGCCCTTCTTGCCGACGCCGCCGCGGAAGACCGGCTTGATGAAGATGAGCCCGTGGCGGTCGATCAGCTTGCCGATTTCGTCCTCGGAGGCGTCGGGACCGAGGATCTCCGATGTCGGGAACCCGACGTGCCCGAGCAGTTTCGACCCGAAGAGCATGCCATTGATCTGCATCCGCGCGTTTTCCCCTTTGCTTGGCGGTGTCGAAGCGGCACCGTGCCGAAGCGGCGCCGTCGCTCGCTCATCGACATAGCTGCGCAGTCTGTCGCCAACCTGTCGGATGTGCCGCGGCATGCAACGCGCCCGATTCGGGTGCACCGGCGAGCGCCCCCAAGCTCAAGGCTCCCTCGAGTCAGTCCGAGAAAACCTCGGCGGTGTGGGCCGCAGCGAGAAAGCTTCGTGCGAGCTTGTCCTGGACGGAGACCGGAGCTAGCGACGACGGAAGACGCGACAGGATCAATCCGGACTGTGGGCAACGACGTTGGTAGCGAAAGAAAAAACCTGGTAAAATCAAAGTCGTTGCTGTTCTGGAGAGCAGTCGCTGCGCGCGAACACGCGCGCAGCGAAAAAGGGACTCGCGCGGAACGGCGCGCGCTCGACCCTGGCGGCCAAAAGCCGCCCCGGCGTCAGGCGAGGCGCAGGAAGAGCTTCTCGTAGCCGCTCGCCGGATAGAGCGCGCGCAGGCTGCCCCCGCCGGGATCGGGCACGAGTCGCCCGATGCGCGCCAGCAGCTCTTCCAGGAACACCCGCAGTTCCAGCCGCGCCAGCGGCGCGCCGGGGCAGACGTGGATTCCCGCGCCATAGAGCAGGTTGGCGCCCGGGTCGCGGTCCAGCCGGACGGCTTCGGGATCGGCAAAGGCGCGGGGGTCGCGGTTGGCGGCGATCCAGTTGATGGTGATGCGGTCGCCCGCCTCGAAGCGCCTGCCGCGGAGCTCCACGCCGCGCGTGACCACGCGCCGGTTGGTGACCAGCGGGCCGTCGACGCGCAGGATCTCGTCGCAGGCCGGCTCGATCAGCGCCGGCTCGGCGCGAAGCCGGTCCTGCAGCGCGCCGTCCCGGGCGAGATGGTCGGCAAGAATGCCGGCGGAGGCCGCGATGCTGCCGATTTCGCCCACCGTCCAGTTGCGCAGGATGCTGGCGATCTCCTCGCTGCCCAGGGGCCGCCCGTCCACCTGCTCCCGGCTCAGCTCGGCGACCACGTCGCCGGGCGCCTCCGGTCCCGATGCCCGGGCGGCGGCGATGCGCTCCCCGATCAGCGCCTCGAATTCCGCGGCGATCGCCGACAGGGCCCGCCGGTCCTGGGCATGGTTGGCGGCGTGGTTGCGGCGGGTCCAGTCGATCAGCGGCGCATGCAGGGTCTCGGGCCAGCGCAGGAACGCGCATTGCGCCTGTACCGCGAAGGGCAGGGCGACCGCCTCCATGACCTCCACGGGGCCCGCCTGGCGGGCACCCTCGATCAGGGCGCCGCAGATGCCGCGGCAGGCGGGCTCGAACGCCGCCATGCGGGCGGGGGTGAAATAGCCGTCGATGATCCTGCGATATGCGGTGTGCTCGGGCGGGTCCATGCCGTTCGGCACCGTCCGGCGCGGCGAGACCACGTTGCTGAAGGTCCCGGGCTCGCCGAGGACGCGACACAGGTCCTCATGCCGGAAGAGCGACCATTGCATGGTCTCGCTGAAAGCGACCGGACAGGTCTCGCGCATGCTGTCATAGGCGGAGCGCTGCCGGCCGCGCACCGCGACCTTCCCCGGATCCCAGGTCGGCCTGGCCTGATCGCTGTCTGACATGGGACGGCTCCCCCTGTTCCGGCGCCCGAAGGATCTGCTTAGCACAAGCCCCGGGAGGGGGAAAGCCGGCCGGGTCCCGGCGGCCGGGCGACCGCATCTGGGACCAATACCGACGGCCCTCCCGCCCGACCGGCGCCATAGCCCCCGGACCGAGCCCCGGGATAGGGAAATGGCCGCGGCCCGCTCGCCACGGGTCTATCGGGCTGGGGGATCCCGGCCTGTGCACACGAGAATTGACGGCTAAGCCCGCGTTCGATCGTCAGGGAATGCGGTCGCGCGGTCAGATGCAATCGCCCCGGTTCTATCCCCCGGCGCCCGCGGAGGAGCTCTTCTTCGCCGCCGGCTTCTTCTTCGCCGCGGCGGTCTTTGCCGGCGCCCGCTTCGTCGGCGCGGCCCGCTTCGCCGGCTTCCGCGCCGCGATCAGCGCGACCGCCTGCTCGAGCGTCACGTCCTCGGGCGTGATGCCATCGGGCAGGGTTGCGTTGGTCTTCTCCCATTTCACATAGGGACCGTACCGGCCGTCATAGACGCCGACCGCCCCGCCGTCGGGATGCTCGCCGAGCTCGCGGATCGGCTTGGCCGCCGCCCGGCCGCCGCCGCGCGCGGCCTTCTGCGCCAGCACCTCCATCGCCCGGTTCATGCCGATGGTCAGCACCTCCTCGGGATCCTTGAGGCTGGCATAGGTCTTGCCGTGGCGCACATAGGGCCCGAAGCGGCCGATCGAGGCCTCCACCGTCTCGCCGTCCTCGGGATGCTGGCCGATCCGCCGCGGCAGCGACAGGAGCTCCAGCGCCCGCGCTAGGTCGACGGCCGCGGCATCCATGCCCTTCGGGATCGACGCGCGCTTCGGCTTCGGCGTCTCCTCGCTCGCCTCCCCGAGCTGCACATAGAGCCCGTAGGGACCGACGCGCAGGCTCACCGGCAGGCCGTCGTCGTCATGCCCGAGCAGCTTGCCGTCCGGGCCGGCGGCATCCCCGCCCTCCACCTCGCCGGCGAGCGGGCGGGTGTAGCGGCACTCGGGATAGTTCGAGCAACCGATGAAGGCGCCGCCGCGGCGCGAGGTCTTGAGGCTGAGGAGCCCGTTGCCGCAGACCTTGCAGCGGCGCGGCTCGGGGTCCTCCGGAGTGGCGGGGAAGAGATGCGGCTCGAGCACCTCGTTGATCTTCTCGATCACTTCGGTGATGCGCAGATCGGCGGTCTCGCCGAGCGCGGCGGAGAAATCCTTCCAGAACCGGGCGAGCAACGCCTGCCACTGCTCGTCGCCGGTGGTCACGCGGTCGAGGTCGCTCTCGAGATCGGCGGTGAAATTGTAGTCGAGATAGCGGCTGAAGTAGTTCTCGAGGAAGGCCGTCACCAGCCGGCCCTTGTCCTGCGGGAAGAGCCGGTTCGCCTCCTTGCGCACATAGTCGCGCTCCTGGATCGTCGAGACGATCGAGGCATAGGTCGAGGGCCGGCCGATGCCGAGCTCCTCCATGCGCTTGACCAGCGTCGCCTCGGTGTAGCGCGGCGGGGCCTGGGTGAAATGCTGCTCCGGCGTCACGGAGCGCTTCGCCGCCGCCTCGCCGCTGACGATCCTGGGCAGGCGCCGGTCGTCATCGCCCTCGGCCTCGAGATCGACATCGTCGCGGCCCTCGAAATAGACCTTGAGGAAACCGTCGAAGGTGACGACCTGCCCGGTCGCGCGCAGGCCCACGCGCCCGGCGTCGTCGGCGATCTCCACCGTGGTGCGCTCGAATCGCGCGGCCTCCATCTGGCTGGCGATCGAGCGCTTCCAGATCAGGTCGTAGAGCTTGCGCTGGTCCGGCTCCAGCCGCGCCAGCCGGTCCGGGGACTGGGCCATGTCGGTGGGCCGGATGCATTCATGGGCTTCCTGGGCGTTCTTGGCCTTGTTCTTGTACATGCGCGGCGATTTCGGCAGGTAGCTCTCGCCGTAGCGGTCCTTGATGGCGTCGCGCGCGGCCATCACCGCTTCCGGCGCCATGTCGATGCCGTCGGTGCGCATGTAGGTGATATGGCCCGCCTCGTAGAGCCGCTGCGCCGCGGACATGGTCTGGCGCGCGCCGAAGCCGAACTTGCGGCTCGCCTCCTGCTGCAGCGTCGAGGTCATGAAGGGCGCCGAGGGGTTGCGGCTCGCGGGCTTCGCCTCCACGGCGCGCACGACCAGATCCCGCGCCTCGATCGCCGCCACCGCGGCTTCGGCCCCGGCCCGGTCGGCGAGGTCGAACTTGTCGAGCTTCGCACCGTCGAGCGAGACGAGCCGCGCCTCGAATTCGTCGCCCCGCGGCGTGGCCAGCAGCGCCTTGACCGTCCAGTATTCGCGGGCGCGGAACGCCTCGATCTCCATCTCGCGCTCGACGATCAGCCGCAGCGCCACGGATTGCACGCGGCCCGCCGACTTGGCGCCCGGCAGCTTGCGCCAGAGCACGGGGCTGAGATTGAAGCCCACGAGATAATCGAGCGCGCGCCGGGCGAGATAGGCATCCACCAGTTCCATGTCGATCTGGCGCGGGGCCTGCATCGCCGTCGTCACGGCGTTCTTCGTGATCGCGTTGAAGACGACGCGCTCGACCTTGGTGTCCTTCTTCACCGCCTTGCGCTTGGTGAGCGCCTCGAGCAGATGCCACGAGATCGCCTCGCCCTCGCGGTCGGGGTCGGTGGCGAGGATCAGCCGGCCGTCGGATTTCAGCGCCTCGGCGATGGCGCGGACATGCTTCTGGCTTTCCGGCGCGACCTCCCAGAGCATCTCGAAGTTCCGGTCGGGATCGACCGACCCATCCTTGGCCGGCAGGTCGCGCACATGGCCATAGGAGGCCAGAACCGTATAGTCCGGGCCGAGATACTTGTTGATTGTCTTCGCCTTGGCGGGCGATTCTACGACGACGACGGCCATCGGGCTACTCCTTCGGCGACGCTGCGGATCGCCGGAACCCCGGCTAGATGTGCGCCGGCGCGGCGGATGTCAATCGACGTGACCCGCAGGCTCCCCCGTCCCGAAGGCCCGCAGGGCGGCGATTCGGGGCGGATCCCCGCGATGATCCGGTGTAGGCTGGCGCCAGAGGCCGGGGGCGGCGTCACCCCGCCGGCGGGCGTCAGGGGAGGGGTCCCGGTCATGTGCTGTCCCGTCCGTCGCGATTCGCGGCTCTGCATCGTGCCGCCGCATATGCTGCGGGTGCTGGAGATGCGCGGCGACCGCAAGACCGCGGCGATGGCCCGCCGCCTGCTCGACCAGAGCTGCAGGATCCGCGACGACCGCGCGGCGATCGCCGCGCGGCCGATGCTGGCCGAGGGCGGCGACGCGCCCGGCTTCGTCGCCGAGGGCTATCTCGGCGCCGCGGCGGCGCGCGGGCTCCTGCGCGAGATCCACGACGGCGAAAGCAGGGCCGCGCTGCCGGGCAGGCTGGTCCGCGCCGAGGGCGATCCGCCCACGGGCGACGCCAGCGCCGACGGCGCCTATGACGGCGCCGGGGCGGTCTACGACCTCTATTTCGAGGAATTCGGCCGCAATTCGCTCGACGGCGCCGGCATGACGCTGATCGCGACCGTGCATCACCGGCGCAACTTCAACAACGCCTTCTGGGACGGCCGCCAGATGGCCTATGGCGACGGCGGCGGGGAGATCTTCCGGACCTTCATCGAGACCTCGGTCATCGGCCACGAAATGTCGCACGGCGTGGTGCAGTTCTCCGGCGGGCTGGTCTACGAGGGCCAGTCGGGCGCGCTCAACGAGAGCTTCGCCGACGTCTTCGGCGCCCAGACCCGGCAGCGGCTGGAGGGAACCGGGGCCTGCGAGAGCGACTGGCTGATCGGCAAGGGGATCCTCGGCCCCGGGATCAAGGGCGTCGCCCTGCGCTCGATGAAGATGCCGGGCACCGCCTATTCCGACGCGCTTCTGGGGCAGGATCCGCAGCCCTATCACATGGATTTCTATGTCAATACCACCGAGGACAACGGCGGCGTCCATGTGAATTCCGGCATCCCCAACCACGCCTTCTATCTCTATTGCATGTATCTGGGCGGCAATTCCTGGGGCGTGCCGGGGCAGGTGTGGTACGATGCGCTGCGGCGGCTGAACAATCCCTATGCCAGCTTCCACGACTGGGCGACGCAGACCGTGCAGAGCGCGGTGCAACTCCACGGCGTAGGGAGCCGCGAGGTTCTGGCGCTCCGGCGGGCCTGGACGCTGGTCGGGCTCGCGATCTGAGGATGGGCGGAATTGCGGCGGGGTGTCTCGCGATGATGATCACGATCACGACGAGCGGCGGGATCGGCGGCTTCGGGCTGGCGCGCAAGGCCGAGGTCGCCGTCGACGAGCTTCCCGAGCCGCTGCACAGCGAGACCTGCGCGCGGCTCGACCCCGCGGCGCTCGCGGGGCTTCGGGCCGGTTCGGCGCCCAGGGGAGCCGACCGGATCGTCTATCACATCGTGGTCGTGGAGCAGGGGGCGGCGCCCAGCACCTTCGACCTGCCCGAGACCGTCCTGCCCGGACCCACGCTCGACCTGATCGACGAACTGCTCGACTTCGTGTCGAAGCGCTGACCGGCCGGCTGAGACAGGTTCCGATCGAATACCGCGAGAAGCACGGGGCAGCGGCCGCCCGCGGTGGGCGCGGAAGCGCCCGCGTCGTGGCTGAGGCACACCTTTGGCATGACGGGGGCGGGCGGGCGCTGCCCGTGCTGACGCACGGGCCGGAATTGCGGGGGCGTTGCACGCCAAACCATCGTGGCGCGCAGGATCGGAGATCAGGTGCAGCGCATTTGATGCAGCCGTCGAATTCGTCCGCCGCCGCTTCCCAATCGTTTCAAGAGGAAACCGTTCAGCCGGGAACACGCGAGACGAGGCCGCCCGGATGCCGCTGCACGAGCCCGGCGAGTTCCAGGTCGATCAGCGCCGCGGCGAGGGCGGCCGCCGGGCAGCCCAGTTCGCGGATCAGCAGATCCTCGGCCACCGGTGCCGGGCCGAGCAGGTCGAGCAGCCGGCCTTCGGATCCCGCCGGCGCCGCCGCCGGCGCTTCCTCGCGCCTGGGCGCGGCGGCGGGCAGGGCGGTGCCGCCCGCCGCGGCCAGCGCCTCGGCCACGTCCGCGGCATCGCGCACCAGCGTCGCGCCGTCGCGGATCAGCGCGTTGCAGCCGCCGGCGCGCGGGTCCATCGGGCTGCCGGGCACCGCCATGACCTCGCGGCCCTGGTCGAGCGCGTTGCGCGCGGTGATGAGGCTGCCCGAGCGCAGCGCGCCCTCCACCACCACGATGCCTTCGGCGAGGCCCGAGACGATGCGGTTCCGGCGGGGGAAGTCCTGCGGGCGCGGGGCATGGCCGATCGGCATTTCCGACAGCCGCAGCCCCGATTCTGCGATGCTCGCGGCCAGGCCGCCGTTCTCGGCCGGATAGACCACGTCGACGCCGCCGGCCTGCACCGCGATCGTCCCGGTGGCCAGTGCCGCGCGATGCGCCGCGGCGTCGATGCCGCGGGCGAGCCCGGAGACGATGGCGAAGCCCATGCCCCCGAGATCCGTCGCCAGCCGCGCCGCCATCCGGCAGCCCAGCGCCGAGGCGTTGCGCGCGCCCACGAGCGCCACCGACCGCTGCCCGCACAGCTCTTCCGATCCCATGGCCCAGAGAAAGGGCGGCGGATCGGCGATCGTCGCAAGCAATGCCGGATAGCCCGGCCCGCCCAGCAGCAGCGGCGCGGCGCCGGCGGCCGCCGCGGCCCGCCATTCCGCCTCGACCTCGGAGCGGGACGCGGGGGCATAGTCCCGCACCCCCGATTCCGCCGCGATCGCCGGCAGGGCGTCCAGCGCGCCGCGGGCGGATCCGAACTGGCGGATCAGCCGGATGAAGGTGGCCGGGCCGACGCGGCGCGAGCGGATCAGCCGCAGCCAGTCGAGACGGCCCTCCTCGGACCGCGGCAGCGCCCCGGGCGGGATCTTGGCCGAACGCGGCGGGCTGCTGTCGGTCACGGACGATCTCCTCGCCACGAATGGCAGGGAGAATGGTTAACCCGGGCTTAAGACCAACGGCCCACAAGAGCGACACATCCCGCCCCGCCCCGACGGTCGCCTGCCCGATCGACCCGCGCCGGCCCTGCCGGGGGCCGGCGCGCATGCGCGCGCCGTCCAGGGCCGCCCCGCCCCGATCCCCGACCGAATGGATTGCGGCACCACCCTCGCCCTGCGACTCGCGCCTCCGGGGCATGTCCTGCGGGTCACGCAGGGCGCGGCCGCTTACCCTTCTGCCCGGCCAGAACAACGGTCAGGCGCGATGGCCGCTGGTAATAGCCCCGGCCTTGCCTCCGCCCGCTCCATCGCCCGCCCGGGGCGCGGCCGGCCGGGACTGCGACGACCCGCGAACTTGCGGTCCCGAGTGTGTGATCGCGACAACAGGCGCGACGCCATTCGCCGCCGCTGTCCCGGTTCGCGAGCGATGCCCTTGCGCTACGCGGCCCGCGAGTATCCATTGGTGGCGCCTTGGCTGGTCTGGAGGCGCCGCGCGCGGGCCAGGATCCCGAGGCGGTTTGACGGAGGGTGCGGGGAAGATGATCGGAGATCGGCGTCCGACCGGCGGCAATTCCGCCATGATGGGCCTCGGCCCGTTGCTCGCAGGCACAGCGCTTGCCGCCTTCGCACCCGTGGCCGAGGCCGCGCCGCCGGCCGGCAGCTGCCTGGTCGAGAAGGTCAACAAGAACGGCCAGTCGATCGGCAACCCCTCCTGTCCCGATCGCGGCAGCCTGAGCCGGCTTGCGGGAGACAAGAGCCGCCAGTTCTTCCTGGTGCGCAGCACGCGCGCCCCGGACGGCACATTCTCGCTTCAGTCGACCAACGGGCAGTTCGACACCGGCCAATTTGTCCTCGACGACGGCCGACTGCGCATGTTCGTCTCCAACGCATCCGGTCAGGAACCCCACGAGCTGTACAATTTCGACGCCGACGACGGTGACGGCGGCGACGGTGGCGGCGGCGACGGTGACGGCGGCGACGGTGGCGGCGGCGACGGTGGCGGCGGAGACGGTGGCGGCGGAGACGGTGGCGGCGGAGACGGTGGCGGCGGAGACGGTGGCG
>CALMSR010000040.1 GCA_937872465.1 uncultured Paracoccaceae bacterium
CGCCCCGTAGAATCGATCACGCCGCCCTCAGCCAGACCTAGTGTCGTGCAGTGTGGTCCCCGCAGGGCGTTAACACTTTTATTGAATGAAATCAGTGTATTGAGCAGTGTCCCCATGGGGACGGCTCTCCGGTCTCTTCCGCGCTGCCGGATCGCGCCGATCCTAGGCCCCTTCGACGGCCTCCCGCAGCATCTCCCGGACCTGTCCCGCGACCACGGCGAGATCCGCGTTCTCGACCGCCGCCATCGAGGCGACCGGATCGACCGCGCTCACCTCCACCGCCCCGTCCGGAAGGCCGCGCAGGATGACGTTGCAGGGCAGCATCGCGCCGATCCGCGGCTCCGCCCCGAGCGCGCGGAAGGCCATCCTCGGATTGCAGGCGCCGAGGATCAGATAGCGGTCCATCTCGGCGCCGAGCTTGGCCTTCATCGTCGCCTGCACGTCGATCTCGGTGAGCACCCCGAAGCCCCGCTCGGCCAGGGCGGCGCGGATCCGCGCGACGACGTCCTCGAAGGCGGCGCCCTCGATCCTGCGGTTGATCGTGTAACCCATATCCCGGCACTCCTTGCCTCGTCAGGCCGCTACGGCATTTCCGGAACCATCTTGATGGCGCCGCAGGGGCATTCGGCCGCGCAGATGCCGCAGCCCTTGCAATAGTCGAGATCGATGCGGAAGCGCCTGCCCGGCCCGAGCTTGATCACCGCATTGTCCGGGCAGACCCCGTAGCAATTGTCGCATTCGAAGCAATTGCCGCAGGAGAGGCAGCGGCGCGCCTCGAAAAGCGCGTTCGCCTCGGTCAGCCCCTTCTCGACCTCCTCGAAGCCGGTCTGGCGGCGCAGCAGATCCAGCTGCCCCTGCATCCGCGGCGGCGCGTCGTCGTAATACCAGGTGTTGAGGTTCCGGAAGCTGGCGAGCTCGGGCTTCGGCGGCTTCTCGTAGCGGTCGCCGCGCAGCCAGGCGTCGATGTTGCGCGCCGCCTTCTTGCCATGGCCGACGCCGACGGTGACGGTGCGCTCGGAGGGGACCATGTCGCCCCCCGCGAAGAGCCCGGCGCGGCCGGTCATCATCTGCCCGTCGACGGCGACCACGCCGTCCTTCGCGATGGTCACGCCGGGCACCCGTTCGAGGAAGCTCGTGTCGACGTCCTGCCCCAGCGCGAGGACCAGCGTGTCGGCCTCCAGCGTCTCGAATTCCCCGGTCGGCTGCGGCCGGCCCTCCTCGTCGATGCGCATCTTCTCCACCGTGAAGGTGGTCTCGTCGATCGCCTTGATCGTGCGCAGCCAGTGGATCATCACGCCCTCGTCCTCGGCCTCGCGGGCCTCGAAGTCGTGGGCCGGCATCTGCTCGCGGGTGCGGCGATAGACGATCATCGCCTCCTCGGCGCCGAGCCGCCGGGCGGTGCGCGCCACATCCATCGCGGTATTGCCGCCGCCGTAGACGATGACCCGACGACCGAGTTGCGGCGGCTCGGCGCCGAGCTCCATGTCGCGCAGGAAGGAGACTGCGTCGAGGATGCGCCCGGCGGCATGGGCGGGGATCTCGGTGCGCCTGGCGAGATGGGCGCCGACCGCGACGAAGATCGCGTCGAAGCCGTCCTTCGCGAAGGCCGCCTCGATGTCCTCGACCTTGTTGTCGAGTTCGAGCGTGACGCCCATGGCGACGATCCGGGCGATCTCGGCGTCGAGCACATCGCGGGGGAGGCGGTATTTCGGGATGCCGAAGCGCATCATGCCGCCCGCCATCGGCCCGGCCTCGCGGATGGTGACGGAATGGCCGAGGCGGGTGAGGTGATAGGCGGCGGAGAGCCCGCTGGGGCCCGCGCCGACCACCAGCACCCGCTTGCCGGACGGCTCCGCCTCGAAGGCGGGTACCAGGCCCTCGCGGATCGCGTAGTCGCCGAGGAAGCGCTCGACGGCATGGATGCTCACCGCCTCGTCGAGCTGCGCCCGGTTGCAGGCGGTCTCGCAGGAATGATAGCAGACCCGCCCCATGACCGAAGGCAGGGGGTTGTCCTCCATCAGGACCTGCCAGGCGGCGGCGTAGTCGCCGCCCTCGGCCTCGAAGAGCCATTTCTGGATGTTCTCGCCCGCAGGGCAGGCATTGTTGCAGGGCGGCAGCCGGTCGACATAGACCGGCCTCTCCGTGCGCCACGAGCCGGTGTGGTTCTGGAGGCTCGATCCGGGGTCGAGGGTGATGGCGAAGGGCAGGGGCGCGTCCTTCATGGCCTTTCCTCCGCGGGAAGCAGCCCGTAGCGGGCGATATTGGCATCGGCCATGCGCTGGATCGCGTCGATGCGCTCGCGATCCTCCGCGCCCTTGCGGAAGAGATGCGCGAAGCGCTTCTGGGGCCGCAGATATTCCTCGACCGGCACCTTGCGGCGGATCGTCTTCACCGCCACGACCTCGCCGTGCTCGGCCTCGAAGAGCGGGAAGAGGCCGCTCTCCACCGCGAGCCGGGCGATGTGGATGGTCAGTTCCGAGGCCGATCCCCAGCCGAGCGGACAGGGCACCATGACATGGAGGTAGCGCGCGCCGCGGATCGACATGGCCTTCGCGACCTTGGCCTCGAGGTCGTGCAGGTCGGCGACGCTGGCGGTGGCGACATAGGGAATGTTGTGGGCCATCGCGATGCGAGGCAGATTCTTGCCGGTGCCGAAGACGTTGCCGGGATGCGGCCCGACGGCGGGCGTCGTGGCGGTGCGCGCCGCGGGCGGGGTCGCCGAGGAGCGCTGCACCCCGGTGTTCATATAGGCCTCGTTGTCGTAGCAGATGTAGAGCACGTCGTCGTTGCGCTCGAACATGGCCGGGGGGAAACGCGTCGGCGAGATCGGCAATCCCGAGCTCGCGGAAGCCGCGGGTGGAATTGATCAGCAGGTAGCCGCCGGGCTTCAGCCCCGAGAAGACGTCGATGGAATGCAGGAGCGTCGGATCCTGCACGATCAGGGCGTCGGGCTCCATGATCGGCTCGCGCAGCCGGATCTCGCCGTCGGAGATGCGGCAGAAGGCGGCGACCGGCGCGCCCATGCGCTCCGAGCCGAAGCTCGGAAAGGCCTGGGCGTGCTTGCCCTCGTCGAAGGCCGCCACGGAGAGAAGCTCGGCGGCAGTCACCACGCCCTGGCCGCCGCGGCCATGCAAACGAATCTCGAACAAGGGGGCAACCTCCACTCGCCCCCAATTTGCGGCTCCGGGCAGGGCCTGCCATGACCTGGATCAAGCCTGGCGGGTGTTGGCGCGGCGCGGGCGGCCTAGCCGGGCAGGAGGTTGCGGTTGGTCCGGAACACGTTCTGCGGATCCCAGGCGCGCTTGATCCCGGCGGGCCGGGGCAGCGCACTGCCCAGCGCGGCGGCGGTGCGCTCGTCGCCTTCGTCCGCGGTCAGGAAGTTGAGATAGGTGCCGCCGGTGGAGAAGCGCTTCATCCCGGTCCAGGCGGCCCGCGCCCATTCGATGTTCGCCGCATCCTCCTCCGGCCGGTCCCAGGCGCCGGTGACGTTGAAGACGTAGCGCGCCTGCCGGTTGCCGGCGGGGGAATGGTCCTCGTCGAGCTCATTGAGCGCGCCGCCGAGCTGGAAGAGCGCGATCGCCGCATGGGGCGAGCGGATCCGTCCGGCATGGGCGATCAGCTCGTCGCAGAGCGCGGGCTCGACACCGGCGAGGTATTCGCTCTTCCAGTAGTAGCGCTTGCCCTTGGGCTGGGTGGCATCGAGCATGGTTTGCAGCTGGGCGTAGGGGCGGCGCACCAGCACGTCGCCGACCGGCGTCCCGAAGGCCTTGATCGGCGCCACCAGCCGCTCGCCCTCCGCCGGATCGCCGGAATGGCAGGCCAGAATGACGACGATGGGCTTGCCGTGCATCTCCGGCGGCAGCCAGGGCGCCGGCGGTGCCGGGCGCATGAGCGCGACCAGCGTGAGCTCGCGCGGGGCCGCTTCGGCGAGGCTCCGGTAGAGCTCCAGCACATCCTCGGCCGCGCTCGCCGGCCAGGCGACCGCGCCGCCGACGATCTCCGGCCCGACGGGGTGGAGCGCGTAGTCGATGCCGGTGACGAGGCCGAAATTGCCGCCGCCGCCGCGCAGTCCCCAGAAGAGATCGGCGTTGTCGTCACGGCTCGCCCGCACCAGCTTGCCCTCGGCGGTCACCACGTCCATGCCCAGGACATTGTCGCAGGTCCAGCCGAAGCGGCGCGTCAGGTAACCGAAGCCGCCGCCCAGCGTCAGCCCCGCGCAGCCGGTCAGCGAGATGAAGCCCAGGACCGTCGCCAGACCGTGTAGCTGGGTCTCACGATCGAGGTCGCCGAGCAGGCAGCCGGCCTGGGCATGCGCGATCTTTCGCCCGGGCTCGACCCAGACGCCCCGCATCGGCGACAGGTCTATCATCAGCGCGCCATCGGCGGCGGCGAGCCCGGCGATGTTGTGCCCGCCCGCCTTGATGCAGAGCAGCAGGTCATGCTCGCGCGCGAACCGGACGGCCTCGATCACGTCGGCGGTTCCGAGGCAGCGCGCCACGAGCGCCGGTCGCCGCTCAATCATGCCGTTCCAGAGCGAGCGCGCTTCCTCGAAACCGGCATCGCCGGGCAGGAGAACCGGGCCCCGGAGCCGCATCCGCAGCCCGCCGACCATGTGCTCGTCCAGATCGATCTCGCGGCCGTCCAGTGTCCTGGCGTTCATGTGCTTCCCTCCCGACGAAGTGGCAGCCGTCCCCGGCTCCCGTTTCGGGTCCCGCACGCGCCCGCCGGGCGAGTCGGCCCGAACACCGGGTCAGGATACACCCGCAGCGCGGTCCATGGCACATGGCGCGGAATCGCGCCGCGGCGCAGGGGCGCCATGCCGGCGCAGGAAACCCGCGATTGGGGCGCGGAGGGGCTTGACTTCACACGGAATGCCGCAGACGGACGAGCTTCCGCCGCCTCCGGCTCTTGCCGCGGCGGAGGAATGGCTAGACTCGAGTTCCGATCCGCCTGCGAGGCTCAATTCCCGTGACCGCTCCCGACGACCCGCTCGTGATCTTCACCCCCTCCGGCAAGCGGGGGCGCTTCCCCGCCGGCACCCCGGTCCTGACCGCCGCGCGCCAGCTCGGCGTCGATCTCGATTCGGTCTGCGGCGGCCGCGGCATCTGCTCGAAATGCCAGATCACGCCCGCCTATGGCGATTTCCCCAAGCATGGGCTGACGGTCACCGAGGGCGCGCTCACGCCCTGGAACGCCGTCGAGGAGCGCTACAGGTCCAAGCGCGGCCTGATCGAGGGGCGCCGCCTCGGCTGCCAGGCCTGCATCGCCGGGAACGTGGTCATCGACGTGCCCCCCGAGAGCCAGGTCCACAAGCAGGTGGTGCGCAAGCGCGCCGAGGCCCGCCAGATCGTCATGGATCCCGCGACGCGGCTCTATTACGTCGAGGTGGCCGAGCCGGACATGCACGAGCCCTCGGGCGATCTGGAGCGCCTGGAGCGCGCGCTCTCCGAGCAATGGGGCCTCGCGCATGTCAAGGGCGACCTGCGCACGCTGCAGATGCTGCAGCCGGCGCTCAGGAAGGGCGCGTGGTCGGTGACCTGTGCGGTCTATCACGGCGACGGGCTCGGCGAGGCGCGCATCCTGCATGTCTGGCCGGGGTTCTACGAAGGCTCGATCTACGGTCTCGCCATCGACCTCGGATCGACCACGATCGCGGGCCATCTCTGCGACCTCGTCACCGGCGAGGTGCTGGCCTCCACCGGGCTGATGAACCCCCAGATCCGCTTCGGCGAAGACCTGATGTCCCGGGTCAGCTATGCGATGCTGAACCCGAACGGCGCCGCCGAGATGACCCGCGCGGTGCGGGGCGCGATGAACGCGCTGGTCGAGCAGAGCGCCGCCGAGGCGCGCATCGCGCCCGAGCTGATCTTCGAGGCGGTGATCGTCTGCAATCCGGTCATGCACCACCTGCTGCTCGGAATCGACCCGGTGGAGCTCGGCCAGGCGCCCTTCGCGCTCGCCACCGCCTCCGCCCAGACGCTCTGGGCGAGCGAGATCGACATGCGCATGCATCCCGACGCGCGGATCTACATCCTGCCCTGCATCGCGGGGCATGTGGGCGCCGATGCCGCCGCAGTGGCGCTCTCGGAGGCGCCGAACCAGTCCGACGAGCTGATGCTCGTGGTCGACGTCGGCACCAATGCCGAGATCCTGCTCGGCAACAAGGAAAAGGTGCTCGCCTGCTCCTCGCCCACCGGCCCCGCCTTCGAGGGCGCGCAGATCTCCTCCGGCCAGCGCGCGGCGCCGGGCGCCATCGAGCGGGTCGAGATCGACCCCGTCAGCAAGGTGCCGCGCTTCCGGGTGATCGGCTGCGACCTCTGGTCCGACGCGCCGGGCTTCACCGAGGCGACGCGGGCGACCGGCATCTCGGGCATCTGCGGCTCGGGCATCATCGAGGTGATCGCCGAGATGCGCATGGCGGGCCTCGTGGATTCCGGCGGGCTGATCGGCTCGGCCGAGCAGACCGGCACGTCCCGCTGCGTGCCCGAGGGCCGCACCCATGCCTATCTCCTCTACGACGGCAGTGCCGAGGGCGGCCCGCGCATCCTGGTGACCCAGGGAGACGTGCGGGCGATCCAGCTCGCGAAATCCGCGCTCTATGCCGGCGCGCGCCTGCTGATGGACCAGCTCGGCGTCGAGAGCGTCGACCGCGTGGTGCTCGCCGGCGCCTTCGGCGCGCATATCTCGCCCAAGCACGCGATGGTGCTCGGCATGATCCCCGATTGCGACCTCGCGAAGGTCACTTCCGCCGGCAATGCCGCGGGCACCGGCGCGCGCATCGCGCTCTTGAATTCCGCCGCGCGGCGCGAGGTGGAGACGCTGGTGACGCTGATCCACAAGGTCGAGACCGCGATCGAGCCGCGCTTCCAGGAGCATTTCGTCGCCGCCAATGCGATCCCGCATGCAAGCGATCCCTTCCCCCGCCTCGCTTCGGTCGTCGCCCTGCCCGCGGTCGCGTTCAACGCCGGCGGCGACCGGGGCGACCGGGGGCGCCGCCGGCGCGCGTCCTAGAGGGGTTTCGGCAGGGGCCGCATCCCGCCGCGCGAGGATGTGCGCGCGCGCACATCAGGCTATCATACTGGAATCACTCAGGAAATGCTTTCGCGTTTACCGAAACGCAACCAAGGTCGATGGCCCGGATCGCGACCCGCCCGCCCGGTGGAAGCCCCGGCTGGCGTGGTGGCGGAGCTTGTCGGGCGCGCCTCTCAGCTCACCAGCATGCGCAGGCCCTGGGTCACGTCCATCCGCACCGCGAGCCGCAGGCCGGGCTCGTCGCCGGCGGCCAGGGCCGCGATGATCTTGCGGTGGTTCTCGCCCGCCTGACGCTCCCGCCGGCCTTCGTAGAGCAGCCGCATGGTCGGCCCGGCCTGGAGCCAGACCGTCTCGATCAGCCCCAGCATCGCGGGCGCCTGGGCGCGCAGGTAGAGCGTGCGGTGGAATTCGAGATTGCCGCGCAGATAGCCCGCGGCATCGCCCTTCACGATCATCTCCTCGATGCCGCCGTTGATCGTTGCCATGCGCTCGATCAGCGCGGAATGCGCCCGGGGCAGGGCGCGGGCGGCCAGTTCCGGCTCGAGCAGGGCCCGCAGCGCCGCCAGTTCCTCGATCCGCTCGCCGGTGAGCTCGGGCGTGGAGACCCGCCCCGAGGCGGAGAGCTTCAGGGCCCCCTCCGCCACCAGCCGCCGCACCGCCTCGCGGGCCGGCGTCATGCTGACGCCGAATTCCGCGGCCAGCCCGCGCAGCGTCAGTGCCGCGCCCGGCGGGGTCGCGCCATGCATGATCCGCGTCCGGAGCGTGCGGTAGAGCCGCTCGTGGGCGGGAAGGTTCGTCTCCGTCGGCCGTTCGCGCTCGATCATCGCGGGATCTGTGCCGGCCCGAACCGCTGCGGTCAATCCGGCGCGGCGCCCGAGAAGTCGAAGGCGTGCAGGCCGGGCCCGTGCTGGCGCAGCCAGACGCGCTGCCGGCCGTAGTCGGGGCAGAGCGCGCGGACCCGGGCCCAGAAGCGCGGCGAATGGTTCATCTCCTCCAGATGCGCCACCTCATGCGCCACCACGTAGTCGAGCACCGCGGCGGGGGCGAGCACGAGCCGCCAGGAGAACATCAGATCCCCGGCGCTGGTGCAGGAGCCCCAGCGGGCGCGGGGATCGCGCAGGCTGATCCGGCCGGCCCTGCGCCCGAGCGCCGAGGCATGCCGGGCCACCGCCGCGACGCAGGCCGCCCGCGCCGCTTCGCGCAGGAAGGCGCCGGTCCGGACCGGCAGGTCGGCGGGACGGCCGGGGATCACCAGCCGATCGCCCTCCAGCCGCGGCCGCCCGTCCGGCGCCGCCGCGACCCGGATCTCGCCGTCGCCGAAGGGCAGCATTGTGCCGTCGCGCACCGGAACGCTCTGGCGCGACCGGCCGAGATGCGACCGGAGCCAGGCTTCGTGATCGTCCAGGAAGATGCGGGCCGCCGCGGTCGAGACGCCGGGAGGCAGCGTGAGGGTCGGCCCCGACCGCGCGCATCCGACCCGCAGCACCAGCCGCCGCGCGCGCTGGTTGCGCCGGATCCGCACCTCGATGGGCGGCGAGCCGACGGTGAGCGCCTCCGCCACGGAAATGGGCTTCACGCAGTGACGGTTCGGCGCTGCGCGCGGATGAAGTCGCGGACCTCGGGCTGGATCAGCTTGCGCCACCGCGAGCCGTTGAAGACGCCGTAATGCCCGACGCCCTCCGCCACGTAGCGCTTGCGCGCGGTCTCGGGCAATCCGGTGGCGAGGTCGTGCGCGGCCTCGGTCTGGCCGAGCCCGGTGATGTCGTCCTTCTCGCCCTCGATGGTCATCAGCCCGATGTCCACCATCGCGGCCGGATCGATCGGCCGATCGCGATAGCGGTATTCGCCGATCGCCAGCAGCCGCTTCTGGAAGACGCGCTCGATGGTCTGAAGATAGAATTCCGCCGCGAGGTCCATGACGGCGAGGTATTCGTCGTAGAAGCTCCGGTGCTGGTCGCTGCTGTCGCCGTCGCCGCGCACCAGGTTCTGGAACTGGCTCACATGCGCATCGAGATGGCGGTCGATGTTCATCGCGAGGAAGCTCGAAAGCTGAAGGAAGCCCGGATAGACCCGGCGCATGAAGCCGCGGTTGGGCCAGGGAACACGCACCACCACATTGTTCTCGAACCAGCTCAGCGGCCGGTTCTTGGCGAGTTCGTTGGGCTGCTTGGGATTGCGCGCGGTGTCGATGGGCGATCCCATCAGCACCATCGACGCCGGGCGGAGCGGATTGCCGTCCATCGACATCAGGCTCGCCGCCACCATCGCCGGCACGCCCGGCTGGCAGACCGCCATGACCGAGATTCGCTCGCCGCCCCGGCTCAGGAACTCGGTCAGTTCGATGAGATAGTCGGTGTAGTCGTCGAGGTCGAACTCGCCCTGGGTCAGGGGCACGTCGCGGGCGTCGATCCAGTCGGTGATATAGACCTCGTGCTCCGGCAGCATCGCCTCGACCGTGCCGCGCAGCAGCGTCGCGTAATGCCCCGACATCGGCGCGACCATCAGGACCCTGGGGTCGTTGCGCGCCTCGGCCGCCGCCGAATCGCGGCGGAAATGCAGGACCTTGCAGAAGGGCTTTGACCAGACGACCTCCTCGACGACCGGCGTCTTTACGCCGTCGACCAGAGTGGTGTCGATGCCGAATTCCGGCTTGCCGTAGCGCCGGGTCGCGTTGATGAACATCTCCAGCGCCGCCGACATCGCCCTTGACCCGTAGGTCTCCGACATGGGGTTCAGCGGATTTCGCATCACCTCCTGACCCATTCGCGCCGCGGCCCGCATCGGCGTAATCGCGGCATGGGTCATTTCGTAGGCGTGGTAGAGCATTCCGAAACCCCGACGGCTATTTGCAGCTGCGAAATCCTAACGTCTTTTTGCGCTGCATCAAGCCGGTTTCAATCGATTTAGGCTAGAGTGTGACATTATCCCTAACAGCAAAGCCTTTGACAAAGGTTACCGAGCGTGGCAACGGCTCGCAGGATTCGACTCACCCTCAGCAAGGATCTCCGATGCCCAAAGACGAATGGGGCGTAAAGCGTGTTTGCCCGACCTGCTCCACGCGATTCTACGATCTCCAGAACGACCCGATGACCTGTCCGAGCTGCGGCGCGGCCTTCACCATCGAGAGCCTGACGGCGGTGAAGACCAAGGCCCTGCGGCCCGAGAAGGCCAAGCCCGAGCCGGAGGATACGGACGATCTTCCCGAGGTCGAGGCCGACGACGACAGCCTCGGCACGGACGACGATCTCGACGACGAGATCCTCGAGGACGACGACGACAGCGTCGATCTCGACGAGATCGCCGATGTCGCGTCGGAGGACGACGAATCCTGATGCCGGCGGCACCGCAGATTGCGCTTGATCTGGCCGGGGCGGACCCCTAAAGACGAGCCGCGGTCGCACCTGCGGCATGGGGCCATAGCTCAGCTGGGAGAGCGCTTGCATGGCATGCAAGAGGTCAGGGGTTCGATCCCCCTTGGCTCCACCATCTCGCCTATTGATGTGAAGATGCCCGCCAATGCCCTGAAGGGAAAGGCGGTTTCTGCGGTTCGTCGGCCCGATTCCCGCAAGTGCCGCTGAGGCTGTGCGAAAGCCCGCCCCAGCACGGTCCGCTCGAAGGCTGCGCTTTCATTTTCATCGAGATTCCAAAGGATTGCCAAAAGGAGCGCAAGCGCCGGTTCGATAGGCTCCTCCAGCCTGTCCTTTGGCGAGACCATTCGACCGGCCCTTTCGGCGGGGACGGCTTCTGGCGTCTCGGCTTGGCAAGGATGTGTCGGCCCTGGACGGTGCGCAAAGCGCGCCGGCCCCCAGCAGGGCCGGCGCGGCCCGATCGCCACGGGTCGATCGGGCTGGGGATCCCCGGCCGCGGGCGGGACGGAGAACGAGCGTGTGGAGCGCCGGCCTAGGCGTCGAGATCCACGTTCCTCAGCCGCAGGGCGTTGCCGATCACCGAGACCGAGGAGAGGCTCATGGCCGCGGCCGCGAACATCGGCGAGATCAGCAGGCCGAAGACCGGATAGAGCAGCCCCGCCGCGAGCGGCACGCCGGCGGCGTTGTAGACGAAGGCGAAGAAGAGGTTCTGGCGGATGTTGCGCATGGTCGCGAGCGCCAACCTTCGCGCGCGAACGATGCCCTTGAGGTCGCCCTTGACCAGCGTGAGGCCCGCACTCTCGATCGCGACGTCCGCGCCGGTGCCCATGGCGATGCCCACATCGGCCTGGGCGAGTGCGGGGGCGTCGTTCACCCCGTCGCCGGCCATGGCGACCCGGGCGCCCTGGGCCTGGAGGTCGCGGATGATGCGCGCCTTGTCCTCGGGCAGCACCTCCGCGCGGATCTCGTCGATGCCGAGCCGGCCGGCCACCGCGCGCGCCGTGCGCTCGTTGTCGCCGGTCGCCATGACGATGCGGAATCCCAGCGCATGCAGGGCCTCGAGCGCGGCCGGCGTGGTCGCCTTCACCGGATCGGCCACCGCGAGCATGCCGGCGACGCGGCCTTCGAGAACCACGAACATCACGGTCTCGCCCGCATCCCGGCGGCGGTCCGCCTCCGCGGAGCGGGCCGCGCCGTCGAGGCCGAGATCGGCCAGCATCCGGGCATTGCCGAGCGCGACCGGCCGGCCCTCGACGCTGCCGGTGACCCCCTTGCCGGTCACCGCCTCGAAATCCTCGGCCCCGGCGAGCGCGATGCCGCGTTCTTCCGCGCCGCGGACGATCGCCTCGGCCAGCGGGTGTTCGGAGCCGCGCTCGAGGCTGGCGGCGAGGCGCAGGACCTCCGCCTCGCTCCGCCCCGGCTCCGGCAGCACCGCGACGAGCCTGGGCCTGCCCTCGGTCAGGGTGCCGGTCTTGTCGAGGATCAGCGTGTCGACCGTCGCGAAGGTTTCCAGCGCCTCGGCGTCGCGGATCAGCACGCCGGCCTGC
Source organism: uncultured Paracoccaceae bacterium (assembly GCA_937872465.1). Lineage (GTDB taxonomy): Bacteria > Pseudomonadota > Alphaproteobacteria > Rhodobacterales > Rhodobacteraceae > Amaricoccus. The sequence continues at coordinate 11,948 of CALMSR010000040.1, forward strand.
GCGCCCCTTCCGGTGGCGGTCATGATCGACATGGGCGTGGCGAGGCCCAGCGCGCAGGGACAGGCGATGATCAAGACCGCGATCGCCGAGACCAGCGCATAGGCGAGCGCCGGCGGCGGCCCCCAGATCGCCCAGCCGACGAAGGCGAGCAGCGCCGCGGCGATGACCGCCGGCACGAACCATCCCGCCACCGCATCGGCGAGGCGCTGGATCGGGGCGCGCGAGCGCTGCGCGGCCGCCACCATCTCGACGATCTGCGCCAGCATCGTGTCCTTGCCGACGCGCTGCGCCTCGATGACCAGGCTGCCCCTGCCGTTGATCGTCGCCCCCGTCACCGGATCGCCCGCGACCTTCTCCACCGGGAGGGGCTCGCCGGTGAGCATGGATTCGTCGACCGAGGAATGCCCCTCCGCCACCACCCCGTCCACGGGGACCTTCTCGCCCGGGCGCACGCGCAGCCGGTCGCCCACATGCACCTCCTCGAGCGGGATCTCGGCCTCCGTGCCGTCGGCGCGGATCACCCGCGCGGTCTTCGCCGCGAGGTCCAGGAGCGCGCGGATCGCCGATCCGGTGCGCTCGCGCGCGCCGAGCTCGAGGATCTGGCCCAAGAGCACCAGCACGACGATGACCGCGCTCGCCTCGAAATAGACGCCCACCTGGCCGGAATGGTCGCGGAACCGCTCGGGGAAGATGCCGGGCGCGAGCACCGCGACCAGGCTGAAGAGATAGGCGGCCGCGACGCCCATGCCGATCAGGCTGAACATGTTGAGGTTCAAGCTGCGGAAGGATTTCCAGCCCCGGGCGAGCAGCGGCCATCCCGACCAGAGCACGACCGGCGTGGCGAGCAGGAGCTCCAGCCGGCGCGCGGTGCCAGGACCGATCAGCGCCTCAAGGGAGAGGCCCAGCATCGGCCCCATGGCGATCGCCACGAGCGGCAGGGTCAGCGCCGCGCCGACCGCGAAGCGGCGGCGGAAGTCGACGAGCTCGGGGTTCGGCCCCGCCTCGCCCGTCGGCACGCCCTTGGGCTCCAGCGCCATGCCGCAGATCGGGCAATCGCCCGGGCCGACCTGCTCGATCTCGGGATGCATCGGGCAGGTGTAGATCGTTCCCTCGGGCATCGGCGCCGGCGCCGGGCGGTCCCCGAGATAGCGCTCCGGCTCCGCCGCGAACTTCTCCGCGCAGCGGGCGGAGCAGAAATACTGCCGCGTGCCCTCGTGGCGGGCCATGTGCCGCGCCGTGGCGCGGTCGACCGTCATGCCGCAGACCGGGTCGGTCGCGGAGATGTAGTCCTCGGGCGCCGCCGCGAACCGGCTGCGGCAGCCCTCGGAGCAGAAATGGAAGCGGCGGCCCTCGTGCTCGTGGCTGGGCTTGCCGGCCTCCGCCTCGACGGTCATGCCGCAGACCGGGTCGCGGAGAAGCCGGTCCTCGGGCGCCCTATGGGGCGGGTTCATGGCGGGCTCCCCGATTCTTGCATTGGGACATGCGCCCCTGCCTTCGCCCGGAGGTCAAGGGCCGGGGGAATGCATCCGGCGACGCGCCCCGGTCAGGCCGAGCTCCGGGCGGGCCGCGCCGGGCGCGGCCTGTTCACGATCCGGAGGTCTCCGGCTGCGGCGGCGGTCGGGCGGAAGGGCCGTCGGTGTCAGGTCGGGTCGCGCCAGCGGTTGACGATCGGATAGCGGCGGTCGAGCCAGAAGGCGTGGCGGGTCAGGCGGGTGCCGGGCGCCGACTGGAAGCGCTTGTATTCCGAGAGGTAGAGCAGGCGCTCCACCTTCTTCACCGTCTCGCGGTCGAAGCCCTCGGCGACGATCGCCGCGACCGAGGCGTCGCCCTCGATCAGCCGCTCGAGGATGGCGTCGAGCACCGGATAGGGCGGCAGGCTGTCCTCGTCCTTCTGGTTGGCGCGCAGCTCGGCCGTGGGGGGCTTGTCGATGACCCGGGGCGGGATGACCTCGCCCGCGGGCCCCTTCATCCAGGGCCGGTGGTTGGCGTTGCGCCAGCGGCAGCTCTCGAAGACGCGGGTCTTGTAGAGATCCTTCACCGGATTGTAGCCGCCGGCCATGTCGCCGTAGATCGTGGCATAGCCGACCGCCACTTCGGACTTGTTGCCGGTGGTCAGCAGCATCTCGCCGAACTTGTTCGACAGCGCCATGAGCATGAGCCCGCGCAGCCGGGACTGGATGTTCTCCTCGGTCACGTCCGGGGCGCGGCCCTTAAAGAGCGGCGCCAGCGTGGCGCCGATGGCCGCGCGGCCGGCCTCGATGGGCAGGCTGTCGAGGCGGCAGCCGAGCGCGCCCGCCACCGCGGCGGCGTCCTCGAGGCTCTCGGCGGAGGTGAATTCCGAGGGCAGCATCACGCAGCGCAGGTTCTCCGGCCCGAGCGCATCGGCCGCGATGGTGGCGACGAGCGCGCTGTCGACGCCGCCGGAGAGGCCGAGCAGCGCCCTGGCGAAGCCGGACTTGCCCATGTAGTCGCGCAGCGAGAGCACCATCGCCTGGTAGTCGAGCTCGGTGTCCTCCGGCAGGAGGTCGAGCCGTCCGGGCAGCGCGCGCCAGCCGGCGGCGCCCTGCTCGAAATCGACCTGGGCGATCACCTCCTCGAAGACCGGCAGCTGCACGGCCAGGCGCCCGCCGGGGTTGAGCACGAAGGAGCCGCCGTCGAAGACCTGGTCGTCCTGCCCGCCGACGAAATTGAGATAGACGAGCGGCAGGCCGGTCTCCACGACCCGGCTGACCATGTGGTTCATCCGCACGTCGTATTTATTGCGGCGATAGGGCGAGCCGTTGGAGACCATCAAGAGCTCCGCGCCGCTCTCGGCCATGGCCTCGGTGACGTCGTCGTACCAGGCATCCTCGCAGATCGGCGTGCCCATGCGCAGCGGGCCGATGGCGAAGGGCCCCGAGATCGGGCCGGAGGCATAGAGCCGCGGCTCGTCGAAGACATTGTAGTTCGGCAGGTGGTGCTTGCGCGCGATGGCCGTGACACGCCCGCCCGAGAGGATGGCATAGACATTGTAGAGCCGCCCGCTCTCGGCCCAGGGCAGGCCGATCCCGAGCGGCGGGCCCTCGGCGCAATCCGCGGCGAGGGTGCGGACCTCGGCCATGGCATGGGCGGTGAAGGCGGGCTTCAGCACCAGATCCTGCGGCTGGTAGCCCGCCAGGAACATCTCGGGAAGCGCGACGAAATCCGCCCCCGCCGCGCGTCCCGCCCGGTGGGCGGCGAGCGCCTTGGCCCGGTTCCCGGCGAGATCCCCCACCACGGGATTGAGCTGCGCCATGGTCAGCCTGAACTTGCCGGACATCGCCCCTCCGCCGCCATGCGCTCCCGACCCGAATACAGGCCCGCGGTCCCCGATGACAAGGCCCGGCCCCGGGGCGCGGTCGCCGGCCAGAAAAGCCATTGTCCCTGCCGGGGCGCCTCCGTAATGTTCGGCCGAGGACGTGACGGGGAGGAGAACCGCTTGGCACGGCACGACGGCTTGCGGCAGCGGAGCATCGTTCTGGCCGGCGGATGCGCCATGGCGCTCGCCGCGCTCGGCGGGCCGGCGGCGGCGCAGGTCCTGACCAAGGAATACGACAACGGCGGGGTCTACGAGGGCTCGTTCCAGGACGGGCGCCAGCACGGCCAGGGCACCTATCGCCTGCCCAACGGCTATGAATACAGCGGCAATTGGGTCGAGGGCCGCATCGAGGGCGAGGGCCGGGCGCGCTTTCCCAACGGGGCCGAATACGTGGGCCAGTTCAGGGACGGCCATCCCGACGGGCGCGGCCGCATCGTCTTCGCCGACGGCGGCACCTACGAGGGCGCCTGGGTCGCCGGCGAGATCGAGGGCGAGGGTGTGGCGGAATACGCCAACGGCATGCGCTACGAGGGCAGTTTCGCCAAGGGCGCGCAGCACGGCCAGGGCATCCTGACCGGGCCGGACGGCTACCGCTACGAGGGCGGCTGGGTGAACGGCGTCAAGCAGGGCACCGGCAAGATCACCTATCCCGACGGATCGACCTACGAAGGCGACATGGCCGGCGGCGCGCCGGAGGGCCGGGGCGTGCTGGTCTCGGCCGACGGGTCGCGCTACGAGGGCGGCTGGAAGGCCGGCCAGATCGAGGGCGAGGGGCTGCTCGTGCAGGAGAACGGCGACCGCTACGAGGGCGCCTTCGTCGCCGGGCGGCGCGAGGGGCTCGGCCGGGCAACCGCCGCCAACGGCGACGTCTACGAGGGCGGCTTCCAGGCGGATCTGCGCCACGGGGCCGGGACGCTCACCGCCGTGGACGGCTTCGTCTATACCGGCGAATGGAGCGAGGGCCGCATCGCCGGCCAGGGCAAGGCGACCTATCCCGACGGCTCGGTCTACGAGGGCAATTTCCGGGACGGCAAGCCGGAGGGCGCCGGCAGGATCACCTATGCCAACGGCTCGAGCTACGAGGGGGAGTGGAAGGACGGGACGATCTCGGGCCGGGGCGTGGCGCGCTATGCTGACGACACGGTCTACGAGGGCGAGTTCGCCGACGGCAAGAACCACGGGACCGGCAAGCTGACCACCCCGGACGGCTATTCCTACGAGGGCGGATGGGCCGAGGGGCTGCGCGACGGCGAGGGGGTCGCGACCTATCCCGACGGCACCGAATACGAGGGCGGCTTCGCCGGCGGCGTCCGCTCGGGCCGGGGCACGATGCGCATGGCCGGCGGCTATGTCTTCGAGGGGACCTGGAAGGACGGGCTGCTCGACGGGCCCGGCCGGGCGACCTATCCCAACGGCGACGTCTACGAGGGCGATTTTGCGGAAGGTCAGCGCCAAGGCAACGGCCGCATGACCTTCGCCGGCGGCCAGGCCTTCGAGGGCGAATGGTCCGAGGGCCAGCCGGTCGCGCCGGCCGATGCCGCCCTGCCTCCCTCCGCCGAGACGCCGGCGGGGCCGGACGACCCGGCGGCGCGCGACGGGTGAGCCGATCGGTCCGGGGGACGCGCCTGACCGGCGGGCATTGCAGTTCGCAACGCGGCTCCGTGGGGTGAGGTCTGGGCGTGCCCAGTGTCACCTTCCCGCCCGGCGGGCACCGCCGGGCAGCGCCCGCCCCGCCCCCAGGCGGGCGCTTCGCTTCCGCCCGGGCCGGGCGCTGCCCTCGTCTTGTGGCGGGGCGGTCGAGGAAGGAGGAACGAATTCCTGACGTGATCGCCGTGACTCGACCGGCGGCCCGGCCTGGGCGCTGCTAGGGCGCAGGTGCGAAAGGATCGGTCCCGTAGCGCACCGCCATGAGGCAGAGCCCGTCGGGCGGGGCGACCGGGCCGCAGGCGGACCGGTCCCGCCGGGCGAGGGCCTCGGCGACGCGGCCGGGCGGCCAGGCCCCCGCCCCCACCCGTTCGAGCGTGCCGACGATGCTGCGCACCTGGTTGTGCAGGAAGGATCGCGCCCGCAGGGTGAAGCGGAACTCCCGGCCGGCCGGGCGGTCCAGCGCCTCGATCTCCAGCGCGTCGAGGGTGCGCCGCGGGCTCTGCGCCTGGCAGATCGACGAGCGGAAGGTGGTGAAATCGTGCAACCCGACGAGATGCGCCGCGGCCGCGCGCATCGCCCCGTGGTCGAGCTCGTGCCGGATGCGCCAGGCGCGGCCGCGGTCATGGACGAGCGGCGCGCGGCGCGAGATCAGGCGGTAGCGGTACTCCCGCTCCACGGCGGCGAAGCGCGCGTGGAAATCCTCGCCCACCCGCGCGACCGCGACGACCGCGACCGGCGCCGGACGCAGATGCGCGTTCAGCGCCTCGCCGAGGCGGAAGGGCGCCCAGTCCCGGGCCATCTCCAGATGCGCCACCTGGCCCAGCGCATGCACCCCCGCATCGGTGCGCCCGGCCCCGTAGACCGCCGGCCCGCCGGGATCGAGGCGGCGCGCGGCCGCTTCGAGCGCGCCCTGCACGGAAGCGAGCCCCGGCTGCCGCTGCCAGCCGGCGAAGGGACCACCGTCGTATTCGAGCTTGAGGGCGAAACGGGCCATGCCGGTGCTCTAGCCGATGGCGCGCGAAAGGGGAAACCACCTTCGCGCCACCCTGCCCGCCACCGGCCTCCGCCGCGCTGCGGGATGGATTCGCGCGGCCGCAGCGCGCTCGGATCTATGCGAAATACGAGCAAGAAGATCGCGGCTTGGTTGTGTAACATATTCTGATTCTTGGCAAAGTTCGGCATCTGGGCTAGAATGGATGCGGAATGCCCAAGATGCCTGCCATGTTCGAGACGCATCTGCATGCCGCCCTGCACGCCCGAATCGGCCGAGGCGACCTTCGCATCACCTACCCTTCGGGCCGGGTCGAAGCCTATGGCGACGGCAGTGGCCCGGCGCTGCAGGTCCGGATCGCCGACCGGGCGGCGGTGCGGCGGATCGTGCTCGACCCGACGCTCGCGGTGCCGGAGATGTATATGGACGGCCGCCTCCTGGTCGAGCGCGGCGACATCTACGACCTGCTGGCGCTCGCCAAGCGGAACTTCGCGCCGCAGGCCGCGACGCTGGCCGCCCGGCTCCAGCATCTCCGCCGCCTGCTGACCGGCCTGCCGGCCCTGCGCGCCATCAACCCCAGGCGGGCCGAGCGCAACGTGGCGCATCACTACGATCTCGACGGCCGGCTCTACCGGCTCTTCCTCGACCCGGACATGCAGTATTCCTGCGCCTATTTCGAGCGGCCGGACATGTCGCTCGATGCCGCACAACTGGCCAAGAAGCGCCTGATCGCGGCCAAGCTGCTGGTGCGCCCCGGCGCGCGGGTGCTCGACATCGGATCGGGCTGGGGCGGGATGGCGCTCTATCTCGCGCGCGTCTGCGGCGCGCGGGTGACCGGGATCACGCTCAGCCGGGAGCAGCACGCGGTCTCGACCGGGCGCGCGGCCGAGGCGGGCGTCGCGGACCGGGTCGAGTTCCGCCTGCTCGATTATCGCGCGCTCGACGCGCGTTTCGACAACATCGTCTCGGTGGGCATGTTCGAGCATGTGGGGCTGCGCCAGTTCCCGGCGTTCTTCCGCACCGCCGCGCGATTGCTGGTGCCGGACGGGGTCATGCTGCTGCATTCCATGGCCCAGCCGAGGCCCGACGGCTACAATGCGCCCTTCATCGAGAAATACATCTTCCCCGGCGGCTACATCCCGTCGCTGTCCCAGATCCTTCCGCCCTTGGAGCGATCCGGGCTGCTGCTGCGCGACACCGAGATCCTGTCGCTGCACTATGCCGAGACCACGAGGGCGTGGCGGCAGCGGATCCATGCCAATCGCGCGCGGCTGCTGGAGCTCTATGACGAGCGCTTCCTGCGCATGTGGGACTTCTATCTCGCGGGCTCGGAAACGAGCTTCCGCTTCAACGACCTGCATGTGGTGCATCTGCAGCTCGTGCATGACCAGGCGCGGGTTCCGCTGACCCGCGGCTATATAGCCGAGGAAATGGCGCGGCTCCGATCGGAGGAGGCGCGCATTCCGGAATATGCGGCGCTGCACGAACCCGCCGAGCGGAGGGGGCAGCCGCACGGGGTCGCCGCGCAATAGGCCGCCGCGGCGCCTCTCAGCATGTTTGCAGAAGCCTCAGTGCGTCACCCGCGCCGGCCCGTCGGCAGAAGCGCGCGAGCGTGAAGGCCGAGCGGCGCGGGCAGCACCGTGGCCTGGCGATCCGCGAGGCGCATCCGCCGCGGCCAAGGGTGGCCCGACGCCGATGCGAAGCGATCACCCGGGGACCGCAGGCGATGGCGCGGATGGCGCGCCGCGCCGTCTCAATCCGCAAGCGGCAGGATCAGCGCGAACTGTGCCGTGTCGTCCGTCACCACCAGCTTCCAGTCATGCCACTGGTCGTAGCGATGCGCCTGTTCCAACTTGAACTCCTCGATGATCTCGGCGGCCGCGCGATGGGCGTCGGCCAGATCGATGGCCAACGCACCGTAGTCGTCGCGTATGAAGTTGTCGCTGTCGACGAGATGGAAGTAGTAGCGGGCGCTCATGTCGGCAGGTTGCCGGGAACCGCATAACACCGCTCGCATGATAAATTGACTGTGCCTCCCGAAAAATAGGTAGGGCCCGCCCAGAGCTACGGCATCCGATCAAGCGGCCGGCCCCTCCGCTTCCGACACGCCTGCCGGGATGGTCCCTGCGGTGCGGATCGGGGCGACGGATCGGTTCGCTCGGGCCCGGCGGGTCGGGCCGAGCTGCGCGCATCCATGGGGCGCCGCACTCGACGGCGCGCTCCGCTCGATTCGGCGCGCCGTCCATGGTGGCGTGGCTCGTCGGGGCGACCTGGTCGCCCCAATCGCCGGAGCCGTCGTGGTGGCGCGAGACGCGGGCGAGCTCGACGGAGATGCCGGCGGCGACCGCGCGCTCTACGGCCCCGTTCAGGCGGTGGGCCGCCTCGGCGACACGCCGGATGGCGCGGTCGACGGCAGCATTCTCGGGCAGGTCGACGCGGCGGCTGGCTCATTCGGCAGCGAACGGGTTCATGGTGTCGGCGTGGCCGCCCGCCTCCAGCGCGCGGTGCCCCGATCCGCGGCAAGCGCCATGTCCATGCTCCATCCGTGGTCGGGCGGACCATAGGGATGGCGATCCATGATGGGAGCTGGCATTCTCTCGGGTGCCGATGAGCGGGAGTCATGGGATGATCGAGCGCCAGCACCTCGCGATCCTGCGCGAGACCGACCGGCTCGGCAGCGTCACGGCGGCGGCCGAGGCGCTGCACCTGACCCAGTCGGCGCTCAGCCACGCGATCCGGCGGCTCGAGGCCCAGGCCGGGGTCGCGCTCTGGGAGAAGGAGGGACGCGGGCTGCGTCCGACCCAGGCCGGGCGCTACCTGATCGGTCTGGCGCAGCGGGTGCTGCCGCAGCTGGAACAGGCCGAGGCCACGCTCGCCGACTTCGCCCGCGGACAGCGCGGCATGCTCCGGATCGGCATGGAGTGCCATCCCTGCTATCGCTGGCTGCTGCGGGTGGTGGAGCCCTATCTCGCCGCCTGGCCGCAGGTCGATGTCGACGTGCGGCAGGCCTTCCAGTTCGGCGGCATCGGTGCACTGCTCGGCCACGAGATCGACCTTCTCATCACCCCCGATCCGGTGGAGCGGCCCGGGCTCGTCTACGAGCCGGTCTTCGACTACGAGATGCGGCTCGCCGTGGCCGAGGGCCACCCGCTCGCCGGCGAGGTCGCGGTGCCGGGCGACCTCACCGGCGAGGTGCTCATCACCTATCCGGTCTCGCCCGAGCGGCTCGACATCTACACGCGGTTCCTCGTTCCGGCCGGCTGCCTGCCCCGGGCGGTGAAGGTGATCGAGACGACCGACATCATGCTGCAGATGGTGGCAGCCGGCCGCGGCGTCAGCGCGCTCCCCGACTGGCTGATCGAGGAGTATCGGGCCATGCTGCCGATCCGCTCCCTCCGCCTCGGGCCGGACGGGATGGCGAAGAGCATCCACATCGGCCGGCGCGCGGGCGATGCGGCGGCCGATTATGTCGAGGGCTTCATGGCGCTGGCCGGGGCGGCCTGAGCGTCGCCGTACCGCCGATTCGCGGGGCCGAATTCGGCGATCCTTCCTGACGGGTGCTCGATCGGGTCACCTCGCCGGTGCCGCAGGCGAACTCGAGCACGCGACGGGGCATGGGGCCGAGGTGATCGCGCATCGGCGCCGCCCAGGCCGCGGCCGCGCCGCCGGGTGCGATCGCATGGCCGAAGGCGCGGTCGAAGGTCTCGGCACGGCGGGACCAAGAGTCGCGGATGTCCTCGACGAGGGCGTGGTTGGCGATCAATCGGCCGCCTCGACGATCGCCTCGAAGCGCGTCCTGGCACGGTCGGGCACCGCTTCGGGGATCGCGACCGTCGCCGGGTCGGCGTCGCCGACGGCGATCAGCATCACCATGCCCATGGCGTAGTGCGGCGAGCATTTGACGCCGTAGAGGCCGGGGACGGTCGGGGCGAACGCGATCTCCTCGTTGATCTGCCCCTTGAACGGCGCCGCGCCCTCGGGCGCCATGCCCTCGATGCTGGCCGCGTTGTGGCCGGTGGATGTCGCAAGGAACTTCACCGTGTCGCCGGGCGCGATGCGGAGGAAATCGGGTTGGTAGATCATCGGACCCGCCGCGCCGCGGTTCAGCATCTTCACCTCGAAGGTCTCGGCGACGGCGGGGGTCGCGGCGAGCACGAGGGCGGCGAGGGCGAGTTTCATGGCGTGGTCTCCTCGAAGGGGATGTGGCCCTTGACGAGGAGGCTGCGCACCCCGTCCCGGGGATCGACGTGGGCCGCGACCTCGACGCCGAAGACGGCGCGGATCGTGGCGGGGGTCAGCACCTCGGGCGGCGGCCCGAGGGCGACGACCCGGCCGGCCTGGAGAAGCAGCACGCGGTCGCAGTAGAGCGAGGCGTGGTTGAGGTCGTGCAGCGCCATCACCGCCGACACGGGGAGGCGGCGGATCAACGCGAGGAGCCCAATCTGGTGGCGGATGTCGAGGTGGTTGGTCGGCTCGTCGAGGAGCAGGATCGCCGGTTCCTGCGCCAGCGCCCGGGCGATGTGGGTGCGCTGGCGCTCGCCGCCGGAGAGGGTGTGCCAGAGGCGACCGGCGAGCGGGGCCATGTCGACGCGGGCGAGGGCGTCGTCGACGACGGCCGCGTCGGCGGGGCCGAAGGGGCGGAGCGCGTCGAGGTGGGGCGTGCGGCCGAGCTCCACCGCATCGCGGACGGTCAGCCGCTCGGCGGTCTCCGCCTGCTGCTCGACGAAGGCGAGGCTGCGGGCGACGGCGCGGCGGGAGAGGGCGCGGAGCGGCGTGCCGTCCAGCGTGACGGCGCCTCGCGTCGGGCGGTCGATGCCGGCGAGGAGGCGCAGGAGCGTGGACTTGCCCGAGCCGTTCGGCCCGACGATGCCGAGGCGCTCGCCGAGCGTCAGCGCGAGGTCGATGCCGTCGAGGATCGCGCGGCCGCCGGCATCGCGACCGAGGCCTCGGGCCGCGAGGCTCATGAGAGGCGCCTCGCGCGGATCAGGATGATGGCGAAGGCCGGGGCGCCGATCAGCGCGGTGACGATGCCGATCGGGACGACCTGTTTCGGGACGACCATGCGGCTGGCGATGTCGCAGGCGACGAGGAAGACCGCGCCGAGGACGGCCGAGGCGGGGACGAGCCGCCCGTGGCGGGCGCCGACGAGGAAGCGGGCGGCGTGGGGGATGACGAGCCCGACGAAGCCGATCGAGCCGACGAGCGAGACCATCACCGCGGTCATCAGCGTCGCCGCACCGATCAGCACCGCTTGCACGGGACGGATTGCGACGCCGAGCGAGGCGGCGGCATCGGCCCCGAAGGTGAAGGCGTCCAGCGCGCGGATCTGCCACAGGCAGACCAAGGTGCCGAGGAGTGCGATCGGGAAGGCCAGGGTCACGTCGGCCCAGCGCACGCCCGAGAGGTTGCCGAGCAGCCAGAACATGATGCCGCGGGCGGTCTCGGCATTGGCCGAGCGGGTGACGATGAAGGCGGTCAGCGCGTTGAAGAGCTGCGAGCCGGCGATGCCGGCGAGGATCGCCGCGGTCGGGCCGCTGCCCGCCGCGCGGGCAAGGAGGAGGACGCAGCCGAAGGCTGTGACCGCGCCGACGAAGGCGCCGGCGGAGAGCGAGACGAAGCCGCCGCCCACCCCGAGGATCGCCACGGCGACCGCCCCGGTCGATGCGCCAGCCGAGATGCCGAGGACGTAGGGATCGGCGAGCGCATTCCGGAGCAGCGCCTGCAGCACCACACCGGAGAGCGCCAGCGCCGCCCCGCAGCAGGCGGCGACGACGGCGCGCGCGAGCCGGTAGTCCCAGACGATGCCGGCGTCGATCGGGTCGACGGCGAGGCCGGCGCCGAAGAGATGGTTTGCCGCCGTCCGGGCAACGGTGCCGATCGGGATCGCGGTCTCGCCGAACGCCGCCCCCAGCGCGAGGGCGGCGAGGATCGCGAGGAGCGAGAGCAGGAGAGCGGCGAGGGGCTTCACGTCAGTTCGCGAGGCCGTAGGAGGCAAGCGCATCGGCGAGCTGCTCGATGCCGCCGATGACCCGGATGCCGGGCTCCATCGAGTCGGAGGTCATGGAAGCGATGCGCCCGTTCTTCGCCGCCTCCATCTGACTGGCGACCGGGTCGGCGGCGAGGAAGGCCTCCTTCTTCTCGATGTCATCGGCCTCGAAGCGGCGGCGGGTCATCTCCGCCGCGACGATCAGGGTCGGGTTCGCCCGCGCGATCGTCTCCCAGCCGACCGTCGGCCATTCCTCGTCGGACTGCACGACGTTCGTGATCCCGAGCGTGCTCATGATGTAGCCCGGCGCGCCCTTCTGGCCGGCGACGTAGGGATCGAGGTCGAGCTCCGGCGAGGAGAACCAGAAGACCGCCGAGATGTCGTCGATCTGCATCGCCGCGACCTTCTCCTTCGCGGCAGCCTCGCGCGCGCGGAGGTCGGCGACGAGCGCCGTCGCCTTGTCCTGCACGTCGAAGATCTGGCCGAGCTCGGCGATCGTCTGGTAGAGCACGTCGGTGGTGAAGGGCTCGAGCCGCGTGCCGTCGCCGCCGACCGTGTTGTCCTTGCCGACGCAGTCGGTCGGCAGGACATAGGTCGCGATGCCGAGGTCCTCGAACTGCTCGCGCGTGCCGACGATGCCCTGCGGGCCGACATGCCACTCGTATTGGGCGATCACCACGTTCGGGCGCTTGGCGACGATGCTCTCGAACGAGGGGTCGTTGTCGGCGAGCCGCTCGACCTTCGCGTTGACCTCGGCGAACTGCGGCAGCACGTCGGAAAACCAGACGCCGGTGCCGGCGACCTTGTCCGCGAGGTCCAGCGAATAGAGGATCTCGGTCGCCGCCTGGCCGAGCGACACGGTCGCGGCGGGCGCCTCGTCGAAGGTGACGTCGAAGCCGCAGTTCTGGAGCGTCAGCGGGTATTTCGTCGCTTCCGCCTGGGCGGCGGCGGCGAAGGCGGTCAGGCCTGCGAGGAAGCAGAGATTGCGCATGGTGTCTCCAGGGAACTGGCCGGTCGAGGCCCGGAGAGGCCGCAGGGCCGTGCTCGCCCGAAAGGACGATGGACGGCTTCCCACGGCAGGCACGCATCGCGCATCCCATCCCCCTCCGGGCCACCCCGCCCGGGTTTCGGTTCAAGCGCCGGCAGGTCTCCTGGCTCGCGGGTCTCGGAGGCCCTGCCGCCTTCCCGGAGCTCGCGCCCCAGTGGCATGTCGGCAGGTCTCTCGCCGCTTACAGTCGCGGGGGCGGCTCCGGTTTCGACCGCTGACGCGGCCGCCCGGATTCCCTCTTCGTCCTTGCGGACACCGGCCCGTCCCGAATGAACGCTCCCCGTCCCGCTGTCAACGGCCCGGTTCGACCGCGCTTTCCGAACCTGGGCAGATCGCGGCACGAGGGGCATGCGACGCCGGCCGATGCGGTCCCCTCTCGTCCTGCTGACGATGCTCGGCGTCCTGATGCCGGGGGCTTCGGGGGCGGCCGCTTCCGTCTTGCCGGGCGGGATGACGCCGGCCGGGGCCGCCTCAGCCGAGCGCGGCGACGATGGCGTCGAGGCCCTCGGTCAGCGCCGCGGGGCCGGGCTGGAGGATCAGCGGCGACTTGATTTCGACGATGCGGCCGGCGCGAACCGCAGGGATGGCGGCGAAGCCCGGGCGCGCCGCGATGCGCTCGGGGCGGACCTTCTTGCCGCACCAGGAGGCGAGGATCAGGTCCGGTGCCGCGGTGACGACCGCGTCGGCGGTGACGATCCGGCCGGTGGCGGCGGGCTGGCGGGAGAGATCGGCGAAGACATCCTCGCCGCCGGCGACGGCGACGAGCTCGGACACCCAAGCGATGCCGGAGATCATCGGCTCGTCCCATTCCTCGAAGTAGACGCGCTGCCGCGGGAGGCCGGCGCGGTCGGCGCGGATCGCGTCGAGGCGGCGCCGGTAGCTGTCGGCGAGCGCGGCGGCGCGCTCCGCCGCGCCGACCAGCGCGCCGAGGGTGCGGATCATCGCGAGGATGCCGGCGAGGTCGCGCTGGTTGAAAGCGTGCACCGCGACGCCGGCGCGGACGAGGTCGGCGACGATGGGCGCCTGCAGGTCGGAGAAGGTCAGAACGAGGTCAGGCTCGAGCGCGAGCACCTTCGGCAGGTCGGCCGAGGTGAAGGCGGATACCCGCGGCTTCTCGCGCCGGACCTGCGGCGGGCGGACGGCGTAGCCCGAGACGCCGACGATGCGGGCCTCCTCGCCGAGGAGGTAGAGGGTCTCGACCGTTTCCTCGGTGAGGCAGACGATCCGCTCCGGCGGAAAGCGCCGCACCGCGGTCAGGCGGCCGATGCGCGCGGCGTCGCCAGCAGCCCCGACACGACCGCGAGGCGGTGCAGGACGAGACGGCGGGCGAGCGCGAGCAGGTTCGTCCACAGGATGCCGCGCCCGACCACCGCAACGACGGCGGCGAGGGGTGTCGCGCAGGCCGGCACGAGGCCGAAGACGAGGCTGGCCACGGTCACGACCGCGATCCAGGCGCCGGCGCGCGCCCCGGTCACGATATCCCGGACCTCCGTCGTCATGGCTGTCCCCCTGCCCTGCCGGAGCTTCCGTCGAACGGTCCCATGCGTCAATGCCCCGGGCGGTCGGGTTCGGCGGGTTCCCCGCCCCGGTCGAAGGTGGCCGACCAGCGGTCGAGCAGGTCCGAGCCGCCGCGCTCGCGCCGCCGCTGCCTCAGTGCATTGCGCAGGCCGGCGCGGCCGCTGCGGCTCGGCAGCGGCTCGAAGCCGCCCGGTTCCCGCCCGGCGTCGAGCGCCGAGCGCACTGCCCGCTTGGCGACCACGTAATCGGGATCGCCCCAGGCCTCGAGCAGCGCCTCGAAGGCGGCATGGAGGCCTGCGTCGAAGGCGCGGTCCTCGCCCATGGCACCGATCACCGGATTGCCGGGATGCAGCCCGGCGCAGGGGACGAGGCCGTGCGGGATCGGGACGTTCGCGGAATGGGTGCGGCCCGAGGCGAGCAGCTTCGGCAGCACATGGGTGTGCGGGCCGGCCGGGGAGACGCCGCCGGTCTCGGGGCCACCGATCTTCTGGAAGACCTCGATCCGCCCGAGGTTGGTCAGCGCCACCCGGTGCGGATGCGCGGCGACGATCGCCCCGAGCGCCGGGTTGCCCGGTGCGAGGACCGGCCGGCCTGCGGCGCCGCGCAGCGTGGCGAGGAGCGCGGGGTCGGTGACGCGGATGCAGAAGTCGACCTGCGGCTGGCCGAGGCCCAAGTCGAAGAGGATGCCGGCGCGATCCCCGGGCCGCACCGCATCGTCGTCCGGACCGAGCTCGGTGAGGACGCCGCGCCCGTCGCGCCGCGCCGCCTCGGCCGGAAGGCAGAGGGCGACCGCGACGGTCCAGCGCCGCGGGTCCGGGCTCACGGTCTCGTAGGCGAGCGGCTCGGCATCGGCGAGTCCCTGGAGACGGATAGCGCCCCGCGACGTCACCCGTTCGAGGCCGTCGGCGACGGCCGGCTCGCCGTCGTCCTGATGGAACTCGGCCACCGCGCCCCACGACCCCATCGACCATGAGGCACGCCAGTCGGCGAGGCGCGCGGCTGCCAGGGTCTCCAGGTCCGGCATGGTTCCCGTCCTTTCAGTGGCGCCGCTGCGCCGCGCAAGGGCAGGGCTCGCCGAGCAATGGGCGGGTTTCCGAGCCCCTGGACGGGCCGGAGGGATGAGAAGCCGCGTCCGCGCGCGCCGCCGTCCGTCGCATGTCGCCTCCAGCCCGGGGCACCCCGCCCGGTCGATCGGGTTTCGGCGACGGCAGGTCTCCTGGCTCGCGGGTCGCCGCTTTCCCGATCCTTCCCGGCCCGGCGGGCCAGTGGATGCGTTCGGGATCGCTGGCCGCTTACAGTTGCGGGGGCAGCGCCGGTCTCGCACCGGCTTCCCTCTTCGTCCGCGGCGACTCGGGAGCAGCCGCGGAAACCGTCGTGCCGTCGATCCTGGCCCCTGCCCGGCGGCAAGGCAAGACCTTCAGTCCCAGCTGAGCGCGCCGCCGGTCTGGTATTCGGTGACGCGGGTCTCGAAGAAGTTCTTCTCCTTCCGGAGGTCGATCGTCTCCGACATCCAGGGGAAGGGGTTCTCGGTCGGCGCGAAGAGCGGCTGGAGGCCGAGCTGGGCCGAGCGGCGGTTGGCGATGAAGCGCATGTAGTCGGCGCTCGACTCGGCCGTCAGGCCGAGCAGGCCGGTCGGCATGGTGTCGCGGGCGTAGGCGGCCTCGAGCTCGGCCGCCTCGCCGAGCATGCGGCGCACCTCGGCCTGGAAGGCCTCGGTCCAGAGCCGGGGGTTCTCGGCCTTGATCTGGTTGATGACGTCGATGCCGAAGTTCAGGTGCAGGCTCTCGTCTCGGAGAATATACTGATATTGCTCGGCAATTCCAACCATGCGGTTGCGCCGGCCGAGCGAGAGGATCTGCGCGAAGCCGGTGTAGAACCACATCCCCTCGAAGACGACGTAGAAGGCGACGAGATCGCGCAGGAAGGCGCGGTCGGCGGCTTCGGTGCCGGTGCGGAAGGCGGGGTCCTCGAGCGCCCTGGTATGATCGAGCGCCCAGGCGGCCTTGTCGGTGATCGAGGGCACTTCGCGGTACATGTTGAAGAGCTCGCCCTCGCCGAGGCCGAGGCTCTCGACGATGTACTGGAAGGTGTGGCTGTGCACGGCCTCCTCGAAGGCCTGGCGCAGAAGGTATTGACGACACTCGGGATTCGTCAGGTTGCGATAGACTGCGAGCACGATGTTGTTGGCGACGAGACTTTCGGAGGCGGCGAAGAATCCGAGGTTGCGCTTGACCATGCGCCGCTCGTCGGGGCTGAGCGCGTCCGACTTCCAGAGCGCGATGTCGGCCTGCATCGAGACCTCGGTCGGCATCCAGTGGTTGTTGCAGGCGGAGAGGTACTTCTCCCAGGCCCAGCGGTACTTGAGCGGCAGGAGCTGGTTCACGTCGGCGCGGGCGTTGATCATCGCCTTGTCGGAGACGCTGACGCGTCCCCCGTCGCGGTCGATGGAGCCGAGGCCGGTGGCGTTGAGGTCGAGCATGGGGGCTCCTGTCATG
Organism: uncultured Paracoccaceae bacterium; assembly: GCA_937872465.1. Classification (GTDB taxonomy): domain Bacteria; phylum Pseudomonadota; class Alphaproteobacteria; order Rhodobacterales; family Rhodobacteraceae; genus Amaricoccus. The sequence goes on from CALMSR010000040.1 coordinate 28,970, forward strand.
CGATCTTCGGCGGTTTGGCGGGGTCGCCGGGCATCACCTTGAAAAAGCGGCAGAAACACGGGCTGGAAGGCGGCCGGAATCCGGCTGGAATCCGGCTTGCCATTTCGGCTTGCCGCGTCACTGGCAGGCCTCGCAGCTCGGGTCGTCGAGCGCGCAGGCGCCGCCGACCTTCACCGCGTTGAGCGTCGCGTCGGCGCCGGAGAGCGTCGACTTCTCGACGCGGGTCGCGGCCTTGGCGCGCAGGTAGTAGGTGGTCTTCAGGCCGGACTTCCACGCCAGCCGGTAGAGCGCGTCGAGCTTCCGGCCCGAGGGCTCGGCCATGTAGAGGTTGAGGCTCTGCGCCTGGTCGATCCACTTCTGGCGCCGGGCGGCGGCCTGCACCAGCCAGTCGGGCGCGATCTCGAAGGCGGTGGCATAGAGCGCCTTGAGGTCGGCCGGCACGCGGGCGATCGGGCCGAGGGCGCCGTCGTGGTACTTGAGATCCGAGATCATCACCTCGTCCCAGAGCCCGCGCGCCTTGAGGTCGGCGACGAGGCCCGCGTTCACCACGGTGAATTCGCCCGACATGTTCGACTTGACGTAGAGGTTCTGGAACGCCGGCTCGATCGACTGGCTGACGCCGACGATGTTGGAGATGGTGGCCGTGGGCGCGATGGCGAGGCAGTTGGAGTTGCGCATGCCGCGGCGCGCCCGCTCGCGGAGGGCGTCCCAGTCGAGGCGGGCGCTCCTGTCGAAGGGCGCGACCCCGCGGGCCTCGGCGAGCAGGTCGAGCGAATCGTGCGGCAGGATGCCGCGGCTCCAGAGCGAGCCCGGGAAGGTCGCATAGGCGCCTCGCTCTTCGGCGAGGTCGCAGGAGGCGGCGATGGCGTGGAAGGCGATCGCCTCCATGCTCTCGTCGGCGAAGGCGACGGCGGCCTCGCTGGCATAGGGGATGCGCAGGATCTGGAGCGCGTCCTGGAAGCCCATGAGGCCGAGGCCGACCGGGCGGTGGCGGAGGTTCGAGCGTTCCGCCTGGGGGATGGTGTAGAGGTTCACGTCGATGACGTTGTCGAGCATGCGCATCGCCGTCGCCACCGTGCGGGCGAGCTTCGCCAGGTCGAGGCCGGCGGGCGTGACATGGGCGGCGAGGTTGACGGAGCCGAGGTTGCAGACCGCCACCTCGTCGGCGCTCGTGTTCAGGGTGATCTCGGTGCAGAGGTTCGAGGAATGCACCCTGCCGACATGGCCCTGCGGCGAGCGGATGTTGCAGGGGTCCTTGAAGGCGATCCAGGGATGGCCGGTCTCGAACAGCATGGAGAGCATCCGCCGCCAGAGGTCGACGGCGCGCGTGCGGCGATGCACCCTGATCTCGCCGGCCGCCGCCCTGGCCTCGGCAGCCTCGTAGGCGGTGCGGAACGCCTGCCCGGTCAGATCGTGCAGATCCGGCACCTCGTCGGGCGAGAACAGCGTCCAGGGGCCGTCCGCCTCCACCCGCTCCAGGAAGAGGTCCGGCACCCAGTTGGCGGTGTTCATGTCATGGGTGCGGCGCCGGTCGTCGCCGGTGTTCTTGCGCAGGTCGAGGAATTCCTCGATGTCGATGTGCCAGGTCTCGAGATAGGCGCAGACCGCGCCCTTGCGCTTGCCGCCCTGGTTGACCGCGATCGCCGTGTCGTTGGCGACCTTGAGGAAGGGCACGATGCCCTGGCTCTTGCCGTTGGTGCCGCGGATATGCGCCCCGAGCCCGCGCACCGGCGTCCAGTCGTTGCCGATGCCGCCCGAGTATTTCGCCAGAAGCGCGTTGTCGCGGATGCCGCCGAAGATCGCTTCGAGATCGTCGGGGATCGTGGTCAGGAAGCAGGAGGAGAGTTGCGGCCGCGGCGTGCCGGCATTGAAGAGCGTCGGCGTCGAGGCCATGAAGTCGAAGGACGAGAGCAGCTCGTAGAACTCGATCGCCCGCCCGTTCCGGTGCTCCTCGCGCAACGCGAGGCCCATGGCGACGCGCATGAAGAAGGCCTGCGGCAGCTCGAAGCGCGTGCCGTCCTCGTGCAGGAAGTAGCGGTCGCAGAGCGTCTGGAGCCCGAGATACTGGAAGGCCCTATCGCGCTCGGGCCGAAGCGCGGCCGCGAGGCGGGGGAGGTCGAAGCCGGCGAGCGCCGGGTCGAGGAGGCCGGCGCGGATGCCGTGGGCGACATAGGCCGGGAAATAGGCGGCGAGGTCGGTTTCGTCCGCGCGGCCCAGCACCGCCGCCATCGCCTCGCCGCGGATGCGATCGGCGAGCAGCCGCGCGGCGACGAAGGTATAGGCCGGATCGGTCTCGATCAGGCTGCGCGCCCCGAGGATCAGCGCCTCGTCGATCTCGGCCGCGGTGACGCCATCGTAGAGCGAGGCGAGCACTCGCTCCGCCGCCGCCGCTGGTGATATGTCGGCGAGCCCGTCGCAGGCCGCGTCGACCCGGGCGCGCAGGGCCGCGACGTCGAGCGGCACGCGCGCGCCGGCGGCGTCGTGCATCCAGCGCTGCGGCTCCGGCGCCGAGGCGGCGGCGCGCTCGGAGGCCCGCGCCTCGCGCCAGAGCACATAGGCGCGGGCGACCTTGTGGTGGCCGCCGCGCATCAGCGCGAGTTCCGCGAGGTCCTGGATGTCCTCGATGGCGATCCGCGCGACCTGCCGGCGGTCGATGGCCGCGGAGATGCCGACGGTCATCGTCTCGACGAGGTCGTGCACCCGCTCCGAGCCGCGCGCCGCCTCGCCTTCGACGGCGAGGAAGGCCTTGCCGAGCGCCACCGCGATCTTGGTGGCGTCGAAGGGCACGAGCCGCCCGTCGCGCTTGATGACCTGGAGGGCCGTCGCCTTGCGGCCGGTCGCATGGCCCGAGAGTTCTGTCGCCTGCATCAGCTTCCCCGCTGCTTGGAGCGCGGCGCATGCGGGGGCTCCGGACGGCAGGCCGCCGGCGACTCCCGCGGGGCACCCCGCCCGGGTTCACGTCCTGTCGCGGCAGGTCTCCTGGCTCGCGGCTCTCGCCGCCCCTCCCGCCTTCCCGGCCCGTCCGGCCAGTGGCATGATGGAAGGGACGCGCCGCTTACAGTTGCGGGGGCAGCGCCGGCATCGCACCGGCTTCCCTATTCTCCGACCCGCGCGCGCGAATCGGCACCGTGACCACTACATCTTGCTGTTTCGCCGGTTCGGCTGTCAACAAGTAGATTGCACGCCTGGGTTGAACCTCACGCCTCGATCTCGACCCTTCCCATCGGGTGCGAGCAGCAGGCGAGGATGTAGCCCGCTTCGATGTCCTCCTCCGAGATGCCGCCGTTGTGGACCATGTGGACCTCGCCCGAGAGCTTCCGCGTCTTGCAGGTGCCGCAGACCCCGAAGGTGCAGCCGGAGGGGATGTTGAGCCCGGCCATCCGCGACACCGCGAGCACCGTGTCGGCCTCGGTGCAGGGCACCCTCCGCCCGCTCGCGGCGAAGACGACCTCGGAGGCCGCCTCGGCGCTCGGCACCACGTCGTCGAGCGCGGGCGCGTCGGCGGGCGTCAGCACCGGGGCGGCGAAGGTCTCCTGGTGGTAGTGATCCATGTCGAAGCCGAAGCCGATCAGCATCTCGCGCACCGTCTGCATGAAGGGCTCGGGCCCGCAGCAATAGACCTCGCGCTCGAGGTAGTCGGGCGCCATCAGGCCGAGCATCAGCTGGTTGAAGTTGCCGCGATAGCCGGTCCAGGCGTCGTATGGGTCGTCCTGGGTGACCACGTAGTGCAGTTTGATCGTCGGGACCCGGCGCGCCATGGCTTCGAGTTGCCGCCGGAAGACGAGTTCGGACGGCCGCTTGGCGCATTGCACGAAACAGATGTTGGGCTCGCCGCCGAGGTCGTAGCGGTAGGTCGTCATCGACATCATCGGCGTGACGCCGGAGCCGGCCGAGATCAAGAGCAACTTGCGGTCGGCCGGTACGTCGGGGACGAAGATGCCACCCGGGCCGATCGCCTTGATCCGTTTGCCCGGCGCCAGGTTGTCGAGCATCCAGCGCGTGCCGACGCTGCTGGCCGACGCCTTCGCGGTCAGGGTGACCGAAAGCGGCCGCGACGGGCTCGACGAGAGCGTGTAGGTGCGGTGCACGGGGCCGCCCGGGACCGGCAGCTCCAGCGTCAGGAACTGGCCGGGACGGTAGTCGAACCACGCCCCCGAGGGCGCGCGGAACGAGAAGGAGACGGTGCCCGGCCCGTCGGGCACCACCGAGACGCATTCGATCGGCTCGCAGTCCTTCCATGGCAGCGCCCAGCCGAGCCGGGGAACGAGATCGGTCGCCATCCGCTACGCCGCCGCCAGCGCCGCCCCGCCGCCGAGGCGGTCGCCGAGCCTGCGGCAATACCAGTCGACGAACTGGATCACGCCGTCCTCCTGGATGCGCGAGCAGGGTCCCGGCACGAAGGCCGGCGCGGTCACGCCGCGCTGGTTCTCCTCGACCACCGCCCGGTCCTCGCCGTTGGTGGCGATCCGGACCCGGGTCAGGTTCTTCAGGTCGTAGTCGGTGCCCTCGACCGCGTCCTTGCGGACAAGCCATTTGGTCGTGACCTCGGTCTCGGTGGCGCTGATCGGCAGCATGCGGAAGACCGTCGCGTGGTCGCCGAGGAAGTGGTTCCAGCTGTTGGGGTAGTGGAAGAAGGGCAGCGAGCCCGCATCCGCGAAGGGCGCCGTCGACAGCCGCCTGGTCGGCACCGCCGCCCTGCCGTCCATGGTGAAGCTCTCGCCGGGGCCGAGCAGCGGGACGCGCACGAAGCGCCACTGGTGGCTCGGGTGCAGGTGGAAGCGCGGCGGCATCCCCGCGGCCTCGCATTTGGCCCAATGGGCGGCGATGACCGGCTCGACGTTGCCCTGCTCGTCCATCGAGGTGTAGCCGGAACGGTCGGGGAAGGTCCGGCAGGGCGAGGGATGCGCGCCCGCGCAATGGCAGCACTCGCGGTTGTTCTCCATCACCAGCTTCCAGTTGCCCTTCTCGACGATCGTCGATTCGAAGGCGATCCTGGCATCGTCCAGCCGGTGCGGCGCCAGGTCGCGGCCGGCCGTCTCGCGCAGCGCGTCGAAGGAGGCGGGCTCGTCGGCGAGGCAGACGAAGACCATGCCCCCCGCAGCCTCGCAGGCGACGGGCTTCAGCCCGTGCTCGGCCGGCCGGAAACCCGCCCCCATGTCGCGGGCGTAGAGCAGCCGCCCGTCGAGCTCGTAGGTCCACTGGTGGTGGGGGCAGGCGAGCTTCGGGGCCGGGCCCCTGAGCGCCGTGCGGACCCGGCTGCCGCGGTGCCGGCAGGCGTTGTGGAACGCGCGGATCGCCCCGTCCGCGCCGCGGACGATGACGATCGGATAGGCGCCTATCTGCATCGTCACGAAATTCCCGGCCTTCGGGATCTCGCAGGCCGGGATCGCGAACAGCCAGTCGCGATACCAGACCTCGGCGAGGTCGACCCCGAGCATCGCGGGATCGGTGTAGATGGGGCGCGGCAGCGCGTGGTCCGGAACGCGGCTCGCGAGCAGGTTCAGCGCCGTCGTATCGGCGATCATGGCATCTCTCCTCGGTGCCGCTCACCCGCGGCCCCCCGGGTTTCATCGTGCGGAAAGGATGCGACGGCCCGCCCGGACCCCGTGGCCCCGGCGGCATCCGCCCGCACCGCCGCCCGCGGCTTGACGTCACGCAGGGCTGGTTTCCGGGCTCCGGAGGGGCCTCGCGGCCGATGCGGCGCCTTCCCGGGGATTCCCCAGTGGCTTCTCGCCGCATTCATTCCTCCGCCACCGTTGCGGGGGCAGCGCCGGCTTCGGACCGGCTTCCCAATTCTCCGCCCCTCCCGGAGCGGCACCCTGACGAGCCGATCCTATCCTGTGGGCCCGCGATCGAAAGCACGGATTCCGACACCCGCGCGAAGGTTTCGGACAAGCCGGATCGAAACGATTCGCCGATGTCCGCAGGCCGGCCGTCGATTGCCGAGCTCGCTCCCCCGTGCAATGTCGATCGAGGGCCGATTTCGTCGAGGACGCCGGCATGTCGTGCCGGGCCGGGGTGCCGCCGGCGGGGAGCGCGCCGCCCTCTCACGCCGCTTCGGCACCGGCCTGGCGAGCATCCGGAGGTTCGGGGCGCTGGCCGCGAGGGAGGTGGACCGGACCCGCAGCAGTCGCGGCGGCGCCTGGGCTCTAGGCGCGACTCAGGTCCGGAGCGATGCGCAGCATGCCGCCGGCCGATTGTTCGACGGCGATGGGGATGCGGTAGACTTCGCTCAGCCTTCCGGCCTCGAGGACCTCCCCGGGCGCGCCCTCCGCGATGGCGCGTCCCTCGGACATCAGCAGCACGCGGTCGGCGAAGGCCGCGGCGAGGTTGAGGTCGTGCAGGACCGCGAGCACGCCGGTGCCGGCGTCGGCCTCGGCGCGGGCGAGGCGCAGCACCGCGACCTGGTGGGCGACGTCGAGGCTGGCGGTCGGCTCGTCGAGCAGGAGGAAGCGCCCGCCCCCGGCGGCGCGGCCGGTCCAGAGCTGGGCGAGCACGCGGGCGAGATGCGCCCGGGCGCGCTCGCCGCCGGAGAGGCGGTCGGCCGGGCGGCCGGCGAGGGCCGCGATCCCGGTCGCCGCCATGGCGCGCGCGACGATCGCCCCCTCGTCGGCGGCCCCGCGCGGCGCCGTCGCCGCGCCGAGCGCGACCAGAGCGGTGACGGTGAAGGGGGCGGCGAGCGCCGGCGCCTGCTCCAGCGCCGCGCGTTCGCGGGCAAGGCCCGCGGCGGTCATGGCGGCGAGCGGCCTTCCGTCGAGCAGCGCCGCGCCGAGGTCGGGGCGCAGCTCGCCCGCGAGCACCGCGAAGAGGCTCGACTTGCCGGCGCCGTTCGGGCCGCAGAGCGCCACCAGTTCGCCCGGCCGCAGCGCGAGGCCGACGCCCGCGAGCGCCGGGCGGCCGCCGCGGGTGAGATGCGCGTCGCGCGCCTCAAGCATCGCGGTGCATCCGCGCGAGCAGGAGCCAGAGGAAGAACGGGCCGCCGATCAGGCTGGTGGCGAGCCCCACCGGCGGCTCGGCGGGCGGTGCGATCATCCGCACCCCGAGATCGGCGCCGAGCAGCAGCGCCGCCCCGACCAGCGCCGCCGCCGGGGCGAGCGTCCGGTGGGCCGGGCCGACGCAGAGCCGGGCGATATGCGGCGCGACGAGCCCGATGAAGCCGATGGGGCCGGCGACGGCGACGCCGGCGCCGACCGCCAGCGCCGACCAGAGACCGGCGGCGCGCTTCACCCGCTCGACCTCGAGGCCCGAGTGCCAGGCGGCGCGCTCGCCGAGCTGCAGGAGGTCGAGCGCCAGGGCGAGCCGCAGGAGCCCGGCGGCCGCGGCGGCGATGCAGAGCGAGGCCAGCGCCGCCGCCCGCCAGCTCGCGCCGCCGAGCCCGCCCATGGTCCAGAAGGTGATGTCGCGCAGCTGCTGGTCGTCGCTCATGTAGATCATCAGCCCGACCGCGGCCCCGGCGATGGCGTTCACCGCCACGCCGGCGAGGATCAGCGTCGCGGCCTGGGTGGCGCCGCCGCGGCGGGCCAGTGCGAAGACCAGGGCCGTCGCCGCCGCCGCGCCGAGGAAGGCCGCCGCCGGGGTCGTCCAGAACCGGAGCTCCGGCGCCGCGGCGGCGAGCATGGCGCCGCCGAAGACGATCGCTGCCGCCGCCCCGAGCGCGCCGCCGGCGCTCACGCCGATCAGGCCGGGATCGGCGAGCGGGTTGCGCAGGATCCCCTGCAGGGCCGTCCCCGAGAGCGCGAGGCCGGCGCCGACCGCCGCGGCGAGCGCGACGCGCGGCGCGCGGATGGTGGTGACGATCGCCTCCGCGCGGGGGTCGGCCTCCCCGAGGAGCGCCGCGACCACCTCGCCGGGGCCGAGCGGGACCGGACCGAAGACCATCCCGGCGACGGCGAGGCCCAGCACCGCCAGCCCGAAGCCGATGAGGGCGAGCGCCGTCCCGGGGGGCGCGGCCCGGAGCAGAGGCGCGGGCACGCTCAGATCTTCAACTGCGCCGCCGTGTCGGGATGCAGGGCGCGCGCCAGCTCCGTCACCGCCGCCGGCGTGCGCGGGCCGAAGCCGAGCAGCTTCAGCCCGTCCATCACCAGGATGCGCCCCGCGCGCGCCGCCGGGGTCTCGGCGAGGCCGACGGCGGCGACCGCCGCCGCGCCGCCGCCCGCCGCGGCGGCCGCGTGGTCGGGCAGGAGCACCGCCTCCGGCGCGAAGCCGATCGCCGCCTCGATCGACAGCGGCCTGTAGCCCTCGAAGCCGGTGGCGGCGTTGCGGCCGTGGGCGAGCTCGATCATCGCATCGGCGGCGGTGCCGCTCCCCGCCGCGATCGGCGTGCCGTTCGCCACCGAGATCAGGAAGAGCACCGAGGGCCGGTCGGGCAGGCCGGCGAGCGCCAACTCGACCGAGGCCATCTCGGCCTCGACCCGCGCCGCGAGCGCCGCGGCTTCGGCCTGAAGCCCCAGCGCCGCGCCCACGAAGGCGATCTTTTCCGGCACCACCGCGAAGCCGTCGCCTTCCGGTCCGACCGCGATCTCCAGCCCGGCGGCGCGCATCTGGTCCATCGCCGTCGCCGGCCCGGCGACGGGGCTCGCGAGCACGAGGTCGGGCGCCAGCGACATCACGCCCTCGGCCGAAATCCGTCGCAGGTATCCCACCTTCGGCAGCGCCTCGGCCTCCGGCGGCCAGAGCGCGGTATCGTCGGCGGCGATCACCCGCGCGCCGGCCCCGAGCGCGAAGACGATCTCGGCGAGGTCGCCGCCGAGCACCAGCACCCGCCCGGCCGTCGCGGCCCGGGCGAAGGCGGCGAGCCCGAGTGCGCCCCCGGCGGCGGCGAGCAGGCTCCGCCGCGTCAGCATGGCGCGTCGGCGCCGAGACCGGTGACCAGCGCCCGCCAGTCGGCGCGCTCGCGCTCGCCGGCCCTGCGCAGGCCGAAGACCTGCACGATCACCTCGCCGCCCTCGTCGTAGAGCTCGAGCGAATGGATGTCGCCGTTGACGGAGGGCTTGCGGACCACGAAGGCTTCGGCGATCCGGTCCTCGCGCAGGTGCAGGTTGAAGCGCGGATCGAGCACGTTCAGCCAGGGCCCCATCGTCTCGATGCGTTCGACCGTGCCGGACCGGATCTGCACGCAGCCGGGATTGCCCACGAAGACCATGACCGGCAAGGCCCCGGCCGCCGCCCGGCTCAGCGCCTCCCGCATCGCCGCCCGCGGCGCGGGCCGCGCCCGCTCGGGCCCCGCGAGCCGCATCGCCTGGGCCCGCCCGACGTCGAAGCGCCGCAGGAGCCCGAAGAATTCGTGGGTATGGCCGAGCCCGTCCCAGGCCGCGCGCAGCCCGGCCGCGTCGATGGCCGCGTCGGGCCGGGCCGCGGCCGGCGTCGGCGGCGCCTCGAAGCGGGCGGGCGCCGCGCCGGCATCGCTCGCCGCATCGGCGGCGCTTCGGAAGGCGGCGGCGTCGGTGGCGGCCGTGGCATAGACCTTGAGCATGGCGAGGCCGGCGCCGTCGAAGAACTGCAGGCTGCGCCGCGGGCCGGCGGGCGTCTCCTCCTCGAGGAGATAGGCATGGGCCCAGCGACCGGTGAAGAGCCGCAGGTCGATCTCGCCGACCACCTGGCCCATCGCGCCCTGGAATTCCGGCGCATCGAAGCGGCCATGGGTCTCGATCACGCAGGATTCGTTGCGGGTGAGCGCCATCACCTCGCCGGCCGCGGGCAGGCCCGCGAGCAGCGCGCCATAGCCTTCCCGCGCGTCGGGCCGGGCGAGCCGCAGGGCGGCGCCGGTGGCGCGCCGCGCCTCGACCAGCGCCGCCTCCGGCACCCCGAGCGCCGCCGCGGCGTCGCGCATCCGCAGCCGGCCGCGCTCGTTCCGCAGCGCCGCCTCGCGGGCGAGCAATTCCTCGGGGCGGTCGATCACCATCGCCTCCGCCATCGCCTCACACCCCCTCGATGCTCGAGAAGCCTTCGAACTCGGGATGGCCGAGATAGAGCGGCTTGTTCAGTCCCGCGTCCCGATGGGCCTCGCGGAACTGCGGCGACGTGGTCCAGGCGCGGAACGACGCCTCGTCCTCCCAGATCGTATGCGAGGCGTAGAGCGTGTGGCTGTCGAAGGACGGCCCGCGCAGCAGGTTGAATTCGACGAAGCCTTCCATCTCGTCGAGCCGGGATCTGCGGTTCCGCCACAGCTCCTCGAAGGCGGTCTCGGAGCCGGGCGTCACCCGGAAGCGGTTCATCGCCACATACACGGCGGTCTCCTCGCGTTGGCTGGGATCAGAACAGGACGGTGGCGGTGAGCTTGAAGGTGCGGCCGGGCTGGTTCAGGCCGTTCGGGTAGATCATGTATTCCTCGTCGAAGAGATTGTCGATCCCGGCGCGCAGGACCGCGCCTTGAAACCGCGGCGCCTGGGGCGCCCAGGAGCCGAAGACGTCGACGGTGGTCCAGGCCTCGCCCGGCTCGGCGCCTTCGGGCACGTCGTCCTGCCTGGCGGCGAAGGTCGCTTCGACGCCGAGCTCCCAGGGGTCGGACGGTCGATAGCCGAGCGTCGCCGACAGCCGGTCCTGCGGGATCGAGCCGAGGGCGGAGCCGTCCTCGGCTTCGCCGCGCGGAACGGTCAGGGCGAGCCCGCCGAACCAGAGGCCGGCGTCGTAGGTGACCGCGCCCTCGAAGCCCCAGAGCGTCGCGTCGACGTTCTCGGTCGTCGTCGTTCCGCCGAGGAGCACGCCGCCCGGCACCGGGGTCGCGGTCGAGAAGTCGATGAAGGTCACCGTCTGGTCGATGAAATCCTCGACGTCGGCATAATAGCCATTGGCGCTGGCCGTGAGCTGGTCGCCCTCGCGGAAGACGCCGCCGCCGGCGTAGCGCGCGCCGATCTCGTACTGGGTCGACTTCTCCGGCTCGAGCTCCGGGTTGGGCACGAATTCGTTGATGCCGGTGAAGGTCGCGCCGGGCCCGAGCGGAAAGCCGCCCACGGCGAAATGCACACCGTCGTTGTAGAGCTCGGTCAGGCCCGGTGCCCGGAAGGCTCGCGCCAGGTTGCCGTAGACCTGCCAGTTCTCGGTCGGCCGGTAGCTGACGCCGAGCCGCGGCGACCAGAAGCCCTCGTTCACGTCGGCGAGCCCGTCCGCGTCCGGATCGCGGCCGTAATCGTCGTAGCGCAGCCCCGGCACGATCTCGAGCCGCTCGGTGACCTGGATCGTCGCCTCGGCGAAGACGCCGATGGTGTCGGCCTCCGCGTCGGGGAACTGCGGCTTGGCCTCGCCGTTGCGAATGCCGGACTGGGTGTCGCGGAAAGCCTCCAGCCCGTAGACGACCGTCATCGGCACCCCGGCCGCGAAGCTGGAGCGGTTGACGATCTCGAAGCCGGTGGTGTCGTAGTCGGTGACGTCCGCGCGGCCGTCGCTCAGCCGGTCCTCGGTGATCTCGAGGCCGTTGTAATAGCCGAGCACGGACAGGTCGACGAGATCCGAGCCTTCGGGGGCATAGGTCCAGGCGAGCCGGGCGGTCGAGACATCGGCGTCGCGGTCGACGTCGGTGGTCGGGTTGCTCAGGTCGTTGCCGTTGACCGGCACCGTGCCCTGGTCCCGGTAGAGCGAGCCGGAGAGCTCGAAGCGGCTCGCGGCATTCGGCTCGTAGCCGAGCTTGACGAGGCCGTTCACGATGTCGAGCGCCGAGGCCTCGATCGCGTCCCCCGCCCCGTCCACGAGGTTGTCGCCCATGGGCTGCCAGCCGATGTAGCCGAGGGCGTCGACATCGCCGCTGCGACCGGCGAGGCTGGCGCTGGCCTGGCCGATCTCGCCGTTCGAGGAATAGCCGCCGAGCAGCCGGCCGCCGAAATCGTCGCCCGGCGCGAGGATGTCGTCCACGTCGCGGGTCTCGAGCGCGATGACGCCGCCGAGCGCGCCCGAGCCGTAGAGGGTCGAGCCGCCGCCGCGGATGATCTCGACGCGCTCGACGAGGTCGGGGTCGATGAAGAAGCGCCCGCGGTGGGCCTGGTCGAAGTTGAAGCGCCCGCCGTCCAGCCTGAGCACGATCTGGTCGTTCTGGAAGCCGCGGATGTTGGGCTCCTGCGCCATCGAGCGCGGTCCGCCCTCGATCGTCAGGCCCGGCGCGTCGCCGATCAGTTCCTGGAAGTCGGTGGCCTGCTTCACCGCCAGGGCCTCGCCCTCGATCACGGAAGCCGCGACCGGGGTGTCGAGCAGCGGCCGCGCGTCGCGGGCCGCGGATACCACCAGGATCGGATCGAGCACGAAGCTCTCCTGCGCCGCTGCGGACGACGCCAGCAGAGTCGCGGCGGCGGCCGCCATTGCGTATCTCACGTTCAGTCCCCCACCCAGGCTTCCCTCGGACGGCGGCGGGACCTCGCGGATGGCTGGGACGCTTGCCGTTGGCGATGCTGCTAGCCATTCTTGACTAATTATGTCAAGTTTCTTCTTCGAGCCTTGGCGGGCCTTGCCTTCGATGGCGATGGCGGCGCTGCGGCTGGTGGCACCGGCGGTTGGGATGCGGGCGACCATCCGGGGCGAAGGACCACCCAGGGCCATCACGATCCCGTGGGGTGCGCTTCTTCGCAGCCCCATTGCGGCGTAGACTGTCGAGCGAGGGCGATGGTCCGACGCCATTCCGGACCCTGCGGGCGCGGCCGAAAGGCGGCTGGCCCGGGGGCATGGCAGGAGGGATCGCGATGATTCAGAAACACCCGTGCCGCCGCACCGTTCTCGCGGCCCAGGCCGCTCTCGGGCTCGTGCTCGTCACCGGCGTCTCGGGCGTCCTCGTTCCCGCCCGCGCGCGGGGCCTCGCGCCCACGCCGTCGATGCGCGGCGGCTCCAACAACTACCTCCCCGGCGCGCCCATCGTCGAGCGGATCGGCGGCGGCGGCTTCTGGATGACGGGCACCGTGCGCCGCGCCGGGGACGGCGCACCGCTGCGGGGCGTGCGCATCCAGATCTGGGCGCATACCACCGAGGGTCACGAGCGCGACCCCCAGAGCCACGGCGCGACCCTGACCGATGCCAATGGGGCATTCCGGCTGGAGATGCCGCAGATCGTGCCCGCCTTCGGTCAGCCGCATGGCCATCTCGCCTATGACAGCGGCGAGTTCGAGACGGTCTTCCTGCGCCCGGTGATGCGGAGTGCGCGGGAAACCACCCTCAGCGCCGACTTCGTGCTGCAGCCGGTCTGACCGGAATGGGCCCGGCCCGTGCAGCCCTCGCCTGGGCCGCCCTGGGCATGGCGATGCTTCTGCCTATCGGGGTCGCCGCGACGAGCCCGCTGCTGGCCTGGCGAGGCCCTGTCTACATCCTGGCCGGCCTCGCCGGGGTCGTCGCGATGGCGCTGCTCCTCCTGCAGCCGCTGCTGGCGGCGGGGTATCTGCCGGGGCTGCGCCTGCCGCGTGGCCGGCGCCTGCACCGCTGGACCGGGGCGGCGCTGGTTGGGGCGATCCTCGTGCATGTGGGAGGGCTCTGGGCGACCAGCCCGCCGGACGTGATCGACGCGCTCACCTTCACCTCGCCGACGCCCTTCTCCGCCTGGGGCGTGATCGCGATGTGGGCCCTTTTCGCCGCCGCGCTCCTGGCCGGGCTGCGCCGGCGTCTGCGCCTGCGGCCCCGCCTCTGGCGCTTTGCCCACACGGCCTTCGCGGCGGTGGTCGTCGCCTGCAGCGTCGTGCACGCCATGCTGGTCGAGGGCACGATGGGGACGGTCTCGAAGGCGGCGCTCTGCGGCCTCGCCCTTGCCGCGACGGCGAAGGCCCTGCGCGACCTGCGCAGCTGGGCATTCCTGACAAGCCGGATCGTCTGAATCGCCGCGGGCCCGCCGCGATGGACCCGATTTCCGCGCCGGGTCGAACCTGCTTGCGATCGCAGCATCCACGGGGCATCGGTCGGTACGGATTCGCCTCGGTCGGGGGCGCGCTCATGTCGACGCCGCATGATTTCGTCGCTCGCGATCTCGGCCACCTCCCCCTGTCGATGTCGACCGGGCGCTCCTGCGCCGGGGCGGGTGGGGCCTCGTACCGCGCCTGCGGCCCTTCGAGGCGGATCCTGCGGACCAGTCCGACCTCCGCGAGAGCCGGCAGCGTCCGGATGGTCCCCGGCCCCCGTCAGGCGCGACAGCAGCATGTGCTGCGCGGCTGCACGCAAGCCCGCGTCGCGCAGCGCCTGAGCAAACGCCGTCGCCTGCGCCGGCATCCATTCTCCGCTTCGATCTGTGAGACCGTCTCCAGCGCTATCCATATTGCGAAAGCGTCGCATTTGCAGTTGACTTGTGCGACTGCATCGCATTTACGATCATGCCATCGAAAGCGACGGAAAAGGGGATCCAAGGGATGCATGGAGCCATGACGCGCCTTCTCGGCGCGGTGACGCTCTCGGCGCTGCTGGCGGGGGCAGCCACGGCCGACGAGGAAAGGATGAAGGTGGTGACGACCTTCACCGTGCTCGCGGACATCGCGGGCAACGTCGCGGGCGACAAGGCCGAGGTGGTGTCGATCACGAAGCCCGGCGCCGAGATCCACGGATACGAGCCGACCCCGCAGGACATCGTGCGGGCGCAGGGCGCCGACCTGATCCTGTGGAACGGCCTGAACCTCGAACGCTGGTTCGAGAGGTTCCTGACGAACCTCCGCGACGTTCCCTCCGTCACGGTTTCCGAGGGGATCGCGCCGATCCCGATCAGCGGCGGCGAGTACGACGGCAAGCCGAACCCCCACGCCTGGATGGGGCTCACCTCGGCGGAGGTCTATATCGACAACATCGCCGAGGCCTTCTCCGAACACGACCCGGCGCATGCCGACGACTACCGGCGGAATGCCGAGGCCTACAAGCGGGCGCTCCTCGAGACGATCGAGCCTCTCAAGACGAAGATCGCGCAGATCCCCGCAGACCGCCGTTGGCTGGTCAGCTGCGAAGGTGCGTTCAGCTACCTCGCGCGCGACCTCGACATGCAGGAGCTCTTCCTCTGGCCGATCAATGCCGACCAGATGGGGACGCCGCAGCAGGTGCGCGCCGTCATCGACGGCGTCAGGGAGCACCAGATCCCGGCGGTGTTCTGTGAGAGCACGGTCAACACCGCCCCGGCGCAGCAGGTCGCCCGCGAGACCGGGGCGCATTACGGCGGCGTCCTCTACGTGGACAGCCTTTCGGAGCCCGACGGACCGGTGCCGACCTATCTCGACCTCCTGAAGGTGACGTCCGGGACCCTCGCCAACGGGCTGACAGCGGGAATCAACTGAGCGGGTCGGTCAGCTTCTCCGCCTTCGCTGCGCAGCCTGCGCAGCGAAGGTCGGCCATGGAACGGCAGGCAAGGACGGCAGCATGCGCGCCATCACCACATCCCCCGACCCCCGCGAGGAAGCGGGCCCGAGCGGCGGCATCCTCGCCCGGGACGTGACGGTCACCTACCGCACCGGCCTGACCGCCCTCCGCCATGCGTCCTTCGAGATCCCGCGCGGCACCGTCACCGCGCTCGTCGGCGTCAACGGCTCCGGCAAGTCGACGCTCTTCAAGGCGATCATGGGCTTCGTCCCCGCCGCGCAGGGCGAGATCCGCGTGCTCGGCATGAGCGTCGCGGAGGCCCTGAAACGCAACCTCGTCGCCTATGTCCCCCAGGCGGAGGAGGTCGACTGGACCTTTCCGGTCCTCGTCGAGGACGTGGTCATGATGGGCCGCTACGGCCACATGGGCTTCCTCCGCCTGCCCGCGCCCGCCGACCGCGCCGCGGTCGACGCCGCCCTCGCCCGCGTCGGGATGCAGGACTTCCGCCGGCGCCAGATCGGCGAGCTCTCGGGTGGGCAGCGCAAGCGTGTCTTCCTCGCCCGCGCCCTCGCCCAGGACGGCCAGCTCATCCTGCTCGACGAACCCTTCACCGGCGTCGACGTGACGACCGAGGAGCAGATCGTCACCCTCCTGCGCGAGCTCCGCGCCGAGGGCCGGGTCATGCTCGTCTCGACCCACAACCTCGGCTCGGTGCCCGAGTTCTGCGATCGCGTCGTCCTCGTCAGGAATACAGTCCTCGCCTATGGTCCGACCGAGACCACCTTCACCCAGGCGAATCTCGAGCGGGCGTTCGGCGGGGTGCTGCGCCACTTCACCCTGAGCGGCGCGGCGCTCCACGACGACGACGATCCGCGCCAGGTCTCGATCCTCACCGACGACGAGCGGCCGCTGGTCCGGTACGGCGACCGGACTCGCGTCCATGAGAAGGTCCATGAGAAGGCGGCGACGCGATGACCCTGCTCCTCGAGCCATTCGGCTACGGCTACATGACCAACGCCATGTGGGTCTCGGCGCTGGTCGGCGGCGTCTGCGCCTTCCTCTCCGCCTATCTCATGCTCAAGGGCTGGTCGCTGATCGGCGACGCGCTCTCGCATGCGGTCGTGCCCGGCGTCGCCGGCGCCTACATGCTCGGCCTGCCCTTCGCGCTCGGCGCCTTCCTCGCGGGAGGGCTCGCGGCGGCGGCGATGCTGTTCCTTTCGGAACGCTCGGGCCTCAAGGTCGACGTGGTGATCGGCATCATCTTCACCTCCTTCTTCGGCCTCGGCCTGTTCATGGTCTCGGTCAATCCGATGGCGATCTCGCTCCAGACGATCACCATGGGGAACATCCTCGCGATCACGCCGCAGGACACGCTCCAGCTCGCCATCATCGGCGTCGTATCGCTCGGCGTGTTGCTGGCGAAGTGGAAGGATCTGATGGTCGTCTTCTTCGACGAGGCGCATGCCCGCTCGATCGGGTTGCGCCCGAGCCTGCTCAAGGGCGTCTTCTTCGTCCTGCTGTCCGCCTGCGTCGTCGCGGCGATGCAGACGGTCGGCGCCTTTCTCGTCATCGCCATGGTCGTGACGCCGGGTGCGACCGCCTATCTCCTCTGCGACCGCTTCCCCCGGCTCATCGCGCTTTCGGTCGTCATCGGCACGGTGACGAGCTTCGTCGGCGCTTACGCGAGCTACTTCCTCGACGGCGCGACCGGCGGGATCATCGTCTGCCTTCAGACGCTGGTCTTCCTCGCCGCCTTCGTCTGGGCGCCGAAGCACGGGCTGCGTGCCGCCCGCGCCCGCGCCGCCGCGGCGCTGCGCACGGAAGCCGCGGCATGATCGAGACCCTCGTTCTGCCGTTCCAGTTCGGCTTCATGCAGAACGCCTTCCTGATCGGCGCCATCGTCGCCGTTCCGACGGCGCTGCTCTCCTGCTTCCTCGTCCTCAGGGGCTGGGCGCTGATGGGCGACGCGGTCAGCCACGCGGTGCTCCCCGGCATCGTGCTCGCCTATGTCCTCGGCTTCCCCCTTCTGCTCGGCGCCTTCGGAGCCGGCATGGTCACGACCCTCGCCACCGGCTACCTTTCCTCGAACAGCCGGGTGAAGCAGGACACGGTCATGGGGGTGGTCTTCTCCGGCATGTTCGGCCTCGGGATCGTGCTCTACACCTCGATCACCTCGGAGGTGCATCTCGACCATATCCTCTTCGGCAACATGCTCGGCGTCGGCGCGCACGACCTCTGGACGGCCGGCTCGATCGCCCTCGCCGTCACCGCGGCGCTGCTTCTGAAGTGGAAGGATCTGATGCTCCACGCCTTCGACCCGGCGCAGGCGCGCGCCTCCGGCCTGCCGGTCCGCCTTCTCCATTACGGGCTCCTCGCCATCCTGTCGCTCACCATCGTCGCCACGCTCACGGCGACCGGCCTGATCCTCGCCGTCGGCCTCCTCATCGCCCCCGGGGCGGTCGCCTTCCTGACGGTGCGGAGCTTCGGCCGCATGCTCGCGGTCGCCTGCCTCGTCTGCCTCGCGGCGATGCTCGGCGGCGTCTATCTGAGCTTCTTTCTCGACAGCGCCCCTGCCCCGACGATCATCCTCCTCATGACCGCGATCTTCGTTGCCGCCTTCATCCGCCACATGCGGCTGGCCAAGAGGGCGTCCCCGGTCCCGTAGGCCCCTCGATGCCGGACCTGCCCGAGGCGGCAGGGTCGCTCCCGCGGCCCGTCCAAGGCGCAAGCCGATGATCCTGGGTCGGCCGTTCGTCCGGCGCGGGGCGACGACCGGGGTGCGTCCCGATCGCTCCGGGCCACAAGGACCGCGCGCGAGGATCGCCTTCGCCGCGGCCCGGCGGGCGCGGGTCATCTGCCAGAGCCTCCAGGTCGGCGAGCCGACGCCGAGACGAAGGCCGCGACCATCCGATCTCTTGCCGAGTGCGGCCCCGCGGCAGGCGTTGTCCATGAGCGGCATCGATCCGTTCCCACGCCGGCCCTGTCGCCGTGAGTCCGGGGATGTCCGAAATCCGATGACCGATTCGCCGTCGGATCGGGAACCCGGACTCGGGCAGTATTCCGGCAGACGATCGGAAGCATGGCATCGTCACCCTCGGGCGGGGTTGCGGCATCGCGGGAGATTCCGCGTGCCGCGCGCCGCGGCCCGTGATACTCGGCGCGCATGAAGCCGCTTCCGACGCCCGAGCAGATCCTCGCCTTCCTGCGCGACAATCCCACCCAGACCGGCAAGAAGGAGATCGCGCGCGCCTTCGGGCTCAAGGGCGCGGCGCGGGTCGCGCTGAAGCAGATGCTCGCGCGCATGGCCGAGGACGGGCTGATCGGGAAGCGCCGCAGGCGGCTGCGCCCCACGGGCGAGCTGGCGCCCGTGCTGGTGCTGCGGGTCACCGGCGCCGATGCCATGGGCGATCTCTGGGCGGAACCGGCTGAATGGGATGCCGAGGCCCCGCGGCCGCGCATCCTGCTGCACAGCCGCAGGGACGACCCGGCGCTCGGCGAGGGCGACCGGCTGCTCGCCCGGCTGCAGGACGGTGGCGGGGGCGAGGCGCCGCTGGCGGCGCGGGTGATCCGCCGGATCGGCATGGGGCCGAAGCGGATCATCGGCATCTATCACGAGGGCGAAGCGGGCGGACGGATCGCCGCCATCGACAAGAAGATCGACCGGGACTGGCAGGTGGCGGCCGGCGACCGCGCCGGGGCGCGCGAGGGCGAGCTGGTCGAGGCCGAGCAGAGCGGCGATGCGCGCGGCCACGGGCTGCCGCGCGCGCGCATCATCGCCCGCCTCGGCGATCCTTCCGCGCCGCGCTCGGTCTCGCTGATCGCGATCCACGAGCACGGGATCCCCGACGACTTTCCCGAGGACGCGCTAGCCGAGGCGGAGGCGGCGCGCCCCGTTTCGCTCGGCGCGCGCGAGGATCTGCGGCATCTGCCCTTCGTCACCATCGACCCCGCGGATGCCCGCGACCACGACGACGCGGTGCATGCCGCGCCCGACGACGACCCGGCCAATGCGGGCGGCCAAGTGGTCTGGGTGGCGATCGCGGATGTGGCGCAATACGTGCCGCCCGGATCCGCGCTCGACCGCGAGGCGCGGCGGCGGGGCAATTCCACCTATTTTCCCGACCGGGTGGTGCCGATGCTGCCCGAAGCCCTGTCGGGGGGGCTCTGCTCGCTGCACGAGGGCGAGGAAAGGCCCTGCATCGCCGTGCGCATCGTGCTCGATGCCGACGGCCACAAGAGGTCGCATCGCTTCGCCCGCGCCCTGATGCGCTCCGCCGCCTCGCTCACCTATGCCCAAGCCCAGGCCGCGGCGTCGGGCCGGCCCGACGCCACCACCGAGCCGCTCGCGGAAAGCGTCATCGCGCCGCTCTGGGCGGCCTGGCGCGCGGCGCATCGCGCCCGCGACCAGCGCCAGCCGCTGAACCTCGACCTGCCGGAACGGCGCATCCTGCTCTCGGAGGAGGGCAAGGTGATCTCGGTCGCGTTCCGGGAGCGGCTCGATGCGCATCGGGTGATCGAGGAATTCATGATCCTCGCCAATGTCGCGGCCGCCGAGACGCTGGAGGCGAAGAAGCTCCGCCTGCTCTACCGCGTCCACGAGGAGCCGAGCCCGGAGAAGCTCGAGGCGCTGCGCGAGATCGTCGATTCGGTCGGCCTGACGCTGGCGAGGGGCCAGGTGCTCAAGACCGCGCATCTCAACCGCCTGCTCGACGGCGTCGCGGGCACCGAGCATGCGGAAATGATCAACATGAGCGTGCTGCGCGCCATGACCCAGGCCTATTACGCGCCGGAGAACTTCGGGCATTTCGGGCTTAACCTGCCGCGCTACGGCCATTTCACCTCGCCGATCCGCCGCTACGCGGATCTGGTCGTGCATCGGGCGCTGATCCGGGCGCATCGCTGGGGCGACGACGGGCTGAGCCACGAGGAAGAGGCGGCGCTCGAGGAAACGGGCGAGCATATCTCGATGACCGAGCGCCGCTCGATGATGGCCGAGCGCGACACCACCGACCGCTATATCGCCGCCTGGCTCGCCGACCGGGTGGGCAGCGAGTTCGAGGGCACGATCGCCGGCGTCGCCCGCTTCGGCCTCTTCGTGCGGCTCGACGAGACCGGGGCCGACGGGCTGATCCCGATCTCCTCGCTCGGGACGGAGTATTTCCGCCACGATGCCGAGAGCCAGACCCTGACCGGCGAGCGCTCGGGCCGCGTCCTCGGCCTCGGCCAGCGCGTGACGGTGCGCCTCGCGGAAGCGGCGCCGATCACCGGCGGGCTGCTCTTCGAGCTGCTGGAGGTGGAAGGCCGGAGGATGCCGACCCCGCCGCGAGCCGCCAAGGGCACGCCGCGCCGCCGTCTCGCCCGGCGGCGCATCAAGCGTGCGCACGAGGCGAAGGCCGACCGGCGCGGCCGCTGAGGCGACGCCCGGCGACGGCCCCGGGGGCTCGCCGGAAGTATCGCGGCCCGGACCCATCGCGGCCCTTCTTATTTGATCGCGGGACGGGTATCATCGCGGCAAAACAAGAGCACCGGAGGCAGGCCTTGCATCGACTTTCCCTTGCCGCGCTCATTTTCGCCTTCGCGACCGGTGGGTGCGGGGCGGGCGCGAATTCCCCGCTCGAGACGAGTTCCCCACCCATGGCGCGCGACCACAGGGCATCCCCGCCGGCGAGCTTCGTCGCCTGGCGCGACGAGTTCCGCCGCTACGCGCTGAGCCAGGGCATCCGCCCGGAGGTCTTCGACGCGGCCTTCCGCGGCGTCACCGAGAACCCGGAGGTCGCCCGGCTCGACGGCAGCCAGGCGGAATTCACCAAGCCGATCTGGGAGTATCTCGACGGCGCCGCCTCGGCCGCGCGCGTCCAGACCGGGCGGGCGCGGGCGCAGGAGATGAACCGGACGCTGGCGGCGATCGAGAGCCGCTACGGCGTCGACAGCCAGGTGGTGCTGGCGGTCTGGGGCATGGAGACCAACTACGGCAGCAACCGCGGCAGCATGCCGGTGATCGAGAGCCTCGCGACGCTGGCCTACGAAGGCCGCCGCCGCGACTTCGCCGAAGAGCAGCTGCTGGCGGCGCTGCGCATCCTCCAGGCCGGCGACGTCTCCCCCGAGGCCATGCGCGGGTCCTGGGCCGGGGCGATGGGGCATACCCAGTTCATGCCCTCGAGCTACCTCGGTTTCGCGGTCGATTTCACCGGCGACGGCCGGCGCGACGTCTGGGGGAGCGATCCTACCGACGCGCTCGCATCCGCCGCGAACTACCTCGCCCGCGCCGGCTGGCAGCGCGGCCGGCCCTGGGGCATGGAGGTGCGCCTGCCGGAGGGATTCAACTACGGCACCGCCGACCAGTCGAACCGCCGCCCGGTCGCGGACTGGAACGCGCGGGGCGTGCGCCGGCTCGACGGCTCGCCGCTGCCGGACCACGGTCCGGCGGCGGTCATCACCCCGGCGGGCGCCAGCGGCCCGGCCTTCGTCGTCTACGGCAATTTCTTCGTCATCAAGGAATACAACAACGCCACCTCCTATGCGATGGGCATCGGCCATCTCGGCGACCGGATCGCCGGCGGCGGCGGCTTCGTGCAATCCTGGCCGCGCCACGAGCGCGAGCTCAGCCGCACCGAGAAGATCGAGATGCAGAAGCGCCTGACAGCGCGGGGATTCGATCCCGGCGAGACCGACGGCGTGGTCGGGCCGGATACGATCTCGGCGATCCGCGCCTTCCAGTCGTCGCAGGGCATGGTGCCGGACGGCTTCGCGACCTCCGCGCTGCTGGCGAGACTGCGCTGAGATGGCAAGCCCAGATCGCAGCAAGAAGCTCGCCGTCCTGATCGACGCCGACAATACCTCGCCGAAGATCGCCGACGGGCTTTTCGACGAGGTGGCCAGGATCGGCGAGGCGAGCCTGCGCCGGATCTACGGGGATTTCTCGAAGGGCCAGCTGGCGGGCTGGGAGAAGGTGCTCGCCCGCCACGCCATCCTCGCCCAGCAGCAGTTCGCCTATACCACCGGCAAGAATTCCACCGACATCACCCTGGTCATCGACGCGATGGACCTGCTGCATTCGGGGCGCTTCGACGGCTTCTGCCTCGTCTCGTCGGACAGCGACTTCACCCGGCTCGCCGCAAGGATCCGCGAGCAGGGCGTCGATGTCTACGGCATCGGCCAGCAGAAGACGCCGGAGAGTTTCCGCCAGGCCTGCACGCGCTTCATCTTCACCGAGAACTTCACTGCCGCGGACGACGCCGGCAAGGCGCCGGCAAAGGCGCTCTACAACGCCGCCGATGCGGTGCCACTGCTGGAAAAGGCCACGGCGGAACTCGAGGAGGACGCCGAGGGCTGGTACGATCTGGGCACGGTTGGCAAGCTGCTCATGAACCTCTCCTCGGAGTTCGACACCCGCACCTACGGGCATGCCAAACTCTCCTCGCTCGTGGAAGCGACCGGCCGCTTCGAGATCGGCCGTTCGGGTCAGAACGTGCGGATGCGACCCAAAAAGGGCGGGCGCAGGCGGAGCTGACGTCGCCTCCGCGCGCATTCCTCGACGTCTCGCGGGCGGATCGGGCCGGTCATGCCGGCGCGGGGCTGCCCGCCCAGGTGGCGGAGCGCATCTCGTGGAGCCGGGACACGGTCCGGCGGAACTCGAAGGCGCCCTCGCCCTCCTCGTAGAGCTCCTCGGGCAGGGTTGCCGCCGAGGCGATCAGGAGGACCCTGGCTTCGTAGAGCGCGTCGATCAGCGTGACGAAGCGCTTCGCCTCGTTGTTGCGCGAGCGTGACAGGCGCGGGATGTCGTCGAGGATCACCACCCGGAAGGCGGCCGCGATCGCGAGATAATCCGCCGCTCCCAGCGGCCGGCAGCAGAGCACCTCGAAGCAGGCGCGCGCGACCGCATTCGCCGCGAGCGGGATCTCGACCGCGCGCCCCGTCACCATCAGCGTGCGCGGTGCGCCGGAACCCGCGGCATGCCGCGCCCAGGCCGCATCGAGCGCCGCGGTCGCCGCCGGCCCCAGCGGCGTGAAATAGACCTCCTCGCCCGCCGCGCGATCCAGCCGGTGATCGGTGCGGCCTTCGAGATGGTGCACCTCGAGGCGTTCCTTGAGCATCGCGACGAAGGGCAGGAAGAGATGCCGGTTCAGCCCGTCCTTGTAGAGCTCGTCGGGATGGCGGTTCGAGGTGGTGACCACCACCACCCCGCGCGCGAAGAGTCGCTCGAAGAGCCGCCCCACCAGCATGGCGTCGGTGATGTCGGTGATCTGCATCTCGTCGAAGGCGAGCAGCGTCGCGCCGTCGGCGATGGCATCGGCCACCTCGCGCACCGGATCCTCCGCCCCGCGCTGCCGGGCCGCGTGGATCGCGGCATGGGCCTCCTGCATGAAGGCATGGAAATGCACCCGCCGCTTCGGCGTGACCGGGGCCGCGTCGAAGAAGAGATCCATCAGCATCGACTTGCCGCGGCCCACGTCGCCGTAGATGTAGAGCCCGGGGACCGATTTCTCGACCAGCCGGTCGCGGCCCCAGCCGAAGAGCCCGAGCCCCACCCGCTTCGGGCGCGCGGGGTTGTAGTCGCCGAGCCGCATGTGCAGCAGCTGCAATTCCTCGACCGCGCGCCGCTGCGCCGGGTCCGGGCGGAACGCCCCCGCCGCGACCCGGCCGCGGTAGAGGGCCATGGGGCCTTGGTTCATGGGGGATCTATTCCGTCAGATGGATGTTCACGCGGCGGTTCTCGCGGCCCTTCTTCTCGATCTTGCCGATGCGGATCCCGCTGATCTCGCCGGTCCGGCGCACATGCGTGCCGCCGCAGGGCTGCAGGTCGACGGTCCCCTCGCCGGTGCCGATCCGGATCAGCCGGACCCTTCCCTGGCCCGTGGGCGGCTTCACCTTCATGGTCTTGACCATCTCCGGCCGGGCCGCGAGCTCGGCCTCGGTGATCCATTCCGCGCGCACCTCGAGATCGGCCGCGACCAGCGCGTTGAGCGCGGCCTCGATCGCGGCCGGATCCTCCGGCGGCTCGGGCATGTCGAAATCGAGCCGCCCGCGTTCCTCGCCGATCGCCCCGCCCGTGACCCCGAAGGGCAGCACCACCGACAAGAGATGCAGCGCGCTGTGCATCCGCATCAGCCGGTGCCGCCGCGGCCAGTCGAGCACCACCCGCAGCCGCTCGCCGGGCTCGGGCAGCGCGCCTTCGGCCAGATGCAGCACCCTTTCGCGGTCGCCGTCGGGATGCACGGTGCCGGTCACCGCGATCTCGCGCCCGTCCGCCCGGACCGATCGGCCGGTATCGCCGGGCTGGCCGCCGGAGGCGGCATAGAACACCGTGCGGTCGAGCTCGAATCCGCCCTCGCCCGCGGCCAGCACGATCGCGTCGCATTCCGCCAGATAGGCATCGTCGCGGAAGAGAAATGCGGTCATGGCGGCCTCCGTGGCATCCGCCCATCCGTAACAGGTGAAGGCGGCGCGTCAACGTCCCGGCCGGGATGCGGCCATCGCCGATCGTGATGCCCGGGGCAACGATTGCTGATTTGACTGCCCTCCGGGGGATGCCCCAGTGTCGCGCTAGAGACCGATCCCCCGAAGAGCGCCCCCGATGCCTGCTGCCCGTGCCACGCTCTTCACGCCGGTGATGGTGGCGGGCTGCGTCATCCTTCTGGTGAATTTCGGCATCCGCGCGAGCTTCGGGCTGTTCCAGATCCCCATCGCCGGCGAGTTCGGCTGGCCGCGCGCGGAATTCTCGCTGGCCATCGCCATCCAGAACCTCGCCTGGGGGTTCGGCCAGCCGGCCTTCGGCGCGCTGGCCGAGCGCTTCGGCGACCGGCTGGCGATCACGGTCGGCGCCGTCTTCTATGCCGCCGGGCTGGTGCTCTCGGCGGGGGCGGTCTCGCCGCACGCGCATCAGATCTACAACGTGCTGATCGGATTCGGCATCGCCGGCACCGGCTTCGGCCTCATTCTCGCCATCGTCGGGCGTGCGGTGGCGCCGGAGCGGCGGTCGATGGCGCTCGGGGTCGCCTCGGCGGCAGGCTCCGCCGGGCAGGTGGTCGGCCCGCTGGCGGCCGAGCGCCTGCTCGCTCTCATGCCCTGGTCATCGGTCTTTCTGGTCTTCGCCGCGGCGATCCTGCTGACGCTGCTGCTGCTGCCGATGCTCGCCGGCCCGCCGCGCGCCGATCCCGCAAGCCCTGGAGAGCCCATGGGCCGCGCCGTCGGCCGGGCGCTGCGCGATCCGAGCTTCACGCTGCTCGCGCTCGGCTTCTTCTCCTGCGGCTACCAGCTCGGCTTCATCACCGCGCATTTCCCGGCCTTCATCGCCGAGGTCTGCGGGCCGATCGCTCCGGGCTCGATGCTGGCCGGGCTCGGGATCACCACCACCTCGGCGCTCGGCGCCGTGGCGCTGGCGGTGATCGGGCTCGCCAATATCGGCGGCACGCTGGCGGCGGGCGCGCTGGGGCAGATCTTCCGCAAGAAATACCTGCTCGCCCAGATCTATGTCGCGCGCACGCTGGTGTCGGCCGCCTTCATCCTCGCGCCGATGACGCCCGCGAGCGTGCTGGTCTTCTCGCTGATCATGGGCGCGCTCTGGCTCGCCACCGTGCCGCTGACCAGCGGGCTGGTGGCCCAGATCTGGGGCGTGCGCTACATGGGCACGCTCTACGGGCTGGTGTTCCTGTCGCACCAGTTCGGCTCCTTCGTGGGCGTCTGGCTGGGCGGCGCCTTCTACGACCGCTTCGGCAGCTACGACCTGGTCTGGTGGGTGGGCATCGGCGTGGGCGCCTTCTCCGTCGCGGTCAATCTCGCGGTGCGCGAGACCCCGTCCGATCCGGTCGCGGCCTGAGCCGGATCTTGAGTTAGATCAAGGCAGGGACCGGGCGCCCGTGCTCAGATCCGGCATTCGCGGCGGGGAAGGAAGGATCACATGGCGGTCAGTGCGGCGGACATTCGCAAGATCCGGGACAGCCTGCCGATGATCCGGGAGCAGATCGCGCCGGCATCGAGCAGCTTCTACGACAACCTCTTCGCGATCGCGCCGGAACTGCGCAATCTCTTCCGCGGGGATCTGGACGATCAGGGCATGCGCTTCATGTCGACGCTCGCCACCATCGCCGATCTTCTCGACGACCCGGAGGCCCTGGGGCCGGAACTCGAAGGGCTCGCCCGGGCCCATGCCGGCATCGGCGTCCGGGCGGCGCATTTCGCGCCGATGGGCTCGGCGCTGATGGTCACGCTCGGCGAGGCGCTCGGCCCGGCCTTCACGCCGGATCTGCAGGGCGCATGGCGTGCGGCCTACGACAATTTCGCCGCCGAGATGATCGCGCGCGGCGGCCTGACCTGACCCGACCCTTGACGCAGGCCGCCCGGTCGCATACCTGCGGCGCGGAATCCCGGAGAGGTCGTCTCTTCCGGTCCTGAAAGTGCAGGATCGCCGTCGGTCAGCGCGTCGCGCCCACCGGCGCATCCGGTCATTGGTGGCGCCGCGGGGCGCCGAAGGCGTTACGCGAGGGCAGGCGCATGTTCGAGAACCTGAGCGACCGGCTCTCCGGCGTCTTCGGCAAGCTCACGCGCCAGGGCGCCCTCAGCGACGACGACATCGCCACCGCCCTGCGCGAGGTGCGCGTGGCGCTGCTCGAGGCCGATGTCTCGCTGCCGGTGGCGCGCGACTTCGTCAAGCGCGTGGCGGACAAGGCGCGCGGCCAGGCGGTCACCAAGTCGGTCACGCCCGGCCAGCAGGTCGTCAAGATCGTGCATGACGAGCTGATCCATGTGCTCGGCGGCGAGGGCGCGCTGGCGCCGATGCGCATCGACAGCCCGCCGGCGCCGATCCTGATGGTCGGGCTGCAGGGCTCGGGCAAGACCACGACCACCGCCAAGCTCGCCCGCCGCCTGAAGGAGCGCGAGGGCAAGCGGGTCCTGATGGCCTCGCTCGACACCCGCCGCCCCGCGGCGATGGAGCAGTTGGCCGTGCTCGGCACCCAGGTGGGCGTCGACACCCTGCCGATCGTGCCGGGACAGGATGCCGTGGCCATCGCCAGGCGCGCGAAGCAGCAGGCGACGCTCGGCGGCTACGACGTGGTCATGCTCGACACCGCCGGCCGGCTGCATGTGGACGACGCGCTGATGGCCGAGGTCGCCGCGGTGCGCGACGCCACCAGGCCGCACGAGACGCTGCTGGTGGTCGACGGGCTCACCGGCCAGGACGCCGTCAATGTCGCCGAGCAGTTCGACGGGCGGGTGGGCATCTCCGGGGTCGTCCTCACCCGCATGGACGGCGACGGGCGCGGCGGCGCCGCGCTCTCCATGCGCGCGGTGACCGGCAAGCCGATCCGCTTCGTCGGGCTCGGCGAGAAGATGGACGCGCTGGAGGAGTTCCACCCCGAGCGCGTCGCTGGCCGCATCCTCGGCATGGGCGACATCGTCGCGCTGGTCGAGAAGGCGCAGGAGACCTTCGAGGCCGAGGCGGCCGAGCGCATGATGAAGCGCTTCCAGAAGGGTCAGTTCAACATGAACGACCTCAAGGGCCAGCTCGAGCAGATGCTGAAGATGGGCGGCATGCAGGGCCTCATGGGCATGATGCCCGGCATGGCGAAGATGCAGAAGCAGATGGACGAGGCCGGCTTCGACGACACCGTGCTCCGCCGCCAGATCGCGCTGATCAATTCGATGACCAGGAAGGAGCGCCGCTCCCCGGATCTGCTGCAGGCGAGCCGCAAGAAGCGCATCGCCGCGGGCGCGGGGCTCGAGGTGCAGGAGCTCAACCGCCTGCTGAAGATGCACCGGCAGATGGCGGACGTGATGAAGAAGATGGGCGGCATGGGCAAGAAGGGCCTGATGCGCGGGGGGCTCGGGGCATTGCTCGGCAAGGGCGCGGCCGGCATGCCGGGCGCCCCGATGGGGGGTGCCGGAGGGCTTCCCGGCGGCCCCGCGCTTCCGCCCGGCATGGCCCTGCCGCCGGGGCTGAGCGGGCTGGGCAAGAAGAAATGAAAACGATCCACACCCTCTCGACCGAACGGCTGACGCAGCGCGCTCCCCAGGCTGGCGATTTTCCGGTCTCTGCCGCCTTCTTCGCCTCCGAGCGCTCGATCCACGAGGGTGGACCGCTCGGTCGCGCGACCGCCTGGAAGCAATTTGCTTCCGCCGTCGGCCAGTGGGAGCTCAAGGGTTATGGCGCCCGGTCGATCGAGGACCGCACCACCGGCACCTATCCAGGCGAAACGGGCATCCTTCATCATGGGCACCCCGCCCCGGAGGTGCGCCAATGATCCGGGCCAGATCCACCGAGAGGCTGCACCTGGAGCGGCCGGATGAGCCGCATTGGCCAACTTTCCTGGCTTTCTATGGCTCCGAGCGCGCCCGAAAGCTCGGCTGGGCAAGAACGCCACAAGCCGCGCGCGAGTTTTGGGCATTGCTTCATAACCATTGGGAAACGCGCGGATTCGGATGGTTCGTGCTCATCGAGCGCGCGTCTCGGCGACCGGTTGGAATGTGCGGCCCCTGGGCACCCCTGCACCTACCTGAGCCGGAGCTCGCCTGGTCCCTCTGGGACGACGGCGACGAGGGCCGTGGCATCGCCTTCGAGGCCGCTCATGCGGCGCATGCGTGCGTCTTTGGCGATCTCGGCTGGACCACCATAGTCAGCTATATCAATCCATCGAATCATCGGTCCATCGCCCTCGCTGAGCGGCTTGGGGCGCGTCTTGACCCCAATGCGCCTCAACCGGAAAACAAGGACTGCCTCGTCTTTCGGCACCCGGCGCCGGAGGCCCTGGCATGAGCGATGCCATCCGCCGCGCCGCCGAGCTGCTCCACGGCCATCGCGATTCGATCGACCGGCTGGACGCGATCCTGGTCTTCACGCTCGCCGAGCGGTTCAAGCACACGCAGGCGGTCGGGCGGCTCAAGGCCGAGCACGGCCTGCCGCCCTCCGACCCCACGCGCGAGGCGGACCAGATCGCCCGGCTCGAGCGGCTGGCGGCCGAGGCCAACCTCGACCCGGCCTTCGCCAAGAAATTCCTGGCCTTCATCATCTCCGAAGTGATCAGGCACCACGAGAGGCATCTCGAAAACGGGCGACCGCCCAACCCGACCCATGAACAGGAGTGAACCCACATGGCCATGAAGATCCGGCTCGCCCGCGGCGGGTCCAAGAAACGCCCGCACTATTCCATCGTCGCCGCCGACAGCCGCATGGCGCGCGACGGCCGCTTTCTCGAGAAGCTCGGCACCTATGACCCGCTCCTGCCCAAGGACAACGAGAACCGGGTGAAGATGGACGTCGAGCGGGTGAAATACTGGCTGTCGCAGGGCGCCCAGACCACCGATCGCGTCGCGCGCTTCCTCGAGGCGGCGGGCATCGTCGAGAAGACCGTCCGCTCCAATCCCAAGGCCGGCGAGCCGGGCAAGGCCGCGGTCGAACGCGCCAAGGCCCGCGCGGAGAAGGCCGCGGCCGCCGTTTCCGCCGAGTAGCCGGCGCGCGCCGGATGCCCGCACCGGATGATCTGGTGTGCCTCGGCGCGATCGCCGGGGCCTGGGGCGTCCAGGGCGCGGTGCGCCTCAAGTCCTTCTGCGCCGATCCCGCGGCGATCGCGGGCTATGGCCCGTTGCTCACCGAGGACGGGCGCAGCTTCGGGGTCACCCTCCTGAAGCCGCTGGCCGGAGCCTTCGCGGCGCGGCTGACGGGCATCGCCTCCCGCGAGGCGGCGGAGGCGCTGAAGGGCACCCGGCTCCATACGCGGCGCGGGAACCTGCCGCCGCTGGTCGAGGACGAGTTCTATCACGCCGACCTGATCGGGCTCGAAGTGGTGGATACCGGCGGCGCGGTCCTGGGCCGGGTCCGGGCGGTTGCCGACCACGGTGCCGGCGACATCCTCGAGATCGCCCGGCCGGGTGCGGCGGAACTCCTGCTGCCCTTCACCCGCGAGGCCGTGCCCACCGTCGATCTCGCCGCGGGCCGGATCGTCGCCGACCCGCCGCCGGGTTTGGTCGGTGACGTCGATGGCTGACCCGTCCTGGACCGCGCGGGTGATCACGCTCCTGCCGGAGATCTATCCCGGCGCGCTGGGGCATTCGCTGATCGGGCGGGCGCTGGCGGACGGTCTCTGGCAGCTGGAGACGCTGGGCCTGCGCGACTTCGCCACCGACCGTCACCGCACCGTCGACGATACGCCAGCCGGCGGCGGCGCAGGCATGGTGCTTCGGCCCGATATCGCGGCGCGCGCGCTCGATGCCGCGGAGAGCGGCCTGCCGCGCGAGCGCTGGCCGGTGATCGCCCTCTCGCCGCGCGGCCGGCGCTTCGACCAGGCGATGGCCCGGCGGCTGGCGGAAGGCGCGGGCGTCACCCTGCTCTGCGGCCGGTTCGAGGGGATCGACGAGCGGATCCTCGATGCCCGCGCGGTCGAGGAGGTCTCGATCGGGGACTATGTGCTTACCGGCGGCGATCTCGCCGCGATGGTCTTGATCGAGGCCAGCGTTCGGCTTATAGGGCGCGTTCTGGGCAATCCGGATTCGCTCTGCGAGGAAAGTTTCTCGCACGGACTTCTGGAGCACCCGCAATACACGCGCCCGACCGCCTGGGAAGGGCTCGCGATCCCCGAGGTTCTCCTCTCGGGACATCACGGGCGGATCGCCGCCTGGCGGCGCGAGCAGGCGGAGAGGCTGACCAAGGAACGTCGTCCCGACCTCTGGCGGGCCTATGCGGGAGCACCCGCAGACGAGGACCCGGAAGGAGCGGCAGAGCTCTCGGACGCGCATACCATCGCCGCGACAGGCGAGAACAAGAAGGACGACGACCGATGAATCTCATCGCAGAGCTCGAGGCCGAGCAGATCAAGGCGCTCGGCAAGACCATTCCCGATTTCGCCGCCGGCGACACGGTTCGCGTCGGCTACAAGGTGACCGAGGGCAGCCGGGCCCGCGTGCAGGCCTACGAGGGCGTCTGCATCGGACGCAACGGCGGCTCCGGCATCGGCGCGAGCTTCACCGTGCGCAAGATCTCCTTCGGCGAGGGCGTCGAGCGCGTCTTCCCGCTGCATTCCCCGAACATCGATTCGATCGTGGTGGTGCGGCGCGGCCAGGTCCGCCGGGCCAAGCTCTATTACCTGCGCGACCGCCGCGGCAAATCCGCCCGCATCGCCGAAAAGACCAACTACCGCGAGAAGGCCGGATCCGACGCCGCGCCGCGCGCCTGAGGAGAGGCCCGATGAAGAAGGACATCCATCCCGACTATCATTTCATCGAGGTCAAGCTGATCGACGGCAGCTCCTACCAGACGCGCTCGACCTACGGATCGGAAGGGGCGACGCTGACGCTCGAAATCGATCCTTCGGCGCATCCTGCCTGGACGGGCGGCTCCGCCAAGCTGCTCGACACCGGCGGCCGGGTCTCCAAGTTCAAGAAGAAATACGAGGGCCTGGGCTTCTGAAGCCCGGGGCCGCGTTGACGCGGTTCTAGCTCAGGTCGCGCGCCCGCAGCTTCGTCCGGGCGCGCCGCCGTTCGATCGCCGTCCGCTCCACCTCCAGATGCAGGACATTGGCCTCCGGCTCGGGCGGGGCCAGGGGGCGCAGCTCGATCGCGAAGCGCTCGTAGCCGGCGAGCCGTCCGCGCGCATCGTCGAGTTCAAGGGCCAGCGCGCTGCGCGCCCAATGGCTCGGCGCCCCGGCCATGCCCTGCGCGAAGATCATCAGGGTTGCGCGCAGCACCCGGGCCACATGCTCGGCCTCGGCCGCCGTCACGCCCGGAGGGGGCATTTCCGCATCCATCGCTGCCGCGCCGTCTTCGTGAATCGGTTGATCTTCGTCCGGGGGCAATGTTTCATCCCGTGCTTGCCGCGTCGTTGCCGGCGACCCTTTGCCGCGGGCAGATTGACACAACTTCAGGTTGAAAAGCCAGATGGATTAACCCCCTTGCCGCAAAAAAGTCATCCGCTGTGGCAAGGCCGGTGGCGCGGCTGCAACCCGAAGATGACCAAGCCGATTTCTCTTCCGAGAATCGGCGACATCCTCTAGGTTTGGTAGCATGCCCGCATCGGGGCACGGCATTTGGTTTCCGGGAGGCCAGGTCAGGCGGATGGCGCAGCTCGTCGTACTGGGAAACGAGAAGGGTGGCTCGGGCAAGTCCACCACGGCAATGCATCTGGTCACGGCGCTTACGCGCGCAGGCCACAGCGTCGGCGCGCTCGACCTCGACCTCCGCCAGACGAGCCTCTTCCGCTATCTCGAGAACCGGACCGACTACATGCGCCGGCACGACATCCTGCTGCCGATGCCGCGCCGGCTGCGGCTCGAGGCGAGTCTCTGCGACAGCCGCCTCGAAGCCGAGGCCGAGGAACGCTCCCGGTTCGGTGCCGCGATCGCGGATCTCTCGCGCGACTGCGACTACATCGTCGTGGACTGCCCCGGATCGCACAGCTCCTATTCCGGGCTCGCCCATGCGGCCGCCGACGTGCTGATCACCCCGATGAACGACAGCCTGGTCGATTTCGACATGCTCGCGCGGCTCGATCCGGAAACCGGCCGGGTCAAGGGCCCTTCGGTCTATTCCGAGATGGTCTGGAAGGCGCGCCAGGCCCGTGCCTCGACCGGGCGCCGCCCGATGGACTGGGTGGTGCTGCGCAATCGCATGGCGAACATCGACGCGCGCAACAAGCGCCGGGTCGGCTCGGCGCTGGAGGATCTGGCGCGCCGGATCGGCTTCCGCCTCGTGCCCGGATTCTCCGAGCGGGTGGTCTTCCGGGAATTGTTCCTGTCGGGCCTGACGCTCCTGGACCTGCGCCCCGACGATCCCGCGGCCATGACCATGTCCAACATCGCCGCCCGTCAGGAGGTCCGCGACCTCATGCGGGCGCTCGATCTGCCCCCGGTTTCCGTCGCGGCCTGATCGCGCAGCGCGCCGGTTCAGACGCCCGGCGCGAGCGGCAGGCAATCCGTCTGCATGCGGGCGAGGGTCTCGCAGGCGCCGATGGCCTCGGCCTGGCTGAGCCCCACGAACTGGGCGCGAAAGACGGTCGATCCCTGAACCTTGGCCGCCTCCACCCGCCGCAGCCCGCCGGTCAGCTGCGGCACGTCCTTGAGCGCCGTGGTCAGGAGCTGGCGCTCCGCATCGCCCTTGGCGCGGAACGCCCCGATCTGCACGCCCCAGTCGTTTCCGCCCGTGCTGCCGGTCGAGGAATTGTTCGCGAGCCGCACCTCCTGCACCGCGTCGCTCGACGGGGCCGCGGCCGGCGCCGAGGCGAAGGTCGAAGCGGAGCCCGGTCCCGCCGGCGCCGCCGCCGCGCTCGCGCCGCTCTCCGGACGCGGATACGGCCGGCCGGCGCTGGCCGGTCCCGAAGCGCCGCGGGCCGCCTCGGCCGCGGCGAGTTCGGCATTCACTTCGGCGATCGCCGCCGCGATCGAGGCGCTGCTGCGCGTGGCCGCCACATTCGCGGCGAGCGCACGCGGCATCGGCCGGACGCTGCCGGCAAGCGCAAGCCGCGGCTCCGCCGCATCGGCCAGGCCGGAGGTCGATCCGCGCGAAACCTCGCCGGCCGTCGGCGCCGCCAGCGCTGCCGTTGCCGTGCGCAGCGGTGCCAGCGGCACCAGCCGGGCCTGTGTCGGCATCTTGCCGAATCCGAGGTCCATCAGCCGCGCCACTTCTGCGTTTCGCGAGGCGCTGGTCTTGCCGCCCATCATCGCCACGATCACCCGCCTATCGCCGCGCTTGGCCGAGGAAACGAGGCTGAAGCCGGCCGCACGGGTGTAGCCCGTCTTGATGCCGTCGGCGCCGGGATAGGCATCGAGCAGCCGCCGGTTCGTGTTCTTGACCGTCTTGATGCCGGCCGAGGTCGAATTGCGGCTGAAGAGATTGTAGTACTGCGGGAAATCGTAGACGAGCCGCCGCCCGAGGATCGCCATGTCATGCGCGGTCGACAGATGCCCTTCGGCGGTGAGGCCGTTCGCGTTCTTGAAGGTGGTGTTCTTCATGCCCATGGCCCGGGCATAGGCGTTCATGCGCTTGGCGAAGGCGGGAACCGATCCGTCGACGGCTTCGGCCATGGTCGTGGCGGCGTCATTGGCGGATTTGATGGCGGCGGCGCGAATCAGGTAGCGGAGCTCGATCCTCTGGCCGGCCTTCAGGCCGAGCTTCGAGGGCGGCTCCGCGGCCGCATGCGCCGAGACGGTGATCTTCTGGTCGAGCGACAGCCGTCCGCGGCGGACCTCGTCGAAGACGATGTAGAGCGTCATCATCTTGGTCAGCGACGCGGGATGCACGCGCGTCTCGGCATTGACCGCATGAATCGCCTTGCCCGTGCGGGCGTCCATCACGAAAGCGGCATATTGCTGGGCCTGGGCCAACGCCGGCGCAACAACGACCATGAACAGGAAAAGGATCCCGCGCAACGGGGTCTGTGCCATCACTGCCTCCGGCGCCATGGGCGCCCATGCCTCGGATTATCGCAAACGCTACGGCGCGATTGCTTTATTTTTCGTAAAGGTAGCACGTCATTTCAGAGTGGAAAACACCCTTCTTCCAGGGGGCGACGGAAATTCCCGCGGACGTTGCAAAGGGCGCCGCGGCCGGCCCGGAAGAATCTTTTATTGCAGTGCAACATGACCCCTTGACGCAGTGCAGCATGATCTCTATCTCCGCCCCATCATGAACCGCCGAGCTTAAGGAGCAACGAAATGACCACCCGCACTACTTCCAAATCCGCCGCCACCACCGAGACCATCGACGTGACCGCCGCCATCCAGGACGCGACCGCCAAGGTCGAGACGATCGTCGCCGACACCCAGAAGAACGTCACCGAGCAGTTCGAGAAGCTCTCGAAGGGCTTCGAAGGCCTGACCGCCTTCGGCCAGGAGAACCTCGACGCCGTCGTCAAGTCGTCCGAGATCGCCGCGAAGGCCGCCGAGGGCATCAATTCCGAGATCAGCGCCTATTCGAAGAAGGCCTTCGAGGACGGCGTCGCCGCCGCCCAGGACCTCGCCTCGGCGAAGACCATGACCGAGCTCTTCGAGAAGCAGACCGCCTTCGCGCAGTCCGCCTTCGAGGGCTTCATCAGCCAGGCGACCAAGATGAACGAGATCTACGCTGCCGCCGCCAAGGACATCAGCGCCCCGATCGGCGCCCGCGTCACGGCCGCCGGCGACGCCGTGAAGAGCTTCTCGCTCTGATCCGGTCCTGAATCGGTCGGGTGACGCCGGTCCATCCGGCGCGCCCTGCCAGGATTGTGCTGCGATGCCCCGGCGACGTACGGTCGCCGGGGTAATCGTATATGGATCAGGAGCCCACGCCGGTCCCGATCCGTCGCCGCGCGGCGGCGCCGGCCCTTTCCAATTTCCAGCGTTTTCATATATTGGTCTGATCCGTTTCAGGGAATGGCTGCCACTTGGCCGGAATGCCAGCAATGTCGACATCCGATCCGAAGTCTCCGGGAAGCGGGACCAGCCTTCTGACGAAGACGCGGCCCAAGACCCAGCGGCCGCCGCTCTACAAGGTGCTGCTTCTCAACGACGATTACACCCCGATGGAGTTCGTGGTCCACGTTCTCGAGCGCTTCTTCGGGATCAATCATCAGCAGGCGGTCGAGATCATGCTCACGGTGCATCGCAAGGGCCTGGCGGTCGTCGGGGTGTTCTCCTTCGAGATCGCGGAAACGAAGGTCACGCAGGTGATGGACTACGCCCGCCGCAACCAGCACCCGCTGCAATGCACCATGGAAAAGGAATAGGGCCTTTCGCGCCCGGGCATGGCGAAACCGGATCGCATTGCGCTTGCCCTCGATGAGGGCAGGCTGGTTCTGCCGGAGGCCGGCACCGTGCTCGTGCTGAATGCGCAGCCGGTGCCGTTCCTGGATCTGATTCCCCGCGACCGGCTCCTCTGCGAGCAGGGCTTCCGGCCGCTGCACGACGCCCTGGCGGCGCGGGGCCATCCGGTGGTTCCGGCCGCCGCGAGCCCGGCGGCGCTGGCGATCGTCAATCTCACGCGGAGCCGGGCGGAGAGCCTGGGCGCCGTCGCGCGGGCGCTGGAGGCGCTCGAGCCCGGGGGGATTCTCGCCGTGAACGGCGCGAAGACCGACGGGGTGGACGGCATCGCCCGGGCGGTTCGCGACGCGATGCCGGTCGAGGATGCCCTGGTGAAGGGTCATGGAAGGGTCTTCTGGCTGAAGCGTCCGCTGGCACTTCCCGAGGTGGTCGGGGCCTGGGCCGCCGCGGCCGCCCCGCGGCGCAACGCGGAGGGTTTCGTGACCGCGGCGGGGCTGTTCTCGCCCGACCACCCCGATCCCGGCAGCGTCCGGCTGGCCGGGCTGCTGGCGGGGCGGCTCAAGGGCAGGGTCGCGGAACTCGGCGCCGGCTGGGGCTGGCTGGCGCAGGCCGCGCTCGCCGCCTGCCCGGCGATCGAGAGCATCGACCTCTACGAGGCCGATACGCGGGCGCTCGATGCCGCCCGGGCGAACCTGCCCGATCCGCGGGCCGCCTTCCACTGGGCGGACGTGACCAGGCTGTCCGCGACAACCGCGCCCTATGATGCGGTCTTCAGCAATCCCCCCTTTCACGCCGGCCGGGCCGCGGAGGCCGATCTCGGCCGCGCCTTCATTGAGGCGGGGGCGCGACTCCTCAAGCCCTCGGGCACGATGCTGATCGTCGCGAATCGCCAGCTCCCCTACGAGGCGACCATCGCAGAGCGTTTCGCGGCCTCCGAGCGGTTGTGGGAGGACCGCAGCTACAAGGTCATCTCCGCGAGCCGTCCCCGCCGCCGCTAACGGGCCGGGCGATACCGCTTCGGCCTTGTCGCTCGCGGTCCCTTGGCGCGAGCCTATGCGGCGGGGCTTGCCGCGCCGGCGGGGGCCGGGATAGCCTCGCCCCGAAAGCGAGGCCCACATGAGCACCGATCCCGTCGCCCTTACCGCAGAGCTGATCCGCTGTCCCTCGGTGACGCCGGCCGACGGCGGCGCCCTGGCGCTGCTGGCCGGGCGGCTCGAAGCGGCGGGATTCGTCACCGAGCGGATCGAACGCGGCGGCATCGCCAATCTCTATGCCCGGTGGGGCCGGCAGGCACCGGCGCTCGGCTTCAACGGCCATACCGACGTGGTGCCGCCGGGCGATGCGGCCGCCTGGACGCATGATCCCTTCGGCGGCGTCGTGGCGGAGGGCATGCTGTACGGGCGCGGGGCGGCGGACATGAAATCCGGGGTCGCCGCCTTCGCGGCGGCGGCGCTGGATTTCGTCACCGCCACCCCGCCGGCGGGCAGCGTGATCCTGGCGATCACCGGCGACGAGGAAGGCAGCGCCCTCGACGGGACCTGCGCGATCCTCGACTGGATGGCGGCGAAGGGCGAGCGCATGGACCATTGCCTCGTCGGCGAGCCCACCTGCCCGGCACGGATGGGCGAGGCGATCAAGATCGGCCGGCGCGGCTCGCTGACGGCGCATGTCACCGCCTATGGCGTCCAGGGGCATTCCGCCTATCCGGAGCGGGCGAAGAACCCGCTACCGGCGCTGGTGCGCCTGCTCGACCGGCTGGCGACGCGGGAGCTCGATCGGGGAACCGCGGATTTCGGACCCTCGACGCTGGCGATCACCTCGATCGACACCGGCAATCCGGCATCGAACGTCATCCCGGCCGAGACGCGGGCCACGATCAACATCCGTTTCAACGACGCGCATTCCGGCGCCAGCCTCTCGGCCTGGATCGAGGAGGAGGCCGACCGCGCGGCGGCGGAATTCGGGGTGGGGATCGCAGCGCGCTTCGAGATCTCCGGCGAGAGCTTCGTCACCGAGCGCGGCGCCTTCACCGATCTGGTGGCCGGGGCGGTGGCGGCCGAGACCGGGGTCACGCCGGAGCTTTCGACCTCCGGCGGCACCTCGGACGCGCGCTTCGTCAAGGATCATTGTCCGGTGGTCGAGATCGGGCTGGTCGGCGCGACCATGCATCAGACCGACGAGCGGGTGGAGGTGGCGCATATCCACCAGCTCAAGGCGATCTATGCCCGGATCCTGCAGGAATATTTCGCCCGGTTCCCCGGCTGAGCCTAGGCGGATTCGCGGCCGGATTCTGCACGTCCGGGGACTGTCCCCATGGGGACAGTCTTCAAGCCATTGATTTTATCAGATAATTTTGATCTGCGGCGCCGGCCGCGGTTCTGCAAGCGCGTCCTCGGGCTCGATCCCGGCCACGACGAATACGCGCATGGGCTCGTCCGGGCGGCCGAGCCCGGGCGTCATCCGGGCGCCGCCGGTGCGCTCGGCGTCCGCTTCGGCCGCCGGCGAAACGGGGTTGGCGGGAACACGCAGGATGGCTATCGTCGATTCGATGATTCTTGAAATATCGAAATGAAACTCGGCGAGGTTCAGGCCCGCGATGCATTCGCCGCCCTCTCGCAGCCGACGCGGCTGCGGATGGTGCGCGCGCTGGTGGTCGCCGGTCCCGAGGGCATGGCGGCCGGGGCGGTCGCCGAGGCGGTGGGCGCCGCGCCCTCCAGTGCCTCCTTCCATCTCGCCAGTCTCGAGCGGGCGGGCCTCGTCACCTCGCAGCGCTTGGCCCGCTCGATCGTCTATGCCGCGAATTACGCGGCCCTCGCCGGCCTCGTGGACTTCCTGACGCATGACTGCTGTCAGGGCCATCCCGAGGTCTGCGCCCCCGCCGTCGCCACCCGTCCCTGCGACCCCCCGGCCAAGGAGCCCGAGCGTGCCAGCTGATCGCCCCTACAACGTCCTCTTCCTCTGCACCGGCAACTCCGCCCGCTCGATCATTGCCGAGGCGCTGATCAATCGCCTGGGCGAGGGCCGATTCCGGGGATTCTCCGCCGGAAGCCACCCCAGGGGCGAGATCAACCCGATGGCCCTGCGGGTGCTGGACGAGGCCGGATACCCGACCGAGGGGCTGCGCTCGAAGTCATGGGACGAATTCGCCCGCCCGGACTCGCCTCGGATGGATTTCGTCTTCACCGTCTGCGACTCCGCCGCCGGCGAGGTCTGCCCGCTCTGGCCCGGCCAGCCGATGACCGCGCATTGGGGGATCGAGGATCCCGCCGCCGCGGAGGGCACCGACTTCCAGCGCCGAGCAGCATTCGAGGCGGCGCAGCGCTACCTGCGCAACCGGGTCGCGGCCTTCGTCAACCTGCCGATCGGCAGCCTCGACCGCCTGTCCCTCGGAGCGAAGCTGCAGGGCATCGGCACCATGGACGGCGCCAGCGCGCACAAGCCGCAGGTGGCCTGACCTCGAGCGGCCATGGATCGCCGCCCGCCCGAGCGCCGGTGCCTCGACGGAGGTTCCCGGGAGCCTCGAGCCGATCCGGTCTGGATGACCGGGAGCGCTCGCCGGCGACCTCTCCACGTCCGGAGCGCCGGAGGCCCGGCGCCGGAGCGCCGGTCAGGTGTTGAAGAGGAAATGCATCACGTCGCCGTCGGCGACCCGGTAGGACTTGCCCTCGGAGCGCATCCTGCCCGCCTCCTTCGCCGCCTGCTCGCCGCCGAGCGCGACGAAATCGTCGTAGGCGATGGTCTCGGCCCGGATGAAGCCGCGTTCGAAATCGCCGTGGATCACGCCCGCCGCCTGCGGCGCGCTGGCGCCCTTGGGGATGGTCCAGGCCCGCGCCTCCTTGGGGCCGACGGTGAAATAGGTCTGGAGCCCGAGCAGCCGGTGCCCGGCGGCGATCAGCCGGTCGAGCCCGGCCTCCTCGAGCCCGAGATCGGCGAGGAATTCCGCGCGCTCGGCCGAATCGAGCTGGGCGATCTCCTCCTCGATGGCCGCCGAGATCGTCACGCAGGCGGCCCCTTCCCTTTCGGCCATTTCCGCCACCGCGCGCGAATGGGCATTGCCGCTCGCCGCCGAGGCCTCCTCGACGTTGCAGACATAGAGCACCGGCTTGGCGGTCAGGAGCTGCAACCCGCGCCAGGTGCGGACGTCCTCCTCGGCGACGGCGACCGTGCGCGCCGGCCGGCCGGCCGCGAGCGCGGCCTTCGCCGCCTCGAGCAGCCGCGCCTGGGCCTCGGCCTCGCGATCGCCGCCCTTGAGCTTGCGTGCGAGCCCGGCGAGGCGCTTCTCGACGCTCTCGAGATCGGCGAGCATCAGCTCGGTCTCCACCGTCTCGGCATCGGCCAGGGGATCGACGCGTCCCTCCACATGGGTGACGTCGTCGTCCTCGAAGCAGCGCAGCACATGGGCGATGGCGTCGCATTCGCGGATATTGGCGAGGAACTGGTTGCCGAGCCCCTCGCCCTTCGAGGCGCCGCGCACCAGGCCCGCGATGTCGACGAAGGTCATGCGCGAGGGCACCACCCGCGCCGACTTGCCGATCTCGGCGAGCCGGTCGAGGCGGGCGTCGGGCACGTTCACCTCGCCCACGTTCGGCTCGATGGTGCAGAAGGGGAAGTTCGCCGCCTGGGCGGCGGCGGTCCGGGTCAGCGCGTTGAACAGCGTCGACTTGCCGACATTCGGCAGCCCGACGATCCCGGTCCTGAAACCCATGCGAATGCTCCGATCAGATCGCGCCGCTTCTAGGCAGCGGCCCGGACATTGACAAGCCGCGCCGGGGGCGGGCCAGAGCGAACGCATTTGGAGCCCGTTCTTTCTTCCCTGGCCGCCTCGCCACAAATGAGGGCAACGCCCGACCCGGCGGGTGTGAAGCGCCCGCGTCGTGCCGCAGGCACGCCTTTGGCGTGACGGGGCGGGCGGGCGCTGCCCGGCGGTGCCTGGCCTCGGCGGGATGGTTGGGCCGGCCTGCCGGGAATTCGGGCGGACGAGTGCGTATTCACGGATGCGATCACGCTGGCGCCCGGCCGGGGATTGATCTCGCGGCCGGCTTCTGCAAATCCGGGTGGACCGTCAGGAGAGGACGCTCGCATGAGCCGCATCGACGCCCGTTTCGCCGCCCTTCGTGCGGAAGGCCGCAAGGCTTTCGTCGCCTTCGTGATGGCGGGCGATCCCGACCGGGACACCTCGCTGGCGGTGATCCGCGGCCTGCCGGGCGCGGGGGTCGATCTCATCGAGCTCGGCATGCCCTTCACCGATCCCATGGCCGACGGCCCGGCGATCCAGCGCGCCGGGCAGCGGGCGCTGGCCGGCGGGCAGACCATGGACCGGACGCTCGCCATGGTGCGGGCCTTCCGCGAGGACGACCAGACGACGCCGATCGTGCTCATGGGCTATTACAACCCGATCCATTCCCGCGGGGTCGAGCGCTTCCTGCAAGATGCCAGGGCGGCGGGGGTCGACGGGCTGATCATCGTGGACCTGCCGCCGGAGGAGGATGCGGAGCTCTGCCTGCCGGCCCAGGCGGCGGGGCTGAACTTCATCCGGCTCGCGACGCCCACCACGGACGAAAGGCGGCTGCCCAAGGTGCTCACCAATACCTCCGGCTTCGTCTATTACGTCTCGATCACCGGCATCACCGGCGCGGCGGAGGCGGATGCCGCCGCGGTCGCGCCCGAGGTCGCGCGCATCAAGGCCGCCACCGACCTGCCGGTCTGCGTCGGCTTCGGGGTGAAGACGCCGCAGGGCGCGCGCGCCATCGCCGGCATCGCCGACGGGGCGGTGGTCGGCTCGGCCATCGTCGAGCGCATCGGCGCGGGCGAGAGCCCAGATGCCGTGCTCGCCTTCGTGCGGAGCCTCGCCGCGGCCGCCCACGCCGCGGGCTGACCGGCGGCAGGCCCTCGGCCGGCGGCCCTCAGGACAGCAGGAAGACGTGCAGCGCGACCGGCCCATGCGCGCCGAGCTGCAGGACCTGGCCGACATCGGCCGAGCGCGAGGGGCCGGTGACCATGTTGAGGGTGCGCGGATCGAGGCCGCGCTCGCGCCAGGCGGTCCAGAAATCCTCGAAGCCGCCGCAGAGATCGGCCTCGCGCAGCAGGACGAAATGCGTCTCGCCGAGGAAGGTGAGCGTCACGGGATTGTCGGGCCCGGAGGCGAGCACCAGCGTGCCGGTCTCGGCCAGGCCGAATTCGGCGCGGCTGAGGGTCGCGGGCTCCTCGATGCGCCCCGGCCCGCGGCTGGTCCCGATCGTGCCCCAGTCGAGCCCGGCGAAGATGGCATCGCTGCCGAAGCGGATCCGCGCCGGCAGCCGGCGCTTGCGCAGCTCGTGGGCGAGCGCCTTGGGCAGCTCGGCGAGGGCGGAGACCCGGCCGACGGTCGCCGCGGCCGCATCGAGCTTCTGCATGAACTGGGTCAGGCGCTGCGGGCCGTGGCTCATGGCCTGGTGCGGGCGCGGTCCGCCGCCGGGTGCCGCCATCCAGGCCGCCACCGCCGCCTGCCGGTCGCCGGGCGCCGCCGCCGCCCGGATCCGGCCGAGGATGCGGTCGCGCGCGCTCATCGCCGCGCCGCCTTCCAGCGGTCCATGAAGGTGCCGCCCTGGGGCGCCGGGAGGTCGCGCTCGCCGGTCCAGCCCCGGGCGAAGGGCAGCGACGCGATCCGGCCCGACTTCCCGCCGAGGCGGGACAGGAGGCCCGCGCCGAGCCGCGCCGCGATCCGGTAGAGCCGGGGGCGGCGCGCCGCGAAGGCCCAGAGGCCGAGCCCGCGGCGCATGGCGGCCGGGGTCAGGCGCTTCTCGAATTCGCGCTCGCGCCAGGAGCGCATCATGCCGGGCAGCGGGATGCGCACCGGGCAGACCTCCTCGCAGCGGCCACAGAAGCTCGAGGCATTGGGCAATTGCCCCCCCTGCTCCACCCCGATCAGGCTCGGGGTCAGCACCGCGCCCATGGGTCCGGGATAGACCCAGCCATAGGCATGGCCGCCCACCGCCTGATAGACTGGGCAATGGTTCATGCAGGCGCCGCAGCGGATGCAGCGCAGCATGTCCTGGAAGGGCGTCGCCAGCATGTTCGACCTTCCGTTGTCGAGCAGCACGACGTGGTATTCCTCGGGACCGTCCGGATCCCCCGGCCGGCGCGGGCCGCGGGAGAAGGTGGTGTAGACGCTCATCTCCTGCCCGGTCGCGGAGCGGCCGAGGATGCGCAGGATCGTCGCGGCGTCCTCGAGCGTCGGCACGATCTTCTCGAGGCTCGCCATGACGATATGCATGCGCGGCAGCGACTGGGTGAGGTCGCCGTTGCCCTCGTTGGTGACGATCACCGAATGCCCGGTCTCGGCGATGAGCATGTTGGCGCCGGTGATGCCGACCTCGGCCTGGAAATACTTCGCGCGCAAGACGCCCCGCGCCTCGGCCTGGAGCGCGGCGAGGTCGCTGAGGTCCCGGTCGGGGTCGAGATGGGCATGCGCCTTGCGGAAGGCGGCCTCGATCTCGGGCACGGTGACATGCACCGCCGGCGCGATGATGTGGCTCGGCACCTCGCCGCGAAGCTGGATGATGTATTCGCCGAGGTCGGTCTCCACCGGCGCGATGCCGTTCGCGCTCAGGAAGTCGTTGATCCCGCATTCCTCGGAGATCATCGTCTTGCCCTTGTTGACCGCCTTCGCCCCCGCCTTCCGGCAGAGATCGAGCACGATCGCCCGCGCCTCCTCGGCGGTCTCGGCCCAATGCACATGGCCGCCGCTGGCGATCACCTGCGCCTCGTAGGCCTCGAGATGGAGGTCGAGATGGGCGAGCACGTGGTCCTTGATGTCCCGCGCGCGGTCGCGCAGCGCGTCGAAT
Organism: uncultured Paracoccaceae bacterium; assembly: GCA_937872465.1. GTDB lineage: Bacteria > Pseudomonadota > Alphaproteobacteria > Rhodobacterales > Rhodobacteraceae > Amaricoccus. Next base: position 72,741 of record CALMSR010000040.1, read on the forward strand.
TCGGGCAGGTCCTCGCGCCCCTTCGCGCGCTTGGTGATGAAATTGCCGCGGCTGCCGCGGAGTGCCGCCTGCAGATTGGCATTGTCGAGCGCCGCGCGGGCATTGGCCCTGAAGGCCGGCGTGGTGGCCTCGTGCAGGCTCACCCGGCTTCTCCGATCGGCGGGGTCGCGAGATCGCCCGCGAGCACCTCGACCACGTGGCGCGCCCGGAACGCCCGCCCCTCGCGGCTCGCCTTGCCGGCCAAGTTCATCAGGCAGCCCAGATCGCCCGCCAGCACCAGATCCGCGCCGGTGGCGGCGACATGCCGCGTCTTGTCGCCGGCCATGACGTTGGAGATCTCGGGATACTTCACGCAGAACGTGCCGCCGAAGCCGCAGCAGACGTCGTTCTCCGCCATCTCGCGCAGCTCCAGCCCCGCGACGCTGGCGAGCAGCCGCCGCGGCTGTTCCCGGATGCCGAGGCTGCGCAGCCCCGAGCAGCTGTCGTGGTAGGTGACGCTGACCGGGGCCTCCTGCCCGACCTCCGTGACGCCGAGAACGTCGGTCAGGAAGGCGGTGATCTCATGCGTCCTGGCGCCGAGCGCCCGCGCCCGCCCGGCCCAGGGGTCGTCGGCCGCGAACATGCGCTCGAAATCCCGGGCGATCGTCGCCGCGCAGGAGCCCGAGGGCACCACCACATGCACGTAGCCCTCGAAGGCGGCGATGACCTGCCTCGCGATGGCCTTCGCATTCTCCCGGTCGCCCGCGTTCCAGGCCGGCTGGCCGCAGCAGGTCTGGACCGGCGGCACCTCGACCCGGCAGCCCGCGTCCTCGAGCAGCTTGACCGTCGCGAAGCCGACCGAGGGGCGGAACATGTCCACGAGGCAGGTGACGAAGAGAGCGACGCGCGGACCCGACATCACATGCTCCCCCAGTCGTTCGACCGAAACCATGAGGTACGGGATCGTTTCCGCGGAGACAAGTCACTCGCGCGACGCGGCGCGGATGTCTGAATCGAGGTGCCTGATCCGAGCCGGCACAAAATCGTAATGCGACTTCACTGATGGAGTATGATACCATACTCGGCGAATCTATAGCGTCGATTGAACTCGTCTCTTTGACTTGCCGGGGGTGGGATCCTGTCATGCGAAGAATTTCGATAGTGGTTGTTTCGATTCAAGCCATCGTTGCTGCCGCACTGCTTGTCGCTAGTGTCGCGTCTGCACAGGTGCCGCCGCATGTGCCCGGTACAATCTGCTTCACGCCCACGTTCTGGTGCTGGGCTCAAAAGCCGAACACGCCCAACAAACCTTGCTCCTGCGTCGGGAGCGATGGCTATGTAGTCAGCGGCGTGTTGGGCTAGCCCCACCGAAACCGGGAGGTTCTCATGAGCCGATTGCTCGGTGACTTGCTCGACGATGCGCGCTTGGTTGCCTCTTTCGGGCAGCGTGCAGGAGTGCTCCGTGAAAGCGGCCTGTTCGAAGCCTTGCATCGTGCCGATGCCGCCCCTCAACTCGATTGGTCAAGCGAAGAAGTAATCGACCTGCAGCGCGAGATGAATTCAGCGGTGGTGGCGATCCGGCCGGTAACGCTGGTCGACCTCAAGAACGGTTTCGATCCCTTTCGCCGGGCGGCCAAGGACGGACAGGGCGGGAGGAACTGGCTGCGGATCACACTGATGGTGCTGGCCGCTCTATTGACGCTGACATGCGGCTACTTCACTATCTGGCAGAAACGTGCGTCGGACGTCCTAATGGAGTTGGCCGCGGGCAAGGCCGAAAGCCAGCGTGCCATCGTGGAAGAACTTCTACCGCTGGTCGACCAGTTCAAGGCCACAGGCAGCCCCCCTGACCTAGACGACGCCGGCAGCCTGACCCGCGCCGCGTTTCGCCAAAAGATGGAAGACGCCCAGCGCATCGCGCTCGACATCGTCGTCGATACCAGGCGCTACAATCAGACGTTGGAGTCTTTCAACCCGTTCAACCGAGTCATCGACCCCATCAAACGAATCGTCTCTCCGCCGCCACCTGAGGGAACGCGACAAGCGCCGCCGATCCAGCAGGACAATGGCGAAACCGCGGCACAGCTTGTCGCCTCCAAAGAAGAGGCCCCGGTACTTCCAGTCGAAGCAATGCCCTCCCTGCCGAAATGGCTGGAAGCCTACGGCCACTGCCTTGGGATCTCTGCGTCCGGTCCCACGGCAAACATAGTGAATACCGCAGAGGTTCCCGACCCGAGAGGGACCTTTCACTTCGGCGAACTCGTCGCCACCGATGTCGAACTGATTCAGCAGGTGCGCTGCCTCGTGGGGCTTCAGGACATCGAGAGTCGTAACAGCCAGAACCGAATTACCGATCCTCAAGACATGCGGGATTGGGTCGACACGCTCTCGAACTGGATCCTTCCGTCACTCTACGGCATGCTCGGCGCGGTAATCTATCACCTTCGGGTCTGCCTCAATCCGTTGCGTCCCGACCCCAAGCCGGTCCAGGCGGCGATGCGGGTATTCCTCGGCGGATTCGCCGGCGTGGCGATCGCCTGGTTCTGGGGCCCCTCTGTCATCAACGGCCTGGCGATCTCGGAGGTTTCGCCATCGGAATTGACCGATGTATCGCTCACGGCGCACAATCAGGTGTCGCTGACCGCGCTCACTGTTGCGTTTCTCGTCGGTTTTGGCATTGACGTGTTCTTCTCGCTGCTCGATCGATTGGTTACAGTCTTCAACTCAATGATCGACAATATCGGAACCACTTCCACATAGGAGGTGCAACTCCGGCAAACCCTTGCCTCCCGGTGATTCGTGCTTCACGTCGCGCCCGGGATGCGCTATGCGGCGCGCCTGCGGTCCTACACCCTTGGAGGAGGACCGCCAATGCAACCAGGAGTGAGCCAGATGGCAGAGACACCCGTTCTCGAAGCCGCGGCGCGCGCAGGGGTCGGCAAGGGGGCCGCCCGCACTGCCCGTCGCGAAGGATACGTCCCCGGCGTGATCTACGGCGGCGGCGAAGCGCCGCAGACGATCAACATCGCCTATAATACCCTCATCAAGCAGCTGAAGGCCGGCCGGTTCCTCTCGACGCTGCTCAATGTCAGGGTCGACGGCACGGACAACAACGTCATCTGCCGCGGCGTGCAGCGCGACGTGGTCAAGGACAAGCCCACCCATGTGGATTTCCTGCGCCTGACCGAGAAGTCGCGCATCAGCCTCTATATCCCGGTCGAGTTCATCAACCGCGAGCTCTCGCCCGGCCTCAAGCGCGGCGGCGTGCTGACGGTGGTGCGCAACGAGGTCGAGCTGGTGGTGACCGCGGGCGAGATCCCCGAGAAGATCGTGCTCGATCTGGCGGGCACCAACATCAACGACACGCTGCATATCTCGAACGTCGAGCTGCCGGCGGGCGTGCGCCCGACCATCACCGACCGCGACTTCGTCATCGCCAATATCCAGGCGCCGTCCGGGCTGCGTTCCGAGGAGGACGAAGCCGGGGCCGAAGGCGCGGAAGAGGGCGAAGCGGACTGATCCGCGCCGCGGACGACATCGGATCGGGACACGCCGCGGGATCGCTTCCGCGGCGTGTCCTTTTTGCGGGAGCAATGCGATGAAACTCCTCGTGGGGCTCGGCAATCCGGGGGCGAAATACGCCCGGCACCGGCACAATATCGGCTTCATGGCGGTGGATGCCATCGCGGCCGCACCGGGCTTCACCCCCTGGCGGAGCAAGTTCCAGGGGCAGGTGAGCGAGGGGCGGCTGGGTCCGGAGAAGGTCCTCCTGCTGAAGCCCGGGACCTTCATGAACCTCTCGGGGGACAGCGTGCAGGCGGCGGCGCGGTTCTACCGGATCGAGCCGGCCGATATCATCGTCTTCCACGACGAGCTCGACCTCGCGCCCGGCAAGATCCGGGTGAAGACCGGCGGCGGCCATGCCGGCCACAACGGGCTGCGCTCGCTCGACGCCCATATCGGCCCGGATTTCACCCGCGTGCGCCTCGGGATCGGCCATCCCGGCGACAAGCGGTTGGTCACGAACCACGTGCTCGGCGATTTCGCCAAGGCGGAGGCGGAATGGCTCGAGCCGCTGCTGGCGGGGATCGCCGAGGCGGCGCCCGAGCTCCTGGCCGGCGAGCCGGCGCGCTTCATCGAGACGGCGACGCGGCATCTGCCGAAGCCCGAGAAGCCGGAGCCGCGTGCCGGGACGCCGAAGCAGGAGCCGGCGCCGGCGCCAGAGGCGGCGCCGGAGGCCGACGACCCGAGGAGCCTGCTCCAGAAGCTCGCGGATCGGTTCCGGTGACGACGCGCGGTGCCGCGCCCTGATCGCCGGCCGCCTGCGCGCCGGATCGGGGCACGCCCCGGTCCGGTCGGTCTTCCCGGATGTCGTTGGCAGCGGACGCTTCAGCCGTCCTTGCGGAAGAACTTCTTCTCGCGCGGCTTGCCGTCCCAGCCGGTCTTGGCACGCGGTTTCTCGTCGCGGTCCTCGGCCCGGCCCCGCTGGTAGGGCTTGCCGCCGCCCTCGCGATCGCCGCGATAGGGCTTGGCGCCGCCCTCGGCGCGCATCGGCCGGTGGTCCTCCTCGCGATGCTCCCATTTCCGGAGCAGGCGCGTGTCGAAGCTGTCCCGACCGATCTCGCCCTCGTGGCACCAGACGCAGGCCACCTGATCGTTGTCCACGGCCTCGACCGCCATGCGCATCGAACCCGAGGTTAGGGTCACCAGATCCCCGACCTGAAGCTTGTCCATACCGTAACGTACCTTCGTCTCCGGGAGCCCCGCCCCCGCCCGGCGGATCGGCCGCCTCCGCGCCTTCCCTACGCCGCCGCAGCCCGGGCGGCAAGCCGGGCGTGGTGCGGGCTCACATCGAGTTGCTCCGGCCCCTCGTTGGCTCCGGAGCGCCGTCGTCGAGCAGGTCCTCGATGAAGAGGCTCAGGAGCTGCGTGCGGCCCGAGACGCCGGCCTTGCGGTAGATCGCGTTGGAATGCGCCTTGACCGTGCCCTCGCTGGTCTGGCGGAGCCGCGCGATCTCGGCGATGCTCATCCCCTTGATGGTGAACCAGGCCACGTCGCGCTCGGAGCGCGTCAGGCCCCATTGCACGAACCGCTCGTCGAGCAGGTCGGCGAAGGCGCCGGAGACCGCGCGCAGCCGGGTCTCGATGTCGCGGTTGCGCAGGATCGTGCGGATCAGGAGCGCCGTGCCGAGCCCGACGCCGAGGACCAGCCCCAGGCTGGCGCCGATCTCGAGCAGCTCGCGGGTCTGCCAGCTCAGGGGCGCGCGCTGGAAGCCGATGATGCCGGCGGCGATGTCCCAGACGAAGAAGAGCGTGCAGAGGATCTGGATCGCCACCACCAGCACGAGCGCGATCGTGGCCGGCGGGCGCCCGCGCATCGGTCAGAGATGCCCCGCGACCGCGGCCGCGCCGCCGGCGGAAGCGCCCGGAGCCGGTCTCACGCAGCGGCGCGGGAAGGTCGCGACGCCATCACCCGTCCGTCCTGGAAGCGCCGTCGTCATCGCTGCCGCCGCCGCCCGAGTCGCCGCCGTCCGAGTTGCCGCCGTCGTTCCCGCCGCCGCCCGAGTCGCCGCCGCCGTCCGAGTCGCCGCCGTCGTTCCCGCTGCCGCTGTCAGAATCGCCGCCACTGTCAGAGCCGCCGCCGGCGTTCCCGCCACCGCCATCGGAGCTGCCACCGTCGTCGTTCCCGCCGCCGCCATCGGAGCCGCCACCGTCGCTCCCGCCGCCGCCGCCATCGGAGCCGCCACCATCGCTCCCGCCGCCATCGGAACCGTCGCCGCCGTTTCCGCCGCCGCCGTCGGAGCTGCCCCCGCCGTCGTTGCCGCCGCCGCTGTCGTTCCCGCCGCTGTCGTCGTTCCCGGCGCTGCCGCCGGAACCGGCGCCGGTGTCGCCGCCTCCCCTGTCGTCGGCGGCGTTGTCGGTGCCTCCGCGATCGTTGCCCTGGCCGCCGTCGCTCCCGCCGCCGGATCCGCCGCCCGGTGCGGCGCCGCCGCTTTCGCCGGATGCCGAGGCCGTGCCGCCGCTGCCGCGACCGGCGTCACGCCCGTTGCGGCTGGCGCCCTGGCCCTGCCGGCCGGAGTCGCTCGCCGCATTTTGCCTGCCATTGCCGCCTCCGACTTCATGCCCGACGGCATCCTCGCTCTCTTCCGCTCCGCTCCTGGTCTTGCCCGCCGTTTTCGGGCCGGGGGCGGGGTTTCTCTTCGCCGGCGCCACCGCTGGATCGCGCCGCAGCAGGCGCCCGAGTCCCTTCAGCCCGGTCGCATCCGGTGTCGTCGCATCCTGCACCAGATCGCGGCGAATCTCGCCGGTGACACGGTCGAAGACGATCTCGCGCCGCAGGTCGCCGTTCTCGGCCTCGATCCTGATGCGGCCGAGCCAGGTCCGCCGCACCTCGACGATCCGGTATCCCTCGGCCTGGAGCTCGGTCGCGATTTCCTGCAGCGGTTCGGCGACGGCCTCCGGGGCCGTGGCGAGCGCGGTGGCGAGGGCAAGGAGGCTCCCAAAGAGAATCCGGCGCGGCATGGTTCGTTCCGATCACCCTAGCACGCGGACGGCCCCGCCCGGAATAGTCCGGGCGAGGCCACCGCAACTCGTAAACCGCGGCCGACCCTGGCTTTCGGCCCGGGTCGGCCGCATACCCCTCAATCGATATACCCCTTACTCGTCGGAAACGGACCGGCCCGCCCCGGCGCCCACGCGCGCCATCCGCAAGGATCGGCACCACACGCTCGCAGGACCGACTAGACACGCCCGCCCTCGCCTTGGCGATTGGCCGGAGGTTCAGTTTCCGCGCATTCTGCGCCGCGCATAGCCCCCTAAACCAAAGGCATAGGCCCGATCAGAGCCCGGTGCCGAGCGCTTCGGCCACGGTGAAGATGTCCTTGTCGCCGCGGCCGCACATGTTCATGACCAGCAGGTGGTCCGGGGGCAGATCCGGCGCGATCCTGGCCACATGCGCCAGCGCATGCGCCGGTTCGAGTGCGGGGATGATGCCCTCGGTGACGCAGGCGAGCTGGAACGCCTCCAGCGCCTCGGCATCGGTGACGCTGACGTATTCCACCCGGCCGACATCGTGCAGCCAGGCGTGCTCCGGGCCGATGCCGGGATAGTCGAGGCCGGCCGAGATCGAATGGCCCTCGAGGATCTGGCCGTCGGCGTCCTGAAGCAGATAGGTGCGATTCCCGTGCAGGACCCCGGGCCGGCCGCCGGTCAGCGAGGCGGCGTGCTCCATGCGCTCGTCGACGCCGTGGCCGCCGGCCTCGACGCCGATGATCCGCACTTCCGGGTCGTCGAGGAAGGGGTGGAAGAGCCCCATCGCGTTCGAGCCGCCGCCGATGCAGGCGACGAGGGTGTCGGGCAGCCGGCCCTCGCGGTCGAGCATCTGCGCGCGGGTCTCCTTGCCGATGATCGACTGGAAATCGCGCACCATCGCCGGATAGGGATGCGGCCCCGCCACGGTGCCGATGCAGTAGAAGGTGTCGCGCACATTGGTCACCCAGTCGCGCAGCGCCTCGTTCATCGCGTCCTTGAGCGTGGCGCGGCCCGCGGTCACCGGCACCACCTCGGCCCCGAGCAGCTTCATGCGGAAGACGTTGGGCTTCTGGCGCTCCACGTCGGTCGCGCCCATGAAGACCACGCATTTCAGCCCGAAGCGGGCGCAGACGGTGGCGGTCGCCACCCCGTGCTGGCCGGCGCCGGTCTCGGCGATGATGCGGGTCTTGCCCATGCGGCGGGCGAGCAGGATCTGCCCGAGCACGTTGTTGATCTTGTGCGCGCCGGTATGGTTGAGCTCGTCGCGCTTGAAATAGACCTTCGCGCCGCCGAGCCGCTCGGTGAGGCGTTCGGCGAAATAGAGCGGCGAGGGCCGGCCGACGTAATGGGTCCAGAGATCGTCCATCTCTGCCCAGAAATCCGCGTCCGTCCTGGCCGCCTCGTATTCCGCCTCCAGATCGAGGATCAGCGGCATCAGCGTCTCGGAGACGAAGCGGCCGCCGAAATCGCCGAACCGGCCGCGCTCGTCGGGGCCGGTGCGAAAGCTGTTGCGGGTCTCGTGGTTCATGGGGGAGCTCCCGTGGGATTTCCCGGGCATCCTTAAGCCGCGGGCGCGGGCCTGTCGATCACACTTCTCGCGGCGCGCCGCGGCTGGCGGGCGGTCAGGCGGGCGCCGGCACCGCCGCCTTGGCGGCGCGTACGAAGGCGGCGATCCGGTCGCGGTCCTTGTAGCCCGGCGCATATTCCACGCCGGAGGAGACATCGACCTGCCCTGCCCCGGTCAGGCGCACCGCCTCGGCGACGTTCTCGGGCGTCAGGCCGCCCGCCAGCATCCAGGGCACCTGCCAGGTCATACCCTGGAGCAGATGCCAGTCGAAGGCGACCCCGTTGCCGCCGGGCCGCTCCGCGCCCGGCATCGGCCGGGCATCGACGAGGATCTGGTCGGCGATCCGCGCGTATTCCCGGACCGCGTCGAGATCGCCTTGGTCGGCGAGCGCCACCGCCTTCATGACCGGCAGGCCGAAGCGCTGCCGGATCTCGGCGACGCGCTCGGGGCTCTCAGTGCCATGGAGCTGCAGCATGTCGATGGCGACCTCCTCGAGCAGCGCCTCGAGCAGCGCGTCCTCGGCATCGACGGTCAGGGCGACCCGGAGCAGGCCGTCGGGCGTCCCTTCGGCGATCCATTTCGCATCCGCGAGCGAAAGGCAGCGCGGCGATTTCGGGAAGAACACCAGCCCGACGTAATCGGCGCCGGATCGCGCCGCCGCCGCCACTTCGGCTCGCGAGCGCAGGCCGCAGATCTTGACCCTCATGGCCGCCCGGCCGCTCAGTTGCCCAGGAGCGCCAGAACGTCGTCCTTCGGCCGGTTGGTCTCGCGGCGCAGCCCCTCCACCTCGCGGTTGAGCTTCGCGGCCTCGCGCGCCTTGACCGCTGCGCGACGACGATGCTTGTGCTCGCGGAGATATTCCAGCAGGTAGCCCAGCACCATTCCGGTCACGATCGACAGGAGGCCGACGACGAAGAGCGGCAGCTCCAGCATCGCGCCCGGGCTCAGCCGGTCGAGGCCCTCGGGCAGGAGGCGCACCGTCACCGGGTCGCGATTCGCCAGCGCGAGCACCACGATCCCGAGCAGGATCAGACCGAGCAGAATAGACTTGATGACGCGCATGAACGCCCCCCGTGGACCGCTGAACTCTAGCCCTGATTCAGCCGGTCGCGCAACAGCTTGCCGGTCTTGAAGAAGGGAACGTGCTTCTCCTCGACCTCGACGGTTTCGCCGGTGCGCGGGTTGCGCCCCAGCCGCGCCTCGCGCTGCTTGACCGAGAAGGCCCCGAAGCCGCGCAGCTCCACCCGGTTCCCGTTGGCCATGGCCTCGATGATCTCGTCGAAGACCGTCGCGACGATCCGTTCCACGTCGCGCTGGAAGAGATGGGGGTTCTCCTCCGCGATCTTTTGCACAAGTTCCGATTTGATCATCGCCGCCCCCGAAGCCTGCGTTCTGGCATCCACGGAAGGGAACCCGCCGCCGGTCTCCCGCCCCGGTGACATTCTTGCACCAATTACCGCGTGAGGGAATAGAGCTTGGGACCCTGTCCGCGGGATATTTCCCCGAGAATCCCGCCGGTTGCCGCAATCTTGCCCAGGAACCGTGTCACACTCGGCTCGTCGTGCTCCACCGTCCAATCGCGCACAGGGAGATCGGCGACGCCACCATCGCGCGATTCGAGCCAGTCGAGCGCGGCCGCCTCGCCGCCGATCTCGTCGACCAGACCGTTCTCGAGCGCGGCGCGCCCGGTAAAGACGGCGCCGGTCGCGACATTGGCGAGGGCATTCCCCGAAAGCCCCCGCCGCGTGCCGACCAGATCGCGGAACCAGACGAAGCCGTCGGCCACCAGCGCCTCCTCGAGCGCGCGCGCCGCCGGATTCGTCGGCCGGAACGGCGAGGGCTCGGCCTTGAGCTCGGAGGAGCGGACGGTCTCGAGGCCGATGTTCAGATACTCCATGACCCCCGTGAGGTCGGGATATTCCATGATCACGCCGATGGAGCCGGTCAGGGTATTGCCGCGGCTCACGATATGGTCGGCGGCGATCGCGGCGATGTAGCCGCCCGAGGCGGCCACCTCCCCCAGGACCGCGACCACCGGCTTCTTCTCGGCGATCACGCGGATCGATTCGAAGAGCGCCTCCGACCCGGCCGTGCTGCCGCCCGGCGAGTTGATCCGCAGCAGGAGCGCGCGCACGCTGTCGGTCTCGGCGATCTCGGCCAGGAGCTCGTCGCGGTCGGGATCGTCGCCGATCATCCCGGAGACCTCGAACCGCGCCACATGCTCGCGCGGCACGTCGAGGGAATCGGAGAAGGTCAGGCCGCCGATGACCAGCGCCAGCACCGCCGCGACGAGAAAGCCGCGCCAGAAGGCCGAACGGCGCCATTTGCGGCGCCGTTCCTCGTAGAAGTCCCGTTCGAGGACGTCCATGACCTCAGTCGTTTTCGCGCTTCTTCAGCGCGGCGCCGAGGATGTCGCCGAGCGAGGCGCCGGAGTCCGACGAGCCGTATTGTTCCACGGCCTCCTTCTCCTCGGCGATCTCGCGGGCCTTGATCGACAGGCCGAGCTTGCGCGTCTTGCTGTCGATATTGGTGACCCGCGCGTCCACATGGTCGCCCCGGGTGAAGCGCTCGGGGCGCTGCTCGGCGCGGTCCCGGCTGAGGTCGGAGCGGCGGATGAAGCTCTTCATGCCGTCGTATTCGACCTCGATGCCGCCGTCCTCGATCGAGGTGACGGTGACCGTGACGATGTCGCCGCGCTTCACGCCCGCGACCGCATCGGCGAAGGGATCGCCCTCGACCGCCTTGATCGACAGCGAGATCCGCTCCTTCTCCACGTCGACGTCGGTGACGACCGCCTTGACCACGTCGCCCTTGCGGTAGTCCTGGATCGCGTCCTCGCCGGAGCGGTTCCAGTCCAGGTCGCTCAGGTGCACCATGCCGTCGATGTCGCCCTCGAGGCCGACGAAGAGCCCGAACTCGGTGATGTTCTTGATCTCGCCCTCGACCTGGGTACCGTTCGGATGGGTCGCGGCGAAGGTCTCCCACGGGTTGCCCTGGGCCTGCTTCAGGCCGAGCGACACGCGGCGCTTCTGGCTGTCGATCTCGAGCACCACCACATCGACCTCCTGGGAGGTGGAGACGATCTTGCCGGGATGCACGTTCTTCTTGGTCCAGGACATCTCCGAGACATGCACCAGCCCCTCGATGCCGGGCTCCAGCTCCACGAAGGCGCCGTAGTCGGTGATGTTGGTGACGCGGCCGGTGTGCTTGGAGCCGATCGGGAACTTGTCCTCGACCGTGTCCCAGGGATCGGCCTGAAGCTGCTTGACGCCCAGCGAGATGCGCTGGGTCTCCTTGTTGATCTTGATGATCTGCACCTTCAGCGTCTCGCCGATGGTGACGATCTCGGAGGGATGGTTTACCCGCCGCCAGGCCATGTCGGTGACGTGAAGCAGGCCGTCGACACCGCCCAGATCGACGAAGGCGCCGTATTCGGTGATGTTCTTGACGACACCGTCCACCGCCTCGCCCTCGGTCAGGCGCGCCACGATCTCCGCGCGCTGCTCGGCGCGGCTCTCCTCCAGCACCGCGCGGCGGGAGACGACGATATTGCCGCGGCGGCGGTCCATCTTCAGGATCTGGAAGGGCTGGGGCATGTGCATCAGCGGCCCGGCGTCGCGCACGGGGCGCACGTCGACCTGGCTGCCCGGAAGGAAGGCCACGGCGCCGCCGAGATCGACGGTGAAGCCGCCCTTGACGCGGCCGAAGATCGCGCCCTCGACGCGCTCCTCCTTGCCGAAGGCCTTTTCGAGCCGGTCCCAGGCCTCTTCGCGGCGGGCCTTCTCGCGGCTGATGACCGCCTCGCCGCGGGCGTTCTCGACCCTGTCGAGATAGACCTCCACGACGTCGCCGACCTTGATCTCGGGCGCCTTGCCGGGAGCGGCGAATTCCTTGAGATCGACGCGGCCTTCCATCTTGTAGCCGACGTCGATGATGGCCTGTCCGGCCTCGATCGCGAGCACGGTGCCCTTGACGACCGACCCCTCGTCGGGGGTTTCGAGCTCGAAGCTCTCGTTGAGCAGGGCCTCGAAATCTTCCATGGTTGCCGCAGCTGGCATGCATTTCTCCAGGTTCGTGTTTCTGGCCGGGCGGTTGGCTCCGCCGGTCTATGGGCTGGGCCGCAGCGGCCCGAAAAACCAACGATCAGCGCGGGGCTCTCACGCCCCACCCTGCGGTAGCCGGCTCTTCACATGGGCGATCGCTGCAGCGACGGCCGCGTCTATAGACAGATCCGTGGTATCGAGCAAGAGCGCATCGGCGGCCGCCGCCATCGGCGCCGCGTCCCGGCCCGCGTCCCGCGCGTCGCGGGCGCGGATCTCCGCCAGCACCTGCCCGAGGCTCTGGCGCCCGTCCATCTCGGCGGCGCGCCGCCGGGCGCGGACCTCGTCGCTGGCGGTGACGAAGAGCTTGGCCTCGGCATTGGGCGCGATCACCGTGCCGATGTCGCGCCCGTCGAGCACCGCCCCGCCCTCCCGGCGCGCGAAGCGCTTCTGGAAGTCGAGCAATGCCGCGCGCACCTCCGGCAGCGCCGCGACCTTGGAGGCCGCCGCCGAGGCGCGGGCGCTGCGCAGGGCCGGCCGCTCCAGGTCGTCCGGCTCCAGGCGCCGGGCGATCTCGGCCGCCCAATGCGGGTCGATCACCCCGCGCCCGTCCTCGAGCGCCTGCACGCCCACCGCCCGGTAGAGCAGCCCGGTATCGAGATAGGCGAGGCCCAGTTCCGCGGCCACCGCCCGCCCGATCGTGCCCTTGCCGGCCGCCGCCGGCCCGTCGATCGCCACCGTGAACTTCATCGCGACACACTCCATGGCTGCGGCCGTCGATCGGGCGCCCGTTCCGCCGTCACGCCGTCATCTCCGGATCGCCCGCTTCGGCCTGCGGCAGCCCGTCGGCGATCTCGTAATGATCGCCCTTGCCCGCCACGTGGATGTGCCCCTCGAGGCGCAGTCCCGTGGGCAGATCGAGGGTTCCGGCGAAGATGGAAATCCATCCCGAGCCCGGCTGCTCCCAGAAGAGGTTCGAGCCGCAGCGCGCGCGAAAAGCCGCGCCAGGCCTCCGGGCTCGAGGCAAACCAAGTCACGTCGCCGGCGATCGCCACATCGTCCCGCCGCGCCGCGGTCGCCGCGACATGGTGGCCCGAGCTCCGCCGGCACTGCCGGCAATGGCAGGCCACCACGCCGCGGAGCGGTCCGGTCACGCGGTAGCGCACCGCGCCGCAGAGGCAGCCGCCGGACCGGGCCGTGCTCACGCGGCGATGTCCGCGCCGAGCCGGCGCATCAGCGCCAAGAAGCCCGGGAAGCTCGTCGCGATCGGCGCGCTGTCGTCGACCCGGATCGGCGCCTGCGCGGCGAGGCCGAGGCAGAGGAAGGACATGGCGATGCGATGGTCGAGCCGGCTGGAGACGGTCGTGCCCCCGGCGACGCCGCGGGGTCCGCGGCCGTGCACGATGAGGTAATCCGTACCCTCCTCGATCCGGATGCCGCAGGCCTCGAGCCCGCGCGCCATGGCGTCGATGCGGTCGCATTCCTTGACCCGCAGCTCCCGGATGCCGCGCATCACCGTCGGCCCGTCCGCGAGCGCGGCTAGGGCGGCGAGGATCGGGTATTCGTCGATCATCGAGACCGCGCGCTCGGGCGGCACCTCGATGCCGGTGAGTTCGGAGAAGCGCACGCGCAGGTCGGCCATGGGCTCGCCGCCCTCCTCGCGGCGGTTGGCGAAATCGATGCGCGCGCCCATCTCGACGAGCGTCTCGTAGAGCCCGGCGCGCGTGGGGTTCAGCCCGATGCCCGGAACGGTGATGTCGGAGCCCTCGACCATCAGCGCCGCCGCCACCGGGAAGGCGGCGGAGCTGGGGTCGCGCGGCACCGAGATCGCGCGGCCCTGGAGCTCCGGCTGGCCGGTCAGGGTGATGACCCTTCCCTCGGTGCTGGTCTCCACCGCGACCGTCGCGCCGAAGCCCGCCAGCATGCGCTCGGTGTGGTCGCGGGTCGGCTCGCGCTCGATCACCACCGTCTCGCCCGGCGCGTTCAGCCCGGCGAGCAGCACCGCGGATTTCACCTGCGCCGAGGGCATCGGCGTGGTGTAGGTGACCGGCACCGGGTTCGCGGCACCGGTGAGCGCGATCGGCAGCCGCCCGCCGCGCCGGCCGCGCGCCTGCGCCCCGAAGAGCGCGAGCGGGTCGATCACCCTCCCCATGGGGCGCCCGCGCAGGCTGGCGTCGCCGGTGAAGACCGCCGTGAGGTCGCTCGTGGCCATCGCGCCCATGATCAGGCGGACGCCGGTGCCGGAATTGCCGCAATCGATCACGTCCTCGGGCTCGTGGAAGCCGCCGACGCCGACGCCCTGCACCAGCCATTCGCCGTCCGCCAGCCGCTCGACGCCCGCGCCGAAGGCCCGCATGGCGCGGCCGGTGTCGAGCACGTCCTCGCCTTCGAGCAGGCCGAGGATGCGGGTCTCGCCGATGCTGAGCGCCCCGAGGATCAGCGCGCGGTGCGAGACCGACTTGTCGCCGGGCACCTCCGCCATGCCCCTGAGCGGCCCGGCCGCCCGGGATTCCATCGGCATGGGTTCGCCGCCGTGGGACATCGCTTCGCCTCCTCGTTCCGTCGCGGTCTCTTAGGCGATCGGCGCGGGGCGGTCCACTGGCGGCGGCAAGAGCCTCCCCCGGCGCCCCGGATGTGCTAGGCTGGGCCGCGGCAACCGGTCTCAAGGGGAACGACATGGGCTATCTGACGATCACCACCTGGGAACTCTCGGACGGCGCGGATTGGGAGACCAACCTGCGCAGCGTGCGCGAGCAGCGGCTCCCGGCGCTGAAGGCGATGGGGGCGACCAGGGTCACGCTTGTCCGCACCAGCAGCCGCACCACCGCCGCGATCTCGGAATGGCCCGACGAGCAGACCCGGGACGACGCGATGCATCTCATCGCCGAGGTGCGGCGCAAGGTGCAGGCGGTGGACGGCTTCCGCCTGACCGGCGAGATGAAGGGCACGGTGGTGGCGGAGGTGTGAGGACGGGCGGCGGCCGCGCGCCCCATGGCCGGCCTGATGCTCCAGGGGGCGCTGCTGGGGCTCGGCGCCACCCTTCTCTTCGATCTCTGGCAAGCGGGGCTGGCGCGGGCGACCGGCCAGCCGCCGCCGAACTGGGCGCCGGTCGGGCGCTGGTTCCGGCATCTCGCCCGAGGCAGGGTGTTCCACGCGGATATCGGCGCGGCCGAGCCCTGGCGGCACGAGCGCGCGCTCGGCTGGGCCGGGCATTACGCGGTCGGGCTGGTCTACGGGGTCGCCTTCGCGCTGATCGTCGGCCCCGGCTGGCTGGCGGCGCCGCGCCTGCTGCCGGCCTGGATCTTCGGGATCGCCACCCTCGCCTTCGGCTGGTTCCTGCTCCAGCCCGGGCTCGGGCTGGGCTGGGCGGCCTCGAAGGCCCCGAACCCGGCGAAGCTGCGGATCCTGAACCTCGCCGGGCATACGGTCTTCGGGCTGGGGCTCTGGCTGACCGGGCTGGTGATCGCATAGGTGCGCGCGCGCACGAAGGGCCATGCCATTGAAACGGATTGATTTTCCCGGATCCGTTAACCCGATTTCAACCGGTGCGCGCGCCGCGGCCGGAGCGGGCCGCCGGATGCTTGCGCCGCGGGCCGGAGGGGCGGATACTTGCGGCACAACAGGGGAGGAGACGGCCATGGCGCTCTTCGAGAAGATGAATGCCGCGATCGCGATGAAGGACGCGGAGGCCTATCTCGCGCTCTATGCCGACGACGCGGTCTTCGTGCGGCACCAGACCGGCACGGAGATGGACAAGGCGCAGTTCGGCGAGATGATCCGCAGGATGGTGGCCGACGAGCGCATGGTGATGGGCGCGCGGCGCTGCCTCTACGAGAACGGCGACATCCTGGTGGTGCATTCGGTCAACGACTATCCCGACGGCACAAGGGAGGCGGTGCTGATGGCCTGCATGCTGAAGGACGGCAAGATCGCCCGCGTCGAGACCGGGGCGACTCCGCTGGCGAGATAGTCCTCGGCGCCGCCGCCGGCCTGCTCGGCCTCAAAGTCTAGCGGGATCAAGGGTTAACGTGGCTTCGTCGTGGCTTGAACCGGGCTGGAAGGCGGCTGGGATGCGGCAAGCCATCTTTTCATGAGTCCCTAACGGTTAACGCGGAACGGGGCCGGCGCGTCGGCGCGATGCGGTCGGCGGGTCACGGCGCGGGCTGGGAAACGTCGTAGAGGCGGGTTGGGTCGTAGCCGTTCCGGGCCAGCACGGCCTCGGCTTCGGCGCGGCGGGCGGGGGAGATGGTGGGGGTGCGGGCGAGGATCCAGCCGGCGCGGCCGGAGGGCACGGCGACGACCGCCGTGCGGTAGTCCGCGTCGACCCAGAGCACCCAGTAGTCGGCGGCGACGAAGGGCACGCCGGAGAAGCGCACCTTCAGCTCGCCCGGGGCGACGACGGTCGCGGTGCCGGATATCTGTTCCTCCGGACCGTCGGGGGCGCCCTGGCGGCAGGTGTTGCGCAGGCTGATGGTCCCGGCGTCGATGCGGCCGTAGTCGGCGGTGGTGGCGGTGCAGCCCTGCTCGAAGGACACCGGGTAGCGGGCGATCTCGTACCAGCGGCCGAGATAGCGCTCGGGCTCAAAATCGCGCTGCGCGGCGATGCCGACGCCGGGGTCGCGGTAGCTCGGGCCGACGCAGGCGGCGAGGGCGACGCTGGCGGCGAGGGGGGCGAGGCGGCGCATGGGGTTCCCGGTCGAAGGCTGCCCAGCCGCTTTAGCCGAGCCCGGCGGGCGGCGCCATGCCCCTGCGCCGGTCCGCCACGTCACCGGCGCAGGGCGCGTTCGGTCGTCTCGCAGATTAGGGGCAGGTCAGGGGATGCCGCGCTCGGCATCGCGGGCCTTGACGGCACAGGTCAGCGGCTGCGGGGTGCCGTGTTGACGCGCGCGGTCTTGGACTCCGCTGGAGTAAGCTGAATATCTTCGGGCGGCGCGGCACTCTAGGCGTTTGATGAGGTCCAGTTCGGCCTTCGAGTTGGGCCGGAAGGGCGGCTCGGTCAGGAGGCTTCGGCCCCCAGGTGGCGCCTGCTGTGCGCGCTTTCGGATGCGCGTTTGAAAACCGTTGCCTCGTCAGCGGAGCGCGTTCTCACGCAAATCGAACTGCTTGTATGAGATCGGCACAGCGAACCTCTCCTGCAGGATGCGCAAGTACCGACCTGCGACCTCCGTCAGCGGAAGGTGAGACACGATGATGAGCTCGTCCGCCCGCTCCTCCGAAGGCCAGAAAGCGTACTCAAGGAGCTGTGGGAGTGCCTGACGGATGTTCGTCCTGACCGCGGCGTTTGTCTTGATTTCATAAAAGATGGTCTTGCCACTGTCCCGCGTGACCAAATCAATAAGTGTCCCGCTACCCGTGGACTGTTCTGTCCCAACGCTCTTCGCGCCAAGTTTGGCCTTGAGGTATTTGTAGAGCTTGTTCTGAATCTCGTTGTGTAGGCGGTCCGCAATGGATTCAGGCGATGCGGACCTCTCGATCGGATCCACGGCGCGCTCTGTATGCCCCGGCTTGAATTGGAACTTGCTGGTGGCGGCACCTTCAGCGCAATCGTGGAAGAACTGCAGATCCTTCGTGTATGGTGCGTCCAATGCTTTCAGAATGGAGATTAACTGCTTCGGCTCAGTAATTTGCCATGCCTGACCGTGCTTGTTGCGTATCGTTGAAGGGCCTGCCAAACGCTCTAGCGACGGTACAAGCGACTTCGGCGGCCCTAGTTGGAATCGGTCCAGATGCGGCGCGAGCCAAATCATTCCATTAGAAACTCCTTCCTTGATGATGCTATACTCTTTGCGTACGTAATCTTTTGGGCTCTTGTGTAATCTCAAAGTCGAAAAACGCTTAAGAACTTCTTCAAGTTCCGTCTCTAGCCACGCGCTGTAATCCATAACTACCTCGCGAACTTCTTGTACTTGATCCGCTTCGGCTCCACCGCATCGGGGCCGAGGCGGCGGATCTTGTCGGCCTCGTAGTCCTCGAAGTTGCCTTCGAACCACTCGACGTGGCCCTCGCCCTCGAAGGCGAGCATGTGGGTGCAGATGCGGTCGAGGAAGAAGCGGTCGTGGCTGATCACTGCGACTAACCCCGTCACTCCAGCCGCTCCGCGATCCACATCTTGATCAGCGCCTGGCGGGTGATGCCGAGGTGGGCGGCGCGGGCGTCGAGGCCCTCGACCATCCAGGCGGGAAAGTCGACGTTCACGCGGCGGGCGGCGAGGCCGGGGCGGGTGGCGCGGTCGAAGTCGAGGTGGGGGGCGATATCCTCGCCGGCGTCGAACGCGCGGTCGAATTCCTCAGCGGAAACCTTCTTCATAGCGGGCCACCTCCTCCTTGCGGGCCCGGCGGGCGGAGATCAGTCGGAGGCGGTCGTCGCGCCGGGTGAAGACGACCGTCCAGTGCCGGGCGCCGATCCTGCCGATGAGCACCCACCGCGCCTCGCCGCGGGTGCGGGCCGGAACCTCGAGGCAGCGCGGATCCGACCAGACGGCCTGCGCCTCCTCGAAATCGAGGCCGTGCTTCTCCAGGTTGGCGGCGCTCTTGGCCGGATCGAACTCGAACACTGCAATATGGTATGCGGCCGGGGTCGGCGCAATATCTTTTCTATACCATTACCGCGCGAACTTCTTGTACTTGATCCGCTTCGGTTCCACCGCGTCCGGGCCGAGGCGGCGGATCTTGTCGGCCTCGTAGTCCTCGAAGTTGCCCTCGAACCATTCGACGTGGGCGTCGCCCTCGAAGGCGAGCATGTGGGTGCAGATGCGGTCGAGGAAGAAGCGGTCGTGGGAGATCACCACGGCGCAGCCGGCGAAGTCGGTGAGCGCGTCTTCGAGCGCGCGCAGGGTCTCGACGTCGAGGTCGTTGGTGGGCTCGTCGAGGAGGAGGACGTTGCCCCCCGTGCGCAGCAGTTTCGCGAGATGGACGCGGTTGCGTTCGCCGCCCGAGAGCAGGCCGACCTTCTTCTGCTGGTCGCCGCCCTTGAAGTTGAAGGCGCCGCAATAGGCGCGGGAGTTCATCTCCGCGTCGCCGAGGCGGATCACGTCGAGGCCGTCGGAGATCTCCTCCCAGACGGTCTTTGAGGGATCGAGCGCGTCGCGGGACTGGTCGACATAGGCGAGCTTGACGCTTTCGCCGTAGGTGACGGTGCCCGCGTCGGGCGCCTCCTGGCCGGTGAGCATGCGGAAGAGCGTGGTCTTGCCGGCGCCGTTGGGGCCGATCACGCCGACGATGCCGCCGGGGGGCAGGCGGAAGCTGAGCCCGTCGATCAGCTCGCGCTCGCCGTAGTGCTTCTCGAGGCCCTCCACGTCGATGACGTTCGCGCCCAGCCGCGGGCCGTTGGGGATGACGATCTGGGCGCGGGTGATCTTCTCGCGCTCGGATTTCGCGGCGAGTTCGTTATAGGCGTTGATGCGGGCCTTCTGCTTGGCCTGGCGGGCTTTCGCTCCTTGCCGGATCCATTCGAGCTCGCGGGCCAGCGTCTGCTGGCGGGACTTGTCCTCGCGCGCCTCCTGGGCGAGGCGCTTGGCCTTCTGTTCCAGCCAGGAGGAGTAATTGCCCTCGTAGGGGATGCCGCGGCCGCGGTCGAGCTCGAGGATCCAGCCGGTGATGTCGTCGAGGAAGTAGCGGTCGTGGGTGACGATCAGGATCGTGCCCTTGTACTCGATCAGGTGCTTCTGCAGCCAGGCGATGGTCTCGGCGTCGAGGTGGTTGGTGGGCTCGTCGAGGAGCAGCATCTCCGGGGCTTCGAGCAGCAGCTTGCAGAGCGCGACGCGGCGCTTCTCGCCGCCCGAGAGCGTCGAGACATCGGCGTCGTCGGGCGGGCAGCGCAGCGCCTCCATGGCGACGTCGATCTGGCTGTCGAGATCCCAGAGGCCCTCCGCGTCGATCTGGTCCTGGAGCGCGGTCATCTCGTCGGCGGTCTCGTCGGAATAGTTCATGGCGACCTCGTTGTAGCGGTCGAGGATCGCCTTTTTCGCCGCCACGCCGTCCATGACGTTCTCGCGCACGGTGCGGGTCTCGTCGAGCTGCGGCTCCTGGGGCAGGAAGCCGACGCGGATGCCCTCCGCCGCCCAGGCCTCGCCCTGGAAGTCCTTGTCCTGGCCGGCCATGATCCGGAGCAGGCTCGACTTGCCCGAGCCGTTGACGCCGACCACGCCGATCTTCACGCCGGGAAGGAAGCTCAGGCGGATGTTCTCGAAGCATTTCTTGCCGCCGGGATAGACCTTGGTGAGTCCGTCCATGTGGAAGACGTATTGCGGCGTGGCCATGGGATCGTCCTTCGGGGATGCGAGAAATCGCCCTTCACCTACGGGCAGGGGAGGCGCTCCGCAAGGCTCAGGAGGCCAGTCCGGGGAAGAGCGCGCTCAGGCCCTCGACGGTCATCTGCACGGCAATGGCCAGAAGGATCATGCCCATGATCCGGGTCATGATGACGCGGAGGGTCTCGGAAAGATGCCGGCCGATGTTGCTGGCATAGCGCAGGGCGACAGCGAGCAGGAGGACCACGGCGACGACGACGAGCGCGTAGCCGATGTAGTGCCGCGGGGAATCGGCCTGGTGCAGGAAGACCAGGAGCGCGCTCATGGTGCCGGGGCCGACCAGGATCGGAAAGGCCATCGGGTAGAAGGCGACGTTCTGCACCTGCGCCTGCTGGAGGCGCTCGTCGGAGGTGCCGCTGTGCGATGTACTATGCTCGCCGTTCAGCATGTTCCAGCCGATGCCGGCGAGCACGATGCCGCCGGCAGTGCGGAAGGAATTGATGTCGATTCCGAACAGGTCGAGGATCTGCTGGCCGAGCAGCACGACGACGAGGCAGAGCACCGCGACATTCAGCACCACCTGGCGGGCGACCCGGCGCTGCCCGGCCGGGTCGAGGCCGCTGGTGAGGCTGAGGAAGATCGGCAGGTTGGTCAGCGGGTTCATGATCGCGAAGAGCGCCCCGAAGAACTTGATCGCGAATAGCTGGTCCATGGCTGTCCCTCACGGCCGGGCGTGACACATTCCCCTTCACGCCGACCGTCATACCCGGGGCGGGAGGGGGCGTGCAATGCAACGCGGCGGGTGAGCCGAGGTCAGTTCGCCGCCGAGGCCAGCACGACGGGATAGATGCCGACGCAGCGGTTGAGCGGCTCGGAGATCCCGTCGGAGGTGGCGACGGGGGCCATTTCGGGGGTCTCGCCCATGGGGTCGATCTCGATGCGCTCGCGCGGCAGGCCGGCGTCGATCAGCACCTGCGCCACCGCCTCGGCGCGCGCCTCCGAGAGCCGGCGGTTCGCATCCGGGTTGCCGACGCGGTCGGTGTGGCCGGCGATGCGGATCCGGTCGAGGTTCATGGCGGCGAGGGTGCGGGCGGCGGCGACGGCGCGTTCCTCGCCGCCGGGGGTGAGCTTTGCGCTGGCGACCTCGAAATGCACCTCCGTCAGCGGGCGGTCGGCGGGCACCGGCGGCGGCGCGTCGGGCTCGGCCTTGGCCGCGGCGAGCTCCTGCTCGAAGAGCGCGATGCCGCCGGCGAGCGTGGCGGGCATCGCGGCGGGCGTCACCGGCAGGCCGGGCTGTGCCTCCGCCCCGTCGGGCGCGACCAGCGCCACGAGTTCGGCCTTTGCATCAGGTTCGTCCTGCAAGAAGCTGAGACGGTTGCGAAGTTCCTCGATTGTGGCATCGCGTTCGCTGACCGTCGCGGTCAGTTTCTCGATGGTCGCGTCGCGCTCGCCGACCGTCGCGGTCAGGGTCTCGACCGCGGCTTCGGCGCGCTCGACGGCGGCGGTGATGGTCTCGAGCGCCGCGTCGCGCTCGGCGAGCATCGCGGTCAATTCCTCGATGCTGACGGTGCCTTCGGCGCCGGCCGGCAGCGCGTCCTCTTCGGGGGCGGCGGGGTTTTCCGAGGGGGCGGCCGCGATCGGGGGGCCGGTTTGGGGCCCCGCGGGCGGGCCGCCGCGCAGTACGTCCCCGGCGACGACCGCCGCACCGGCAAGCAGGCTCGCGATGGCTACTTGTTTTGCGCGCATGAACCGTCCTTCCGGACTAAGGCGACCGCAGCCGGGACAAATCGTTAACAAAAGGTTAATACTTTCGCGGCCGCGCGAGCAAGCGATTTGCAGTGTCCCGGCGCGATGCTGGCTTTCGTGCAACACTGTTCTTCGCCGGCCCCGGGTTGCCCGCCGCCCGCGCCCGACCGGGAACGGGAGCCGGGCGGGGGCATGGATTGACAGCGTCGGCGCCCTGCCTTCCGAATGCCATGGTCCCGTCCCGAGGAGATCGCCTGCGTGCTTCCGTCCGGCCCCGTCGCCCTGCCCGGCCAGCGCATCGGCCTGCTCGGCGGCTCGTTTGACCCGCCCCATGCCGGCCATGTCCATGTCACGCGCTGGGCGCTCCGGGCCTTCCGGCTGGACCGCGTCTGGTGGCTGGTGAGCCCGGGCAATCCGCTGAAGCCGACCGCCCCCGCCGAGATGGGCCGCCGGATCGCGGCGGCGCGGGAGATCGTGACGCATCCGCGTGTCGCGGTGACCGCCATCGAGGCGCGGCTGGGAACGCGCTACACCGCCGAGACGCTGGCCGCGCTCGGCATGCGCTATCGCGGGGTCCATTTCGTCTGGCTGATGGGCGCCGACAATCTCGCCGGGTTCCACCGCTGGGACCGCTGGGACGAGATCATGGCGCGTGTCCCGGTCGGCGTGCTGGCGCGGCCGGGCGAGCAGTTGCGCGCCGGCCTCTCGCCGGCGGCGCGGCGCTACGGCCGCTGGCGGCTGCCGGCGGCGCAGGCGGGCGGGCTGGCGCTCGCCGATCCGCCCTGCTGGACCCTGCTCACCGGGCGGATGCTGGATCTCTCGTCGAGCGAATTGCGCGCGCTCGGCTCCTGGCGGCGATAGCCGGGCCGGGGGCCGGCGATGCGGCGTGCCGGATCGGGGTTGGTCGCTACGGACCGGCGCCGGGACCTCCGCGGCGGCACCACGGGTCTCGCCCGTGCTTCCCGAAGGGCTCGCCTGGAGCCGGCATCAATTGTCCCTGGGCAGGCGGCGGTGGCGGGCGGCGCTGCCGCGCTCGATCGCCGCGGCGTGGAGCCGGTCGATCCCGAGCTCGTGGCGCAGCTCGAGCAGGAACTGCAGCTCCGCCTGGAAGGCGTGGCCGTCGGCGGCGGCCACGTCGCAGGCCAGCGCATAGGCGGTCTCGGCGATCGCCTCGGGCAGCGCGTCGCGCACGAGACCGAAGAGCGCGTCGAGCCCGTCCTCCTCGGTGAAGAGGTCGAAGACCGTCTGGCTGACGGTGCGCACCCGGTCGAGGTCGTAGCCCTCGAAGACCGGCAGCGTGTCGACCATGCGGCTGATCGAGAGCAGCTCGCGCGTGGTGATGTTCTCGTCGGAGGCGGAGACCGCCACCATGACCGCGATCAGCGCATCCTGGGTCGAGAACGAGGCCGGCGTGTATTCGGAGGCGGGCATGGGATGGTCCTGACTGGCCGGGGGCGCTTGCCATGGTTGTATTGACCGGCAGGCGGTCGGGCAATAGGAAGCGGGCCGTCGGGGCGGCCGGCACGGGCGGGGGGCGGATTCGCCATGGACGAGACGCGGAGCGCGGCGCGGGAGGCCAGGGCCTGGCCCTTCGAGGAAGCCCGGCGGCTGGTCCGGCGCTATGCGGAGGCGCCGCCGGAGAAGGGCTACGTGCTCTTCGAGACCGGCTACGGGCCTTCGGGCCTGCCGCATATCGGCACCTTCGGCGAGGTGGCGCGCACGACCATGGTGCGGCGCGCCTTCGAGGCGCTGTCGGACATCCCCACGCGGCTGATCTGCTTCTCCGACGACATGGACGGGCTCCGGAAGGTTCCCGGCAACGTGCCGATGCAGGAGGCGCTGAAGGCCGACCTGAACCTGCCGCTGACGCGGGTGCGCGACCCCTTCGGCACCCATGCGAGCTTCGGCGCCCACAACAACGCGCGGCTCTGCGCCTTCCTCGACGCCTTCGGCTTCGACTACGAATTCGCCAGCGCCACCGAATATTATCGCGCGGGCCGTTTCGACGCGATGCTGCTGCGGGTGCTGGAGCGCTTCGACGCGGTGATGGAGATCATGCTGCCGAGCCTCGGGGCGGACCGCCAGGCCACCTATTCGCCCTTCATGCCGATCAGCCCCAGGACCGGCCATGTGCTCCAGGTGCCGACGCTCGAGCGCCATGTGGAGCGGGGCACCATCGTCTATGCCGAGCCCGACGGGGAGCGGGTCGAGGTGCCGGTGACCGGCGGCCATGTCAAGCTGCAGTGGAAGCCCGACTGGGCGATGCGCTGGGCCGCGCTCGGGGTCGATTACGAGATGTTCGGCAAGGACCTGATCCCGAGCGCGGAGCTCGGGGCACGGATCTGCCGCGCGCTCGGCTGCCCGCCGCCGGAGCTCTTCAACTACGAGCATTTCAACGACGAGAAGGGCCAGAAGATCTCCAAGTCCAGGGGCAACGGCCTGTCGATGGAGGAATGGCTCACCTATGCCAGTCCCGAGAGCCTGAGCCTCTTCATGTATGCCAAGCCGAAGACGGCGAAGCGGCTGCATTTCGACGTGATCCCCAAGGCGATGGACGAGTATCACCAGCATCTGCGGGCGTTCCCGGGCCAGGATGCCGCCCAGCGGCTGGCCAATCCCGTCTGGCACATCCATCAGGGCGCGGCGCCCGCCTCCGACATGGTGGTGCCCTATTCGATGCTGCTCAATCTCGCGAGCGCGGCGAATGCCCATGACGAGAACGCGCTCTGGGGATTCATCCGCCGCTATGCCCCCGAGGCCGGGCCGGAGACCCATCCGGGGCTCGACGCCGCCGCCGGCTACGCGCTGCGGTATTTCGAGGATTTCGTGCGCCCGGCCAAGACCTACCGTCTCGCCGACGCGCGCGAGCGCGCGGCGCTCGGGGATCTGCGCGACCGGCTGGCGGCCTGGTCCGGGCCGGCCGATCCGGAGGCCTTGCAGGCGATGGTCTTCGCGGTGGGCAAGGAGCATGGCTTCGAGCCGCTGCGCGCCTGGTTCGCCGCGCTCTACGAGGTGCTGCTCGGCGAGGCCCAGGGGCCGCGGTTCGGCGGCTTCATCGCGCTCTTCGGCATTCCCGAGACCATCGCGCTGATCGATGCGGCGCTGGCGGGAAGCCTGGTGGCGGGGGCCGCGCCGGGCGGCTGACGCGCCCCGGAATGGTTAACGATCCGTTAACCCCCGGCTGCTATGGGCGGAAAACCGCCGCAGCAAGGACGCGCCATGAAGACCGAGCCGGACGAGGATCCCGACCTGATGCCCCCCGCCTTCGCCGAGGGGCTGGACGACTGGGCGCGCGGCGACGGCACGCCCGAGAGCCCGACCTACGACCGGATCGATTCCGCGCGCATCGCGCTGAACGACCGCGATTTCGGCGCCTGCATGGAGCTGCGCAAGACCGAGTCCCTGCAGCGGCTGCGCTACATGGGCGAATTGCCGATCCGTCTGGGGAGCTATGTCGAGATCTCCGCGCGCATCAAGGCGCTGCGCGGGCCGCTGCCCATGGTCCGGATCGCGACCTGGCCCGGCGGGGCCGGGGGCCAGGGCATCGCCGATCTCCCGTCCACGGGGCCTTTGCTGCGCATCGAGGCGCATGAGGTGCCGGTCGGGCTGCGCCTGGTGATCGGCCCCGAGGCCGGGCCGGGGGTGGATCTGGTCTGGGACGAGCGCGCGCTCTATGCCCATGTCGGGCTCGACCTGGTCGGCCCCGACGGGGGCGTCGTCCGCATCGGGGACATCGCCGTGCGCGACGTGACCCGCGGCCATGGTCCCGGTCACCGCGCGCTGCCGGGCTTCGCCCCCGCCCCGATCTGAGCGCGGGTCAGTCCGGGTCCTCGGGAACCGCTTCGGCGAACCAGTCGAGCGCCAGCGCCGCCCAACCCGGCGGCACGGAATGGCCGCCAGCATGGAGCGCCAGCTGCAGCGCCGAGCCCGGCGTGCAGCGCGTCCACCAGCGCCGCCAGAACGGGCCGTCGGTGTCGTAGGCGTCGGCGCGCAGCCCGGTGCAGCCATTGGCGTCGCGCAGGATCTCCAGCCCGTGGAACAGGTCGCCCTGCAGGATCGCGCCGCCGCGCAGGGGGCGTCCCTCGAGCGGCACGGTCTCGTCGCGCCAGCCGTGGGTATGCAGCAGCCGCACCGGGCCGGCGCAGGCGCCCATTTCCGGATGCGGCCGCCAGAAGGCGCCGGCGACCGGGGCATAGGCGGCCGCGAGCCCGGGATCGGCGCAGGCGAGATACCAGACGAGCGAGCCGCCGACGGAGAAGCCCGAGAGCAGGACGCGGTCGCGGTCGATGTCGAAGCGCCGGGCCGCATCGGCGAGGATCTCGCGGGTGAAGGCCGCCTCGTCGCGCTGCCGGGGCCGCGAGGGATGGAAGGACCAGCCGGGGCCGAAACTCGAGCCCGGCCGCACCAGCCCGTCGGGCGCGATGACGGCCCATCCCCGCGCGAGGAATTCCGCAACCATGGCGCCGTTGCGCAGCGTTGCCGCCCCCGACCCGCCGGCGCCGTGGAAGAAGACGAGCGCCGGGAACCCGTCCGTGGACGGCGCGCCGCCGGGAAGCGCGACGCGATAGGTCCCGAGCGGAACCGCGCAGGCGGGGCCCCCGACACCGCAGACGGGCTGCGCCGGCGCGCGCCCGGCGCCCGCCAGGGCGATGGCGAGGGCGAGCGGGACGGCGGCGAAGGCAAGGCGAAGGACCATGGAGCGACTCCCGGCGCACAAGGGGGGAGAGGCTGCGACGAAGCGCGCCGGCGGGTCAACCGGGCGCCGGCGAGGCGGCCGTCTCGGGACGTCTGGCAATGGCGGGGCGACCTGATACTCTGGCGCCAGGAGGTGCCCCATGCCGACCATTTCACGCGACCCGAACTTTCAGACCGTCATCACCACCTTCGAGATGACCCCCGGCACCTGTCAGGATCTTCTCGATCTGCTGCGGGAGGCCTACGAGACCTACATCCGCCACCAGCCCGGCTTTCTCTCGGCCGCCCTGCACGTCAACGATGCCCAGACCCGCATCGCGAATTATTCGCAGTGGCGGCGGCGGGAGGATTTCCTCGCGATGCTGCGCTCCGAGGAGATGCGGGTGCGCAACCGCCAGATCAACACGCTCTGCCGCAGCTTCGAGCCGGTGATGTACGAGGTCGCCGAGACCTTCGACCGGGAATAGCCGGGCGCCGGCGCGGCACGGGAGCAGGAGGCCGCGCTACGCCTGCACCTTCCGGTTGGCTTCGAGCCTTGCATCGACGGTCCTGACCACCTCGTCGACGGTGGCATTGCGCAGGTCCAGCCGCGCGCCGATCTGCCGGACCAGGCGGTCGACGCGCTCGATGGCGGTGGCGCCGCCGGCGATGGCGCGGGCCGCCGAGGAGGGTCTGACGAGGGCCTGGGCGGCCGCGGCGTATTTCTCGAAAGGCACCTGGTCCGCGGCCTCCGCGCCCAGACGGCGCGCCAGGGCGTCGACCCAGTCGTAGACGCCGCGCGAGACCTCCGGATCGCCGAGCACCGCATCGCGGATCGAGCGCACGCCATCGGGAAGGATGCAGCGGTAGTTGCCGGTCAGCAGCATGCTCCATTTCGCCATGGGGACGAAGAGGCTCTCGAAGACGCGGAGCTTCACCGGCACGTCCTCGCCGTCGAGGCGCACCGCCAGGATGTCGTCCTCGAGCCGACGAAGCAGGGCGGTGTGTCGCGGATCGGCGAAGACCGCCGCCTTGAAATTGGTGGCCAGGCCGACCTGGAGCAGGTTCTTCGGCTCGTCCGGCGGCCGGAACGCCTGGGGATCGGGGCTGCAGAGCGTCACCGCGTCGGGCGGGAAGCCCTCCCAGACAGAGGCGTCGTTGTAGCAGCCGTCGAGATCGGCCACAGGCAGCCCGGGGATCCGCCGCAGATAGGGCGGCGGCGGCATGTTCATGATCGAGAGGCAGGGCCGGCCGCTCGCGGCGACCCGCGCCACCAGCTCGCGGACCGCCGGCGCCGAATATTGCGGCTCCTGCATCGCGAGGCCGACGAGGTCGTATTCCTCCGGGCGCGCGGCCTCGGGCGTCACCGCGTCCAGCCTGCCCGGCTGGCCCGCCGAGCGGATCTCGCGCAATCCGGCGCCGTCGCGGAGCGCCATGCGCAGGATCGTGCCTTCGGAATTGATCAGCTCGGCGGTCGGCGCGCGGCAGACCAGCGTGGCATCGTGGCCCGCCATCAGGAGCTTCGTGGAGAGCAGCGAGCCGTAGGACGCGCCCAGGATCAGCATCTTCATCGGCAGGCCCTCTCTCCGAGACGGAACGTTCCGCGATGAATTCGCCGCCGGGCCCCCGCACGGGGTCCGGCGGTCCGGCCGGCCCCGCTATTCCGCCGCAACCACCTCCCGCGGCGGCGCCGGCGTGACCCGGCAGGCGGAGAACTTGAACTCCGGGATCTTGCCGAAGGGGTCGAGCTGCGGGTTGGTCAGGATGTTGGCCGCCGCCTCGACATAGGCGAAGGGGACGAAGACCATGTCCTCGGCGACCGCGCGGTCCGCCCGCGCCATGATCTCGATCACGCCGCGGCGGGTGGCGATGCGGATCATCGCGCCGGGCGCGACGCCGAGCCGGCGCAGGGTCTTCGGGTTCAGGGTCGCGTTCGCCTCCGGCTCGGCCCAGTCGAGCACCGCGGCGCGGCGCGTCATCGAGCCGGTATGCCAGTGCTCGAGCTGGCGGCCGGTCAGGAGGATCATCGGATAATCCGCATCCGGCGTCTCGGCCGGCGCCGTCACCTTTGCCGGGGTGAAGCGCGCCCGGCCCTCCTTGCGCGGGAAGCCGTCGCCGAAGACGATCGGCTGGCCGGGATCCTCGGGCGAGAGCGAGGGATAGGTCACCGCGGTCTTCTCCAGCCGCTCCCAGGTGATGTTGTCGAAGGAGGGCATGTTG
Source organism: uncultured Paracoccaceae bacterium (assembly GCA_937872465.1). Taxonomy (GTDB): domain Bacteria; phylum Pseudomonadota; class Alphaproteobacteria; order Rhodobacterales; family Rhodobacteraceae; genus Amaricoccus. Next base: position 101,745 of record CALMSR010000040.1, read on the forward strand.
AGCTTCATCTCCGCGAAGACCTCGCGGGGATGGGTGTAGCGCCAGTCGAGGCCGAGGCGGCGGGCCAGGTCGGTGGTGATGCGCCAGTCCTCGCGCGCCTCGCCCGGCGGCGGCACCGCCGGCCGGCCCATCTGCACCTGCCGGTTGGTATTGGTGACGGTCCCGGTCTTCTCCGGCCAGGCGGAGGAGGGCAGGATGACGTCGGCGTAATTCGCGGTCTCGGTCAGGAATATGTCCTGGACGACGAGGAACTCGAGCCTGGCCAGCGCGTCGCGGGCGTGTTCCACGTCCGGGTCGGACATCGCCGGGTTCTCTCCGAGGATATACATGCCGCGGATCTTGTCGTCGTGGATCGCGTCCATGATCTCGACCACGGTCAGGCCGCGCTTGTTGGAGAAATCCCCCGACCCCCAGACCGCGGTGAAGGCCGAGCGCACGCCGTCGTCCTCGACCGGCTGGTAGTCGGGCAGGAACATCGGGATCAGCCCGGCGTCGGAGGCACCCTGGACGTTGTTCTGGCCGCGCAGCGGGTGCAGGCCGGTGCCGGGGCGGCCCACATGACCGGTCATCAGCGCGAGGCTGATCAGGCAGCGCGAATTGTCCGTGCCGTGGATATGCTGCGAGATGCCCATGCCCCAGAAGATCATCCCCGCCCGCGCGGTGGCGAAGTCGCGGGCGACGGCGCGCAGCACCGCCGCCTCGATGCCGCAGAGCGGGGCCATCCGCTCGGGGGTGAACTCGGCGAGATGCGCCTTCATGGCCTCCCAGTTCTCGGTGAAGCCGGCGATGTACTGCTCGTCGTAGAGCCGCTCCTCGACGATGACGTTCATGATCGCGTTCAGCATCGCCACGTCGGTGCCCGGGCGGAACTGCAGCCGGTGGGTGGCGTAGCGCTTGAGGCCCACCCCGCGCGGATCCATCACGATCAGCTTGCCGCCGCGCTTGGCAAATTGCTTGAAATAGGTGGCGGCGACCGGGTGGTTCTCGATCGGATTGGCGCCGATCACGATCGCCACGTCCGCATGCTCGATCTCGTTGAAGGTCGCCGTCACCGCGCCGGAGCCGACGTTCTCGAGCAGCGCGGCCACCGAGGAGGCGTGGCAGAGCCGGGTGCAATGGTCGACGTTGTTGTGGCCGAAGCCCTGCCGGATCAGCTTCTGGAAGAGATAGGCCTCCTCGTTGGAGCATTTGGCCGAGCCGAAGCCCGCCACGAGCGTGCCCGCCTCGTCGCGCAGCCTGGCGAGGCCGGCGGCGGCGGCGTCCAGCGCCTCGTCCCAGCTCGCCTCGCGGAAATGCGTGAGGGGGTTGCCGGGATCGACGTTCAGTCCCTTGGGCGGCGCGTCCTCGCGGCGGATCAGCGGCTTCTGCAGCCGGTGGGGATGGGCGATGTAGTCGAAGCCGAAGCGGCCCTTGACGCAGAGGCGGTTCTGGTTGGAGGGCCCGTCGATGCCTTCGACCCAGGCGATGCGGTCGTCCTTGATCTTGAAGGAGAGCTGGCAGCCGACGCCGCAATAGGGGCAGACCGAGTCCACCTCCCGGTCGAACGCCTGGCCGTCGCCGCGGCCCGCCGCGTCGAGCACCGTCGCCGGCATCAGCGCGCCGGTCGGGCAGGCCTGCACGCATTCGCCGCAGGCCACGCAGGTGGAGGCGCCCATGGGATCGTCGAAATCGAAGACGACCTTGGCGTCATGGCCGCGCCCGGCCATGCCGATCACGTCGTTGACCTGGACCTCGCGGCAGGCGCGGACGCAGAGGTTGCAGTGGATGCAGGCGTCGAGATTGACGCGCATCGCCAGATGGCTCGGGTCGGGCGGCGGCACGCTCTCCGCGTCCCGGCGCGGGAAGCGGCTCGCCTCGATGCCCTGGGCATCGGCCATCGCCCAGAAATGCGAGGAGCGGTCGTGGGCGTCCGCGCGTTCGGGCTGGTCGGCGGCGAGCAGTTCCACGACCATGGCGCGGGCCTTGCGGGCGCGCTCGCTCCCAGTCCGGACCACCATGCCCTCGACCGGCGTGCGGATGCAGGAAGCCGCGAGCACGCGGTCGCCCTCGATCTCCACCATGCAGGCGCGGCAATTGCCGTCGGGCCGGTAGCCCGGCGCCGGCTTGTGGCAGAGATGCGGGATGCGCAGGCCGCGGCCGTTGGCGACCTCCCAGATGGTCTGGCCGGGCTCGGCGGTGACTTCCTCGCCGTCGAGGGTGAAGGTGACGGTCTGCGGGTTGCGGTCGAGCATCACTGCAATCCTCCCTCGGGCGATTGGGCGCCCCCGCCCTGGCCGGGCGGCTCGGCCGCCTGCCCTGCCCCGATCTCCTCGGCGAAATGCCGGATGACCATGCGGATCGGATTGGGCGCCGCCTGTCCCAGGCCGCAGATCGAGGCGTCCACCATGACGCTGCCGAGCTCCTCCAGCAGGTCGGTGTCCCAGCGCTCCGCTTCCATCAGCCGGACGGCCTTGCCGCAGCCGACGCGGCAGGGCGTGCATTGCCCGCAGCTCTCGTCCTCGAAGAAGCGCAGCATGTTGAGCGCGGCCGCGCGGGCGCTGTCGCGGTCCGAGAGGATCACCACGGCGGCGGAGCCGATGAAGGTGCCGAAGGGCTGGAGCGTGTCGAAATCCATCGGGATGTCGGCCATGGAGGCGGGCAGCAGGCCCGCGGAGGGGCCGCCGGGCTGGTAGGCCTTGAAGACATGGCCTTCGAGCATGCCGCCCGCGGCCGCGATGATGTCGGTGATCGTCGAGCCCGCCGGCAGCAGATGCACGCCGGGGTTCCGCACGCGCCCCGAGACCGAATAGGAGCGCAGGCCCTTGCGCCCGTTCTTTTCGACCCCGTTCAGGATCTCCGGGCCTTCCCGGCAGACCCGGGCCACCCAGTGGAGGGTCTCGACATTATGCACGAGCGTGGGGCGGTCGAAGAGGCCGACCTGCGCCACGAAGGGCGGCCGGTGGCGCGGCATGCCGCGCTTGCCCTCGATCGATTCGAGCATCGCGCTTTCCTCGCCGCAGATATAGGCCCCGGCGCCGCGCCGGAGATCCACGTATCCCGGCGCCACCAGCCCGGCCGACTCGAGCGCGGCGATCTCGCGGGCGAGGATCTCGAGCACCGCCGGGTATTCGTCGCGCATGTAGATGTAGCAGCGCTCCGCCTCCACGGCCCAGGCGGCGATCAGCATGCCTTCGAGGAAGAGATGCGGCGTCCGTTCCAGGTAGTGGCGGTCCTTGAAGGTGCCCGGCTCGCCCTCGTCGCCGTTCACCGCGAGGTAGCGCGGCCCGGCCTCGGCCCGGACGAAGGACCATTTGCGCCCCGAGGGGAAGCCCGCGCCGCCGAGCCCGCGCAGCCCCGAGGCGAGCACCCGCTCCTGCACCGCGTCGGGTGTCGCCCCCCCCGCCCGATAGGCTTCGAGCGTCCCGTAGCCACCGGCCGCGCGATAGGCGGCGAGATCCTCGTAATCCGGGATGCGGGCATGGGTCGCCTGCGCCGCGATCGCCGCCTGCACCTTCTGGGGCGTGGCGAAGTCGATGTGATCGTGCCCGATCTCCAGCACCGGCGCCGTGTCGCAGCGCCCCATGCAGGGCGCGCGCAGCACGCGGACCCGTTCCGGGTCGAGCCCCGCCTTCAGGGCCGCGAGCAGCTGCTGCGCACCGGCGAGCTCGCAGGAGAGGCTGTCGCAGACGCGGATCGTGAGATCGGGCGGCGGCGCCTCGCCCTCGCGGATCACGTCGAAATGGGCGTAGAAGGTGGCGACCTCGTAGACCTCGGCCTGCGCCATGCGCATCTCCTCGGCCAGGGCGCGCAGATGCCGCGCCGAGAGGCAGCGGTATTCGTCCTGGATCAGATGCAGGTGCTCGATCAGGAGATCGCGCCGCCGCGGCCGGTCGCCGAGCAGTGCTTGGACTTCGGCGAGCGCCGCATCGTCGAATTGCCGCCCCTTCGGGGTGGTCCGGCCCTTGCCCCTGCCGGATTTCCAGACACCGGGCCGCGGTGATTGCACGTTCATTTCCACCCTCCAGAGGCACGAAGCCCTTCTGTCAGAATTCAGCGATAATTTCCAATCGCATCTTCGAAAGGTTCGATCCGTTTTCGTTATGACAGGCTGCGGATGGCATCGCGCAGCGCCGCGATCGCCGGCAGGACCGGTTGCTGGAGGTGGGTCACCAGTCCGATGGAATGGGCGACCACGGGGTCGGTCAGCTCGAGGCGGATCGAATCCCTGCCCGCGAAGACATTTTCCGAGAGCCAGCGGGGCGCGATCATCGCCGCCGTGCCGCTGGCGACCTGCGCCAGCGCGGCGGTGAAATCGTCGGTCTCCATCACCGGGCTGGGGTTGAGGCCGACGGCCTCGAAGGCCGCGTCGATCAGCTGGCGGTTGCGCATGTCGCGGGTCAGCAGGCAGAGCGGCAGCGCCGCCGCCTCGGCCCAGGTCGCATGGCCCGCCGCGCGCGGCGCGAGCGCCTTCGACGCCACCAGCACGTAGGTCTCCTCGTAGATCGGCTCCAGCAGCAGCTTGTCGCCGATGTTCTCGGCCCCGACATAGGTCAGGCCGGCATCGAGCGAATAATCGTCTAGGCCCAGCCCGATCTTCGAGGACGTCAGGGAACGGATCTCGATCGCCAGGTCCGGATGGACCTCGCGCAGGCGCCCGGAGAGCAGCGCCGCATAGGGAAGCGCCGTCGGCACCGCGCCGATCACCAGCTTGCCGCCCAGCGCGCCCTTGCTCATCTCCATTTCCTGCCGCATGCCCTCGACATCCGCGAGGATCTTGCGGCACCATTTCAGCAGGACCTCGCCCTCGCGGGAAAAGCCCTGGAACTTGTTGCCCCGTCGCACGAGCGGCAGGCCGAAGCTCGCCTCGATCTTGCGGATCCGCGCCGAGAAGGCCGGCTGGGATATTCCCGAGGCTTCCGCGGCGCGCGCGAAATGCCGGTGCCGGGCCAGGGCCGCCAGCAGCTTCATGTCCTTGATCTCGAGCATCGGGAGAGGCCCGCATCCGTTGCGACGGTCCGCGCCCCCGATTGTAGAGAGCATGGGCGCCGGAGCAAGGCGGGATGGTCTTCGGCGCAGGACTATCACCTCCGGGAGCCGATTCCCGCTTCTTCGACGGTACCGCCTCACGACGAGGGCAGCGCCCGACCCGAGCGGGCGTGCCGGCACATGCGATTCTCCTGGTCCCCGGCGGCGATCGTTCACTGCGGCGCCGCCCGCGCGCCCCAGGCACCGAGCGTCAGCCGCCGTTCGGCCTCGACGTCCAGCCGCGGCGGATCGGCCGCGTCCAGCGGCCCGTCCCATCCCAGGGCCGCGAGGCAGCGCGCCTCGAAGCCGCCCACCGCGGCGCACGGGGCATCGGCGGGGGCGCGGTAGATCCAATTGCCGTTTCGCGTCGCGCCGTAGACCGCCGCGGTGGCGTGATCGGCCAGGATCACCTCGGGGATGCGCCTCAGGCAGGCGGCGAGGAAGGCGAAGCTGTCCTCCGGATCCTCGGGGAGGACCTCCTCGGGCCTCGTGGCGGCGACGTTGACGTTGCGGAACCGGTCGATGTCGTTCAGCCGCGCGAGGTCGAGGATCGTCATCTGGCCGTTGCGGCCGAAGGCGATGGTGCGCGGCCGCTCGCCAAGGGCCACGCTGTTGTCGAGGAACTCGAAATGCATGGTCTTGCTCGCCGAGAGCACCGTCGGGAAGAACAGGTTCGGCATGCCGGAATAGGCTTCGATATTGTGGTAGAGCAGGTCGTCCACGGCCTTGAACCGCCCGGTCTGGAGCCCCCGCTTCCAGGAGCGCTCGACGGTATCCGCCGGCGGGGTGATGACGAAGAACAGGAACACCGTGTCGCTGAAGCGCGTCAGCAGCTGGCTCGTCTTGCTGCTGTCCCGGGAGGTGTCGAAACTGTCGAAGCGGAACCGGTCGATGAGCACATGCGGCAGCGCCTGGCCGAGCGCCTTGGCCTCCATGTGGCGATCGAGCTTGCGGTCGATGATCTCCAGCTCCTGGCCGGTGAGCATCGCGGCGTATTTGTAGTCCTCGCCGAGGCTCTGGTAATCGAGGAGGTGCTTGCGCCAGTAGTCGGGGCTTATCAGCGCGAAATTCTCCCAGGGAACGCCGAGCTTCCCGGCGAGCGCGCGCTGCGCCGGCCGGATGGTGCTCTTGCCGGCCGCCGAGGAGCCCTTCACGTTGAGGAAGATGGATTTCGCCTGGACGGGCAGGAAGCGGTAGCCCTCGCGCGCCGCCGCCTTCCGGATGATCGGCTCGATCCATTCGCCGACCTGCCGGCTGCCCTGGCCGTTCAACACCATGTTGAGCGCGAAGCGCGCCACCATGTCGCGGTCGGCGAGCAGGCGGCCGTGGCGTCCGACGATCCCGCCCACCACCGTCGCGAGGCTCTCCAGGCAGGCCCGATCGAGGTCGTCCTTGGTCCGCGGCGCGGTTTCGCGCCATGCCTCGAGGGCGGCGAATTCGGGAGGCTGGCGGCGGGCAGGCGCCGGCGGGGGCGCCGCCGCCCTGGCGCCGAAGAGCGTGCCGAGGAGCCCGCGGCGCGCGGGTGGGGCCTCGGGCGGGGCCGGTGGCGCGGGCGCGAAGACATCGGCCTCGAGGATCGCGCGAATGCGGGCGTCGGCCTCCTTACGGAAGGCCTCGAACCGCCGCCGCAGGCCCTCCATCTCGGGCGCGACATGGACCTCCTCGATGCGGGCCACGATGCCGCGCAGGCTGATGCCGAGATCCTCGTAGTTCGGGCCGTCGGGAACCGTGAGATCCGCGGTGACGCGGACGAGCAGCTCGTGGGTGACGAGCCGCTCGAGTCGCGTCGCGACCATGTCGCGCGGCTTGAGGCCGCAATATTCCGCCGCCTCGCGCGCCTCGGCATAGCCGACGGTGGAATTCTCGGGCCGGTAGAGCGTCGCCCGGGGCTGGAGCCGCGGCGGGATCTCGGAATCGAGGCCCGGGTGCCAGGCGTCGAATGTCGCGATGCGGTCGTCCATGGCAGCTCCCGCCGGCCCCGACGCCCGTGACGGGCCGCGCGCCCGATGCCGTCGTGCTCGGGAGCAATGGCGGGGGCCGGATCCCTTGATAGGCAGCGGGACGCCATCCCACAAGGCCCGCACGGCGCGGGTCGGCGGCGGGCGACCGGGATCCCGAATGCCCGGCACGAGGGCGCCGCAGCAGCACGAGAGCAGCGACCGTCCGGGGCGGCGCCTGTGCATTCCTCTCGGCACGGTCTGGATCGCAGGATCGCGGCCGCGGACGGGTCAGGCGATGCCGCCGCGGATCCCGGCGGTCCCGGCGTATTCGCGCAGCCGGACCGGGCGGCCGGAATCCGCGCTCTCGAGCGCGGCGATGCCGCAGAGGACCGAGATCGCGCCGGCGCGGGAGCCGGCGCGCTGGCCGAGCGGGTCGGTGGCGCCGGGCCTGAACAGCATGTCGCGCAGCCGGTCGTCGCCGCCGTAGTGGCCGCCGGAGAAATGCGGCACGGCGATGCGCTCCACCGCCTCGCGATCGCCGGGGAAGCTGCGCACGAGCAGGATCTCGTCGTGGTCGGGCTTGTCCCAGGGCTGCCTCTCGTATTGGCGCAGCTCGATGCGCCCGCGCGTTCCGTTGAAGGCGATGTGGTGGCCCTCGACCGGCATCGCGGTGTTGAGCGAATAGGAGACATGCACGCCGTTCGCGTAGCGGATGGCGGCGACCATGGTGTCGGGGACGTCGATGTCCTCGCGAAAGACGCAGGCGTCGCGGAAATAGCCATCGACGCCATGCGGATCCTCGTAGAGCGCGTCGAGGAACGGGTCGGCGCCGATGTCGAGATGGAAGCGGCATCGGGCGGCATGGGGACAGCCCTTGCAGCGGGTGCCGCGGAAGGGGCCGTTGCCTCCGTAGACCTTCAGCGCGGCGAAGGTCGTGACCGCCTCGGGATCGGACTCGAGGTACCAGTTCAGCACGTCGAAGTGATGCGTCGCCTTGTGGACGAAGAGGCTGCCCGAACGCGCGCGGAAGGCGTGCCAGCGGCGGAAGTAGTCCGCGCCGTGGCTGGTATCGAGATACCAGTGGAAATCGACCGAGAGCAGCCTGCCGATCTCGCCGGACGCGAGCAGTTCCCGGATCCGCGCCGGGGTCGGGGCGAAGCGGTAGTTGAAGGTGACGTCGACCCGCCGGCCGCTCCGGCGCTCGGCCTCGAGGATGCGCGCGATCTTCTCGGGCGTGGTGGCCAAGGGCTTTTCGGCGATGACGTCGGCGCCGGCGTCGAGGGCGCGGACGATGATCGTGTCGTGGGTGTCGTCGGGGGTGCAGACGATCACGAGATCGGGGCGCACGCCGCGGAGCATCGCGTCGAGATCGGTGAGGATCGGCGCGTCGGAGCCGATCATGGCGCGGGCGCGCTCGGCGCGCAGCGGGTTGGTGTCGACGATGGCGACCAGATCCACATGGTCGGACCAGCCCTTGAGCAGGTCCCTGCCCCACATGGTCGTGCCGCGGTTTCCGGTGCCGACGAGGGCGTAGCGTCGCTTGCTGGGCACGGGGGTCACCTGTCCCGGGGCCGTGCCGGCGCGCCGGAGACGCGCCCGGGCCGTGCGGCCGATCCGTGCCGGAGGATACCAAATACTCGGAGCGCTCGCGACACGGGAGGCCGGCGCTCAGCAGACCGTCCGGAACCGCTCGACGCAGGTGGCGAGCACCTCGTCGCCGGGGCGGCTCCACCAATGGTCGGAGAAGATCTCGACCTCCTGGGCACCGTGGAAGCCGGCGGCCTCGATCATGGCCCGGAAGGCCGGCAGGTCGATGACGCCGTCGCCCATCATGCCGCGGTCGTTGAGTATATCCCGGGTGGGCACCAGCCAGTCGCAGATGTGGTGGGCGAGGATCGCGCCCATGCGCCCGGCGCGGGCGATCTGGTTGGCGAGGCCGGGCTCCCACCAGACGTGGTAGACGTCGATGGCCGCGCCGATCCCCGCGCCGCCCACCGCCTCGGCCATGTCGAGCGCCTGTTCGAGCGAGTTCACGCAGGAGCGGTCGGCGGCGTACATCGGGTGCAGCGGCTCGATGGCGATCGGCACGCCGGCGGCGCGGGCATGGGGCATCAGGGCGGCGAGGCCGTCGGCCACCATCCTGCGCGCCTCGGGGAGATCCTTCGAGCCGGCGGGCAGGCCGCCGCAGACCATGACGAGGCAGTCGGCGCCAAGCTCCGCCGCCTCGTCGACGGCGCGGCGGTTGTCGTCGAGCGCCCGGGCGCGTCCCTCGGCGTCGGGCGCCGGGAAGAAGCCGCCGCGGCAGAGACCGGTGAGCTTCAGGCCGTTGGCGCGGACGATGCGGGCGGCCTCCGCGAGGCCGGTATCCGCGATCTGGTCGCGCCAGGGGCAGATGGTGGTGATGCCGTGGCGCAGGCAGGCATCGACGGCCTCGGCGAAGCTCCATTGCTTGCGCAGGGTGGCGAGGTTGATCGAGAGGCCGTCGAGATCCGCCATTACGCCACCCCGTGCACGGCGAGCACGCGCTTCATCCGCGCCACCGCCGCGTCCGAGTCGGCGAGGACGCGCGCCCGGTCGGCGAGGCGGAAAAGCTCCGCGAGATGCTGGAGCGAGCGGGCGCCCTGCTGGCCGCCGATCATGACGAAATGGTCCTGGAGCCCGTTGAGATAGGCGAGAAAGACCACGCCGGTCTTGTAGAAGCGGGTCGGCGCCGCGAAGATGTGGCGCGAGAGTGGGACGGTGGGTTCCAGCAGGTCGAAGAATTCGTTGTCGCTGCCGCGGCCGAGGGCCTCGAGCGCCGCCGAGGCGACCGGGGCGATGGCGTCGAAGATGCCGAGCAGGGCGTCGGAATGCCCCGCCTCGTCGCCGGCGATCAGTTCGGCATAGTTGAAGTCGTCGCCGGTATACATGCGCACGCCCTCCGGCAGGCGGCGGCGCATGGCGATCTCCTTCTCCTTCGAGAGCAGCGAGATCTTGACGCCGTCGACCCTGGCGGCATTGGCCGCGATCGCCTCGAGGCAGGTCTCCATCGCCGCCATATGATCGGCATGGCCCCAGTAGCCGGCGAGCGCGGGGTCGAACATCTCGCCGAGCCAGTGGATGATCACCGGCCGGCGCACCTCGGACAGGATGCGGTCATAGACGCGCAGGTAGTCGTCGGGCCCCTTCGCGGCGGCGGCGAGAGCGCGGCTCGCCATCAGGATCACCCGGCCGCCGGCGTCCTCGACCATGGCGACCTGCTCCTCATAGGCGCGCAGCACGTCGTCGATGGTGACCTCCGGGCCGGGCGCGAGGTGGTCGGTGCCGGCGCCGCAGGCGATCAGCGCGCCGTCGCGGCTGCGCGCCTCGGCCAGCGACCGGCGGATCAGCTCCTGGGCCTCGGGCCAGCCGAGCCCCATGCCGCGCTGGGCGGTGTCCATCGCCTCGGCGACGCCGAGACCGAGATCCCAGAGCCGGTGGCGGAAGGCGAGCGTGCGGTCCCAGTCGATCGCCGGGGTCAGCCAGGGATCGTTGTCGGCCAGCGGGTCGGCCACCACATGGGCCGCGCCATAGGCGATGCGCGGGAAGGACGCCGCCTCGCGCCGGGCGAGCGGGACCGGGGCGCCCGTGAGCTCGTAGGGGAGGATGGCGCCGTCTTGCGGCAGGTCGATGCTGGCCATGGCTCAATACTCCAGCGCCGGCACGTCGAGCCAGCGGCGCTCGGCCCAGGACCTGCGGCCGAGCTCGGCGAGCTGCACGCCCCTGGCGCCGGCCTCGAGGCCGTAGGGCCAGGGCCCGTCCTCGGCGACGTGGCGCAGGAACATCTCCCATTGCGCCTTGAAGCCGTTGTCGTAGGCGGCCGTGTCCGGCACCTCCTCCCACTGGTCGTAGAAGTTCATGGTCTGCGGCTGGTCGGGGTTCCAGACCGGCTTGGGCGTGTTGACCCGGTGCTGCGTCCAGCACTTCGTGAGGCCCGCGACCGCCGAGCCGTGGGTGCCGTCGACCTGGAAGGTCACGAGGTCGTCGCGCCGGACGCGCACGGCCCAGGAGGAGTTGAACTGGGCGATGACGCCGTTCTCGAGCTCGAAGGTGGCATAGGCGGCGTCGTCGGCGTCGGCCCTGTAGGGCTTGCCGCTCTCGTCGATGCGCTCGGGGATATGGGTGGCGCCGAGGCAGGAGACCGCCTTGATCTCGCCGAACAGGCCGTCGATCACGTAGCGCCAGTGGCAGAGCATGTCGAGGATGATGCCGCCGCCGTCGCCCTTGCGGTAGTTCCAGGACGGGCGCTGCGGGTCGACGCCCCAGTCGCCCTCGAAGACCCAGTAGCCGAATTCGCAGCGCACCGAGAGCATGCGGCCGAAGAAACCCGCATCGCGCAGGATGCGGAGCTTCCTGAGGCCCGGCAGGAAGAGCTTGTCCTGCACCACGCCGTGCTTGAGGCCGGAGGCGCGGGCCTTGCCGGCCAGCGCCAAGGCCACGGCGAGGTCGTCGGAGATCGGCTTCTCGCTGTAGATGTGCTTGCCGGCGTCGAGCGCCTTCGTGAGCAGGTCGGCGCGCATCAGGGTTGTGCCGGCGTCGAAGAAGATCGTGTCGTCGGGATCGGCGAGCGCGGCATCGAGGTCGGAGGACCAGCGCTCGATGCCGTGGCGGCGGGCCAGCGCCTCGATCTTCCCGGGATCGCGGCCGACGATGATCGGGTCGACCTGGAGCCGCCGGCCGGAGGCCAACTCGATGCCGCCCTGGTCCCGGATCGCCAGGATCGAGCGCACCAGATGCTGGTTGTAGCCCATGCGCCCGGTGACGCCGTGCATGATGATGCCGATGCGGTCCATGTCGTCCCTCCCTCGCGCGATTCGATGTGTAACCGTTTAGTTACCAACTGGCAGGAGACGGGCGGCTTGTCAACAGGCAGCTAGCCGGGCGCGGCGCGGACCGAGGCGAGCACCACGTGGACCACGTGCTTCTCCCAGGCCGCCAGCTGGGCTTCCTCGCCGAGGGCGCGGTCGAAGATCACCGAGAGCGTGTACTGGTTCGACAGGTAGAAGACCGCGAGCGAGGCGATGGTCAGGTAGACATGCAGCGGGTCGAGCCCGGTGGCGAAGACGCCGCTGCGCGCGCCGCGGTCGAGCACCGAGGCGAGCTGGTCGACAAGATGGGCATGCATCTTGCGGATGCGCCTGGAGCCCTTGAGGAAGCGGGCGCGCAGCAGGTTCTCGGTATTGAGCAGGCTGATGAGCTCGGGATGGGCGACGAAATAGCGCCAGGTGAAGAGCGCGAGCTCGCGCAGTCCCTCCTCCGGGTCGCGGCGGCCGAGGTCGAGGGTCATCTCCGCGTCGCGGATGCGGCCGTAGGCCTCTTCGAGCACGACGAGGTAGAGCGCCTCCTTGTCACCGAAGTAGTGGTAGAGCATGCGCTTGTTGGTCCCCGCGCGCGCAGCGATCGAATCGACCCGCGCGCCGCCGAAGCCCTTCTCGGCGAATTCCCGCGTCGCGGCGTCCAGGATCGCGGCGCTGGTGCGCTCCGGGTCGCGAAGGGCCGGCCGCGTTTCGGCGGGGCCGTCCTTCGGCCGGTCGGACGGATCATCGGCTTGCATCGGGGCTCCTGCGTCGCGGCACGGGGCGAGCGGCTGCGGCTGACGCCCGCGGTCGGGCATTGCTGTCGAGCGACTGCTAAACGGCGGGCAAGGTGCTTGACAAGCGTGATGTCCCGGCGGTGCCGAATGACCGGGATGCGCCCTTGGGAGGATCTCGCCTCCCTCTCTCTCTGTCGCTGATGAACTGCACCGAAGCCCCCACGGGGTTCCGCATCCTGCGTCAGGTGCAGAGCGAGCCGAGTCTCCCGTCAGAGCCCGGATCGCGCGATGCGCGCGCGCATCGCGCGACTGACGTGACCCCTTGTTTCTCCTCCAAGGGCTGCTGGAATCCGGACCACAGGAGAGGGACCGGAGATGAAGCGAAGCAGGTTCACCGAAGAGCAGATCATCGGGGTGCTGCGCGAGCAGGAGGCGGCGCGGCGGTCGCCGAGCTCTGCCGCAAGCACGGGATATCGTCGGCGACATTCTACGCCTGGAAGGCCAAGTTCGGCGGAATGGATGTGTCCGAGGCGAAGCGGCTGAAGGCGCTCGAGGCGGAGCACGCGAAGCTGAAGCGGCTCTACGCCGACGCGATGCTCGACAACGCCGGGCTGAAGGAGCTGCTGACAAAAAAATGGTGACGCCCGCCGCCAGGCGGGAGGCGGTCGCGCATCTCAAGGAGGGCCTCGAGGTGAGCGAGCGGCGGGCGTGCAGCATGATAGGCGCGGACCGGAGCGCGGTCCGCTATTGCAGCCGACGTCCCGACGATGCCGCGGTGCGCGCGCGGCTGCGGGAGCTGGCGGACCAGCGCCGGCGGTTCGGCTATCGCCGGCTGCATGTTCTGCTGCGAAGCGAGGGCCATACCTTGAACCGCAAGAAGACCCAGCGGCTCTACCGCGAGGAGGGGCTGGCGGTGCGCCGACGGCGGTCGCGGCGCCGGATCGCGGTGGCGCGCACGCCGATCCCGAGGCCCGAGGGGCCGAACTGCCGCTGGTCGACCGATTTCGTCCACGACCAGCTGGCCTGCGGGCGCCGGTTCCGGGTGCTGACGATCATCGACGATGTCACCAAGGAGTGCCTCGCGGCCGTCCCGGACACCTCGCTGACCGGCAAGCGGGTGGTGCGCGAGCTCACCGCGCTGATCGCGCGTCGCGGGCGACCGGACGTCATCGTCAGCGACAACGGCACCGAGTTCACCTCCTCGGCGGTCCTCGCCTTCACCCAGGCGGCGAAGCTCGACTGGCGCTACATCGCCCCGGGCAAGCCGACCCAGAACGCCTTCGCCGAGAGCTTCCAGGGACGGATGCGCGATGAATGCCTCAACGAGCACCTGTTCTTCTCGATGAACCACGCCCGGGCTGTCCTCGCCGGCTGGGTCGACGACTTCAACACCGCGCGGCCCCACTCGGCGATCGGCTACATGACGCCCGCCGCCTACGCCGCGACCCTGAACCCGCAACGGGCATCGGCGCTGAGCCACATCGAAAGCTCCGCGCCGATGCCCGTTGCTACCGTCGCGCTCATGCGCAATTCTCAACCCCGGATTCCAGTGACCCCTGGATGAACGAAAGGGGTCACGTCACGACCCTTCGATCCCCCGATGGATTTCGGCGACACGCTTGGGACACATGCCTCCGGGCGATCCGTCAGGCACTCGCCTCGCTCGACCCCTTCATCTTCCGCCGGATGACGCCGAAGAGCGGCAGGAGGATCAGGATGATCGCGATCACCGTGATCGTGCCCGCGATCGGCCGCGTGAAGAAGATCGACGGATCGCCGGAGGACAGGAGCAGCGACTGGCGCAGCGTGGGCTCGGCGATCGGGCCGAGCACGATGGCGAGCACGGCCGGGGCCAGCGGGTAGTCGAACTTGCGCAGGAAGAACGCGCTCAGCCCGAAGATCAGCATCAGCCAGACGTCGTGCATGTCGTTGGTGGCCGCATAGCCGCCGACCACCGAGAGCACGAAGATCATCGGTGCGAGGATGGTGAAGGGCATGCGCAGCATCCAGATGAAGAGCGGGATGAAGCTGAGGTTGATGACGAGCGCGAAGAAGTTCGACACGTAGAACGAGCCGATCAGCCCCCAGACGAATTCGGGCTGGTCGGTGAAGAGCCGCGGGCCGGGGGTCAGGCCCCAGATCACCATGCCGCCGAGCAGGATCGCCGTGGTGGGCGAGCCGGGAATGCCCAGGGTCAGCATGGGCAGCATCGAGCCGGTGGAGGCGGAATTGTTGGCCGCTTCCGGCGCCGCGACGCCGTCGGGGTTGCCCCTTCCGTAGGAATCCGGGTCGCGGCCGGTCATCTTGGCCACGCCATAGGCCATCAGCGACCCGGGCGTCGCGCCGGCGGCGGGAAGGATGCCGACGAAGAAGCCGAGGCCCGAGCCGATCGACATGCCCTTCCAGGCCTTGGCGAAGCATTCCCGCGTGTCCGCGACGATGCCGGCGAAGGTCATCCGCGCCTCGGTGCTGGTGATCTTTCCGCGCGTGGTGTCGAGCGTCCAGAGCATCTCGCCGATGCCGTAGACGCCGATGGCGAGCACCAGGAAGTTGATCCCGTGCAGGAAGCCGGAGATGCCGAAGAAGACCAGCCGCGGCGCGCCGGAGATCTGGTCGAAGCCGACCGAGGCGAAGACCAGGCCGAGGCAGATCGACAGCACGGTCTTGGGGATGTCGTCGCCGCCGAGGCCGACGAAGGTGGCGAAGGCGAGCAGCATCAGCGCGAAGATCTCCGGCGGCCCGAAGCTGAGCGCGACATGCGCGAGCGGCGGCGCGAAGGCGGTGAAGAGGATGATGGAGACCGTCCCGCCGACGAAGGAGGCGATCGCGGCGGTCACCAGCGCGAGGCTGGCGCGGCCCTTGAGCGCCAGCGGCCGCCCGTCGAAGGTCGTGGCGACCGCCGTAGAGGCGCCCGGGATGCCGAGGGTGATCGAGCTGATCGCGCCGCCGTACATCGCCCCGTAATAGATCGCCGCGAGGAAGATGATCGCCGAGGCCGGCGGCACCAGGAAGGTGATCGGCAAAAGGATCGCCACGCCGTTCACCGAACCGAGCCCGGGCATCGCGCCGATGAAGAGGCCCAGCGTCACGCCGACCACGATCAGCGCGATGTTCATCGGCTGGATCGCGAGAAACAGGCCGTGGCTGAGAAGTTCCAGAATTTCCATGGTTCAGGACTCCACTCTCGGGTCCGCGGACCGACCGCTGCTCGGGGTCAGTAGATGATGTCGTAGAGCACGTTGAAGACCGGGTCGGTGAAGCTCATCCCCTTGGGCAGGGTGATCCGCATCAGCGCCTCGAAGAAGAAGAAGAACACGATCGGCGTCGCGATCGAGATGGTCAGTGCCAGCCAGAGCGCGTGGCGTCCGAGGAACCAGAGGTAGTAGAACAGGAACAGCGCCATGGCGCCGTAGATCGAGATGACGTCGATCAGCGCCACGAAGACGAAGATGCCGCCGCCGACCTGCAGCAGCATCCTGCGGCCGTCGGCGTCGAGCACCGGCTCGGTGGAGCGGGAAGGCGGAGAGGTCCGCCTTGCCCAGTTGAAGGCGATCACGATCGTGCAGACGAGCATGATGGCCGAGAGCCAGAACGGCCAGGCTCCGCCTCCCGGACCTTTGCCTGCGACATAGCCGATGTTCAGATCGGTACTCTTCCACATCATGTAGATGGACAGGGCGGCCAGGACAGCGGCCGTGACGATTTCGCCAAGTCTCATTCTGGCCTCCCAGAAGTACTTCTGAAAATCGGTTCCGGAGATCTACTCTTCCATGTTGGCGAGCAGTTCCTTGTGTCGCTCGACCTGGAGCTTCCAGTATTCCGCCTGCTCGTCGGGCGCCATCCAGAGCGGCGACAGGCTCTCGGAAGCCATGTAGCCCTGCCATTCCTCGGAATCGTAGATCGTCTTGAAGAGGGTCTGGTAGTATTCGGCCGCCTCCGCGGACTGGCCCGGAGCGCCGACCACGGCGCGCTGGTTGTAGTAGCTGAAGTCCTGGCCCTTCTCCTTGACGGTCGGCACGTCCGGGAAGGCCGGAAGCCGCTCGTCGGAGAAGGCGACCAGCGGCACCACGTCGCCGGCCTCGTAGAAGCCCTTGGCCTCGGCGGGGTTGTTGACGCTGGCCATGATCTGCTGGCCGGCCAGATCCTTCGCGACCGCCCCGCCGCCGTCATAGGGGATGTATTTGATGTCGAGCCCGTAGGCGTCCCTGAGGAAGGTGATGACGAGCGAATCCTCCTGGCCGGTGCCGGTGCCGCCCATGACGTATTCGCCATTGGCCGCCTTCACGGTCTCCAGCCATTGCTCGAAGGTGGTGATGCCGCTGTCCTTGTGGACCCAGAGCACGAAGGGATCGACGCCCATCATCGCCACCGGCGTGAAGGTCGTGATGTCGACGCCGAGATCGGGCTGGCGCAGCGGCGTGGTGAAGAACGAGTTCAGCGTGACCAGGATCGTGTGGTCGGGATCGTTCGTGGTGTTGAGCGCGATCAGCGCCTCGGCGCCCGATCCGCCGCCCTTGTTGTTGGGCACCAGCGGCCGGCTGGTGAGATCATTCTTCTCGGTGACCGATTGCAGGAATCGGGCGATCTGATCCGCGCCGCCGCCGGCGCCGGCCATGATCACGAAGTCGACCGGCTTGGTCGGCTCCCAGGCCGATGCCGGCGTCACCGCCATCACGCCCAGCGCGACGGCGCCGGCCATGCCGGCCAGGATGTTGAAGTGCTTTGCCATTTGGTCCTCCCGTTTGGCTCTCTTGTGCTCGCGAGTTGTCTCTCGCCTTGCCTTCGGCCGTTCGTTCCGCGGCCTGAAACCTTCCGTCTTCCGTTCCCTCGTTCCGCGCCCTTTCAGTGGTTGAAGATGACGGGCGTGGTGGCGGTATCGACCACCGTCTGGGTATTGCCCCCGAAGACGGTCTCGCGCTCGTGGCTGTCGCCATAGGCGCCCATCACCAGCATGTCCGCGCCGGCCGCGGCGCTGGCCTTCAGCAGTTCGCGGCCGGTCTTGCCGCGCGGGTCGAATTTCACGATCGTGGCGGCGATGCCGTGCAGGCGCAGGAAATCGACCAGATCCTCGGCCGAGGTTCCCGGACCGGAATCCGATCCGCTGGACAGGATCGAGACCGCGTCGGCGGTCCGCAGCACGCTGATGCATTGCGACAGCGCCCGCGCCGCCTCCGCGCTGCCGTTCCAGGCGAGCGAGACATGCGCCCCGAGCGTCGCGGGCGGCGTCTCCGCATGCGGGCACATCAAGACCGGCCGCCCCGAGTGGAAGAGTGCTGCCTTGAGCGTATTGTGGCCGAGGTTGCGGTCCCGGTCGGGCTTGGCCACCGCGATCAGATCCGCCAGCCGGCCGCGGCGCTTGATGACGTCCACCTGGCGGCCGGCTTCGGCGAGAAACGCCACCGTCGCCGTCCGGCCGATGTTGTCGCCGGAATGGTCGAGCCTGAGCTTCTCCGCGAGCACCAGCACCTCCTCGCGCATCCCCTCCTCTTCCTGGTCGGCGACCTGGTAGGATTGCCGCACGATCTGATTGCGCAGGAATTCCGGGATATGGACGCCATAGGGCATCAGATCCTCGGGGCGCGGCCGGCAATGCGCCACCGTGACATGGGCATCGTAGCGGTGCGCCAGCACCGCTGCGTGGGCAAGGACGTTGTCGCCCTTGCCGTCGCCTCGAACCGGAACCAGGATCGTGCGGATCACAGGCGGTTTCCTCCTAGAACAGGCCGTCGATGAGGCCGTCCTCGTTGATGCGGATGGTCTCCGCCGAGGGTTTGCGCGGCAGGCCGGGCATGGTCATGATCTCGCCGCAGATCACCACCACGAAGCCCGCCCCCGCCGACAGCCGGACCTCGCGCACCGGCAGCGAATGGCCGCGCGGCGCGCCGCGGCGATTGGGGTCGGTGGTGAAGGAATACTGCGTCTTGGCCATGCAGACCGGCAGGTGGCCGTAGCCGTCCGCTTCCCATTGCTTGAGCTGGTCGCGGATCTTCTTGTCGGCCAGCACCTCGTCGGCGCGGTAGATCCGCTTGGCGATGGTCTCGATCTTCTCGAAGAGGCTCATGTCGTCGGGATAGAGCGGCGCGAACTGCGCCGACCGGCCCTCGACGAGCGAGACGACCTTGCGCGCCAGATCCTCGATGCCGGCCGACCCCTTGGCCCAGTGCCTGCAGAGGACCGCCTCCGAGCCCTGGCTCGCCACGTAATCCTTGATCGCCTGGATCTCGGCCTCGGTGTCGGTGACGAAGTGGTTGATCCCCACCACCGCGGGCACGCCGAAGCCCTTCACGTTCTCGATGTGCTGGCCGAGGTTGGCGCAGCCCTTCTTCACCGCCTCGACGTTCTCGGTGCCGAGATCCTCCTTCTTGACGCCGCCGTTCATCTTCATCGCCCGCACCGTGGCGACGATCACCACCGCCTCGGGCTTCAGCCCCGCCTTGCGGCACTTGATGTCGAAGAACTTCTCCGCGCCGAGATCGGCGCCGAAGCCGGCCTCGGTCACCACGTAATCGGCGAGCTTCAGCGCCGTGGTGGTGGCGACCACCGAGTTGCAGCCATGGGCGATGTTGGCGAAGGGGCCGCCGTGCACGAAGGCCGGATTGTTCTCGAGCGTCTGCACCAGGTTCGGCTGCATCGCCTGGGCGAGCAGCACCGTCATGGCGCCGTCGGCCTTGAGGTCGCGGGCGTAGACCGGCGTGCGGTCGCGGCGATAGGCGACGATGATGTCGCCGAGGCGCTTCTCCAGATCCTTGAGATCCCGCGCGAGGCAGAGGATCGCCATGACCTCGGAGGCCACGGTGATGTCGAAGCCGGTCTCGCGCGGGAAGCCGTTGGCCACGCCCCCGAGGTTGCAGACGATCTGGCGCAGGGCGCGATCGTTCATGTCCATCACGCGGCGGTAGGGGATGCGGCGGATGTCAATGTCGAGCTCGTTGCCCCAGTAGATGTGGTTGTCGAGCATCGCGGCGAGCAGGTTGTGGGCCGAGGTGATCGCGTGGAAGTCGCCGGTGAAATGGAGGTTCATGTCCTCCATGGGCACCACCTGGGACATGCCGCCGCCCGCCGCGCCGCCCTTCATGCCGAAGTTCGGCCCGAGCGAGGCCTCGCGGATGCAGATCGCGGCCTTCTTGCCGATGGCATTCAGCCCGTCGCCGAGGCCGACCGTGGTCGTGGTCTTGCCCTCGCCGGCCGGGGTCGGGTTGATCGCCGTCACCAGCACCAGATGCCCGTCCGGCCGATCCGCCAGCGACTTGATGAATTCTTCCGAGACCTTGGCCTTGTCGTGGCCGAAGGGCAGGAGATGCTCGTTCGGGATGTCGAGCCTGGCACCGATCTCCTGGATCGGCTTCTTCCTGGCCTTGCGGGCGATCTCGATGTCGGACATTCTTATGCTTCCTTGTGGTAAATCTGTAGTCAGTTGCCGAGGCTCTGGTTCGGTTCGAGCTGCACCAAGGCCGCCCATTCGGTTGCGCTCATCTTCGCCCCGCCCGGGGGGCGGACTCGCTTCATCAGGATGCGGCCGCCGACACATTGCACGGCGACGCCGTCCTCCGAGATCCCCATCACCCGTGCCGAGATGCCGTCCCCCGGCACGCGGGCGCAGTCGAAGACGTCGATCTCCGCATCGCCGAGCGTGGTCCAGGCGCCGGGCGCCGGATTGGCGCCGCGGATCAGGTCGTAGACCTGCTTGACGGGCTTGTTCCAGTCGATCCGGGTGTGCCGGCGGGTGCAGCGGCGCTCGTAGGTGGCGCGGGCCTCGTCCTGTTCCCGGTGCGGGGGGCTGCCGGAGCGGTAGAGGTCGACCACCCTCAGCACAGAATCGACCGCCGAGGGGTAGATCTTCTTGAAATAGAGGTCGATCACCGTGTCGTCGGGCGCGATCTCGCATTCCCAGTCGAGCAGGACGTCGCCCTCGTCGAGCCCGTCGGAAGGATAGAACCAGCAATAGCCCGATTTCGTGCTGCCCATGATTATCGGCCAGTTCACCGCCGACGGGCCGCGATGCAGCGGCAGGAGCGAGGGATGGAAGCAGATCGAGCCCTGGCTGGGCGCGTCGCGCGCCGCCTCCGGCACGAAGACATTGACGAAGGCCATGATCATCAGGTCGGCCTCGAAGGCCGCGAGCTCGTCGATCGTCGCCTGCTCCTTGAAATGGGTCGGCTGCAGCACCGGCAGCCCCTTCCCGAGCGCGAAATCCTTGATCGGATCGGCCGGCCGGCCTTCCCGGTCGGGCTCGCAATAGACGGCGACCACCTCGTCGGTGCCGGCTTCCAGGAGCCTCGCCAGCACATCCTTGCCGAACGCCTGCTGCCCCATCACGATCAAACGCATCCGCTTTCCCCTTCTTGCGATCGCCCGGTCTCGCGCCGGGCCGCCGCTCCCCCGCCCCTAATCCGCCCCGACCGTCTTCGGCTCGCCCACCGCCCCGGAGCGGTACACCCGGTCCACCTCCTCGGGCGAATAGCCGAGCACCTCCGCGAGGATCTGCGCCGTGTGTTCGCCCAGCAGCGGCGAGCGCGTCACGTCCACGGGGCTGTCGGACATCTTGATCGGGCAGCCGACGCTGAGATACGGGCCGCGCTCGGGATGCTCGACCTCGACGATGGTGCCGGTGGCGCGAAGCCCCTCGTCCTCGGCGATCTCCTTCATGCTCAGGATCGGGCCGACGGGGATGTCGAGGGGATTGCAGATGTCCATGACCTCGAACTTGGTCTTGGTCATCGTCCAGTCCTCGATCGCGCCGAAGATCTGGTTCAGCCGCGGCAGGCGCGCCTTGAGGGTGGCGAAATCGGGGTCGGTCTTCCACTCGGGCTTGCCGATCACGTCGCAGACCTTCTCCCAGACCGCGGCCTGGGTGATGAAATAGGTATAGGCGTTCGGGTCGGTCTCCCAGCCCTTGCAGCGCAGGATCCGCCCCGGCTGGCCGCCGCCGGAATCGTTGCCGGCGCGCGGGGTCGCCTCGCCGAAGGGGATGCCCTCGCCGAACTGCGAATATTCGGTGAGCGGTCCGGCCTCCAGGCGCTGCTGGTCGCGCAGCTTGACCCGGCAGAGGTTGATCACCCCGTCCTGCATGGGGGCCAGCACCTTCTGGCCGCGCCCGGAGCGCTCGCGCTGGTAGAGCGCTGCGACGATGCCGAGCGCCAGATGCAGCCCGGTGCCGGAATCGCCGATCTGCGCCCCGGTGACGAGCGGCGGGCCGTCGAGAAATCCGGTGGTCGAGGCCGAGCCGCCGGCGCATTGCGCCACGTTCTCATAGACCTTGCAATCCTGGTACTTGCCCGGGCCGAAGCCCTTGACCGAGGCGACGATGATGCGCGGATTGATCTTCTGGATCGTCTCCCAGGAGAAGCCCATGCGGTCGAGCGCGCCGGGCGCGAAATTCTCCACCAGCACGTCGCAGGTCTCGATCAGCCGGGTGAGCACCTCTTTGCCGGTCTCGTTCTTGGAGTTGATCTCGATCGAGCGCTTGTTGTGGTTGAGCATGGTGAAATAGAGGCTGTCGGCCCCGGGCTTGTCGACGAGCTGCTTTCGGGTCGCGTCGCCGACGCCCGGCCGCTCGACCTTGAACACGTCGGCGCCGAGCCAGGCCAGCAGCTGCGTGCAGGTCGGGCCCGACTGCACATGGGTGAAATCGAGAACCTTGATGCCGTCCAGAGCTTTCATGTCGTGCTCCCTTCGATGCTTGATGGAATGAAGCAGGTGCCAATCATTTCCTGGAAACGACGCTCTGCGGGTTGAGATTGCCGATGCGGCCGCTCTCGGTGCCGGCGGCGGGATCGATCACGGCGTTGATCAGGGTCGGCCGGCCGGAATCCATCGCCTCGTTCACGGCGCGGCGAAGCTCGTCGGGCGAGGTGGCGTTGACGCCGACGCCGCCGAAGGCCTCCATCATCCGGTCGTAGCGCGCGCCCGGGACGAAGACCGTGGTCGCCGCATCGGGGCCGCCCGAGGGATTGACGTCGGTGCCGCGGTAGATGCCGCCGTTGTTGAACACCACGACGCAGACCGGCAGGCGGTAGCGGCAGATCGTCTCGACCTCCATGCCCGAGAAGCCGAAGGCGCTGTCGCCTTCGACCGCCAGCACCGGCTGGCCGGTCTCGATCGCGGCGGCGATGGCGGTGCCCATGCCGACGCCCATCACCCCCCAGGTGCCGACGTCGAGGCGCTTCCGGGGCCGGTACATGTCGATGATCGAGCGGGCGAAATCGAGCGTGTTGGCGCCTTCGTTGACGAGAATCGCCTCGGGCCGTTCCTTGATGATCGTGCGCAGCGCGCCCAGCGCCCCGTGGAAGTCCATCGGCACGTTGTTGTTCTGGAGCCGCGGCGCCATCCTGGCGACATTGGCCTCGCATTTCGCGCGGATCGCCTCGGTCCATTCCGCCGGCGGCCTGGCCCAGCCATCGCCCATCGCGTCGAGCAGCGCCGAGAGGCAGGAGGCGATGTCCCCGACCAGCGGGCCGGCGACGGGCAGGTTGCTATCCATCTCCTTCGGGTCGATGTCGATCTGGACGAAGGTCTTCGAGCCGGGCGCGCCCCATTGCTTGCCCTTGCCGTGCGACAGCAGCCAGTTCAGCCTGGCGCCGATCAGCATCACGGTGTCCGCTTCCTTCAGGGCCAGCGACCGCGCCGCGCCGGCGTATTGCGGATGCGTGTCCGGCAGGAGGCCCTTGGCCATGCTCATCGCGATATAGGGGATACCGGTCTTCTCGACGAAGCCGCGCACCAGATCGTCGGCCTGGGCATAGGCCGCGCCCTTGCCGAGGATGATCAGGGGCTTCCTGGCCTTGCCGAGGATGTCGAGCGCCCGCTGGACCGCCGCGGGTGCGGGGAATTGCGCCGGCGCCGGATCGACCACCTCGACGAGCGAGGCGGCGCCCTCGGCGGCATCGATCGCCTGGCCGAGCAGCTTGGCGGGGAGGTCCAGATAGACGCCGCCCGGACGGCCGGAGAGCGCGGCGCGGATCGCCCGCGCCACGGCGATTCCGATGTCCTCGGCGTGCAGCACCCGGTACGCGGCCTTGCAGAGCGGCCTGGCGACGGCGAGCTGGTCCAGCTCCTCGTAGTCGCCCTGCTGGAGATCGACGACCTCACGCTCGGACGAGCCGCTGATCAGGATCATCGGCCAGCAGTTCGTCGTCGCATGGGCGAGCGCGGTCAGCCCGTTCAGGAAACCCGGCGCGGAGACCGTGAGGCAGACCCCGGGCCGCCTGGTGAGGTAGCCCGCGATGGCGGCGGCATTCCCGGCGTTCTGCTCGTGCCGGAAAGAGATGACCCGCATCCCCTCCGCCTGCGCCATGCGGCCCAGGTCGGTGATCGGGATCCCCGGCACGCCGTAGATCGTGGTGATGCCGTTGAGCTTCAGCGCATCGATCACCAGGTGGAATCCGTCGGTCAGCTGGCCGGCCTCCGGTGCGGTTTCTTCGGTCGAGGGTGCGGTGCCGAACGGCGCCATGTCAGTTCTCCTTGCTGCGGCCCGGGCGATTGCCGGCGTGCGCCGGACGATCCGCTCCGGCCGCCGTGGCCCTTTGCTCTCGTGTTCCGTGCACCGAGGCCGCCATTCAGAGGGAGTCCGCCGTCGACTGGTTGATGCCCTCGAAGCGGGTCCAGGTGCGCCGGACATGATCGTGTAGCCGCATAGTGTGCTCGCGGACCAGACGCGACGCGCGGTCGGCGTCGCGTCGCTCCAGGGCTTCGATGATTTCCATGTGATCGACCACCGAGCGGCTGGCGCGATTGCCCTCGCCCATCGCCCGCCGCCGGACCGCATGCATATGCGCAAAGAGCGTATCGGCCGTGGTCTTGAGCAGCTTGCAGCCCGAGAGTTCGAGAATCCGCTGGTGAAACCGGATGTTGGCGTCGGAATATTCCTCGAGCTCCGCCCGTTCGGCATCGGCGCTGTGCTTGACCGCGAACCTTCGGAGCTGCCGGAAATCCGCGTCGCTCGCCGCCTGGGTCGCCATCCGCGCCGCCATGCTCTCCAGCGCCGCCCAGGTCACCACCATCTCGAGAATCTCGTCGCGGGACTTGCGCTGGACGAAGACGCCCTTGCGCGGGAGAATCACGACGAGGCCCTCCTGCGCCAGCCGGGCCAGCGCCTCGCGAATCGGCGTGCGGGAGACCGCGAGCTGCTCGGCGAGCTTCCTCTCGTCCAGCCGGAGGTCGACGCCCGGCTGATAGATGTTCATCTTCAGGATGGCTTCGCGCAGGACCCCATAGATGTGGTCCTTCAGAGAGAAATTCTCCGAGATCGGACTGAGCGCATCCGTCAAGGACATCGGGCTTCCCCTCCCCACCGCCCGCAGGATGGCGGACGGGTCGGCATCTGGTGTGCCGTAATCTGGCATACCATAAACCCGAAACGGCCCCGGTCAACCGGATTCTTCGGCGATGCGCGTTCCGGCCGGTTGACCTGAGTGGCCGTCCGGGTGCACCGATACCGCATTCGTCCGTGCCGATAACCGTGCGGCACCGCTGCGGGAAAGGAGAGGCGCCCCTTGCTGATCAGAGCCAAGGATTCGGTCCTCGTCGTCATCGACGTCCAGGAGCGGCTGGTTCCCGCCGTGCAGGCGCCGGCGCGGACCCTGCGCAATACGCAGACCCTGCTCGCGGCCGCCAGGGAATGCTCGGTCCCGGTCATCCTGACCGAGCAATATCCCGAGGGCCTGGGATCCACCGTGCCCGAGATCGCCGCAGCCGCAGCCGGCGCGGCGATCATCCCCAAGATGCATTTCTCCTGCATGGAGGAGGAGGGCTTTGCCGAAGCCTTCCGGGCGCTCGGGCGCAAGCAGGCGGTGCTGGGCGGCATGGAGGCGCATATCTGCGTGGTGCAGACCGCCGCCAGCCTGCTCGAGGAAGGCTACGACGTCTTCGTGGTGTCGGATGCGACCGCCTCCCGCACATTGGAGAGCGAACGGGCCTGTCTCGCCCGCATGACCGCCTCGGGCGCCCATGTTGTGACGACGGAGATGGTCGTGTTCGAATGGCTGGGAAAGGCGGGAACGCCGGCCTTCAAGCGGCTTCTGCCCGCCATCCGGTAATCGCCGGACCGCGGGCGGGCGCGGCGCAGATGGGACAGGGCAGAGAGGAGGGAGATTCGGGAATGGGCAGCAGGTTATTCGATCTCCAAGGGCGCAGGGCGCTCGTCACCGGCTCCTCCCGCGGGCTCGGGCGGGCCATGGCCGAGGGGCTGGCCGAGGCCGGCGCGCGGGTCGTGCTGAACGGGGTGAATGCCGCCCGTCTCGCCGAGGCCGGCGAAGCGTTTCGCGCCGCGGGCCACGATGCCGAGGTGGCGGCCTTCGACGTCTGCGACGAGGCCGCCGTCCGCGCCGCCTTCGAGCGCTTCGACGCCGAGGGCCGCGCCATCGACATTCTCGTCAACAACGCCGGCATCCAGTTCCGCAAGCCCTTGGTCGAACTCGGGACCGAGGACTGGCGCCGGGTGATCGACACCAACCTGACCAGCGCCTTCGTGGTCGGGCGGGAAGCGGCGAAGCGGATGATCGCGCGCGGCGCGGGCAAGATCATCAACATCGGCTCGCTGACCAGCGACCTCGCCCGCGCCACGGTCACGCCCTATACGGTGGCGAAGGGCGGCATCAAGATGCTGACCAAGGGCATGGCCGCCGAATGGGGGCCGATGAACATCCAGGCCAATGCGATCGGGCCGGGCTACATGCTGACCGACATGAACGAGGCGCTGGTGAACGACCCGGCCTTCGACGCCTGGGTCAAGGGGCGCACGCCGGCGCGGCGCTGGGGGCGGCCGGAGGAACTGGTCGGGGCGGCGGTCTTTCTCGCCTCCGCCGCATCGGATTACGTCAACGGGCAGATCATCTATGTCGATGGCGGCATGAGCTCGGTGCTCTGAAGGGGAGGCAAGGACATGTATTCGATCGTCGCCCACGGGCCGCGCGACCTGCGGCTGGACGAGGGCGCAACGCCGGAAGCGCCGGGTCCGGGCGAGGTCGCCGTCGCGCTTCGCATCGGCGGGATCTGCGGCTCCGACCTGCATTATTTCAACCACGGCGGCTTCGGCACCGTGCGCCTGCGGGAGCCGATGGTGCTCGGCCACGAGGTCGCCGGGACGATCGCAGCGCTCGGCGAGGGCGTCAGCGGGCTCGCGCTCGGCCAGACGGTGGCGGTCAATCCCTCGCGGCCCTGCGGCGCCTGCGCCAATTGCCGGCGGGGGCGGGCCAACCTCTGCACCGACATGCGCTTCAACGGCAGCGCCATGCGGTTTCCCCATGTCCAGGGCCTGTTCCGCGAAAGCGTCGTCGTGCCGGCCGCCCAGGCGGTGCCGGTCGAGGCGAGCCCCGACCTCGCCGCGCTCTGCGAGCCTTTTGCGGTCTGCCTGCATGCGGCGGCGCGGGCGGGATCGCTGCTCGGCGCCCGGGTGCTCGTCTCCGGCAGCGGCCCGATCGGATGCCTGACCGTGCTCGCGGCGCGGCTGGCGGGCGCCGCGGAGATCGTGGTGACCGACATCGCCGAGCCGCCGCTGGCGGTCGCGCGCGCGCTCGGGGCCACGGCGACGGTCGATGTCGCCGCATCGCCGGACGGGCTCGACGGGCGCGTCTTCGACGCCGCCTTCGAATGCTCCGGCAACGGCCAGGCGCTCCTCGCCGCGCTGAAGGTCCTGCGCGCCGGCGGGCGGCTGGTGCTGGTCGGGCTCGGCGGCGAGGTGACGCTGCCCATCGCCGGCCTGGTGCCGAGCGAGACCGAGATCGTCGGCAGCTTCCGCTTCGACGGGGAATTCGCCATGGCAGCCGACCTGATCTCGCGCGGGCGCGTCGATCCCTCGCCGCTGATCACCCATACCCTGCCGATGCGGCGGGCAGAGGAGGCCTTCGTGCTGGCCTCCGACCGCGCGGCGGCGATGAAGGTCCAGATCGCGCTGGGCGCCTGAGGCCGCCGGGGCGTCCCGCGGGCAGCGGGGCGCCCGCGGCTCAGCGCAGGCGATCGAGCAGGGGCGCGCCGCGGGCGAGGCGGTTCACGTTCTCGGCCATGGCGGCGCGGCGGCGATCGATGGTGCCTTGCGTCCAGCCCGACATGTGCGGGGTCATCACCAGGTTCGGCAATTCGTGGAACGGCAGGGCGGACGGCAGGGGCGCGGGGGTCGCGCCGTCGGGATAGACGTACCAGGTGTCGATGACCGCGCCGGCGATGCGCCCGTCGCGGAGCGCGTCGTAGAGCGCCCGCTCGTCGATCACCGGCCCGCGCCCGACGTTCATGACGATGGCCCGGGAGGGCAGTGCGGCGAGGACCTCGGCACCGATCAGGCCGCGGGTCCCTCCGGTCAGGGGCAGCGTGTTCAGCAGCACATCGAGGCCGGCGGCCATCTCGGCCAGGCGGTCCAGCGGCCAGGCCCGGGCCGGGCTTGCGGCCGCGACCGGCGAGCGGTTGGCCACCTCGACGCGCATCCCGAAGGCCGCGGCGCGGGCGGCGACCGCCCGGCCGATATGGCCGAAGCCGAGGATCCCGAGGGTCTCGCCCCCGATCTCGCCGCGAAGCCCGGCCGGGTTGCCGGCCCAGTGGTGCCAGTCGCCGCGGCGGAGCTGCCGGTCCGCCGCGGCGAGCGGCACGTGTCGCGCCAGCAGCGCCGCGATGACGTATTCGGCGATAGCGGGCTCGTGCCCGTAGACGTTGCAGAGCGCGCAGCCGGCGGGGAGCAGCGCGGTGTCCACGGCATCGGTGCCGGCGCCGGCGACCTGGAAGAGCCGCGCCGAGAGCCGGGGCTGCGCCTCGCTGAGCCGGATGCCGATCACGACCTCGGCCGCGGCATAGGCCTCGGTCTCGCCGGGGGCGTCGAGGCCGTCCGAGAGCAGGGCGATCTCGTGCGGCACATCCAGCAGATCGGCGAAGCCCGGCGCGAAGCTCGCCGCATTGCTCCCGTGGAACACGATCCGCATGGTCACTCCGTCGCTGGGACGCCGCCGGTTCCGAGGCTCCGGAGCGTGATGGCCTTCAGTTTCTCATCCCCTTGGCGGCGGCGCCCCGCTCGTCCTCGATGATCGGGCGGATGTCGTCGGCCAAGCGTCCGAGATGGGTCTCGAGGGCGGCGCGCACGGCGGCGACGTCGCGGACCATGAGCGCTGCGACGATCGCGTCGTGATCGGCGCGGGCGCGGGAGCGGTTGCGCCATTGCCGGGCGGCGAGGTAGCGGGCGCGCCAGAGCCGGGAGAGGAAGGCGTGATGCGTCTCGGCGAGGGAGTCGTTGTGCGACGCATCGGCGATGGCGGTGTGGAAGGCCATGTCCACCTCGAAGAGATCGAGCGAATCGCCCGTCTCGTAGAGATCCGTCATCTGGTCGCTGAGGTCGCGGATCCGGGCGAGATCGTCTTCCGTCGCGCGGCTGCATGCGAGCTCCGCCGAGAGCACCTCGAGGGTCCGCAGGACCAGGAGCTGGTCGGAGAGTTCCTGGAACGTGGGATCCGCGACCCGGGGACTCCGCGACGGCGCGAGGACGATCAGCCCTTCGGTGGCCAGGATGCGGATCGCCTCGCGCATGGGTGTCCGGCTGACCCCCAGCCCTTCGGCATTGTCGCGTTCCTTGACCTTCGCGCCGGGGAGCAGCTCCCCGCGCAGGATGTCGCGTCGAAGCCGAGCGGCGATCTCCGTTGCCAGGTTCGCATCCACCATCGGGGCGGCTCCTCGGGCGCGCGATCGGCGCCCCACCATTTGGTATACCAAAATTGATTGATTGTCGACCCGGGATTCGGTAGCGTCGCGCCGGAAGTGACCTGTCCGCCGCGGCCTCGGCACGCGACGGCCAATGGCCGAAGGGCCGTAAAGGGAGGAAAATAACGATGAAGTTCAACGCCTTGCTCGCCTCATCGGCGGTTCTGGCGCTCACCGCCATGCCGTCGCTGGCCCAGGAAACACACCTGCGGATCCAGACGCATTACGGGCCGGAGACGATCTCGGGCAAGAACGCGGCGCAGTTCGTCGACGACGTCCAGACCATGTCGAACGGCGAGATCACCATCGAGATGTTCTACTCCTCCTCCGTGGTCGCCTCGGTCGAGACCTTCGACGCGGCGGCCAACGGAATCCTCGACTGCGACATGACCGGCGGCGCCTATCAGACCGGCAAGGATCCGGCCTTCCAGTTCGTCGGCGACATCATGGGCGGCTACGACACCCCGTTCCAGCAGCTCGGCTGGCTCTATGCCGGCGGCGGCATGGAGGTCGCGCAGAAGCTCTACAACAAGTACGGCATGGAGCTGATCGGCTGGTGGGTCGTCGGACAGGAAGCGCTGGCCTCGACCAAGCCGATCGGGGGCGTTGCCGACATCCAGGAATGGAAGTTCCGCTCGCCTCCGGGCATGGAGACCAAGATCTTCGAGAAGCTCGGCGCCAAGCCGATCGTGATGGATTTCACCGAGGTCTTCACGGCGCTCGAATCCGGCATCATCGACGGCGCCGATGCCTCGATCCTCGCCAACAACCAGGGCATGGGCCTCTACGACATCGCCCGGAACGCCACCTACCCCGGCTTCCACTCGATGCCCTCGGACCATCTCGCCTGCAACAAGGCGGTCTGGGACGCGATGCCCGAGAACCACCAGCGCATCATCAAGGTCGCGATGGAGAAGCTGGGCCTGGAGCAGGCGCTGACCTCGGCCAAGGCGAACGCCGAGGCGGCGACCGCGCTGAAGGAAGCCGGCGTGAACCTCTGGGACTGGTCGCCGGAGGACCGTGCGGCCTTCCGCGCCGCGGCGATCGAGACCTGGCCCGAATTCGCCACCACGCCGGAGGCGATGGAACTGGTGGAAAGCCACACCGCCTATCTGAAATCGATCGGAATCATCCCCGAGTGATCGCGGTGCCGCCGATCACGGCTTGAGGCAGCGGGCGGGCCGTCGCGGCCCGCCCCTTTCTTGTCCTTCGAAATTCGGACGCACCGAGGGGAGTGGGCTGATGGAGACTCAGAGCCTCTGGCTGGGAGCGCTGCGGCGTCCCATGCGTGTCTTGATGATCGTGCTGGTCGCCGCCCTCGTCCTGGTGTGGCTGTGGCTCGCGATCGGGAGCCTGTTCCTGGGCAGCGGCATCGACATGTCCGCGATCCTCAGGCCCGGCGACAACGTCCTGGTCAAGCTGATGCTCTGGCTGCTGCTCGCCGTGAGCCTCGTCGCCAGCGTCTATCTCTCCGACACCAAAGGCGCGATCGAGGTCGTGCCCACGGGTCCCATCGACATCCTGTCGCTGATCCTCAGCCGGCTCGCGATGATCGCGATCGTCGTCATCGTCGGCGTCATGTTCTACGAGGTCGTCGCGCGCTATCTCTTCGCCAAGCCCACGCTCTGGGCCAACGAGCTGTCGCTCTGGCTCGCCGGCTTCGTCTTCCTGCTCGCCGGGCTCTACTCGATGCAGCAGCGCAGCCATATCCGCATCTACACCATCTACGACATGATGCCGCGCTGGGCGCAGAAGGCCGCCGACACGTTCACCGTCGTGCTGATCTGGGCCTTCTTCATCGCGCTGCTCTGGGGCGGCTACGACGAGGTCCGCGACAAGCTCCTGAGGATGGAGACCTTCGGCACCGCCTGGGATCCGCCCATCCCCTCCACGATCAAGGCCGGCATCGTCCTGATCATCGGGCTGGTCGCGCTGCAGGCGCTGTCGAACCTGATCGCCGACTGGAACAAGGCGGCCGAACTGCACACCGCCGCGGACGAGATCGACGAGCACGAGATCGCAAATCTCAAGAAGGCGCTGGGGGCCGACGACAATGGTTGATATCGGAACCCTCAGCCTGATCCTGCTGATCGCGATGTTCGTGCTGCTCGCGATCGGCATGCCGCTGGGCTTCGCATCGGCCATTCTCGCCGTGGCCACGCTGGTGATGAAGTTCGGCCCGGATCTGCTCTTCGGGGACTTCGGGCGCGGCCCGCTGAACGTGCTCGGCCAGGCGATCTATCGGCAGATGACCAATTACGTGCTCATCTCGATTCCGATGTTCATATTCATGGCCGCATTGCTGGAGCGATCCGGCATCGCGCGGGACATGTATTCCTCGCTCAACCTCTGGCTCAGCCGCACGCGCGGCGGCATCGCGCTGGTCACCTCGATCATGGCGGTGATCATGGCCGCGATGTCGGGGATCATCGGCGGCGAGGTGGTGCTTCTCGGCCTGATCGCCCTGCCGCAGATGCTGCGGCTCGGCTACAACCGGAAGTTCGCCGTCGGCACCATCTGCGCCTCGGGCAGCCTCGGCACCATGATCCCGCCCTCGATCGTCCTGATCTTCTACGGGCTGATCACCGAGACCTCTATCCAGGCCCTCTTCACCGCCGCCTTCCTGCCCGGCCTGATGCTGGCCTCGTTCTATGTCATTTACATCGTGATCCGCTCCAACCTCTACCCGGACCAGGCGCCCCTGCCGGCACCGCGGCCGGAGGACCCCTCCACGGGCGAGAAGAGCCTGCTCTTCCTCGACTTCCTGACGATCATCGTCGCCATAGGCGCCGCGGCGCTGCTGCTGCGGAACCTGTTCATGACGGTGACCGGGCAGAACCGGGTCCTGGAGAACGTCGATCCGATCCCGCTCGGCATGGTCTCGGACCTGCCGTGGATCGCCGGGACCCTGGCGCTTGCGCTGGTGCTTATGCTCTTCGTCTTCGGGCGCAGCCGGACCGCGGAAGCCTGGAGCATCGGCAAGGGTCTCGTCGCGCCGCTGGTCGTGATCGGCGTGGTGCTGGGCTCGATCTACGGCGGCATCACCGGCATCACCGAGGCGGCCGGCATGGGCGTGGTCGCGGTCTTCGTGATCTCGCTCTTGCGGCGCGAAATGACGCTCGAGATCATCTGGGACAGCCTGATCCGGACCCTGAAATCCACCGGCACGATCATCTGGGTGACGATCGGCGCCGCGGCGCTGGCGGCGGCCTATACGCTCGCGGGCGGGCCGACCTATGTCGCCAATGCCATCATCGGCATGGAGCTTCCGGCGATGGGGATCATCTTCGTGATGATGCTGATCTTCCTGGTCATGGGGATGTTCATGGACTGGGTTGGCATCGTGCTCCTGATCATGCCGGTGTTCCTGCCGATCGTGATGAAGCTGCCGCCGGAGCAGATCGGCTGGCTCGGGCATCTCCCGCCCGACAAGGTGGCGATCTGGTTCGGCGTGACCTTCTGCATGAACATGCAGGTCAGCTTCCTCTCGCCCCCCTTCGGCCCGGCGGCCTTCTACCTGAAGTCGGTGGCGCCCGACGACATCTCGCTCACGGACATCTTCGCCGGGTTCATCCCCTTCATCTGCATCCAGCTTCTGGCGCTGGCGGTCCTGCTGATCTACCCGCCCATCGTGACCGTGTTCCTGTAGCCCGGGCGGCAGGTCGGCCCTCCCGGCCGACTTGGGCCTATTCGGCGAGGAATTCCTCGATCAGGCCCGAGCACCGGTCCCAGGCCGGATCGGTTGCGGGAAGGATGTGATTGGTCGTGTCGAGGACCGCGAAGCGCGCCCCGGGGATGCCCGCCGCGAGCTCCTGCCCCTGGTCGAAGGGCACGCCCGCGTCGTGCCGCGAATGGATGACCAGCGTCGGCACCGTCACCTTCCCGAGCAGGTCCCGGATATCGACATCGCCATGGGCTTCGAGGATAGCCGCCGCGTTCTCGGCGGAGGTCGTCTTGCGCTGCAGGTCGGAGAACCAGTGCTGGCTCTCCGCCGGAGCGTCGGGCATGTAGAGGGCGGTGAAGAGCTGCCGCACCGCGGGATTGGTCCCGCCCCAGCCGACGCGGATCATCTCGATCGCGGCGTGCCGCAGCACGGAGCCGTCCGGATTGTCCCGGCGCTTCCAGCCGCGGGCATAGCCGCCGAGCAGCACGAGCCGGGTGACCCTTTCGGGATGCCGCACCGCGTAATGGATGGCCTTCGCGCAACCCTGGGACAGCCCCATCATCGCGAAGCGCTTGAATCCGGCGTGATCCACCACGGTTTCGAGATCCTCGATCTGGCGCTCGATACTGAAGTCGGTCACGTCCCATGCGGAGAGCCCCATGCCCCTGCCGTCGTAGCGCAGCAGGGTGTGCCGGCGCGCCAGCGCCCCGAACATGTGACGCCAGACCGGGCTTTCCCAATCGAAATCCAGGTGATGGAGCCAGTTCGCCGCCTTCACGAGCGGGGGGCCGGAGCCTGCCGTGGCATAGGCGATACGGGTGCCGTCGGGGCTGCGGCAATAGCGGATCTCCTGCCGGAGCGGGGCATCGGCGCCGGGTGCGCCGCCCGCCCGCGGGGCCTCCGAGGCGGTTTCCACGAGCGCGCCGACGAAGCGGAAGCCGCGCCCGTGCACGGTCCGAAGGTAGCGCTGTTCGTGGCCGTCGTCGCCGAGCGCCCGCCGCGCCGCGCTGACGGCGCTCGAGATGGCCGCGTCGGAGATGATGCGGCCCTGCCAGACCGCCTCGACCAATTCGTCCTTCGAGACCACGCGGTCCCGTGCGCCGATCAGGTGCAGGATGAGGTCGAGAACCTTCGGCTCGATCCGGACAGGCGTGCCGGAGGCGACCAGCTCGCGCGTCGCACCATCGAGGACGAAGGAGTCGAAGACGTATCTCACGCCGCGACATTACCGCAGTCCCGGCAGCTTTCACACGGTTTCAGATCGACCGCGAGCACGCTCGAGACCGCGACGGGGTCCCCGCGCGCGATCGCCGGTCGCTCGCCGCACCCGGGAACCGGACGGGAACCGGACGGGCCGCCTATTCCGGCAAGCCGAGAAGCCGCGCCCCATCCGTGAACCTTTCGGAGAGCGGTTCGGGCAGCCCCAGCTCATGGAACATGCGGGACCTGAATCCGGGTTCGAGCTGGAACCCCTGCGCAGCCCGCCGCGCGGCGAGTTCGGGCCGGCCCGCCAGAATCAGGGCGATCGCCTGAAAGAAATGCGCCGTGCTGAAATCCGGCTTCGACCGGGCGGCTGCGGCGAATGACGAAACGGCGTCATCGTAGCGACCCTCGACGAGCGCGGCTTCGCCGAGGGCGAGATGCGCTTCGAAGGCCAGGGTGTCATAGGGGCTCAGCAGCAGCGCGCGCTGGGCGTGGAGCTTGGCCGGCTCGGGGCGCCCGGCCAGCCCGTTTCCCTGCGCGGCGAGGAAATGTGCCGTGGCGCTCGCCGGGTTGAGCGATATTCCGCGCTCGATGGCATGCAGGGCCGCGTCGCTTTCCGTCGTCAGGAGCGTCATCACGAATCCCGAGATCGCGAGCGCCGTCCCGTCGTCGGTGTCGCTGGCGATGATCGCCCGGGCGTGCATGAGCGCGGCGCTCCGGTCGGATTCGTCGAAGCCGCCGCGGGTGAAGCACAGCTCGTGGCACCATGCGGTCAGTGCCTGCGCGGCGATGTAGTCGGGGTCGAGCTCGAGCGCCTGCCGCAGGAGGGGAAGGGCCTTCCTCGCCTCGTCCGGCATGCGAGCGGCGATGTGCGGCAATGCCCGCAGATAGAGATCGTAGGCACCGAGGCTCTCGGTGGGCTTCCGCCGGGACCGTTCGATCTCGGACCGCCGCAGGCTCGGCTCGACCACGGCTGCCACGCGATCGGCGATATGGTCCTGGAGATCGAAGACATCCTCGAGGGAACTGTCGTACCTGTCGGACCAGAGATGGGTTCCCGATTCGGCGTCGAGCAGGTGCGCGGTGATGCGCACCCGGCTCCCGGACCGGCGCACCCCGCCCTGCAGGAGATAGCGCACGCCAAGCTCCCGGCCCGCCTGGCGCGGATCCACGGCCCTGTTCTTGTAGGCGAAACCGGAGCTGTGCGCCGTCACGCGCAACCAGCTGATCCGTGACAGCGCCGCCACGATATCCTCGACCATCCCGTCGGAGAAATATTCCTGGCACGGGTCGTCGCTCATGTTCCGAAAGGGCAGGACAGCGAGAGAGGGGCGTTCCCACGGGGATCCTCGCGTCTCCGAAGGGTCGGCCCGCTGTCGCTCCGATCCTTCGGCGCCGGTTTCGTCGGCCTGCGGCCGGGCACGAACCGAGGCGACGATGCCGTCGCTCATGGACAGGAGTTCGCGCGCCGGCCGGAGGAGGGACCGGCCCTCCGGCGTCAGCTGCACGAGACTGCCGCTGCCGCGATCGAGCAGGCGGCGGCCGACGAGGGATTCCAGCCGCTCCACCTGCGCCGAGACCGATGCCTGAGGCCGGCCGACGAGCTCGGCGGTCTGCGCGACGCTCTCGTTCTCCGCGACCAGCGCGAAGGTGCGCAGCAGGTCGATGTCGAGCGCCGGAGGCGACCCGCCATCGTCGATTTCCACGAGCGCGCCCACGAAGCGGAAGCCGCGCCCGTGCGCGGTCCTGATGTAGCGCTGTTCGTGGCCGTCGTCGCCGAGCGCCCGCCGCGCCGCGCTGACCGCGCTCGAGATGGCCGCGTCGGAGATGATGCGGCCCTGCCAGACCACCTCGACCAGTTCGTCCTTCGAGACCACGCGATCGCGCGCGTCGATCAGGTGCAGGATGAGGTCGAGAACCTTCGGCTCGATCCGGACAGGCGTGCCGGAGGCGAGCAGTTCGCGGGTCGCGGAATCGATGACGAAGGAGTCGAAGACAAATCTCACATCGCAACAATACCCCAGTCCTGACCGCTTTCACACGGGTCCCGCGCATCGCCGCAGGTTCCGCCAGAAATTCCCCAGACATTCCCAACGAAATTCCAAGGGCACCGGCAAGTTCTTGCCCTGGCGCAGGGTTATTCTGCCTTCACGGATCAAGGTTCAACGCGGGGCGCTGGGCGGAGGATCCGCCCAACCGACCGATCAGACATGGAAAGAGCGAGATGAACATCCAGACCGAAGTGAAGACCGCCGACAATGGCGTGGACGTCGAGGCCCTCTACGGAATCAAGAAGGCGCTGACCGACATGCCGCCCGCGGCGCAGTTCACCTGGCGCGCGAGCTGCGAATGGCTCGGCGGCGTCCACAGCAAATCGACCGTCGAGGGCTTCTTCGGCGCCGGCGCCGAGCAGTCGCACAAGGCGCCCTACAGCGTCGAGGCGGACCATCCGGGCGTCTTCGCCGCACCCGACAACGCCGCGACGCCGGTCGAGATCGTGCTCTCGGCGCTGGCGAGCTGCCTCACTGGCGGCGTGGCGGCGATCGCGCA
This sequence comes from uncultured Paracoccaceae bacterium, assembly GCA_937872465.1. Classification (GTDB taxonomy): domain Bacteria; phylum Pseudomonadota; class Alphaproteobacteria; order Rhodobacterales; family Rhodobacteraceae; genus Amaricoccus. Next base: position 138,328 of record CALMSR010000040.1, read on the forward strand.
GCACCGAGGCATCCAGCTGCACTCGGTCAAGGCGCAGGTGGAGGGTGACATGAACCTCCACGGCATCCTCGGGATCGACGCCGACGTCCGCAACGGCTTCAGCGCGATCCGCGTGACCTTCGAGGTCGAGGCCGATGCGAGCAAGGACGAGATCGCGGCGGTGATCGCCCAGTCGCAGAAGCGCTCGGCGGTCTTCGACATCATCACCAACCCCGGCAACGTGAAGGTGGCGCTCGCCTGACGGCGCGCCTCCCCCCGACAGAAAAGGACAGAATGCCATGCATGCCGACCTGACCATCACGCAGACCCGTTCGGGCCGCACCCTGATGGATCGCCTGGGAAGCTTCCTGGCGACCCTGCACTCCCGGCGCAATGCGCGCCGGGACATGGCCCGGCTGTCGCAGATGAGCGAGCAGATGCTGCGCGACATCGGCGTGACCCGCGACGAGCTGCATCACCTGGCGCAGACGCTCTATCGTCGCGCCTGAGCGCCTCCGGCGGCGCGGCCCGTCCGTTCCGCCCACCCCATCCGAATACCCGCCCTTTGCAGCCGCGGCGTCCCGAGCGCCGCGGCGGGAGCCGATCCATGAAACGCGTCACCACCATCGTCGTCGGAGCAGGCCAGTGCGGCCTCGCCATGAGCCACGCGCTGCGCCGGCACTCGGTCGATCACCTGGTGCTCGAGCGCGGCCGGATCGCCAACAGCTGGCGCACCGAGCGCTGGGACGGCCTGCGGCTGCTCACGCCGAACTGGATGAACGGCCTGGCGGGCCGGCCCTATCGCGGGCCGGATCCGGACAGTTTCATGACCTGCGGAGAATTCGCCGAAGACCTGACGCGCGCGGCGGCGCTCGATGGCGCGCCAGTGCTGCAGGAGACGCGCGTCCTCGCCCTCGATCCGCTCGGGGGCGGCTATAGGGTCCAGACCGACCAGGGCGCCATCGCCTGCGACAGCGTGGTGATCGCCAGCGGCGAATGCGCGCTCCCGCGGATCCCCGGCCTCGCCGGCGACCTGCCGCCGGGCGTGCTCCAGCTGACCCCCCAGAGCTACAAGCGGCCCGCCGACGTGCCCGAAGGCGGCGTGCTGGTCGTCGGCGCCGGGGCGAGCGGGCTCCAGATCGCCCGCGAGCTCGCGCTGGCCGGCCGGCGGGTCACGCTCGCCGTGGGCAATCACCTGCGCCTGCCGCGGCGGTATCGCGGCGCCGACATCCTGTGGTGGATGCACCGCCTGGGCGTGCTCGACCTGCCCCCTTCCGGGGAGGACGAACTCGATCGGTTGCGGCGCGCGCCCTCCCTGCCGCTTCTGGGCGACCCCTCCCATGCGGATATCGACCTCAACGGCCTCCAGGATCTCGGCATCGAAATCGTCGGGCGCCTCGCGGGTCTGACCGAGGGAAAGGCCTGGTTCTCGGGGTCGCTGGCCAATGCCTGCGCCAGCGCCGACCTCAAGCTCGCCCGGCTGCTCGACCGGATCGACGCCCATGCGGACAGAGCCGGCATCGATGCGCCGCCGGCCTGCCGGTTGCCGGCGACGAGAATTCCCGAGGCGCCGCGTCTGATGCTGCGGCTCGGCGAAGGCGGCATCGGCACGGTGGTCTGGGCGACCGGATACAGGCCCGACCATCGCTGGGTGAAGCTCCCGGTCTTCGACGGCAAGGGACGCATCCGCCACGACGGCGGCGTCGTCGGCGAGGGGATCTACGTGCTCGGCCTGCGGCATCTGCGCAGCGCGCGTTCGACCCATATCGCCGGAGCGCCCCGCGACGCGCGCGTGCTGGCGCGACACCTGACCGACCGCCTCGGCGGCCGGGCGGCGGCTTGAGGCGGGAGACCACGTGATGACACGGAAGCCCTATGACGCGGTGATCGTCGGCGCCCGGGTGGCCGGCGCGGCCACCGGGCTCGCGCTTGCGGCCGAGGGTGCCAGGGTCCTGATCCTGGACCGGGCGCCCGAGATCGGGGACACGCTCTCGACCCATGCCCTGATGCGGCCGGCCGTCGAGCTTCTTGCGCGCTGGGGCCTGCTCGACCGGCTGCTCGGCGCGGGCACGCCGCTGGTCCGCCAAGCGCAGTTCCACTACGGGGCCGAGCGGGTCACGGTTCCGGTCCGGCCGGGCCTTCTGGCCGAGGGGCTGATCGCGCCGCGCCGCTGGCTGCTCGACCGCGCCATCCTCGATGCCGCGGTCGCGGCCGGGGCCGAGCTCGCCCTCGGGAGCGAGGTCGAAGACTGTCTCCGCGGCGCCGATGGCCGCGTCGCCGGCGTCTCCCTGCGCGGGCCGGATGGCAGAGGCCACGAGATCCGCGCCAGCCTGGTGATCGGCGCCGACGGTCGTGCCTCGCGGATCGCGGAGGCCGTCGGCGCGGAGCCTCTCGCCGCGTCGCCCCACCGCGCGGCCACGGTCTACGGCTATTTCCCCGGCATCGAGAACCGGGGCTATCGCCTGTATTTCGGCGACGGGGTCTCGGCCGGCGCCTTCCCGACCAATGACGGCCTGCATTGCGTCTTCGCCACCTGCCCATCCGCGGCCTATGGGCGGCACTTCGCCGCTGATGCGCGGCGCGGCATGGCCGCGATCCTCGCGGGCTTCGATCCCGGCCTCGCCGAGAGCGTCCAGGCGGCTCCCGCCGAGCGGCCGCGCCGCTTCCCCGGCGCCCCGGGGCATCTGCGCGCGCGGACCGGCCGGGGCTGGGCGCTGGCGGGCGATGCCGCCTTCTTCAAGGATCCCGCCACCGCCCACGGCATCACCGACGCGCTGATGGATGCGGATGCCCTGTCGCGCGTCCTGATCCGGGACGGGAGGCCCGATGCCTACGGCCGCGCGCGGCAGGCGCAGTCGGTGCCGCTCTTCGCGGTCACGCAGAGGATCGCCAGCTTCGACTGGGATTTCGACGCGCTCAAGGCGCTCCACGAGACCCTCAGCGCCTGCATGAAATCCGAGAGCGCCGCCGTCGCAGCCGGCAGTGCGGCGCCATCCCGGCAACCGGAGCCGCGCCGCGCCGCCACGGCAAACGATCACGCCGATCCCCGGCAAACAATGGAGCCCTGCGATGCCTGACCGGATCCCCACGGGCCCTGCTGCGCCCGCGACAGCCGCGCGGACCCAACCCATGGCCCTGCGCTACTGGCTCGTCCTCCTGTCGATCGGGACGGCCTTCGGCGCCTCCTTCGCCTTCAACGCCGTCCTGCTGCACAGCTACGGGCCGCTGACCGTCTCGACCCTGCGCGTCGCGATCGGCGCCGCGGGATGCTGGGCCTTCGTGCTCGCGACCGGGCGCCGCGCGACATTCACGGGAAGGGGCTTCGCCGGGATCGCGATCCTCGGCGTCTTCCAGTTCGCCGCGCCCTTCGCGATCCTGCCGCTGGCGCAGCAGCACATCACCTCGTCGACCGCCGGCATCGCCAATGCGCTCACGCCGGTCGCCACGGTCCTCGTCGCGCATCTCTCGCGCGGCGGCGAGCGCGCGACGGCGGGCAAGCTCTGGGGCTGCGCGCTCGGCGTCGCCGGAATCGTCCTCCTGACGATGCGCGGTGCCGAAGCCGGCGGATCCGATCCACGCTTCGTGCTGGTCGCGCTGGCGGCACCCTTCTGCTACGGGATCGCGCTGAATTTCGTCCGCCGCTTCGCCGGGCTCGACCCGGTGGTCCTCATCGCCTGGGCGATGACCGGGGGCGCGCTCGCCATCGCCCCGGTCGCCCTTTCGGTGGAGGGGATCCCGGCGATGCCGGACCTCCGCGCGGCCGCGGCGCTGGCCACCATCGGAATCGGGCTCACCTCCGCGACCTTCATCGCGATGTATTCGATCCTTCCGGCGGTCGGGGCCACGAACCTGTCGCTCGTGACCTTCGTCGCGCCGATCTCGGCGACGTTCCTCGGCGTGCTCGCTTTCGGCGAGGCGCTCGGCCTCCATCAGCTGGGCGGCATGGCCCTGATCCTCGCGGGGCTCCTGACCATCGACGGGAGGCTCCTCCGCGCCCTCGTCCACCGCCGCCCCGTGACCATGCGGATCCGCGAGGCCCGTTCCCTCGAGACGGAGCGCCTGTCATGACCCGGCTCGCGATCCCCGCCCTGACTCTCGCGACCTTCGCGATCGGAACGACGGAGTTCGCCGTCCAGGGCCTGCTTCCCGAGATCGCCGCGGAACTCGGTGCGAGCGTCCCGCGGACCGGGCTGCTGATCACCGGCTATGCCCTGGGGGTCACGCTCGGCGGGCCGGTTCTGGCGCTGCTGGCCCAGGGGCTGGAGCGCCGGGCGACGCTCCTCGGCCTGATGGCCATCTTCATCGCGGGCAACGCGCTCTGCGCGCTCGCCCCGGACTACCCGTCGCTGATGGCGGCACGGATCGTCACGTCGTTCTGCCACGGGTCCTTCTTCGGAATCGGCTCGGTGGTCGCCGCCGGCATCGTGCCCGCCGACCGCAGGGCCCGTGCGGTCGCCATGATGTGGAGCGGGATCGCGGCGGCCAACGTCCTCGGCATTCCGGCCGGCACGGCGCTGGGACAGATGTCCGACTGGCGCCTGACCTTCTGGGCCGTGGCGCTGGTCGGCGGCGCCGCCATGATGGCGATGGCCCTGTGGCTGCCACGGGTCGGGCGCAGCACCGCCTCCGGGGTCGCGGGCGAGCTCGGCGAGCTCGCGCGGCCGCAGGTTCTCATGGCTCTGTCGCTGACCGTGTTCCTCTGCGGCGCCACGTTCTGCGTCTTCACCTTCATCGCACCGCTTCTCGCCGCGACCGCCTCGATCGCGCCGGGATCGCTGCCGGTCTATCTGGTGCTCTTCGGCATCGGCGGGGTCGTCGGGATGCAGCTCGGCGGCAGAATGGCCGACCGCAACCTCGCCGCCGCGATCTTCGGCGGGTTCGTCGCCCTGACAGGGGTGTTCCTGGTGATGTCCTGGGCGCTGCGATCACCTCTGCTCGCCGCGGCGGCCATGGTCGTCTGGGGCTTCGCCTTCTACTTCCCCGCCGCCGGCATCCAGGTCCGGGTCGTCGATGCGGCGCGGGGCGCGCCGAACCTCGCCTCGACCCTGGTCCAGTCGGGATTCAACCTCGGGAACGCGATCGGCCCGTCGATCGGCGCCGCCGCGCTCTCGGCCGGCATCGGCTATGCCGCGCTGCCGCTGATCGCGGCAGCGATGACGGCCGTCGCCGCGGGCATCGCGCTCCACTCCGCGGTACCGGGGAATGCGGCAGGCACCGCCGGCTTCTTCTCCCGGATGCCGGCGGCCACCCCCGACTCCGACCCCGAGCAGCCCTCCGTCCGCATCCGCCCGACCTGAAGGAAGACCGGCAATGCCCCGACACCACTCGATCCTCGACACGATCGGCAAGACGCCCGTCGTGCGCATCAACCGCCTCGCCCCGGATGGAATCGAGCTCTACGTCAAGCTCGAATCCTTCAACCCCATGGCCTCGGTCAAGGACCGGCTGGCGCTCGGCATCATCGATGCCGCGACCAAGGACGGCAGCCTGAAACCGGGCCAGACCGTCGTCGAGGCGACCTCCGGCAATACCGGCATCGGCCTCGCCATGGTCTGCGCCGCGCGCGGCCATCCGCTCGTCGTCACCATGTCCGAGAGCTTCTCGGTCGAGCGGCGCAAGCTGATGCGGATGCTCGGGGCCAGGGTCGTGCTGACACCCGCTTCCGAGAAGGGTTCGGGCATGCTGGCCAAGGCCCGCGCCCTCGCCGAAAGCCATGGCTGGTTCCTGGCGCGCCAGTTCGAGAACGAGGCCGGCCCGGACATCCACTCGCGCACCACCGCCGCCGAGATCCTCGCGGATTTCGAGGATGCGCCGCTCGACTGCTGGGTTTCCGGCTTCGGGACCGGCGGCACGCTGAAGGGCGTGGCGCGCGTGCTGAAGGCGCGGAGCCCGGGAACCCGGATCATCGTGGCCGAGCCCGAGAATGCGCCGCTCATGGGGTCGGGCCTCGCGCAGGCCTATCTTCCCGACGGGAGTCCGGCGGGCAGCCACCCGGCGTTCCGCCCGCATCCAATGCAGGGCTGGACACCGGATTTCATCCCGAAGCTCGTCGGCGACGTGATCGCCGGCGGGTTGGTCGACGAGATCCGGCCGGTCTCCGGCGACGACGCGCTGCGATGCGCGCGGGATCTGGCGCGAAGCGAAGGCATCCTCTGCGGCATCTCGGGCGGCGCGACGCTCGCCGCCGCGCTGGAAATCGCGAAGCGCTCGCCGGCGGGCACGCGGATCCTCGCGATGCTGCCCGATACCGGCGAGCGCTATCTCTCGACGCCGCTCTTCGCCGAGATCGGCGAGGCGATGGACGAGGAAGAGCAGGCGATCGCCGCCTCGACGCCGCGCCGCCGCCCCGACAGGGCGACCGTGCCGGCCGCGGCGGCAGCGCCCGCGCCATCGGCGCAGGCGCGCGCGGATCTGGAGCGGATCCTGGCCGATCCCGAGGAGCCGGTCGTGCTCTTCGCACTCGAATGGTGCGAGTTCTCCTGGTCCCTGCGCCGGCTCTTCGCGGAAGCGGGGATCGGGTTTCGCTCGATCGAGCTCGACGGGCCGCACTACAGGGAGAACGACCGGGGCGGCGATCTCCGCCGCGCGCTCGCGGAGCGGACCCGCGCCGCCACCATCCCGCAGGTCTTCGTCGGCGGGCAGCATGTCGGCGGCGCGACCGAGACCATGGACGCGATCCGTGACGGTCGGTTTCGTGCATGCCTGCAAGCCTGTGGCCGCGACATGCGCACGGACGGGATCGGCGATCCCCACAGCTTCCTGCCGACCTGGCTCCAGCCGCGTCCGGCACGGGCGGCAGGTCGGGGCTGAGGCATCAGGCGCCCAGGCCGACGATATGGTTGTCCCAGGCGCGGTCGCAGCGCGCCAGGGGGCGCGGCCTGCCGGCCTCGATCGCGATCAGGCCGCCGAGGCCGTCGCTGGCCAGGAGACCGTCGCGATGCGCCGCGAGCCCGCAGACATCCGTCCGCGAGACCGGCCCGAGGAAGTCGCCCTGCTCGGAGAAGCGATGGACCCGCCCGCCGCGCGGCGAGGTGATGGCGACCTCCGTCCCGTCGCCGCTGAAGGCGATGCTGCCGGCATAGCCCTGCATCGCCAGCTCATGGGCGAGCGGGGCCGGGGCGAGGCGCGCCGCCTCGCCGCGGCGGTGCAGGCCGAGGAGCGGCGGTGCGGCGCCCGCCTCCCCCTCCCATTGCATGGCGAAGGCGACCATGCCGTCGGACCGCACGGCGAGATGGCGGATCGAGTTCCGCCAGAGCGCCGCTTCCAGCGCGACCTTCTCCAGCAGCGTTCCGTCGAAGCCGAGATAGGCCAGGTTCGGGCGCATGGTGTCGATGTTGAGCTTGGTGCGGTCCGTGGGATCGGTGGCGATGCCGCCATTGGCCACGACCAGCGTCTCCCCGTCGGGCATCAGGCGCAGGTCGTGCGGCCCGATGCCCTGGGTCGGGACCTCGCCGATGCGGCGATATCCCGCCTCCACGTCCCAGATACCGATCACGCCCTCGCTGGTGTCGCTCCGCTGCTCGGCCGTGAAGAGGCGTGCGCCGGCTTCGGCGAAGACGCCGTGGCCGTTGAACTGCCGTCCCTCCGGCGGCGAGAGGCGCCGGCGCACCTCTCCCGTCGAGCAGTCGATGACGAGCGCGAAGGCGCCGGGACGGCGCGCGAAGGCCACCGCCTCGGCGCGGCGCGGATGGCCGGCGCCGGCATGGCCCCGCGCCGGGAGCGGCACGCGAAAGGTCTCGGCGCCGTCGCCGCGCAGCCCGAAGAGGGCGAAGCCGTCATCGGGCTCCTGCGCGGCGGCCAGATAGGCCGGGTTTCCCACGGAGGCCCAGCCGAGCTGGGGGGCGGTCCCGGCCGCCAGGAGGCCGGCGAGAAATCCACGGCGCGTCGTCATCGGTCAGTCTCCGTCCTGCGAGTTGAAGCCGGGCGCAATTCCGAGGGCGAGGCCGATCTCGGTCTCGATCGCCGCGCGCATCCGGCGCACGGCCTGTTGCAGGACCTCGACCCTGAGCCGCACCTGCGGGTCCTCGACGTCCTGGAACCCCGGGTCGGCGATGCGTCCGGCCACCGCCCGCACATGGTCGGCGGCGGCGTCGGTCTGCGGCAGGCCGTGCTCGGCCAGTGCCCGGGCGAGCCCCTGGGCGGCCTCGACCGCGAGCAGGACATCGCGAAGGCTGCGCCCCGAGCGCCATGCCTCGGCGCGCTTCGGGCGCGGCCGCTCGAAGCTGCCCATCGGCCGGCCGAGCCGCGTGTCGGCGGTGAATTCGAGGCCGGCCAGCAGCTGGGTGTAGAGCGCCCGGATCGCCTCGTCCTCGGTTAGATAGGTCGCGTTTCCCGCCTCTCCGGCGCTGGCGAGCACCGGCGCGAAATCCTCGGCCCAGGCGGTCTCCAGCGCCGCCGCCTGGAGGCCGAGATCCCCGGCGATCGCCTGCACGAGCCTGCAGGCATAATCGTCCGGGCCGTAGCCATCGAAGGCCGGGTCATAGAGCAGCATCTCGAGGGCGAAGAGCCCGCGCGCGGCGATCGAGACCTCTCCGTAGCCGGCCGGATCCCCGGCGATCGGATCCTCGGTAGCGATCAGGCCGGCGAGCGTGCGCGCGGTGAAGCCGCGGTCGTCGGGCCAGAAGGCGATCGAGAGCGCGCCGGTCTCCGACGGGCCGATGTGCAGGTCGGAAAGCGGCATCCAGGCGTCGAAGGCCGTCTGAAAGGCCGGACGGAGGCTTTCGGCCCGGCAATCCTCCTGCGCCGCGCGGTCCAGGCCCGCCGTTGCGGCGGAGAAATCCGCCAGGGCCGGCAGGATATGGCGGGAAAGGGCGTCACCGACACTCGCCGAAACGGGCGTGGCGGCGAGGGTCGCCAGGGCGAGGAGCGCGGCGCGCATCAAAGGCTCTCCAGGTATCGGATCAGGGCGGCACGATCGGCGGCCGGCATCTCGACGACCCGGTCGCGGGAAGGCTGCGCCTCGCCGCCGTGCCAGAGGATCGCCTCGAGCAGGCTCCGCGCCCGGCCGTCGTGCAGGAAGGTCTCGTGGCCGCTGACCTGCCCGGTCAGGCCGATCCCCCAGAGGGGCGCCGTCCGCCATTCGGTCCCGGTGGCGCGCGCCTCGGGGCGATCGTCGGCCAGACCCTCGCCCATGTCGTGCAGCAGCAGGTCCGTATAGGGCCAGATCAACTGAAAGCTCTGCTCGGGCCGGTCCTCGAGGCGGTAGGTCACGAAGCTCGGCTTGTGGCAGGCGGGGCAGCCCGCGCCGTAGAATGCCTGCTTGCCCTGCAACACCTGCGCGTCACCCGCGTCGCGCCGCGCCGGCACGCCGAGGTTGCGGCTGTAGAAGGTCACCAGATCGAGCCCGGCGGCGTCGAGCTCGTAGCCGTCCTGGCCGGCGTCGCCGCCGTGCGGCGCCGACCGGCATTCCGCCTGGCTTGCCGTGCAATCGCCCCATAGCGCGGGAAAGAGCGGGCTCGCTATGCCCATGTCGCCGGAGAACGCCGCCGCCGATTGCTGGCGGATCGTGGGCACCCCGGCCTTGTGCCCGAAGCGTCCCAGCATCGGCATGGCGTATTCGGCCGACCAGACGACGTTCGGCCGGCCCGAGATGCCGTCGCCGTCGCGATCCTCGGGATCGGCCGTCGCGAGGATGTCCGCGGCCGGGATCGCCTCGATGAGGCCCAGGCCGATCATCTGCGGCGCCACCCGCGGGCTGAGCATCGCATCGGGATGCAGCGGGCCATAGCCGAGGTCGGCGGCGCGATAGGTCGGGCGGCGCAGCCTGGCGGTCTCGCCTTCGGAGAGCTCGACCGTCGTCTCGTCAAAGGTGACGTCGAGCCGGTATTCCGCCGCCTGCCCCGCGGTCGCGAAATCCTGGAGCTGGCCGCCGTAGACCGGGTCCGGCGCGGTGGCGATGTAGTCGGCGACCTCCGCCATCGCGGGGTCGCCCGCGGCGGGGATCGAGACGCGCAGGAACATCGAGACGGCGGGCTCGTGCGGTCCCGAGGGCGGATGCCCGCGCCCGTCCTTGATGTGGCAGCTCTGGCAGGCGCGCGCATTGTAGAGCGGCCCGAGCCCGTCCGAGGCGAGCGTCGAGGACGGCGCCGAGACCCAGAGCTTGCGGAAGAGCCCGTTGCCGACCTTGAAGTCCAGCTCGCGCTCGAAGCTGATGTTCCCGGACGGATCGGAAAAGGCGTCCGCGGTGGTTCGCGCCCGCACCGTCGCCGCCCCGCCCGGCAATTCCTCGAAGGGCTGCGGCTGCGAGAAGTTGGTGGCCGGCGCGGTGACCGCGGCGATTCGCGTCGCCTCCTCGGCGGTGCGCGGGATGAATTTCAGGTGCGGATCCCCGAGGTCCTGTGCATCGGCGGCGCCGCCGAGCACAGCGAACCCGAGGGCGAGCCTACTCAGCCTCGTCCATCGACGAGGCGTTGAGGAGCGCATAGCGCTCGCCTCCGAGATTCTCGTAGAGGTCGATCTGGGTCTCGAGAAAATCGACATGTCCCTCTTCGTCGGCGAGCAATCCCTCGAACAGCTTCATCGAGACGTAGTCGCCGACCTTCTGGCAGTATTCGCGGGCTTCCTTGTAGAGCGCGCAGGCTTCCTGTTCGGCGGCCAGGTCGCAGTCGAGCGTCTCGCGCGGGTTCTGCCCGATCCTGAGCGGGTCGAGCTTCTGGAGGTTCGGATGGCCTTCGAGAAAGATCACGCGCTGGATCAGACTGTCGGCGTGGTTCATCTCCTCGATGCTCTCTTCCCGGCTCTTCTTCGCCATGTGTCCGAGGCCCCAGTCCTCCTGCAAACGATAGTGCAACCAGTACTGGCTAACGGCAGTCAGTTCAGAACGGATCGCACGGTTAAGGTAGTCGATTACTTTCTCGTCGCCCTTCATTTCGGTCCTCAAGTGTTTGTCCGCGCTGCCTGCTCAGGCCACGGAGTTGCATGGGGACCATCAGATTATCATTCTGGCGCATCGTGGAAAGGAATAGCTGCACGCAGGAGCCGCAATCCGCGGCCTTGCCCAGGGCTCGATAGACCTTTCCCGGCGTGATGATCGTGTCCGGGTCGGCGGCACGCATCCAGTCGATGGCCGCGTGCACGTCCGCGCTGCTGATTGCCTGGCAATGGCAGACGATCATCGGTAGGCGCCCGGGCTCACTGGAAAACCGCACTCGGATTGTCGAGGCTGTCCGATCCCTCGAAGGCGATGCTGTCGAGTCCCAGCGCCGTGACGATCCGTTCGATGCTGCGTGTCTGGTCGATCAGCCCGTTCACGCCGGCCATGACCAGCGCCTCGCCCTCGGCGTTGCCCTGTTCGAGCATCATGTCATAGGAAAATCCCCCCTCGGCGGCCGTCCGGATGGCCCCGAGCGCGGCCATCGTCGTGTCGAGCTTCGCGCGCATCTCGGCGTCGAGGCCCGGGTCGGTCGCGGCGACGAGGGCGGAGAGCGAGGGCCCCTCGACCACCGATCCGTCCGGGCGGGCGTAGCGGCCGAGATAGACGTTCTGCACCCCGAGCCCGTCGTAATAGTGGCTGTTGTGGGTGTTGTCGGAGAAGCAATCGTGCTCCTCTTCCGGGTCGTTCAGCATCAGGCCGAGCCGCATCCGCTCGCCCGCCTGCTCGCCGTAGGAAAGGCTGCCCATGCCGGTCAGGATCGCGACGAGGCCCGTGCCCTCGTCGGCGGTGACCGCCCCGCGCGCCGCGCCGCCCTCCGCCCATTCCGCCGCCATGAACTCGAGGTCGCTGACCAGCAGCGCTGCCGCCGCCTCGAGATAGGCCGCGCGGCGGTCGCAATTGCCGCCGGTGCAGCCTTCGCCCTGGACGAAGTCGGAATAGGGACGGTCGCCCGCCCCGGGTCCGGTGCCGTTCAAATCCTGCCCCCAGAGCAGGAATTCGATGGCGTGGTATCCGCGCGCCACGTTGGTCTCGATCCCGTCCGCCTCGTTGAGCGTCTCGGCGATCAGTTCCGGCGTGATCTCGCTGGCGTCCACCGCGACACCGGCGATGGTGATGGAGGGATTGGCGATGATGTTCAGGGCGGCGAGCTCGTTGGCATCGGTCGGCCCGCCGTAGGAGGCGTCGACATAGTCGATCAGCCCCTCGTCGAGCGGCCAGGCATTCACCTTGCCCTCCCAGTCGTCGACGATGGCATTGCCGAAACGAAAGACCTCGGTCTGCTGATAGGGCACGCGGGCCGCGAGCCAGGCCTCCCGGGCGCCCGCCAGCGTCGCCTCGGAGGGATCCGCGATCAGCGCGTCAACCGCGGCCTTGAGGTCCCGGGCCGCGTCCAGGCTGTCGGAATATTCCGCGGCGGCGATGTCGGCATAGGTCTGGAGAATGGCTGTCCGGCTGACTTCGGCATTGCCTTCCGTCGCGAGCCCGATCCCGAGGGCAAGCGCGCAGGTGGTGATTGCACAGGTCTTCATCGGATGGCGTTCCTTTTCCCTAGTGAAGGATCTTCGCGGTTGGCGGGGGCGGCTGCGCCGGACGCGCTCGAAGCGACATCCGCTTGAGCGCGAGGCCGAATGCCTCGGCACGGGCCAAGAGGCACATCGCGATATCGGCGCGAACGAGAATGGTCGCGATGAGCATCGCGTCTTCGCGGTCCCCTTCGCTGGCAAGAGCGACGAAGTTCGCGAAGCAGGCTTCGTCGGCGCCGATGCATTTGCAGGCGACATGATGCCGCATCAGCGGACGCCGGCCGTGGCGGGCGCAGAGATCGCAGAGCTCCTCGAAGGCGCGCATCGCGCTGCCACCCGCTTCCGGGCCGAGCGCCCTTGCAAAGTCTTCGCGCATCTGGGCTTGCGCCGCAGGTCCGTCGCACCAGCGGCGCAGGCAGATGACGGCACCGGCCGCGACGGCGTCAAGCTCGGCGACATGACCTACTGTGGCGCCGCCACGGGGAGGACGGATGGCGTTCATGACCCGCTGGTCACCTGGCCGGTGCCGCTCGGCCGAGGCCTGCGATGCGCAGGCGCCGGGTCCGGTCATGCAGCGCGGTGCGGGCCTCGTTTCCCCGGCCGGTCGGCAGTTTCACGTCGGGTGCCTCCGTGCGAATGGCCAGCGCTTCCCCGCGCTCCGATTCGAGGGCCGGTGGGGACAGCGCTGTAAAACTGAGTGAATCACTCGGATATGTCAACCTGAGTTCTTTCCTCAGGTTTGGATGGCAATGCCATCCAGCGCCACGGCCGCATCCGGCCGGGCGGAGGTCCGGTCGCCCCTGCGTCGGACCCGCGGTTCAGACGACCGATACGGTCATGGCCCCCAGCCCCTCGACCTCGATCTCCATCCTGTCGCCCCTTACCACCGGGCCGACGCCGGAGGGGGTGCCGGACAGGATGACATCGCCGGGGGCGAGCTCGAAGAACTCCGACAAATAGGAGATCATCTCCGGGACCTTCCAGATCATCTGGTTGAGGTCGCCCTCCTGGCGCAGCTCGCCGTTCACCTTGAGCGTGATCCGCCCGTGGTCCGGATGCCCGACCTCCGAGACCGGATGCACCGGCCCGACCGGCGCGGAGCGCTCGAAGGCCTTTCCGATCTCCCAGGGCCGGCCCTGCTTCTTCATCTCGCCCTGCAGGTCGCGCCGGGTCATGTCGAGCGAGAGCGCATAGCCGAAGACATGGTCGAGCGCCTCGTCGAGCGGGATGTCGCTGCCGCCCGATTTCAGCATGACCGCGATTTCCACCTCGTGATGGACGTCCGAGGATTTCGGCGGATAGGGGAACGCGCCGGAAGCATCGAGATTGTCGGGGTTCTTCTGGAAGAAGAACGGCGCCTCCCGGTCGGGATCGTGCCCCATCTCGATGGCATGGGCGGCGTAGTTGCGCCCGATGCAATAGACGCGCCGCACCGGAAAGAGCGCGTCGCTTCCGGCGACGGGAAGGGCAACGACAGGTGGCGTTGCGATTGCGAATTTCGACATCTCGGCCCCTCCGGCGTCCTGCTATCTCAGCTACCCCTACACCGCCACCCGGGACGGATCAATCGCCACCAATTGCCGGAAGTGGGGAGAATTGGTTTCCCATCGCGATTGATGTGGCCCATAATGGCTCAAGAGATCGAAATTGGTTGACCAATGGCCGGACCATGGATGCGCTGACACGGCAGGCCCCCGCAGAGCGCTTCGACGCCGTTTCGGCCCTGCGGGCGCTGATTGCCGACCGTCCCTACGCCCCCGGAGACCGGCTGCCTCCGGAGCGCGAGCTCATCGTCAGCCTCGGGATCAGCCGCGCCACCCTGCGCAAGGCGCTCGACGCGCTGGAGCGGGAGGGCGCCATCTGGCGGCACGTCGGCAAGGGCACCTTCGTCGCGGGCCAGACCGATGGCCGGCCGGCGGGCGGGCTCGGCATGCTCAGCCGGAGCCTCACGCCGGTCCGCATGATGCGGGCGCGCCTCTGCATCGAGCCCGCCATCGCGCGCGAGGCGGCGATCAACGCGTCCGAAGCGGCGATCGTCGGCATCAGGCGCGCGCAGGATCGCGCGAGGACCGCGCAGAGCTGGCGCGCCTACGAGGCCCAGGACGATGCGCTGCATCGGGCGATCGCGGAGGCGACGGACAACATCCTCCTGCTTTCCCTGTTCGACCAGCTCAATCAGGTCAGGCGCGCCGTGGCCTGGGACGCGGTCGTCCGCGTCTCGGACCGCCCGCCGGCGGAGCATCCCAGCTTCGCCGAGCACGACCGGATCGCCGCCGCGATCGCGGCGCGGGACCCGACGGCGGCGCAGGACGCCATGCGCCGGCATATCGGATCCGTCTCCGCGCGGCTCTTCGGGGAGGTCTGAAGGAGGCGATCGAAAACGGAGGGTCGAAACCGCGCGAAGCCGGGACCGTGAGGACAAGTCCAAGAAACCAAGCAATCTCTGGGAGGAGAAAATGAAGCATCAGATCATGAAGATCGCGGGAGCCGCGCTGGCGCTCGGGATGGCCGCGTCCACCGCGGCGGCCGACTCGATACGCATCGCCCTCGCCGAGACGCCCTCGCCGGAGATGGCGGCCTTCTTCGTGGCGCTCGATCGCGCGAAGGCCAACGGCCTCGACTATGAATGGACCGCCTTCTCGGACGAGGAACTGGCGATCCAGGCGGTGCTGAGCGGCCAGATGGATATCGGCTTCGGCACGCCCTATGCCGCCATGCAGCGCTCCAAGGCGCCGCTGCGCATCGTCTTCCAGCTCTCGAAGCTGAAGTTCTTCCCCGTCACCTCGAAGAAATACGGCGATCTCAAGGAACTCGACGGCGAGCCGATCCTTCTGCATTCACGCGGCGGCGGAACCGACTCGATCGCCAACGTCATCGAGGATCGGGTCGGAATCAAGTTCGGCGAGCGCTCCTACCTGCCCGGGTCGGAGAACCGGGTCGTGGCGCTGATCGCCGGCCAGGCCGACGCGACGATCCTGGATCTCGCCAGCAAGAACAAGATCATGGCGCAGGAACCCGACACGTTCAACGTCCTGCCCATGTTCGAGGTCGATGCCAGCGACGAGGCGCTCTTCGCCAATCTCGACTGGATCAAGAACAACGAGGAAGCGGTCGACATCTTCGTCGAGGCGCTGGTCAGCACCTGGCAGGACATGTTGGAGGATCCGACCATCATCAGCCGCGAGACCGATCCGGAGGGGCCGATCGGGCAGCTGCCTCAGGAGCTGCGCGACGGCATCGACGGATTCTACGCCGATGCGGTTGCCGGCGGGCTCTACGATCCCGATGGCGGCGGCCGGAAGGCGGCCATGGCGGACATGGAATGGTATTCGGCGGCCGGCCAGCTAGACGGGGATCCCTCGACGCTGAACATCGAGGACTTCTGGTACCTCGCGCCGCTCGACGCCGCAATGAACTGAGCCGGAAGCGACCGGGTCACCGGCCGACCCTCCGGTGACCGGGCCGCTCGGGCTCGCCGACGGGATCCGCGCATGATGCCGCAACGCTCACTGATGCTGACGCTTCTCTCGGCCGCGATCGTGTTCGGCGCCTGGCAGATCGCGGGGATGATCCCCGTCAGCTATGCCTTCCCGACCTTCCTCGAGACCATGGCGGCGCTCATGCGCATGATCCTCGACGGAACCCTCTTCGTGGCCTTCGGCGAGACGCTGAAGCCCCTTCTGGTGGGCATCGCCATCTCGGCCGCGCTCGGGATCGGGCTGGGGCTCTGGATCGGCCTGAGCGGCTGGTTCGACTGGCTGTTCTCGCCCATCTTCATCGTCATGCAGGCGGCGCCCCTGGCGGCGCTGATCCCGCTTCTGGTGATGGTCTACGGGATCGGGCTGACCTCGAAGGTCTTCGTGGTCTGCATCATGGCCATGCCGGTGATCGTCCTCAACACGAGCGGCGCGGTGCGCAACACGCCCTCCTCGCTCAAGGAGATGGGGCGCTCGTTCCTCGGCAGCGAGCGGGACATCGTGCTCAAGATCATCCTGCCGGCCGCATCGCCGATCATCTTCTCCGGCCTTCGGCTCGGGGTGTCGGCCGGGTTCATCGGCGCGGTGCTCGCCGAGCTGAAGATCACGCCGACGGGTGTCGGCGACATCATCAGCTACAGCCGGTCCATCGCCGATTATCCGAGCATGTACGCGGCGATCTTCTCCATCATCCTGCTCGCGGTCCTGTTCCTGAACCTACTCGAGCGGCTCGAAGACTTCCTCTTCGAAGGAAACAACCGTGGCTATGCCTCAGATACCTAGGGCACATCCCGTGCAGGCGCCCGCGCCGGACTTCGCGGTCACCGCGCGCCGCATCTCCAAGAACTATGGCGCGGTCGAGGCGCTCAGGAACCTGTCGCTGGACTTCCCGCGCGGGCAGCTGACCTCCCTGCTCGGCCCTTCGGGCTGCGGCAAGACCACCCTGCTCAAGATCATCGCCGGCCTGCTGGAGCCGACCTCCGGCGAGGTCGAGGTCAACGGAAAGGCCGTCACCGGACCGGGTCCGGACCGGGCCTTCGTGTTCCAGGACTTCGCGCTGCTGCCCTGGGCCAACGTCCTGCGCAACGTCGCCTTCGGCCTCGAGCTCCGCGGCGTGGCGCGGTCCGAGCGCGAGGCGATTGCCGAGGGATACATCCGCAACGTCGGGCTCGCCGGCTTCGAGGCCAGCTATCCGCACGAGCTCTCGGGGGGCATGCGCCAGAGGGTCGGGCTCGCGCGCGCCCTCTCGGTCGATGCGCAGGTGCTGCTCATGGACGAGCCCTTCTCGGCGGTTGACGAGCAGACCCGCCGCAAGTTCCAGGAGGATCTGCTGGCGCTGGTGCAGCGGGAGGCCAAGACCTTCATCTTCGTGACCCATTCGATCGAGGAGGCGGTCTATGTCTCCGACCAGATCGCGATCCTCCTGCCCCGGCCGAGCCGGGTCTCCGAGATCATCCGCCCCGGCGGCTTCCGCAAGAAGGGCGCCGACCAGATCCGCCGCGATCCCGAATATCTCGACATCGTCGACGAGATCTGGGCCTCGCTGCGCAGCTACGTGGAGTAGGACGGCCATGACGATTTACGGCTACCGCTTGCCGGCCATGTCCTCGCTCGTCCTCTGGGCGGTGCTCTGGGAGATCGTCGGGCGCTCGGGGCTCACCTTCTTCATCCCGCCGCTCAGCGAGGTCCTGCAGACGCTGTTCCAGATCGTCGGCACGCCGGCCTTCCAGAACGCCCTGACGGAGACCGTCGTCGCGTTTCTCGCAGGCATCCTCGCCGCCGTGACGATCGGCATCCCCGTGGGCATCCTGATGGGCAAGAGCCGTCTCGTGGACGAGTTGCTGCTGCCCTGGGTGAACATGTTCCTCAGCGCGCCGCTGACGGCGCTGGTGCCGGTACTGATGGTGCTCTTCGGGTTCGGGATGAAGTCGATCGTCATCACCACGACGCTCTTCGCCATCTGGATCATCATCCTGAACTCCCGCGCCGGCGTGAAGCAGATCGACCGGTCCCTGGTGGAGATGGCGCGATGCTTCGGCGCCTCGCCCCTCGACGCCTTCTACAAGGTCTATTTCTGGGCCGCGCTGCCCGAGATCCTGGGCGGCGTGCGGATCGGCGTGATCCGGGGCGTCAAGGGCGTGATCATCGGCCAGCTGCTGATCTCGGTCGTCGGGTTCGGGGCGCTGTTCGAGCTCTATTCCTCCAATTTCCTGATGTCGCATTTCTGGGCGGTGCTGCTCGTGCTCTTCGCGATGGCCTTCGCGCTGTCGGAACTGCTCGCCCATCTGGAGCGCCGCGTGTCCTACTACGCCGCGAAGCGGTGAAAGGACCTTCCTCCGAGCGACTCGGCCCGTGGACGTCGAGCTTGCCCGGGCGCGGCAACCGGTCACGTGCTCTCGGCGCGCCGGCCATGGGCGGCGTTTCACGATGAAACGCTGGCCAATAGGTTGTTATTACACAGATTTTCGAGATGTCATTCCAGAGACCTGTGCGCCAATAGCGCCGGGGCGTTCAGCTGATCCCGGGCGAGGGCTTCGGGTAGGGAGGCGCCGGCTGGGAAGGCTTTTGCTGCTGGGTCGGGGCGTTGGGTTCCTTGCCGGGCGCGCCGGGACCGGGTCAGGCGGGCTGCGGACGCGCCAGGGTAGCGCGCGGCGCAGGTTGTAGGCGATGAAGGTCGGGTGGACCTGCAGCGACACCCGTGGTCGGCCCAGGTAGCGCGCCCGGGCGAGGCCGTAGCTGCGCTTGGCGGTGCCGAACACCTTCTCGATCCAGCAGCGCACCGGGTGGATCGTGGCGTTCCACGCGCGCTTGACCCCGGGCATCGTGACCGCATCAGGCCACGGTCCAATTTCGGGCACAGGATCCCCCATGACGGCGCCGGCCGGCACCGCCAAACTTCGTTCTTGAACTGACCGACCGATTATGACATCGGTGTCATGACATCGGTGTCAACGGTCGAATCACTTGGGGGGAAGTGAGCCTGTGTCGACGATCTACGACGTGGCGAAGCGGGCTGGCGTCTCGCCCAAGACCGTCAGCCGGTTCTTGAACGGCGATGCGCCGGTCGGCCGGTCCACCAGGGACAAGGTCGAGCGCGCGATCGCCGAGCTGGGATATGTCCCCTCCTCCGCCGCTCGCACCATGCGGTCGAATCGCTCCGGCCTGGTCGGCCTGATCACCGGAGCAATCACCCTGACCCCGAGACGCATGGCCCTCGGCGGCCTGCCGGACATCGAGATCGTCCAGGGCATCCTGCGCGAGCTCGAGGAGAGCGGGCTGACGCTCCTCATCTCCGATACCGGCGGCAAGTCGGAACGCATTCCCAACCTGATCCGCACCTTCCAGGAGCACCGGGTCGAGGGGATCATCTTCGTCGCCGACCACCACATGAAGGTCACCCTGCCCGGGATCGCCGGCGACACGAAGCTGGTCCTGGCCAATTGCTTCGACGACGCGGGCAGCCCGGCGGTACTGCCCAACGACCGCTCCGGCCAGAAGGCGCTGACGGAAGGGCTGATCGCGCGCGGGCATCGCAGGATCGCCTATCTGACGCTCGGCCCCGAGATGAAAGCGACACGATTGCGGGTTGCCGGATACCGCGATGCGCTCGCCATCGCCGGCATCCCCTTCGACCCGGCCCTGGTCACGGCGGCGAACCTCTCGGCGGACGACCATCTGGCCGAGGAGCAGCTGCTCTGGGACGCGCTCGACCGGGTGCTGACGATCGAGGATCCGCCGACGGTTCTCTGCCTCGGCAACGACCGCATGGCCTTGCGCGCCTATGGCATGCTGCGGTCCCGCGGCCTGACGCTGCCCGACGACATCTCGGTTGCGGGCTACGACGATCACACGCTGATCACCGAGACGCTCTATCCGCAACTGACCACGGTGAAGCTGCCCTATGCCGCCATGGGTGTCCGGGCCGCGCGACTGCTCACATCCATGGTCCGGGACGGCAGTGCCGCGCCGGAAGCACCGGTTCTGGTCGGCGGCCCCGCGGTCTGGCGCGACAGCGTCCGGCCCGGCCCCGCGAACCGCATAACCGAATTGCCAATGAGAGGGAGGAACCCGGCATGAACATACGTCTGACCGCACTCGCCACCACCGCATTGGGTGCGATCTGGGGGGCGCAGGCCTTCGCCCAGACCGAACTGACCATGTGGTATCACGGCGCGGGCAACCCGGAAGAAAGCGCCGTGCTCGACCAGATCGTCGAGGAGTTCAACGCCAGCCAGTCCGACTGGTCGGTGGTCGTGCAGAGCTTCCCGGCCGGCGCCTACAACGACACCGTCATCGCCGGCGCGCTGGCGGGCAACCTGCCCGACATCATCGACGTGGACGGCCCGGTGATGCCGAGCTGGGCATGGGCCGGCTACATCCAGCCACTGGAAATCGACCAAAGCGCGATCGAGAACTTCCTGCCGACGGCCATCGGCCGCTGGAAGGACGACATCTATTCGGTCGGCCTGTGGGAAGCCGCCGTCGCCATGGTCACCCGGCGGTCGGTGCTTGAGAAATACGGCATCCGCATCCCGACCCTCGCTGAGCCCTGGACCCGCGACGAGCTCGACGCCGCGCTGGAGGCGATCAAGGAAGGCGGCGAATTCGACTATCCGCTGGACCTCGGCATGGCCTGGAGCGCGGACGAATGGTACCCCTATGCCTTCGCCCCCTTCCTGCAGAGCTTCGGCGGTGATCTGATCGACCGCAGCACCTATCTGGAAGCGGACGGCGTGCTGAACGGCGATGCCGGCATCGAATTCGGCGAGTGGTGGCAGTCGCTGTTCGACCGCGAACTGGCGCCCGGAACCAGCCAGGACCCGGCGGATCGGGATTCCGGTCTGATCGACGGCAAATACGCGATGAGCTGGAACGGAAACTGGGCCGCGGCAAACGCCGTGAAGGCCTTCGGAGACGACGTGCTGTTCCTGCCGGCACCGGATTTCGGCAATGGCCCGAAGATCGGCGCGGCGTCCTGGCAATTCGCCGTCTCGACCTCGTCCGACCATCCGGAGGGCGCGAACCAGTTCATCGAGTTCATGTTGCAGGACCGCTGGCAAGTGGCCTTCAGCAATGCGCAGGCCGTCATTCCGGCCACCAGCTCGGCCGCGGCGGAAAGCGAGCTCTATGCCGAAGGCGCGCCGATGGCCGTGTTCTATGACCTCAGCAAGGAACAGGCCCTGCTGCGGCCGGTGACGCCCGGCTATCCGGTCATGGCCAAGATCTTCCTCAAGGCCCTGGCGGATATCGCCAGCGGCGCCGACGTGGCCGACACGCTGGATGCGGCGGCCGACGAGATCGATGCCGATATCGAGGCCAACAGCGGCTACGGAAACTGACGCAACCCAGGCCGGGGCGGCAACGCACGCCCCGACCCTCCGGGAGGAACTACCAATGGCATCCAGTCTGCTGCGCTCCGACCGAGCGGGGTGGGGCTTTGCGATTCCCGCCTTCGCCCTGATCGGCACCTTCATCGTCCTGCCCTTCTTCTTCGCCTTCTATCTGTCGCTGACCAACCAGCGCCTGATCTCGCCCAATCCCACGGAATTCGTCGGGATCGACAATTACCGCAACCTGCTCGGCGTGGCCGTGGTCACGCTGGAGCCGGAGCGGGGCGACGACGGCACGGTCCTGCGGGACGAGGACGGGAACATCGAATATCCGAGCCTGCGCTCGGTCACGCGGAACGACGACACGCCGCAGTATCGCGGCATGCGCGAATGGTTCCGGTGGTCTTCGGGCGACGACGCGCGCGTGGTGATCGCCCGCGACGTGGTCTTCATGAAGGCGCTGGTCAACACCTTCACCTTCGTTCTGGTCGTGGCACCGTGCCAGGCGGCGCTGGCGCTCGGGCTGGCGCTGCTCATCAACCAGCGGCTGCGCGGCATCAACGTCTTCCGCGGCATCTACTACATGCCGGTGGTGGTCTCCATCGTCGTCGTCTCGCTGCTCTGGCGATTCATCTACGACGGCCAGGACGGGCTGCTGAACAACCTCCTGTCGGGCCTGACCTTCGGAATGTTCCAGCCGGTCGACTGGCTCGGCAATCCCTCGACGGCGCTGGGATCGATCATCGTCATGTCGATCTGGCAGGCGGTGGGCTTTCACATGGTGATCTGGCTCGCCGGGCTGCAGACGATCTCGCCGACGCTCTACGAGGCGGCCGATATCGAGGGCGCGACCAAGTGGCAGCGGTTCCGCTTCGTCACCTGGCCCGGGCTGCGCAACACCGCCGTGCTGATCCTGATCGTCATCACCATGCAATGCTTCGCGCTCTTCGCGCAGATCGACGTGATGACCAAGGGCGGGCCGCTGGATTCGACGCAGACGCTCGTGTTCCAGGCGGTCGAGCGCGGCTACGGCAAGCAGGACATCTCGGGCGGCTCGACCATCTCGGTCCTGCTCTTCCTGATCGTGCTCTGCATCTCGCTCATTCAACGCTGGCTGACACGGGAGAGAACGTGATGGCGACCATTTCCCAGGACAACCACGGGCTGCGCCTCGCCGTCCGGTACCTCGTGCTCGTTCTCGTCGCGGTGATCTTCATCTTTCCGCTGGTCTTCATGGTCGTCAGCTCGCTGAAGCCCGACCAGCAATTGCTGAGCGACACGGGCAGCCTCCGGGCCTTCCTGCCGGTCGGCGACATCGGGCTCAGCAACTACACCCATGCCTTCCAGCGGGCGCCGGTGGGATTGTTCGTGTTCAATTCCGTCTTCGTCACCGGGCTGACGGTGCTGATCTGCCTCCTGGTCTGCTCGCTCGCCGCATTCGCCTTCGTCTTCCTCGAATGGCGCGGCCGGGCGGTCGTGCTCTCGATCATCCTCGCGACGCTGATCGTGCCGTTCGAGACCATCGCGATCCCGCTGCTCCTTCTGGTCTCCAAGCTGCCCTGGATCGGGCTCTCGGGCATCGAGCACGGCTGGCTCAACACCTACCGGGTGCAGATCCTGCCCTGGGCGGCCGACGGCCTGACGATCTTTCTCTTCGTGCAGTACTTCAAGGACCTGCCGCGGGAGCTGATCGAGGCCAGCCGGGTCGAGGGCGCGACCTGGCTGCAGGTCTACCTGAAGGTGGTCATGCCGCTGGCCGGGCCGGTCCTCGCCACCGCCGCCATCCTCAAGTTCCTGGTGATGTACAACCAGTACCTCTGGCCCCTCATCGTGGTTCAGGACGAGGCCTACCGGCCGGTCATGGTCGGGTTGCAGTACTTCTTCCAGCTCAACACCGCCTGGGGCGAGATCATGGCCTATCTCTCGCTGATCACCGTCCCGGTGCTGGCCTTCTATCTCGTGTTGCAGCGCGCCTTCATCGCGTCGATCGCCTCGACCGGCGTGAAGGGATGACGGGGGGCACCATGGTTCTTGCACTCGACACGCATTGGATCTGGGACAGCTGGTACGCCCATGATGGCGAACGCTGGCACGGCTACTTCCTCAAGGCTCCGAAGAGCCTCGGGGATCCGCAGCTCCGGCACCGCAACGCCCGCCACGGCCACGCGGTCAGCGACGACCTGGTCAGCTGGACGCATCTCGGCACCTGCCTCGAGCCCTCCGGGGGCCCGGGCTGGGACGATTGCACCACCTGGACGGGATCGGTCCTGCAGGGTCCGGACGGGACATGGCACCTCTTCTATACCGGCGCCTCGCAGGCGGAGGACGGGCTCTACCAGCGCATCGGCCACGCGGTCTCGACCGACATGCACAGCTGGAAGCGGGTCGGCGAGGCGCCCTGCCTCGACCTGGCCGGCCCCCATGCCGCCAGCTACGAGGCCTCCTTCGAGGACGGCTTGTGGCACGACCGGGCGATGCGCGATCCCTGGGTCATGGCCGATCCCGACGGCGACGGCTGGCTGATGTTCTTCACCGCCCGCGCCGCGGGGGTGATGGAGCCCAATGCCGGCGGCGCCATCGGCTTCGCGACCTCGCCCGACCTCTTTGACTGGGTCCTTGAGCCGCCGGTCTTCGTCGGCGGCTACGGCCAGCTGGAGGTGCCGCAGGTCTTCGAGCAGGGCGGCCGGTGGTATTGCCTGTTCTGCACCGCCGCCGAGCATTTCTCGAAGGACCAGGCGGAGACCCATCCCGGCGGCCCGGTCTCCGGCTCGCATTATCTGATCGGGGAGAGCCCCCGCGGGCCGTGGCGGATCGCCCCGGGGCATTTCCTCGACGGCGCGCTGCCCTGCCGTCGCTATGCCGCGCGCATCCTGAAGACGGATGCGGGGCTGAAGATCATCGGTTTCGCCGATCACCCGGCGGGCCATTTCGTGGGCGAGGTCACGAATCCCGACCCGGTGGAAATCGATGCGGACGGAATGCTCCGCGTCCAGGGCGCGCAGCTTGCGGCCGAGTGAGGAGGAAGCGCAATGGCAACCATAAGATTGAAGGACGTTCGCAAGAACTACGGCGAGGTCCAGGTCATCAAGGGGGTGAACATCGACATCGACGAGGGCGAGTTCGTCGTCTTCGTCGGCCCCTCGGGCTGCGGCAAGTCGACCCTGCTGCGGATGATCGCCGGGCTGGAGGACATCTCGTCGGGCACGCTGGAGATCGGCGGCCGTGTCGTCAACGACCTGCCCCCGAAGGAACGCGGCATCGCCATGGTGTTCCAGTCCTACGCCATCTTCCCGCATATGACGGTGCGCGAGAACGTGGCCTTCGGCCTGACGCTCAGCGGCACGCCCAAGGCCGAGAAGGAGCGGAAGGTGGCCGAGGCCGCCCGCATCCTGCAGATGGAACACCTGCTCGACCGGCGCCCCTCGCAGCTGTCGGGCGGGCAGCGCCAGCGCGTCGCCATCGGCCGCGCCATCGTGCGCGACCCCGCCGTGTTCCTCTTCGACGAGCCGCTGTCGAACCTCGACGCGGCGCTGCGCATGGACATGCGGATGGAGATCGGCAAGCTCCACCAGTCGCTCAACGCCTCGATGATCTACGTGACCCACGACCAGGTGGAGGCCATGACCCTGGCCGACAAGATCGTCGTCCTGCGCGGCGGCGAGGTCATGCAGATCGGCTCGCCGATGGAGCTCTACCACAATCCCGCGAACCTCTTCGTCGCGGGCTTTCTCGGGGCGCCGTCGATGAACTTCATGACCGTGGACGTGCGCGACCTGGGCGCCGAGGGCGCGACCATCGCCAATGGCTCGCTCGACCCGATCTCGGTCGGGACCAAGGGGCGACCGATCGTCAAGGGCGGCAAGGCGACCCTGGGGATCCGGCCCCAGTACATACAACCCACCGCACCGGACCAGGGCATGCTGCACGGCACCGTGGCCCTGACCGAACGGCTGGGAAGCGAGACGGTCGTGGACGTCACCTTGCGGGACGGAAGCCAGGTGATCGCGGCGATCGCCGAGGACCGCGTGCTTCAGCCGGGATCGGAGATCGGATTGTCCTTCGACCCGGCACTGGCACATCTCTTCGACGAAGCGCTGACGTAGCGGGACGTCTCCTGCGCCCGGACTGGCCGGACTGGCGCTGGAGGGCCGCCCCCCCGCGGCCGGGCCGGAGGCGAAACACGCCTCCGGCCCACGCGCGCTGTCCCGGACCCTCAGACCAGCCGGAGCGGGAAATTCCGGGCATCCGCACCACCGCGGGGCGGAAGGTCACGTGCCCGAGGCACGGGCGCGCTGCCTGGTGAGATGGCGCCCGCCGTAATGCTCCACGAGCGCGGCCATGTCGTCGAGTTTCAGGGGCGCACGCATCAGCGCGCGCGCGTTCGGGATCAGCTCGAAGATCGTGCTGTCGGAAAAGAAGCTCTCGGCGGTCACCGCGATGATGGGCACGCCGGGGTCGCGGTAGGTCGCGAAATCCGCCACCTCGAAGGCCGCGCCGGCCGGCAACTCCATGTCGAGCACCACCGCGCCGTAGCTGCGGCTGCGCAGCGCGGCATAGGCCTCCGCCGCGGAGGTGGCCAGCGTGCTCCGCACGCCATGGCGCCGGAGAAACCCCGCCCAGACCCCGGCGAGGTCGGCGTCCGCTTCGACGATCAGGATGTCCACTCGGCCCCGCTTCTCCATTGGCGCGGCCCCCGGACCGCGCAGCCCCATGTTATCACGGGGATTTGCCGGCCGCAGCTTGGAAAACGCAGTTCGGGGCGTTTGCCGGGGGAAATCCGGCGGCCCCGGTGCCTCCGGCGCCGCCTCAGGCGCCGCGCCTCGGTTCGGGGCGCAGCATCCGCAGCAGCACATCGGTCTTCGCGACGAAATGCTGCCACAGCGCGCCGGCGGCATGCAGCGCCACGGTGAGGATGATCAGGGGCTTGGCGAGTTCGTGGATCGCGCCCATCGCGGAGACGCCGGCGAACCAGGCCAGCGCGCCGGTGAGCGGCATGGCGAAGATCACGCCGTAGAGCACCAGATGCGCCGCCCCGGCGATCCGCCGCTGCCAGGCCGATTCCCCCGGAGGCGCCGGCGGAACCCCGTGGCGCATCCGGATTGCGAACCGCAGGACCGCGAGCGCCAGGACCGCGAGCCCGACATAGACATGGAGGTTCGCGGCCGAGAGCTCGGCGGCGGTGGCTTCGGTACCGCGCCGGACGGCGCGATAGGCGGGCACTATGGCTTCGCCGAAGATCAGCTGGAAGGTCACCAGCGCGGCGATGAGCCAGTGGAGCGCGATCTGCGCGGTGGAATAGCCGGTGGGCCGTGTCTGCGGTGCCATGAAATCCTCTCGATCTGGAAACGGAACCGGTGGTCTGGCGGGCCGGCGCCGGGTGCGACGCGCCTCGTCGGTCTTCCAACGCAGCGGCGCGCCGCTTCCGTCGCGACACCGGCGAAAGCCCTTGCGATCGGCGGCGGGCCGCGCGAGGCTCGGGCCTCGGATCAGCCCGGGGAGGGAACGGCCATGCAGCAGGACATCGTGATTCTCGACGGCGCGCGCACCGCGATCGGCACCTTCGGCGGCAGCCTCGCCGGGACGCCACCCATCAAGCTCGCCGCCGCCGCCGCGAAGGCCGCGCTGGAGCGCTCCGGCGTGGAGGGCGGGCAGATCGGGCATGTGGTCTTCGGCCATGTGATCAACACCGAGCCGCGGGACATGTATCTCAGCCGGGCCGCGGCGATCGAGGCCGGGGTCCCCGACAGCGCGCCGGCGATGAACGTGAACCGCCTCTGCGGCTCGGGCGCCCAGGCGATCGTCTCCTGCGTCCAGGCGCTGGCGATGGGAGACGCGGATTTCGCCCTGGCCGGCGGTGCGGAGAGCATGTCGCGCGGGCCCTATGCGCTGCCCGCGGCGCGCTGGGGCCAGAAGATGGGCGATACCGCCGCCGTCGACATGATGGTCGGCGCGCTGACCTGCCCCTTCGGCACCGGGCACATGGGCGTGACCGCGGAGAACGTCGCCGCCGAACACCAGATCACCCGCGCCGACCAGGACGCCTTCGCGCTGGAGAGCCAGAACCGCGCCGCCGCCGCGATCTCGGCCGGCCGCTTCAGGGAGCAGATCGTGCCGATCGAGGTCAAGGTGAAGCGCGACATGGTCGCCTTCGACACCGACGAGCATCCCAAGGCCACGACCCTCGACAAGCTCGGCGCGCTCAAGACCGTCTTCAAACGGGACGGGACCGTGACCGCCGGCAACGCCAGCGGCATCAATGACGGCGCCGCGGCGCTGGTGCTCGCCGGTGCCGAGGCCGCCGAGAAGGCGGGGCTCAAGGCCCGCGCGCGCATGATCGGCTATGCCCATTCCGGGGTGCGGCCCGAGGTGATGGGCATTGGCCCGGTGCCGGCGGTGCAGAAGCTGCTGGAGCGGGTCGGGCTCGGCGTCGAGGATTTCGACGTGATCGAATCGAACGAAGCCTTCGCCGCCCAGGCGCTCGCGGTGAACAAGGGGCTCGGCCTCGATCCCGCCCGGGTCAATCCCAACGGCGGCGCCATCGCGCTCGGCCATCCGGTCGGCGCGACCGGCGCGATCCTCGCGATCAAGGCGCTCTACGAGCTCGAGCGCAGCGGCGGCAGGCGTGCGCTCGTCACCATGTGCATCGGCGGCGGCCAGGGCATCGCGCTGGCCTTCGAATCGGTCTGAAGCCGTTTCCGGCCGGGCCCGTCGGGACGCACGGGCAACGAGCGTCGGCCTGGGGGGCGGGGGCGGGAAAAAGGGTCGCGCGGGGATGCCGTCACGCCTCCGCGAGGATCCAGCGTGCGGCCTTCTCGGCCATCATCAGCACCGGCGCATTGGTGTTGCCGCTGGTGATCAGCGGCATCGCGCCCGCATCGACCACCCGCAGGCCGCCGATGCGCCCGCCGCGTCCGTCGCGCATCCGCAGGCGCGGGTCGAGCACCGCCTGCGGGTCTTCGTCCCGGCCCATCGCCGTGGTGCCGACCGGATGGAAGATGGTGGTGCCGATGTCGCCCGCGGCGCGCACGAGATCCGCGTCGGTCTGAAAGCCCGGCCCCGGCTTCCATTCCTGCGGCCGGAAGCGCGCCAGCGCCGGCTGCGCGACGATGCGCCGCGTCACCCGCAGGCTCTCGGCGGCCACCGTGCGGTCCTCCTCGGTGGAGAGATAGTTCGGCCGGATCCGCGGCGGGTCACCGGGCTCGGCGCTGGCGATCGCGACGTTGCCGCGGCTGGTGGGGTTGAGGTTGCAGACGCTGGCGGTGATCGCCGGGAAATCGTGCAGCCCCTCGCCGAAGGCCTCGAGGCTCAGCGGCTGGACGTGGTATTCCAGATTGGCGTGGTTCAGCCCCGGCCGCGAGCGGGTGAAGACGCCGAGCTGGCTCGGCGCCATGCTCATGGGCCCGGTCCGCCTCAGCGCGTATTCCAGCGCGATCGCCGCCTTGCCGGCGAGGCTGCGCGCGGTGGTGTTCAGCGTCCTGGTGCCCGAGACCCGGAAGACGGTGCGCAATTGCAGGTGGTCCTGGAGATTGCCGCCGACGCCCGGCAGATCCGCCCGGACCTCGATGCCATGGTCGCCGAGCAGCGCCGCCGGCCCCAGCCCGGAGAGCTGCAGGATCTTGGGGCTGTTGACCGCCCCGGCGGCGAGGATCACCCCGCGCCGCGCCCGCACCGACAGCGTCTCGCCGCCGCGCGCGAGCTCGACCCCCGCGCAGAGGAGCCCGCCGTCCGGGCCGTGCCCGAGGCTGAGCCGCCGGGTCTCCGCCCCGGTCCAGATCGTGAGGTTCGGCCGGCCCCGCGCGGGGCGCAGGAAGGCGCTCGCGGCGTTCCAGCGCCAGCCGCGCCGCTGGTTCACCTCGAAATAGCCCACCCCCTCGTTGTCGCCGTCGTTGAAATCGGCCCGCGCCGGGATGCCCGCCTCCTGCGCCGCCGCGCTGAAGGCGTCGAGGATCTCCCAGCTCAGCCGCTGCTTCTCGATCCGCCATTCGCCCGCCGCGCCGTGCAGCCGGTTGAACGCCGGATCCGCCCCCGGCCCGGCGCGCCAGTGGCTCTCATGGGCAATGAAATCCGGCAGGACATTGTCCCAGGCCCAGTCCGGCTCTCCGGTCAGTTCGGCCCAGGCATCGTAGTCGCGCGCCTGGCCGCGCATGTAGATCATGCCGTTGATCGAGGAGCATCCGCCGAGCACCCGCCCGCGCGGATAGCGCAGGCTGCGCCCGTTCAGCCCCGGCTCGGCCTCGGTCGCATACATCCAGTCGGTGCGCGGGTTGCCGATGCAATAGAGATAGCCGACGGGGATGTGGATCCAGGGATAATTGTCCCGCCCCCCCGCCTCGACCAGCAGCACGCGCCGCTCGCCCGAGGCGCTCAGCCGGTTGGCCAGGAGGCAGCCCGCCGTGCCGGCCCCGACGATGACGTGATCGAATTCCTCCGACATGCATCGATTTATGGACGCGGCATGGACCACCCGCAAGGCGCCGCGCGCGGGCGGCTTCGTTTTGGGGTCGCGGCCCCGGTGGCGGTGATCTAAGCTCCCGCCCAGCCCTTTGGTGCTTGCGGGAGGCCTCCATGGCGAACGAGCTGGCGGGAAAATCGGTGATCGTGACCGGCGCCGCCAACGGCTTCGGCCTCGCGGTCGCGCGCCGCTTCGTGCGGGCGGGCGCCTCCGTGGTGATGGCCGACCACGAGGAGGCCAAGCTCGACTCGGAGGTCGCGGCGCTCACGAGCGAGGAGCTCGACGGGCGGGCGATCGCCTTCGTCGGCGATCTGCGCGAGAAGCTCTCCATGACCAACCTGATCGCCGCGACCATCGACGCCAATGACGGCATCGACATCCTGGTCAATGCCGCGCGCCTGCTGCTGCCTTCCGACCCGCTGGCGCCGGAGACCGATCATTTCGAAGAGACGCTGCAGCACAACGTGCTCGCGAACCTGCGGCTCAGCCAGATCGCCGCCCGGCGCATGATCGAGCATGCCACCGAGGAGACCCCGACCCCGTCCGACCGGGCGATCGTCAATCTCAGCTCGGTCTTCGGCCGGCGCGCCCTGCCGGAGCTCTTCGCCTATTCGGTGAGCTGCGCGGCGCTGGAGCAGCTGACCCGCTGCCTGGCGCTGGCCTTCGCCAGCCATCGGATCCGGGTGAACGCCGTCGCCGTCGGCGGCACGATGACCCGGGCGCTCTCCAAGGCCCTGCCCGAGATCGAGGATCTCGCCGACGCCCTGGCCGAGGTCACGCCGCTCGGGCGCCTCGGCGACACCAGCGAGGTGGCGGAGGCGGCGCTCTATCTCGCCTCGCCCGCGGCGAGCTTCGTCACCGGCCAGATCCTCGGCGTCGACGGCGGCCGGCCGCTGCTCGACCCGCTCGAGGGCGCGGCGATCTGATACCGGCGTCCCCTCCGACTGACCGATCCTGCGGCCTGAGGCCGAGTCTCGGGACAAGGAAAATGCCGCGCCCCGCGCGGCCCGCGCCACCTTCCCCCCGGGCCGAGAAGGCGAGGCGCCGGTGGCGCCTTGCCCGGTCCGGTCGCCCGGAGGCACAAGCCGCAGGGCGAGGGGGGTGCAGCGTCACCGGCGGTCGAGGATCGGGACGGGGCGGCCCTGGACGGCGCGTTTGCGCGCCGGCCCCCGGCAGGGCCGGCGCGGCCCGATCGCCACGGGTCGATCGGGCTGGGGACACCCTGGCCGCGGGAGGAACAGGAGGCGACGGCGAGGGCCGCGATCTGAGGCCCGCCTCAGGCGGGCGGAAGGAAGGCGGCGCCACCGTCGCCCTTGAGCGCCACCGCGACCAGGATCAGCCCGGCCGCCAGCCCGACGAGGATCCAGATCGCCGGATTGCCGCCGGAGCCGCCCTCCGGCGCATCGGAAGCGACGGCGACCGGTGCCTGCGGGGCCGGCGGCGCGCTGGTCTGGGCCGCGGCAGGCGTCACCGCCAGCAGCAGCGCCACGGCGAGGATCGATCGGCGGCGCATCGGCATCTCCTAGCAGGGTGCGGCGAACTTGCACTCGGTGTCGCTCGACTTGACGCTGGCCACGACGAGGATGAGCGCCAGCATGAAGCCCGCGGCGACGAAGACATAGGGCGAGGCGGAAGAGCCCATCGGCCTGGCTTCCGCCGGCGCGGCGGCTGCCGGTCGCGATGCGGCAAGCTCCGAGACCCCGGCGCTCGCCGCGCGGCCATCCCCGGGTGTCAATGCAAGTAGAACGGCCTGAAGAAAGACCGGGGCAAGCCCCCGAGATCTTCGCCCCATAACAATTCGTCCGTGAAGGCGTCCAACAAAAACCCTTCATAGCACGAATTCGGCACGACGTCGCGGCCTATTTCGGGGGCGCCGCGATGGGGCGCCCGTCTCACTCGTCGGTGTCGTCCTCGTCGTCCCCGCCGGCCGGCGCGGGCTTGAAGAGGCTCTCCGCATCGGCCTTGGCCTCGGCCCGCGACGGCGCGCGCTCCTCCGAAAGCCCGGCCCCGAGCGTGAAGTTCTCCAGCCCGGCCATGTTGGCGGGGATGCGCGGCTCGATCTCCGCGGCAAGCGACTGCTCGGTGGAGACGAGCTTCATGCGCTCGGCATCGCTCATCACCGTGCCCTCGCCGGCCTTGGCCTTGACCGCCCGCGCCACGGCGGCGTCGAGCTCGGATTGCCGGCACATGCCCAGCGCCACGGGGTCGACCGGCTGGGTATTGGTGATGTTCCAGTGGGTGCGGTCGCGGATCGACTGGATCGTCGGCTTGGTGGTGCCGACGAGCTTGGAGATCTGGCCGTCGGAGAGCTCGGGATGGAACTTCACCAGCCAGGCGATGGCCGCCGGGCGCTCCTGGCGCTTGGAGAGCGGCGTGTAGCGCGGCCCCTTGCGCCGGGTCTCGCCCTCGGCGGCGGGGTTGTGCATCAGCTGCAGCCGGGCGCGCGGGTTCTCCTCGCAGCGCCTGATCTCCTCGGCAGTGAGCTGGCGGTTGAGGATCGGATCGAAGCCCTTGATGCCCTGCGCCACCTCGCCGTCGGCGATCCCGTTCACTTCCAGATCGTGCAGCCCGCAGAATTCCGCGATCTGCTGGAAGCTCAGCGTCGTGTTGTCGATCAGCCAGACGGCCGTCGCCTTTGCCATGAGGGGAAGCGCCATGATCTTTGTCCTTCTCTCGAACAAGCCTCTTCCGGGTCCGAAAACTCGGCTGCGCCGGGGCGCGATGGTCGGTTTTCGCGGGAAGTCAGGGGCGGTATATAGGCGCGATGCCCGTGATGATAAAGCCCTATCTCGCCGCCCTGGCCCTCGCGCTGGCCGCCCGCACGGCCGCCGCGCAGGACTTCGACTATTATCTGCTCGCCCTGTCCTGGACGCCGAGCTTCTGCGCCGCCGAGGGCGATGCGCGGGCGAGCCGCCAGTGCGACCCAGGCCGCGGGCTCGGCTTCACCCTGCACGGGCTCTGGCCGCAATACGAGGAGGGATGGCCGGAATTCTGCGACAGCGCCGCGCGCGATCCCTCGCGCCGCGAGACCGCGGCGATGGCCGACATCATGGGCGACGCGGGGCTCGCCTGGTATCAGTGGAAGAAGCACGGCCGCTGCTCGGGGCTCTCGGCGCGCGACTATTTCGACCGGGCGCGCCTCGCCTATGCGCTGCTCGCCCTGCCCGAGCCCGGCGGCAGCGCGGCAACCGCCGCGGAGGTCGAGGCGGCCTTTCTCGCCGCCAATCCCGACCTCTCCCCCGAGGCGGTGATCGTCACCTGCCGCGGCGACCTGCTGCGCGAGGTGCGCATCTGCCTCGACCGCGACCTCGCGCCGCGGCCTTGCGGCCCGGACGTGCTGAACGACGCCTGCCGCGACCGCGGCCCGCTCGACCTGCCGCCGCCGCGCTAGGCTGCCGCCCGGCGCCGCGCGACGAGGCCGAGCCCGGCGAGCCCGGCGAGCAGCAGCAGCGCCGGTGCGGGCAGCGGCACCGGCGCGACGCCCGCCCGCGCCGCCACGGCCGCCGCCGGAATGACCGAAGGCTCCGGGCCGAGGCCGATATAGGAGAGCGCGATCCCGGCCAGGCGCTTGTGCACCACCGCATTGGGATGGATGCTGTCGAAGAAGACCCGCTCGCGCGCCTCATCCGGAGTGCAGACCGATCCGTCCGGACCGAGGCAGGGCGTCGTGGTGTCGCTCACGCCGTAGCGCTCGGGATCGGCGAGCAGGTTGTTGAAGAACCGGTAGGTATTGACCCGGCGCACGTTCAGCCCCTCGTCGCGCAATTCCCCGATGCGGCGGGCGAGCTGGCGATTGAAGGCGAGCGTGCCCGCCGTTGCGTCGGCGACCGCCTCCGGGCCCCGGCGCAGGTTGCGCGGGATCCGGCCCAGATCGGGCAGGTAGAAGAAGAGGAAGTCGCGGACCCCGCTGCGCGCGAGCGATTCCGCGGTATCGCCCACCGCATCGGCGGCGCGACGGCCCACCGTTCCGATGCCGGGCCTGCCCACGCCCTTGAGGATGTCGTTGCCTCCGGCGAAGAGCGCGAGCAGCGGCCGGTCGCCGCGCCGGTCGGAATCGAGGCGCCGGTATTGCAGCGATTGCAGGGCAAGATCGGGGATGCCGTCGAAATCGGTGCGCGCCTTGGCGCCGCCCCAGGCGTGGTTGCCGCTCTCGGCCCCCGCCCGCCGGAAGGCGTTGATGACGCGATCCGCCCAAACGGGCCCGCTGGAGAAGCGGCCCTCCCAGTAGGGCGGGCTCTCGGGAACGGTGCCGAGCGTCGAGCGAAAGACATTGCCGGCGTCGCTGAGGCTGTCGCCGAGCACATGCAGACTGTCGTAGCCGTGATAGGTTGCCGCCCCGGCCGGGCCGCAGATCCCGAAGCCGAGCAGGGCGGCGATGGCGAGCCTGCGCAATGCGGTCACAGCGTCTCCTCCCTCTCGACACGATGCGGCGGCGCGCGCAGGCTATCACGCGACCCCCGGCGCGCAAGGCGAATTGCCGCGGCCGGCGGCCTTCCGTCGATCGCCGCGAGGCCGAGCCCGATCAGCGCCATGCCCGCCAGATGCCGCGGCAGCAGCGTCTCGCCGAGCACCGCGACCCCGAGCAGGATCGCCGTCACCGGGATCAGCAGGGTGACGAGCAGCAGGTTGGTCGCCCCCGCCGCGGCGAGCAGCCGGAAGAAGAGCACATAGGCGAGCGCCGTGGAGAGGGCCGCGACCCCGGCGAGCGCCAACAGCGTCGCCGCCCCCGGCGCGGCCAGCGTCCAGGGCCGGTCGACGAGGAGCGCCAGCGGCAGCAGGATCAGGCTCGATGCCGTCACCTGCCCGGTCGCGACCGCCAGCGGGGGCAGGCCGAGCGCGCCGAACCGCCGCCCGTAGACGCCAGCGAGCGCATAGGAGAAGGCCGCGGCGAGGCAGGCCACCTGCCCCGCCAGCGCCGCGCCCGTGCCGCCCGCCACCGCCCCGCCCATCATCACCGCGACACCCGCCAGCCCGAGCCCGACGCCGACGAGCCGCCCCGCGGTCAGCCGCTCGTCGCGGGTCAGCCGATGGGCGAGCAGCACGGTGAAGAGCGGCGTGCTCGCGTTCATGATCGCCGCCACCCCGGAGGCGACATGGCTCTGGCCCCAGACGATCAGCGAGAAGGGGATGGCGTTGTTGAGGAGCCCCATGGCGAGGAACGCCCGCCAGATCGCTGGGTCGCGCGGCATGGCGATCCCCTTGAGGCGCATCACGGCCCGCAGGATCGCGGCCGCAAGGGCCACCCGCAGCAGCACCAGCGTCAGCGGCGGCAGCTCGGCCAGCGCCACCTCGTTGAAGAAGAAGGATCCGCCCCAGAGCACCGAGAGGAAGAGGAGCAGGCCCCAGTCCCGCCGGGTCATGGTCTTGTGGATACGCACTGCGTCCTTCATCGCTCCCTCCGCCGCCATCGCCATGGCCCTGCCACGGCCCGGCCGCCGCGGCAGCCCGGAACTTGCGCAATGCGGCCCGCGGGGTCAGGGTCGCGGAAAACCGGAGCGCGACCGATGCCGCAGGAGCCCGACCACCCCAGTTCCGACCTGCCGGCGCGGCGCGGCGCGCTGACAAGGCTGCATCTGCTCGCCGGGCAGACCGCCTCGCTGGCCATGGATCTCTTCCGCCCGCGGCTCAGCCTCGGCGTGCGCCTGCTCGCGATCGACGAATTCGGCCGGGTGCTGCTGGTGCGGCATTCCTACGTTCCGGGCTGGCACCTGCCGGGCGGCGGCGTCGAGCCGGGCGAGACCGCGCGCGCCGCCGCCATGCGCGAGGCGCGCGAGGAGGGCGGGATCGATCTGGCCGATCCGCCCGAGCTCTTCCACATCTATGCCAACCGCGCCCTCGGCCGCCACGACCACGTGCTGCTCTTCCTGGCTCGCGGCGTCGCCGGCCCGAGGCGGCCCCCGGCGAGCCGGCTCGAGATCCGCGAGACCGGCTTCTTCGCGCCCGGCGCGCTGCCGGAGGAAACCACCTCCGCCACCCGGAACCGCATCGCCGAGGTTCTATCGGCAGACCCGCCCGCCGACCTCTGGTAGGCCCGCCGCGCGGCCGGACGCGACACGGTGCCCTGGCCGATCGTCGCGGGCGCATCGCCAAGGGTCGGCGCTTGCCCCGCGCGAGACGGGTCGGCGTCAAGCGGCGTCGGCATCAGTCCAGGCTCAGGATGATCTTGCCCACATGCGCCGAGCTCTCCATCCTCGCATGGGCCTCCGCGGCCTGCTCGAGCGGATAGACCCGGTCGATCACCGGCGCGATCCGGCCGGCGGCGAGCAGCGGCCAGACCTCGCGCCGCAGATCCGCCGCGATCGCCGCCTTGGCCTCCACCGACTGCGGCCTGAGCGTCGAGCCGGTCAGGGTCAGGCGGCGCATCATCACCTGGGCGAAATTGACCTCCGCCTTGGTGCCCTGGAGGAAGGCGATCATCACCAGCCGCCCGTCGGTCGCGAGCGCCCGGAGGTTGCGCGCGATGTAGTCGCCGCCCACCATGTCGAGGATGACGTCGACGCCGCGCCCCCCGGTCGCCGCGCGCGACTCGGCCACGAAATCCTCCTCGCGGTAGTTGATGGCGCGCTCCGCCCCGAGCGCGCGGCAGGCGGCGCATTTCGCCTCCGAGCCCGCGGTGGCGAAGACCCGCGCCCCGCGCGCGGCGGCGAGCTGGATCGCCGTGGTGCCGATCCCCGAGGAGCCGCCATGCACCAGGAAGCTCTCCCCCGCCGCCAGCCGCCCGCGCAGGAAGACGTTGCTCCAGACCGTGAAGAAGGTCTCGCAGAGCCCTGCCGCCGCAGTGATTTCCATGCCCACCGGCACCGGCAGCGCGTGGTCCTGATGCGTGAGCGCATATTCCGCATAGCCGCCGCCGGGCAGCAGCGCCGTGACCGGATCGCCCACCGCCCAGGCCGAGCCGCCCGGCCCCACCGCCGCGACCTCGCCCGCGGCCTCCAGCCCCGGCAGGTCCGAGGCGCCCTTCGGCGGGGCATAGGCGCCGGCGCGCTGCAGCGCATCGGGGCGGTTCACCCCCGCCGCCCGCACCCGGATCAGGATCTCGCCGGCCCCGGGCTTCGGCACCCGCCGCGTGGCGAGGCGCAGAACCTCCGGCCCGCCGGGCGTGGCGATCTCCACCACGCGCATCTCCGCGGGGATCATGCCGCCCTCCGGCCGGCATGGGCGAAGCCGCGGTAGAGCGCCATCGCGCGTTCCGCCACCCGTGTCGAGGGCAGCTCGCGCTGCTCGAAGCGGGTCACGGGCACCACCTTGTTGGCGTTGCCGGTGAGGAAGATCTCCTCGGCGGCGGCGAAATCGGCGACATCGAGGCTCGCCTCGACCACCGCGACCCCGTCCGCGCGCAGGAGCGCGATGATGCGCTGCCGGGTGATGCCGTCGAGGAAGGTGCCGTTCGGGACCGGGGTCATCACCACGCCGTCCCGGACCAGGAAGACGTTGGTCGAGGCGGTCTCGGCCACCTTGCCCTCGGGGTCGAGCGAGAGCGCGTTGTCGAAGCCGCGGGTGCGGGCCTCGCGCAGGATGCGGGCGTTGTTGGGATAATGGCAGGCCGCCTTGGCCTCGGTGATCGCGCAATCGGGGCCCGGACGGCGATAGGGCGAGACCCCGAGCGCGAAGGGCGCGCGTCCCCGCAGCGGCAGATCCTCGATGCAGACCGCGAAGGCGGTCGAGTCGGGCAGCGCGTCGATGATGGCCGGCGAGCCTTCGCGCGACCACATCATCGGCCTGAGATAGAGCGCGCGGTCCGCGCCCATCCGCCGCACCCCCTCGAGCAGCAGCGCCTCGATCTCCTCCGCCCCCAGCGGTGCCGCGAGCCCCATGGCCGTCGCCGAGGCGATCAGCCGGGCGCAATGGCGGTCGAGATCGGGCGTCACCCCCTCGAAGAACCGCGCGCCGTCGAAGACCATGGTGCCCTGCCAGGCGCCATGGTCGCTCGCGCCGAGGATCGGCGCGTCGCCGTCGTGCCAGCGGCCCTGATAGAAGGTCGCGCTGCGGGTGCCGAGCGCCATGGCATGCCTCCGGTCGGTCTGCCCGCGCGGCGATCAGCCCCTCGAGCGGAGCGATCCCGGCAGGTCGGAGGGGGCAGTATCCCCGGGCGCCCGCACCCGGTCAAGCAGCCGCTGCGGCCCCTTAAGCATCGCCGCGGCCAGGGGGTTCTTGCGGACCCGCGCCTTGACCTGCTCGAATTGCATCACGTTGTCGATGCGGCGCTGGATGAATTCGCGAGTGGCCGAGGCGCCGGGCGTCTCGTCGCCGAGCCAGTAGAGCAGCGCCGAGGAATAGACCGCCGAGAGCGTCGTGCGCTTGGAATACCAGTTGAAATCGCGGCTCTCGTCGCCGAGCGCGGTCCAGATCGTGTCGGCGGTGTGCCAGATCGCCCGCGCGCCGTCCGCCGCGTGCTGCGGCAGCGCGAAGAAGGCCGCGCCGCGGCGCACCGCCTCGCGCTCGCCGGCCACGAGCTCCAGCCGGCGCATCACCGCATAGGCGATGCGGTCGCGAAAGCGCAGGCCCCCGAGATCGGCCGCGGCCAGATCCGCCGCCAGCGCCCGGTCGCGCGCATAATGATAGGCCAAGGCCAGATCGAGCCCGCCGCGCGGAAAGGCGAGCCGCGCGAGCCCGGGATCGACGCCCGCCTCCACCACCGCCTGGGCGAGGCTTCGGTCCGACCAGCCGTCGAAGGCGACATGGGGCAGCGCCGCCGCCACCACCGCCTCGCGCAATGCGGCAAGCCGCTCCTCCTCGCCCGGCCCCGTCTCGGTCATCGCCGTCTCCCCCTGCGATATTTTCCGCGCAGGACTGTGGACAGCCCGGCGCTCGGCCGATATATAGCGCGTTCCTGCGAAATATCGAAACTCCGACGTCTGAAAGGTGGTGAATATCTGTGCAGGTAACGGTTCGTGACAACAACGTCGACCAGGCGTTGCGCGCGCTCAAGAAGAAGCTGCAGCGCGAAGGCGTCTTCCGCGAGATGAAGCTTCGGCAGCATTTCGAGAAGCCGTCCGTCAAGAAGGCCC
Organism: uncultured Paracoccaceae bacterium; assembly: GCA_937872465.1. Taxonomy (GTDB): domain Bacteria; phylum Pseudomonadota; class Alphaproteobacteria; order Rhodobacterales; family Rhodobacteraceae; genus Amaricoccus. The sequence goes on from CALMSR010000040.1 coordinate 176,969, forward strand.
GTGAGCGGGCCGAGGCGATCCGCCGGGCACGCAAGCTGGCGCGCAAGAAGCTGCAGCGCGAAGGCATGCTCTGACGACCTGACCGACCGGTCACGCAAACGGATTCGAGAAACCCCCGGCAGCGTTCGGGGGTTTTGCGCCTTTCGGGGTCGGGCCCGGAGCGGATCCGGGCCAGGGGATTGATCCCATACGGAGACTCCCGGCATGACGGCCCCTCGGATGGCCGCGCCGGCGCGGAGGTCCCACAAAAGCCGTTGCCCGGTTGCGGGCCGGGCGTCCGGGCTGCATGATCGCCGCGCAGCGACGCGGGGGACCGACGTGACGAAGAAGACAGCCACCGGAGGCGATACCGAAGGGCCCGCGCTGCTGGCCGGCGGCAATCCGCAGATCCCGAAGGGCTACGGCGACGCCCCCGTTCAGGCCTATATCGCGGCGATGCCCGGCTGGAAGCGCGACGTGGGTCGCCGGCTCGATGCGCTGATCACCCGCGCCGTGCCGGAGGTGCAGAAGGCGGTGAAGTGGAACTCGCCCTTCTACGGCATCGAGGGCCAGGGCTGGTTCCTCAGCTACCATTGCTTCGCGAAATACGTGAAGGTCGCCTTCTTCCGCGGCACGTCGCTGACCCCGGTCCCGCCGGTCGCCTCCAGGCAGGAGGAGGTGCGCTATCTCCACATCCGGGAGGCGGAGCCGATCGACGAGGCCCGGCTCGCCGACTGGATCGGGCAGGCGAGCCGGCTGCCCGGCGAGCGAATGTGAGCGGCGCGAGACCGCTGGGAAGGAGAGGCCCCATGCCGAAAGAAGACGCCGATTCCCCGTCCCGGCGGATCGATGCGCGGATCGCCGAGCTGGGCGACTGGCGGGGCGAGACGCTCGCCCGGATCCGCGCGCTGATCCGCGAGGCCGACCCGGAGGTGGTCGAGACCTGGAAATGGCGCGGGGTCCCGGTCTGGGAGCATGCCGGCATCCTCTGCACCGGCGAGACCTACAAGGACAAGGTGAAGCTGACCTTCGCCCGGGGCGCCGCGCTCGAGGACCCCGCCGGCCTCTTCAACGCCAGCCTCGAGGGCAACACCCGGCGCGCCATCGACATCCGCCGGGGCGAGGCCATCGACGAAGCCGCGTTCCGGGCGCTCCTCCGGGCCGCCGTGGCGCTGAACCTGTCGCGGCGGACCGCACCGCGCTCCGCCGGGTCGCGAGAATCAGGCTGACCGGCGCTGCGGCCGACCCCGCGCGGGGGCCGGCAGGAAGGCCCGCTTCCGCTCGCCGAAGTGCAGGCAGACGGACGCGCCGTCGAGCGGCGTCGTCTTGCGGTTGCGGAAGGCTTGCATCGGATGGAGCGACGTCCGCCCGAGGTCGAACCTTCCCAGCACCTCGGCGATCGCTGCGGAAGCGGGCCGGAAGCCACCGGCCTTCGCAATGCCCGGAAGCTTCTGGACCTTCTCGTCCGATCCTCGGTCGAACTCCCTGGAAAACCGTTCCGGTGGCGATGCCTCTCCGGCTTCGCTGCGCGCCTGTCGGCGATCGCAAGGTCGCTGTCGAAGCCCTTGGCCGGATCGGGTCCTGCGGCGCCCGGCCCGGAAGGCGTCGGGGCGGGCCAGCGCCGATCATTCCGGCAGGATGTCGCCGTGCTCCCAGGCGTTGTTCTTGCCGATGTCGGATTCGTAGACATAGCTGTCCTCGACCCCGGGAATGCGGGCGAAATCCTCCAGCGTCGTCTCCGGAAGCAGGGTGTAGCGCACCCCGGTGAAGGGCGGCACGCCGCGCAGCGCGGCGGTGACCGAGCTGGCGCAGAGCATCTTCGGCGTCCGCCCCTCGGCAACCGCATTGGCCATCACCCGATCCGCCGTCTCCCGGCTGACATAGATCTTCTGGGAATGCACGAAATGCGAGAAGCGCGCGTGATAGCGCTCGTAATAGTCGAGATAGCGCGGGGTGATGCCGTAATGCACGTCGCCGCGCCGGGGCAGGTCGGGATGGGTGAAGGTGCCGGCCGGATCGTAGAGCACGCGCTGCGAGCCGTTGATCACCAGCGCCGAATGCGCCGACCGCCCGGTCTCGGCATTGACCATGGAGACCAGCGTGACCGAGGGCGGCTCGGTGCTGACGTAGCGGGCACGCGCGATTTCCTCCGGTTCCGCCGAACGATAGACCTCGCAGCCCGCCAGCGATCCCGCCGCCACCAGCACGAGCATGATCCGCAGCATGCGCGCCCTTCCGGCGCCCGCCCGCGACCGCCGTCCCGCCGTCAGCTGTTGAAAAGCGCCAGGAAGATCAGCGCGGCCAGCGCGAAGCCGAAGATATAAACCCACATGCGCAGGAAGCCCTCGAAGGTCTTCTCCTGCTCCTTGATGTCCATCTTGCCGTATTCGTAATCCGCCATCGCCCGTCTCCTCGACCCTTCGTTCCGTCCCACGCCTTCTAACCCGATCCCGGCGCGCTGTCAGGTGCCTTTTCGCGCCGCTGCCAGAGCCAGGTGCCGCCCGAATCCCGCCACCGCACCGCCGCGCCCGTCCGGTGCAGGTGGTTGAGATGCCCCACCGCCTCGGCCAGCGCCAGCCCGTAGGCCGCGCCGCCGATGCGCCGGCCGAAGAGCGGCTCGAAGCATTCGCTGGCGCGGCGCGGCCGGTCGAGGAAGGCCCCGAGCGCCGTCAGCGCCGCCTCCTGATGCGCGATCAGCTGCTCCAGCCGCAGATCGAGCCCGGTGAAGGGCAGGCGATGGCCGGGCAGCGCCAGATGCTCCGGCCCGGCCAGCGCGCGGAGCCGCCGGCAGGAAGCGATCCAGGCCCCGACCGGATCGGCCTCGGGCTCGGTGGGATAGACGCCGAGATTGGGCGTGATGCCCGGCAGCACCTGGTCGCCGACGAGCACCAGGTCGTGGCCGAGCCCCCAGAGCAGCGCCGCCTCCGGCGCGTGGCCGTGCCCGATCTCCACCCGCCAGCGCCGTCCGCCGGCCTCGATCTCCTCGTCCTGCACGATGCGGCGGAAGCCGAGCGGCATGGGCGCCACCACATCGGCGAAGTTGAAGGGCCGCGCCTCCGCGCGCGCGGCCAGCATCTCCGCCTCCATCCCGGCGCCGCGCCAGAAGTCCAGCGCCTCCACCGGAGGTCGTTCCTGCACGTCGAGGGTCAGCATGCGCGCATAGAGCCAGGCGGTGCGGGTGGCCCAGAGCTCGGCGCCGAGGCCCCCCTGGAACCAACCGGCGAGCCCCACATGGTCGGGATGGTGATGGGTCAGCACCACCCGCCGCACCGGGCGCCCGGCGAGCGGCCCGGCCAGCGCCGCCTGCCACCATTCCCGGCAGGCGGGCGTATCGAGGCCGGCGTCGACGATCGTCCAGCCGTCACCCTCGTCGAGCGCATAGACGTTGAGATGGTCGGGCCGGAACGGCAGCGGCAGGCGCAGCCAGAGCACGCCCTCGGCGATCTCGACCGACGCCCCCGGCGCCGGCGGCTCCGGGTGGGGATAGTGCAGGCCGCCGGCCCTCCGCATGCGTCAGGCTTCGAAATCGATGGCGCGCAGCGTCGCGGCGCCGGCGCAGGCGCGGGCGGCGAGCCCCCCGACCTCGCTCAGCATGTGCCGAAGGTGGAAATCCGCGAGCGCCGCGCGCTGCCCGCCGCCGCCCTCCGCCTCCGCCGCCTTCAGCAGGTAATGCCCGCCGAGCGTCAGCGCGAAGGCCCTCAGATACGGCACCGCGCCCGCGAATCTTTCGTCGCCCGCGGCGGCCAGCATCCACGCCGTCGCCTCCGAGACCTGCCCGGCCGCGGCGCCGAGCCGCACGCCGCGTGCGCCGGCGGCCGCTGCCGTCGCCGCGATCTCGCCGATCAGCGCCCGGGCCGCGGCGCCTCCGTCCGCGAGCTTGCGCCCGACCAGATCCATCGCCTGGATGCCGTTGGTGCCCTCGTAGATCGCCGTCACCCGCACGTCGCGGTAGAATTGCGCGATCCCGGTCTCCTCGATATAGCCCATGCCGCCGACCACCTGCATGGCGAGCGAACTCACGTCGCAGCCGGTGTCGGTGCCGAAGGCCTTGGCGATCGGGGTCAGGAAGGCCGCCCGCGCCGCCCAGCCCGCCTCGCCGGTCGCCGCGGCCATGTCGGTGGAGAGCGCGCAATCGAGGCAGATCGCCCGCGCGGTGGCGGTCAGCGCGCCCATGGTCGCGAGCATCCGGCGCACGTCGGCATGGCCGAGGAGGCTGGTCGCGGCACCGTCGGCCCCGCGTCCCTGCACCCGGTCGCGGGCATAGGCCAGCGCCGCCTGCAGCGCGGCATCCGCCGAGCCGAGCCCCTCGACGCCGACCCCGAGGCGGGCGTTGTTCATCATGGTGAACATCGCCGCCATGCCCCGATGCGCGCCCCCCACCAGCCAGCCGGTCGCGCCCTCGTAATGCATCACGCAGGTCGGCGAGCCGTGCAGCCCCATCTTGTGCTCGAGCGATTCCGCGCGCAGGCCGTTGGCCCGGCCCGGTCGTCCGTCGCCATCGGGCAGGAATTTCGGCACCAGGAAGAGCGAGATGCCGCGCGTGCCCGGCGCCCCGTCCGGCAGCCGGGCCAGAACCATGTGGCAGATGTTCTCCGCCATGTCGTGATCGCCCCAGGAGATGAAGATCTTCTGCCCCGTGATCGCATAGCTCCCCGCGCCGTCGGGCTCGGCCCTCGTGCGGATCGCGCCGACGTCCGAGCCCGCCTGCGGCTCGGTCAGGTTCATCGTCCCGGTCCATGCGCCGCTGACGAGCTTCGGCAGGTAGATCGCCCTGAGCTCCGCGTCGCCATGGGCCTGCAGCGCCTCGATCGCACCCTGGGTGAGCAGCGGCGCCAGCGACAGCGCGAGGTTGGCCCCGGCCATCATCTCGTTGACGCAGGTCAGAAGCAGCGTCGGCAGCCCCGAGCCGCCCTGCTCGGGATCGGCGGTCAGCCCGATCCAGCCGCCCTCGGCGATGGCGCGATAGGCCTCCGCGAAGCCCGGGGTGCTGCGCACCACGCCGTTCTCCAGCCGCGCCGGCTCCAGGTCGCCCGCCCGCCGCAGGGGCGCCATCACCTCCTCGGCGAGCCGCGCCGCGCCGCTCAGGACCGCCTCGACGGTCTCGGGGGTCGCCTCGGCGAAACGCCCGGTCCCGGCCAGCCGGCCGCCGCCCAGAACCGCGTCGATCAGGAAGCGCATCTCGGCGACGGGGGCGCGGTAGCTCATGGCGATCTCGCTCGTTGGGCCGTGCTGGCGGCAGAATCGGCTTTCGGGGAACGGCCCGGGCAGGTATGGAGCCGCGGCAGAGGGCGGCAACCTAGGGCCTGCCGCCGGAAGCGACAAGCGAGACGCGCCACATTATGGCCGAAATGAACACCGTCATCCTGTCCGACAGCGCCCGCGGCCTGCGCGCGGCGGCGGGCCTTCTGCGCGCGGGCCAGCTCGTCGCCTTCCCCACCGAGACCGTCTACGGGCTCGGCGCCAATGCCCGCGACGACCGCGCCGTGGCGCGGATCTTCACCGCCAAGGGAAGGCCGGTCTTCAACCCCCTGATCGTGCATGTGCCCGATGCCGCGATGGCGCTCGAGCTCGCGGAATTCTCGCCGGCCGCCGAGGCGCTGGCCAGACGTTTCTGGCCGGGGCCGCTCACCCTCGTCCTGACCCGCCGTCCGGAGACCGGCCTCTCGGGCCTCGCCACCGCCGGCCTCGACACCGTGGCGCTGCGCGTGCCGGCGCATCCGCTCGCCCATCGGCTGCTCGAGGAATTCGGCGGCCCGCTCGCCGCGCCCTCGGCCAATCCCTCCGGCGGGGTCAGCCCGACGACGCGGGCGCATGTGCTCGACGGGCTCGACGGCGCCATCGCCGCGGTGCTCGACGGCGGCGCCTGCCCGGTGGGGCTCGAATCGACCATCGTGGGCTTCGACCGCGACACGGCCGTGCTGCTGCGTCCCGGCGGGCTGCCGGTCGAGGAGATCGCCGCCCTGCTCGGCCGGCCCGTGGATACCCTGACCACGCGCCATGTCACGGCGCCGGGCCAGCTGCAGTCGCATTACGCGCCGCGCGCGACGCTGCGCCTCGACGCCGCCGGGGCGGCAAGCGACGAGATCTGGCTGGGCTTCGGCCCGGTCGCCAGCCTGCGGCCCGGCCTCAATCTCTCCGAGCGCGGCGATCTGGTGGAAGCGGCGGCCAATCTCTTCGCGCATCTGCGCGCCGCCGACGCGCTGGCCGCCGAGGCGGGGCTCTCGCGCATCGCCGTGGCCCCGGTCCCCGACAGCGGCCTCGGCCTCGGCATCAACGACCGCCTGCGCCGCGCCGCCGCGCCGCGCTTCTGAGCCCGGAAGCGGCGGCGGGCGGGGCGCGGCTACCGGATCTCGATCCTGCCCACGATGATGTCGCCGCTGCGTTCGGCGGTCGCCGCCGCCGCCAGCGCCGCGGGTCCGGGCTCGCAGGGACCCTCCCAGGCGGCCCGCCCGTGCTGGTCCACCGCGCCCTTGATCAGGCTGGCGACCTGCGCGTTTCCGTAGGCGAGGCCCTCGGCCACGAGGATCCCGATGGCATCCTCGAGCACCTCGTTGGCCTCCGCGAGCGTATAGGTCATCGGCGGCGCGTCGAGGCCGCAGCGGTGCTGCCTGAAGAGCCAGTCGTGGAGCGCATAGGCGGGCCCGTAGGACCAGGGCGAGAGGCCCTTCACGCTCCAGAAGAGCCGCGGGATCGATCCGCCGTCGGTGAACATCGCGCCCGGCACGATCCGGCGGCCGCCGCGCTCGTAGGTCAGCGGATCGCTTTCGTCCGGGACGAAGACGAAGCGATCCTCGCGCACCCATTTGATGAGCAGGACGCCGTGCAGCTCGCCCCGTTGCTCCTGCGGCTTCCCGCCGTCAAGGCAGCCCGCCAGAAGTGCCAGGGCCGCGAGACCGAGGGCGATCCTCGGCAATTGGCCGGCCGGCATCTCAGGCCCGGCCACCGCCGGCCGAGAGCAGCCGCGGGTCGATCGAGATCGAGCGCAGCGCCGCCTCCCACTTGTCCGTGTCGCGGGTTCCGAACACCAGATCCGGATCCGCGGCCGCAGTCAGCCAGCCGTTCGCCTGGATCTCGCCCTCGAGCTGCCCCGGCCCCCAGCCGGCATAGCCCAGCGCCAGCAGCGCCCGCATCGGACCGGCGCCGCGGGCCATGTCCTGCAGCACGTCCAGCGTCGCGGTCATCGCGAAGCGCGGATCGACCTTCAGGCTGGCGCCCTCGGCGTCGTATTCCGCCGAATGCAGCACGAAGCCGCGGCCGTGCTCCACCGGCCCGCCGAAATGCACGCCGATCCCGGCCACATCCGCCGTCGCCTCGATCTCGAGCTGCTTGAGCAGGCTCGCGAAGCGCAGCTCCTGCGCGGGCTTGTTGACGATCAGCCCCATCGCACCCTCGGCCGAATGCGCGCAGACGAAGATCACCGACCGCTCGAAGCGCGGGTCGCCCATGCCGGGCATGGCGATGAGCAGCTGGCCGTCGAGGAAGCGCGCGTCGGAGGTGTCCATTTCCCCAACATGAGGCCCCGGCCCCGCCTTGACAAGCGAGCCCGCGCGGCCGTGATCGCCGCATTGTGACTGCCACCGGCCGCCGCGCCCCCCTATGCTCCGCCCGACACGTCGCGAAGGATCCCGCATGCATCCTGGCCTCGCCACCCTCGCCGCCCTCGCCATCGCGGCCCTGATCGCCGCCGCCCCGGCCCGGAGCGAGCCCGGCCTGCCCGAGGGCCTGCGCGGCATCGACCTGATCGAGGGCTGGCGCCAGGCCGACGGCACCCATGTCGCGGCGCTGGAGGTGCGGCTCGCCCCGGGCTGGCACACCTATTGGCGGGTGCCCGGCGAGGCGGGGATCCCGCCGCGGCTCGACTGGTCGCGCTCGCGCAACCTCGCCGCGGTCCGCTACGAATGGCCCCGGCCGCGGGTCTTCGATTTCGCCGGTCTGCGCACGATCGGCTATGCCGACACGCTGGTCCTGCCGGTGATCCTGACCCCCGAGCGGCCGGGCGAGCCGATCGAGGTCGAGCTCGACCTCCTGCTCGGGGTCTGCGCCGACATCTGCGTGCCCGCCGAGGCGCGGCTCGGCGCGAACCTCGCCCCGGACGGCCCGGCCAGCGGCAGGGCCGCGATCGAGGCCGCGCGGGCCGATCGGCCGCGCAGCGCCACCGAGGCCGGGGTGACCTCGGTCACCTGCCGGCTGGTGCCGGGTCCGGCGGGAATGGATCTCGACACGACCGTGCGCTTCGCCGCCCCACCCGGCGCCGACCAGGTCGCGGTGCTCGAGCCCGGCGGCCCCGGGCTCAGAATCGGCCCGGCAGAGAGCCGCACCGAGGGCCGGTCGGTGCATGCGAAGGCCCGCATCAAGGGCCGCGGCGGCGCCGGCCCGGTGCTCGACCGGGGCGGCCTGCGCCTCACCCTGCTCGACGGCAGCCGCGCCGTCGACATCCGCGGCTGCGCCGCGCCCGGCTGACCGGACGCAAACTGCCTCACGTCCCGCGCGCCGCGCCCGACCGGCGCAGCAGGATCGCCCCGGCCAGCGCGCCCGCGGCCAGCAGAACCGCCATCCCCGCCGCCAGGGCCGCCAGCGCCACCCAGCCCGGCGGCCAACCGGGCAGGAACGGCGCCAGCCGCGCCGCCGGGCCGGCCAGCGCCCCCTCCAGGAGCCAGGGGCCGAGCGTGACGCCGAGCCAGGCAAAGCCGGCGAGGCTCGCCACCGCGACGATCGCGCTCAGCCCCGGCGCCGGCCCCCGGCGCCGCAGCCCCAGGCCCCGCCGCCAGGCGGTCAGCAGCCGCGCGATATCGCGCTGCACCACCACCAGCGCCGGCACGAGGATCAGCACCAGCACCGCACCGATGCCCAGCCCGTAGACCAGCGTCACCACCGTCGGCTTGAGAAACAGCGCCTGGCTCGAGCGCTCGTACATCAGCGGCCCGAGGCCCAGCACCGTGGTCAGCGAGGTGAGCAGGATCGGCCGCAGCCGGTCGCCCGCCGCCGCGACCACCGCCGGCACCAGCGCCCGCCGCGCCCCGTGGCCGTCGATGGTGGCGATGAGCACGATGGCGTTGTTGATGATGATGCCGGTCATGCCGATCAGCCCCACCACCGTGAAGAGGCTCATGGCGAGGCCCCATTGCCAGTGGCCCCAGATCGTGCCGATCAGCCCGAAGGGGATGACCGCCATCACCACCAGCGGCCGCACCCAGCTCTCGAAGACCCAGGCGAGCGTGAGATAGATCCCCGCGAGGCAGAGCAGGAAGCCCACCAGCGCCTCGCCGAGGAAGTCCCGCTCCTGCGCCGCCAGCCCGCCGAACTCGTAATCCACGCCGAAGCGCTCGGCGATGCCGGGCAGGATCGCCGTCTCGAGCTCCCGCGTCAGCTCCGCCGCCGCCGCCGGGTCGTCCTCCGAGACGTCGCCGGTCACGCTCACCCCCCGCCGGCCGTCCTCGCGCCCGAGCGCCGAGAAGCCCGGCCGGCTCTCCACGCTCACGATCTCGGAGAGCGGCACATGCGCCCCGTCCGCGGTGCGCAGCCGCGTCCGGCTGAGGAAATCCGCGGCGGTCTCGTCCTCGGGCAGGCCGACCCGCACCGTCGCCGTGCGGGTGCCCTCGGCGAATTCGGCCGCCTCGATGCCTTCGAGCCGGGCGAAGAGCTCCGCCCCGACCGCCTCGATGGAGAAGCCCAGCCGCTTGCCGAGCGGCGTGAGGTCGAGCACCAGCTCGGTCTTGTCGTAGGCGAGGCTGTCCTCGAGCCCGCTGACGATCGCCAGCGGCGCCAGCTCGGCCTTCAGCGCCTCGGCCGCGGCCTTGAGCACCCGCACGTCGGGCCCGAAGAACTTCACGTCGAGCGCGTCGCCGCCCGGCCCCTGCCCCCAGCTGCGGAAGCTGAGCGTCTCGAGCCTGGGCAGCCGCACCACCTCCGCCTCCAGCGCCTGCACGAAGACCTGCCCCGAATAGGGCCGGAGATCGGGGTCGATCAGATCCACGTCGATGGCGCCGAGCTGGTCGGGATCCTTGGTCTCCTCGCCGGCGAGGCCGCGCCCGGAAGTGGCGCCGAGGACCGCGATCGCCGAGGCGACCGGCGCGCGCCCGTGCTCGGCGGCGAAGCGCGCGTCCACCGCCGCGACCGCCCGCTCCAGCTCGCGCACCATGGCCTCGGTATCGGCGCGGCCGGCGCCGGGCAGCATCGCCACATTGGCGGTCACCGACCCCTGCTCGGGCGGCGAGAAGAATCGCCAGGTCACGTCGCCGCGGATGAACATCGCCGCCGATTGCGCCAGCAGGAGCAGCGCCGCCGCGATCACCGGATAGCGCAGCCGGATGATCCAGCGCACCCCCGGCTCGAAGACGCGCGTGCGGAACGCCTCCAGCCCGCGGTTGACGAGGCGGCTCGGCGCATCCGCCCAGGACCGCGGCCGCGCCGCCAGCGCGCGGGCCATGTGATGCGGCAGGACCAGGAAGCATTCGACGAGGCTCGCGCTCAGGACCGCGATCACCGTGAAGGGGATGTCGGAAATCAGCGTGCCGAAGCGCCCGCCGATGAAGGCCAGGCCGAAGAAGGCGAGGATCGTGGTGATCGTCGCCGAGAAGACCGGCAGCGCCATGCGCCGCGCCGCGGTCTCGGCCGCCACCGCCGGCGCCTCGGCGCGGTGCCGCCGCCGCCAGTCGGCATGCTCCGCCACAACGATGGCATCGTCCACCACCAGGCCGAGGCAGAGGATCAGCCCGAAGATCGACATCATGTTGAGCGTCAGCCCCGCGGAGAACATCAGCCCGACCGCGGCACTCATCGCCACCGGGATGCCCGCCGCCACCCAGAAGGCGGTGCGCGCATTGAGGAAGAGGAAGAGCAGCCCCACCACCAGCGCCAGCCCGATCATCCCGTTCCGGAGCAGCAGGTCGAGCCGGTCGGTGATGCCCTCGGCCCGGGTGCGCACCAGCTCGATCCTCACCCCCTCGGGCAGGCTCGCCTGCAGCGCCGCCGCGACCTCGCGGGTCTTGCGCTGCATGGCGATGGCGTCGCCCCGGTCGCTGCGGTCCACCCTTATCGAGATCGCCGGCGCGCCGTTCACGAAATAGGCCCGGCCGGCATCCGCGCCCTCCGCCGCCACCCGCGCCACGTCGCGGATGCGCAGCTCGGCGCCATCGGCGTCCGAACGGATCGCCAGCTCGCCGATCGCATCCGCCTCGCGCCGCTCGCTGCCGGCGCGCAGCCGCGTGCCGCTGCCCGCCACGTCGCCCGCCGGCGCGGCGGCGGCGCCGGCGGCGATCACGTCGGCGATCTCGCGCAGGGTGATGTCGTGGCGGATCAGCTGTGCCTCGGGCACCTCGACGCGGATCACCGGATCGGCCACGCCGCGGATCGTGGTCCGCGTGATGCCCTCCCGGTAGAGCCGGGCGACGAATTCGTCGGCGTAGCGCCCGAGGCTCGCCACCGGCACCGGCCCGTGGATGATCACGTCCGTCACCCGGTCGCGCCATTCCTCGCGGCGCACCTCCGGCCGTTCGGCGGTCTCGGGCAGGCCGGTCACCGCATCCGCCGCCGCCTCCACGTCCGCCATGGCGCGGCCCATGTCCCAGCCGGGCTCGAAGCCGAGGATGACCCGCGCCCGGCCCTCGTTGGCCACCGCCTCGGAGCTCTCCACCCCCTCCACCGCCAGCAGCGCCGGCTCGAGCAGCGCGACGATGCCGGCGTCGACGTCCTCCGAGCCCGCGCCGTCCCAGCGCACGGTGACGCGCAGCTCGTCGGCGACCACGTCGGGGAAGAACTGGCTGCGGATCTGGCTGCCCGCCGCGATGCCGCTCAGCAGCATCAGAACCATCAGCAGGTTCGAGGCGGTCGGATGCCGGGCGAAATAGGCGAAGAGCCCCTGCCCCGCCGCCCGGACGCGATCGCCGAGCGCCATGGGCTCAGCCCCCCGACCGGCGGGTTTCCAGCCGGTCGACCATGCTCTGGGGCACTTCCTCGGCCTCGAGTGCGGCGAGGATGCGCGCCTTGGCCTCCTGGGGCATGCGCCCGTTGGCCTCGACCGCGGCGATCAGCCCGGCCCGCCGCTCCGGCGTCAGCCGCACCATGGCCTCGGGCATGGCGCCCGCCGCCGCCTCCGGCCCCGCCGGGCGCACCAGCACTCCCGGCCCCAGCTGCGGCTGGCGCACGGTCACGTAGTCCCGCCCGAAGGGCACGTCGGCGACGATGGCCTCGCCCCCCTGGCGGCGCAGCACCCGCACCGCCACCTCCTCCAGCCGCCGGTCGGGGCCGAGGAGCAGGATGCGCCCCTCCGGGCTCACCGCGGCGGCCGGCAGCACCGCGACCTCTTCGAGATCCGGCTCGGCCACGAGGACGGTCAGGAAATCCCCCGGCCGCAGCAGCCCCGGCGGGCCCTCGTCGAGCCGGGCATAGATCAGCCGCCCGGTCTGGCCGGCGCCGACCGAGGCCCCGGCCCGGTCGATGCGGCCCGGCACGCTGAGCTCGATGCCCTCGACCTCGAGGCTCGCGCTCACCGCAAGGGGGAGGAGCTCGCCCGAGGCATCCGCCAGCCGCGCGAATTCGGCCTTCGACACCCGGAACGCCACTTCGAGCGCCGCCGGATCGAGCAGGAGCCCGAGCTGCTCGTTGACGCTGACGAGCCGCCCGGGAACCGCCGAGACATCCGCCACCAGCCCGTCGAAGGGCGCCCGCTCCACGGTATTGGCCAGATCCCGCGCCGCCTCGTCGCGGGCGATGCCGGCGCGGGTGGTGGCGATGCCCGCGCGTTCGATGCGCGACTCGGCCTGGGCCTCGGCCAGCCGCCGCCCGGTCGCCGCCTGCTCGGCATTGGCCAGGGCCAGCTCCGCCGCCTCCAGATCCGCCGCCGTGTTCACGCCCCGGTTGCGCAGATCCTGCGCCCGCGCCAGGGCCTGGGCCCGGAGGTCGCGCTGGCGGTCCGCCGCCGCCGCCTCCTGCCGCGCCAGGTCGAGCCCGACGCCCGCCTCGGCCTCCTCGGCCCGCGCCGCGGCCAGGTCGCTCTCGGCCAGCGCCAGCGCGGTCTCGGCGGCGGCCGGATCGATGCGGTAGAGCACCTCGCCCGCCGCCACCCGCCCGCCGTCGCGGAAACCCGGCGCGATCTCCATCAGCGTGCCGGCGGTCGCCGCGCGCAGCTCGAGCTGCCGCGCGCTCTGCAGATCGCCATAGGCGGTCAGCACCGGCGCCACGGTTCGCGGCTCCAGCCGTGCCACGCTCACCGCGAAGACCCGTTCCTCGGCGGCCCGACCGCCGGTCGCCTCCGCCTCGCGCAGCGCCAATGCCTGCCGGATGCTGCCGACCGCGAGGCCCAGGAGGCCCAGCGTCAGCACCAGGAGCGTCAGGCCCGCCAGGCTTCGCATCAGGAACCGCATGCGTCACGCACTCCGGCCCGGCCGCGCCGCCGGGCATTCCGTTCCTGAATATAGGGCCTTGCGGGCGGGAGCGCAGGCATTTTCTCGCGAGCGGTAAAGTGGGGCCGTCAGCGCCCTTGCGTCAGCATTCCGGCTCGGTGGTGAAGCGCAGCGGATAGCCGGCCCGCGCGCCCATCGCCGTCGCCTGGCCCGCCTTGGTCTCGGCGACCTCCCGGGTGAAGACCGCCACCACGCAGCAGCCGCGGCGATGCGCGGTCAGCATCACGCCCCGCGCCCGCTCCGGCCCCATGCGGAAGACCGCCCCGAGCACGGTGACGACGAAGTCGCGCGGCGTGAAGTCGTCGTTGACGAGCAGGACCCGGTGCAGCGCCGGCCGCGCCGGCACGCTCCGCGTCGCCGTCTTCGGCAGAAGGACCACCTTCTCGCTCATGGCCGCCGAGTCGCGCCTCCGCCCGCATGTCCCGATGCCCCGAGCATCGCATATCCCGCGCCGCCGGTCCATCGCGGCGACGGCGTCGCGCTTGCGCGAAAGCCCCGGAGAGCGGAGAATGCCGCATTCGGAGCGGGGTCCATGGCGATCGAACTGCACTGGTCGACGGCGGCGGACAGCGAGGCGCTCGCGGTGCTGCACCGCGACGCCTGGCGCTATGCCTATGCCGGCATCATCCCCGGCGTCGCGCTCGAGCGCATGGTCGCGCGCCGCGGCCCCGGATGGTGGGGCGCGATGCATCGCGCCGGCGGCCGGGCGCTGTTGCTCGCCCTCGACGGCACCGCCGCCGGCTACGCCACGCTCGGCGCCGGCCGCTTCGCCGGCCGCCGCTCCGGCGAGATCCACGAGCTCTACCTGCGCCCCGAATATCATGGCGCCGGCCTCGGCCGCCGGCTCTTCACCGAATCCCGGACCCGCCTCCGCGACGGCGGACTCGTGCAGCTCCTTGTCTGGTCGCTCGCCGACAACGCCGCCGGCTGCCGCTTCTACCGCGCCATGGGCGGCGAGGCCCGCGCCCGGGGCCATACCTGCATCGGCGGCCGCGAGCTCCAGAAGATCGCCTTCGTCTGGGACTGACGCCGCCACGGCACGGCCCGGCGACGGAAGCCCCGCGCCGCACCGTTCAACCCGTGAATGGCTCGGAACGCGACCCAACCCGATGAGGCTTCTCCCATGACCACAACCCGGCTCCTCGGCCTCGGCCTCGGCCTCGGCCTCTGGCTCCTGCTCGCCCTGCCCGCCGCCGCCCAGCAGGGCAGGCCCGGCGGCCATTTCATCGACAACTGGGATCTCGACGGCGACGGCGCCGTGTCCGAAGCCGAGATCGAGAGCAAGCGCGACGCGCTCTTCACCATGTTCGACATGGACGGGAACGGCCTGCTCGACAGCGCGGAATGGACGCTCTTCGAGGAGACGCGGAAGGAGGACATGGCCGCGAACCTCAGGGGCGAGCCCCGCGGCGCGATGCTCGGCCTCGAACAGGGCTTCGCGCATGACCTCAACGACGTCGACGGCGACGGCGCGGTCTCGCGCGCCGAATTCGCCGACCGCGCGCCGGACGCCTTCACCCGCATGGACATCGACGGCGACGGCGTCGTGACCTCCGCCGACTTCGGCCCCGGGAAGGGCTGAAACCCGTCTCCTGCCCGCGGCCGGCGTCACTGCCGCCGCCCGCGAGACGACCTCCCTTCCGGGCCCCGACGCCCTCCCCCCGCGGCTGGCTCGGGGCGCGCGGTCAGCCGGGGGTATAGACCCGCGTCGCCTCGGGATCGTCGGTGGCGAAGGGCAGCGCCATCAGCTCGGCCCAGACCTCCTCGCCGATCGGCCAGCCCGCCCAGGCGAGCGTCTCCGCCACCCGCTCGGGCCGGCTCACGCCGCAGATCGTCGCGGCGATGCGCGGATCGCGCATGGAGAATTGCAGCGCCGCCGCCCCCGGCGGCACGCCGTGCCGCGCGCAGACCGCCTCGACCGCGCGCACCGGCGCCAGCATCGCCTCGGTCGCCTCCTGATAGACGTAGCGCGGATGCGCCGCCGCGCCCTTGGCGAGCGCGCCGCTGGCATAGGGCGCGGCGTTCAGCACCGAGATGCCCCGCTCCGTCGCCAGATCCAGCATCGGCCCGGCGTTGCGGTTGACCAGCGTGAAGCGGTTGTGGGTGATCAGCACGTCGAGGTCCCAGTCGCGCAGGATCGGCATCATCACGTCGATGCGCCCGGCGGCGAGGCCCACCGCATCCGCCAGGCCCTCCTCCTTGATGCGGAGGAGCTCCGCCAGCGCCCCGCCCCTGCCGGTGACCTCGCCGAGGTCGCTCACGTATTCCGGGTCGTGCAGATGCAGGATCTGCACGCGCTCCAGCCCCAGCGCTTCGAGGCTCTCCTCGAACGACCGCCGCGCGCGGGCCGCGTCGAAGCGCCGCGTCTCCATGTCGCGGTCGAGCTTGGTGGAGAGGATCCGTCCCGCCGGCCAGCCGCCCAGCTCGCGCACCACCATGCCGATGCGCGCCTCGCTGCGCCCCATGGCGTAATTGCGCGAGGTGTCGAGGAACCCGTCCGGCAAGCCGAGGATCGCCCGCACCGTGTCGAGCGCCCGCACCTCGCCCACGTCGTAGCCGTAGGTATCGGGCATCCCCCCGAGCCCCGAGGTGCCGAAGCAGAGCGGCGGCACCCGCAACCCCGTCGCCCCGATCGCCCGCAGTGCATCCGCCATGGCCGGCCCCCCTCTTCCCGTCCTCCCACCAACCGTAGCGCAGCCCCGGCGTCGTCCCAAACGCGAGGCGCCCGGGCCCCGGCTCCGCGCATCGCCGATCCGCTCACTTCCGCCGGCGGTGCTCCTCCAGCCGCGGCATGATCTCCACGAAGTTGCAGGGCCGGTGCCGATAGTCGAGCTGCGCCGCCAGGATCCCGTCCCAGGCATCCCGGCAGGCGCCGGGCGATCCCGGCAGCGCGAAGAGATAGGTGCCGCCGGCGACCCCGGCGCAGGCGCGGCTCTGGATCGCCGACGTGCCGATCTTCTCGTAAGACAGCATGGCAAAGACTGTCGAGAAGGCATTGATCGCCTTCTCGTACAGCTCCTCATGCGCCTCCACCGTCACGTCCCGCCCGGTCAGCCCGGTGCCCCCGGTCGAGATCACCGCGTCGACCTCCGGATCCGCGATCCAGGCCCTGAGCCGCGCCTGGATCGCGGCCTTCTCGTCGCGCACCAGCGCCCGGCCGGCCAGACGATGCCCGGCCGCGGTCAGCCGCGAGACCAGGAGATCGCCCGAGCGGTCCTCCTCGGGCGCGCGGCTGTCCGACACGGTCAGCACCGCGATGCGAACCGGAATGAAGTCAAGGCCCTGGTCGATCCCCGTCATGCTCCGTCCAGCCGCTTGCGCACCGCCAGCAGATCCGCCCAGGCCGCCCGCTTCAGCTCCGGATTGCGCAGGAGTGCGGCGGGGTGGAACATCGGCATCACCGGAACGCCCCGCCATTCCGCCCAATGCCCGCGCAGCCGGGTGATGCCGGTGGTCGTCCCGAGCAGGGTCCGCGCCGCGGAATTTCCGACGGCCACGAGGAGGTCCGGAGCGACGAGCGCGATGTGGCGGTGGAGGAACGGCAGCATCATCGCCACCTCGTCCGCCGCCGGATCGCGGTTCTGCGGCGGCCGCCAGGGCAGCACATTGGTGACATAGACCGCCGCCTCCGGCGCCTCGGCCCTGCGCGACAGGCCGATCGCCGCCAGCATCCGGTCGAGCAGCTGCCCCGACCGCCCCACGAAGGGCAGCCCGGCGCGATCCTCGTCCCGCCCCGGCGCCTCGCCCACGACCATCACCCGCGCCGCCGGATTTCCGTCGGAGAACACCAGGTTGCGCGCGCCCTTCTTCAGCGCGCAGCCCTCGAATGCCGCCATCGCCGCCCGGAGTGCGGCGAGCTCGCCGCAGCCCGCCGCCAGCGCCTCGGTCGTCAATTCCGCCGGAGCTTGCGGCGCGGCCGCCGCCACCGCCGCCTGCCGCACGGGCGGCGGTGGCCTGGCCGCGGCCTCGAAGCGCGACACCGGCGTCTCGCCGATCGCCTCGTCGGCACCGAGCTCCACCTGCCAGGCGAGGGCGGCGCGCAGCACGGCGGCATCGGTCGAGAGGTCGGGCACGCGCATGAGTCTCCTCCTGGCTGCCCGTCACCCTAGGCAATGCGGCCCGCCAAGACCAGATCCCGGCGCGGGCCTTGCCCTGGCCGATCGCCCCACAGAATGGACGCCTATTTTCTGTATGTTTCAAAGCTCTACGGTACATTCCTCTAGGGACGAATGAACCTTGGATCAGGAGCGCCCGCGCAGCTGCGAGGGGAATTGCATCTGGAGCTCGTGCTTTCGCCTTCGACCGTCCCGCATCAAGACGAGGGCAGCGTCCGACCCGGCGGGTGCAAAGCGCCCGCCGGGTCGGGCGCTGCCCGGCGGTGGCTGGCCTCGGCGGGGTGGTGACGCTAGGCACACCGGGACTTCCGGCGGACGGGGTGATCTTGCCAACTGCCATCAGCCCCGCGCAGGCGCGGCGGGACCTTGCCGCGCCCGGGGCGGCTGCTATAGAGGCCCGGCACCGACCGGAGGCCCGCTTGTTCGCGCATCGCCATCTTCTCGGCATCCAGGGCCTCGACCGGGCCGCCATCGAGACGGTGCTCGACCTCGCCGAGACCTATGTCGCGATGAACCGCCGCGCGGAGAAGCATTCCCGCGTGCTCGCCGGCCTGACCCAGATCAACATGTTCTTCGAGGCCTCGACCCGTACCCAGGCGAGCTTCGAACTCGCCGGCAAGCGGCTCGGGGCCAATGTGATGAACATGTCGGTGGCCGCGAGCTCGGTGAAGAAGGGCGAGACGCTGATCGACACCGCCATGACGCTCAACGCCATGCACCCGGATCTGCTGGTGGTGCGGCACCCGGCCTCGGGCGCGGTCAACCTGCTGGCCGAGAAGGTCAATTGCGCGGTGCTGAACGCCGGCGACGGCCGCCACGAGCATCCGACCCAGGCGCTGCTCGACGCGCTCACCATCCGCCGGCGCAAGGGGCGGCTCAGCCGGCTGACGGTGGCGATCTGCGGCGATATCGCCCACAGCCGGGTGGCGCGGTCGAACATCCTGCTCCTGGGCATCATGGAAAACCGCATCCGCCTGATCGGCCCGCCGACGCTGATGCCCGCCGGGGCCGAACGCATGGGCGTCGAGGTGTTCCAGGACCTGCGCCGCGGGATCGAGGGCGCGGACGTGGTGATGATGCTGCGCCTGCAGAAGGAGCGCATGGACGGCGCGCTGATCCCGACCATGCGCGAATACTACCACCGCTTCGGGCTCGATGCCGAGAAGCTGGCCGCCGCCCGGGAGGACGCCATCGTCATGCATCCGGGGCCGATGAACCGCGGCGTCGAGATCGACGGGTTGCTCGCCGACGACATCAACGTCTCCGTCATCCAGGAGCAGGTGGAAATGGGCGTCGCGGTGCGCATGGCGGCGATGGACCTGCTGGCGCGGAACCTGCGCGGCCGCAACGAGCCGGGCGGAGCGGCGGCGTGCTGACCCTCACCAACGCCCGGCTGGTCGATCCCGAGGGCGACCGCATCCTCGACGGCGGGCTGGTGATCGCGGGCGGCCGCATCGCCGAGGTCTTCGAGGGCGCGCGCGAGGGGCTCGACTGCGGCGGGCGCTGCCTCGCGCCGGGCATCGTCGACATCGGCGTCAAGGTCGGGGAGCCGGGCGAGCGGCACAAGGAGAGCTTTCGCACCGCCGGTGCGGCCGCCGCCGCGGGGGGCGTCACCACGATGGTGACGCGGCCCGACACCCTGCCCGCGATCGACACGCCCGAGGCGCTCGAATTCCAGCAGCGCCGGGCGGTGGGGACGAGCCCGGTCAACGTGCTGCCGATGGCGGCGCTGACCAAGGATCGCGACGGCCGGGAGATGACCGAGATCGGGTTCCTGATGGACGCGGGCGCGGTGGCCTTCACCGACACGCGCGCCGTGGCGGACGCCCGGGTGTTCCAGCGCTGCCTCGCCTATGCCGCCGGGCTCGGGGCGCTGGTGGTCGGGCATCCGCAGGAGCCGCGGCTGAGCGCCGGCGCCTGCGTGACCACCGGCCTCTACGCCAGCATGCTCGGGCTGCCGGACGTGCCGCCGGTGGCCGAGCGCATCGGGCTCGAGCGGGACCTGGCGCTCGCCGAGGTCACCGGCGCGCGCTACCACGCCGACCAGATCTCGGCCGCCGCGGCGCTGCCGGCGCTGGCGCGGGCGAAGCGCGCGGGGCTTCGGGTGACGGCCGGGGTCTCGATCCACCACCTGACCCTCAACGAGCTCGACATCGGGGATTACCGGACCTTCTTCAAGCTCACGCCGCCGCTGCGCTCGGAGGACGACCGGGTGGCGATGGTCGAGGCCCTCGCCGAGGGGCTGATCGACGTGGTGGGCTCCTTCCACACGCCCCAGGACGAGGAGGAGAAGCGCCTGCCCTTCGAGGAGGCGGCCTCCGGCGCGGTCGGGCTCGAGACCCTGCTGCCGGCGGCGATGCAGCTCCACCACGGCGGCCACCTCACGCTCCCCGCGCTCTGGCGGGCGCTCGCGCTCAATCCCGCGCGGCTGCTCGGCCTCGATGCGGGCCGCCTCGCCCCCGGCGCCCCGGCCGATCTCGTGCTCTTCGACCCCGACACGCCCTTCGTGCTCGACCGCGCGACCCTGCGCTCGAAGTCCAAGAACACGCCCTACGACCTGCGCCGCCTGCAGGGCCGCGTGCTGGCCACCTGGGTCGGCGGCCGCGAGGTCCATTCGAGGGAGGCGCCCTGATGCTCGTCGCGACATTCCTACTCGCCTATCTGCTCGGCTCGATCCCCTTCGGCCTGGTGATCACCCGCGGGCTGGGCTTGGGCGACCTGCGCGCCATCGGCTCGGGCAACATCGGCGCCACCAACGTGCTCAGGACCGGCAACAAGGGCGCCGCCGCGGCGACGCTGCTGCTCGATGCCGGCAAGGGTGCCGCCGCGGTGCTGCTCGCGCGGCATTTCGCCGGCGAGACGGCGGCGATGGTGGCCGGGCTCGGCGCCTTCCTCGGCCATCTCTTTCCGGTCTGGCTGCGCTTCAAGGGCGGCAAGGGGGTCGCGACCTATCTCGGCATCATGCTGGCGCTCGCCTGGCCGGTGGGCCTCGCCGCCTGCGGCACCTGGCTCGCGACGGCGCTGGTGCTGCGCTATTCCTCGCTGGCCGCGCTCGTCGCCACCGCCGCGGTCCCGTTCTGGCTCGCCCTGCTCGGACCCGGCGCGGCGATCCCGCTCGCCATCGCCCTCGCGGCCCTGGTCTGGCTGCGCCACCGCGCGAACATCGCCCGGCTGCGCAGCGGATCGGAGCCGAAGATCGGCGGCAGGTCCTGAGGGCGGTTGACGCCGGCCTGCGATCTGCAACCTTGGCGCCCAGGCCGGGGGCAGGCGCTTGGACATCGACCAGACACTCATTCTCGCGATCCTCGCCGGCACCGTCGCGCTCTTCGCCTGGGGCCGCTGGCGCCACGACGTGGTGGCGCTCGCCGCCCTGATCGCCAGCGTGCTCGCGGGCCTCGTGCCGAGCGACGCCGCCTTCGCCGGCTTCGGCCATCCGGCGGTGATCACCGTCGCGGGGGTGCTGGTGCTCAGCCGCGGGTTGCAGAGCTCGGGCGCGGTCGACGTGCTGGCGCGCCGGGTGCTGCCTTCGGAGGCGACGCCGGCGACCAGCATCGCCATCCTCACCGCGCTCGCGGCGGGGCTTTCTGCCTTCATGAACAACGTGGGCGCGCTCGCGCTGCTCATGCCCGTGGCGATCCAGGCCTCGGCGCGGCAGGACCTGCCGCCGGGACAGCTGCTCATGCCGCTCGCCTTCGGCTCGATCCTCGGCGGCATGACCACGCTGATCGGCACGCCGCCGAACCTCATCGTCTCCGGCTACCGCCGCGACACGCTCGGCGCGGGCTACGGCATGTTCGACTTCACGCCGGTCGGGCTCGCCATCGCGCTCGCCGGCATCGCCTTCATCGCCCTCGTCGGCTGGCGGCTGGTGCCGGCGCGCAAGCGGGCCGGCACCGAGGGCTTCGATTCGGGCGCCTATCTGACCGAGGCCCGGGTTCCCGAGGGCGCCAAGGCGGTGGGCATGTCGGTGCGCGCGGTCGAGGATGCGGTGCGCGACGCCAATGTGCAGGTGCTGGGCATCGTGCGCCGGGAGGTCCGCCTTCGCGCCCCGCGCCCGGATCTCGCGATCCGGGAAGGCGACATCCTGGTGCTCGTGGCGGAACCCGACGGGCTCTCGGACGCGCTCGGCACGCTCGGCCTCGGGCTGGCCGAAGCCATCGCGGCCCCCGAGAAGCCCCAGGACGAGGAGCCGTCCGCCGACGGCGGCAAGGGCGCCGACCCCGCCCGGCGAGCCGCCGACGCGCCCGAAGCCAAGGAAAAGCCGGACAGGTCCGGCGGCGAGGACGAGGACATCCGGCTGCTCGAATTCGTGGTCGCCCCGAATGCCGCGATCATCGGCCGCACCGCCCAGGGCGTCAACCTGCGGCTGCGCTACCACGTCAACCTGCTCGCGATCTCCCATGAGGGAACGCGCCGGGTCGGCCGGCTGCGCACCACGCCGATCGAAGCGGGCGACGTCCTGCTGCTCCAGGGCCCGGCCGAGGCGGCGGCCGAATTTGCCGCCGATTTCGGCTGTCTGCCGCTGGCGACGCGGGACCTGCGCCTGCCGGACCGCCGGCTGGCGCTGCTGGCCTCCGGCATCCTGCTCGCGGCGGTCGCTGCGGCGGCGAGCGGCGCGGTTTCCGCACCCGTCGCCTTCATGGCCGGGGTGCTGGCGGCGATGGTGACCCGGGTGGTGCCGCCGCGGGAGGCCTATGAGGCGATCGACTGGTCGGTGATCGTGCTGCTGGCCTGCCTGCTGCCCGTCGCCGGCGCCATGCTCACCACCGGCGCGGCGGAGGTCGTCGCGCGCTTCCTCGTCGAGAACGTCGCCCGGAGCGCGCCGGTCCCGGCCCTGGTGCTGGTGCTGCTGGTGACGATGACGCTCTCGGACGTGATGAACAACGCCGCCACCGTGGCGGTGATGGCGCCGATCGCCTATGGCGCGGCGCGCGCGCTCGAGGTCAATCCGGACGCCTTCTTCATGGCCGTGGCGATCGGCGGCTCCTGCGCCTTCCTCACGCCGATCGGCCACCAGAACAACACGCTGATCCTCGGCCCCGGCGGCTTCCGCTTCGGCGATTACTGGCGGCTCGGCCTGCCGATCGAGATCCTCGTCACGCTCGTCGGCATCCCGATGATCCTGCTGGTCTGGGGGCTCTGATACCAGCGGCCCTTCCGATTGACCGATCCTGAGGCTGACCCTCCGGGCAGGGGTGTGCGGGCCGCAGAGCGAGGGGGGTGCAGTTTCACCACCGGTCGGGGATCGGGGCGCGTCGGCCCTGGACGGTGCGCTTGCGCGCCGGCCCCCGGCAGGGCCGGCGCGGCCCGATCGCCACGGGTCGATCGGGCTGGGGTCACCCCGGCCGCGGGAGGAACGGGAGTCGACGGCGAGGGCCGCTGGTATCGGTATCAGTAGCCGTAGCGGGCGTAGACCCTGGCGCGGATGCTCGGGGCGTCGGCGCGGTATTTCTGCCAGAGATCCCGGGCCGGCGTGCGGCCGCGGCAGACCACGTCGCGCAGCGCCACGAGGAAATTCTGGTCGTCTTCAGCCGGATCGCGGTCGGAGATCAGATCGAGAACGGCCGAACGGATCGAGGAGGGGAACCGATCGTCGGAGGAAAGCGTATCGCGGGGCATGGCGAAGCTCCTTTGTCGATGGAGCCACAATACCTTGCAAGCCGTTACGAAACCGTGAGCCGCCCGTCAATCACCTGTCAATAACCGGGGTCGCCGCGCGATCCCGCATGCCGCGCGGCAGGGGCGACGGCGACCGCCCGCGCTCGGCCCCGCCCGTCCGGAGCTTCAGTAGCTCCACGCGGCATAGATCCGCGACAGATCGCCCGCCCATTCGCCGCGGTATTTCGCCAGCAGCTCGTCGGACAGGGTCTGGCCGGTGGCGACGGTCTCCTGCAGCGCGCTCAGGAAATGGCTCTCGTCGGCGACCAGCCCGCCGGCACCGGGGCGTGCGCGCGCCTTCAGCCCGGCCTCGGCGATGCCCAGGACCTCGCCGGCGAAATCGCGGATGCTGCGCCCGGCGACATTCGCGCGCAGACCGTATTTGGCCGCGTCATGGCGGAACTGCTCGCGGGTCTCCGCGCTCCAGCCCTTGCAGAGATCCCAGGCCGCATCGAGCGAGGCCTGGTCGTAGAGCAGCCCCACCCAGAGCGCGGGCAGCGCGCAGAGCCGCCGCCACGGGCCGCCGTCGGCCCCGCGCATCTCCATGAACCGCTTGATCCGCGCCTCCGGGAAGATCGTGGTCAGATGATCCGCCCAGTCCGAGAGCGTCGGCTTCTCGCCCGGCAGCGCCGGAAGCTCGCCCTTCAGGAAATCCCGGAACGACTGCCCCAGCGCGTCGACGTACTTCCCGTCGCGGTAGACGAAATACATCGGCACATCGAGCGCATAATCGACATAGCGCTCGAAGCCCATGCCGTCCTCGAAGACGAAGGGCAGCATGCCGGTGCGGTCGGCGTCGAGATCGCGCCAGATCCGCGCCCGCCAGGACTGCCAGCCGGTGTCCTTGCCCTCGAAGAACGGCGAATTGGCGAAGAGCGCCGTGGCGACCGGCTGCAGCGCCAGCGCGACACGGAACTTCTGCACCATGTCGGCCTCGGAGGCGAAGTCGAGGTTCACCTGCACGGTGCAGGTCCGGTACATCATCATCGTGCCGGTCGTGCCGACCTGCCCCATGTAGCGGGTCATCAGCGCATAGCGCCCCTTGGGCATCACCGGCATCTGGTCGTGGGTCCATTCCGGCGCCGCCCCGAGCCCGATGAAGCCCGCGCCGATCTCGTCGGCCACCGAGCGCACCTCGCGCAGATGCTCGTTCACCTCGTCGCAGGTCTCGTGGATGGTGTGGAGCTGCGCCCCCGACAGTTCCAGCTGCCCGCCCGGCTCGAGGCTGATATTGGCGCCGTCCTTGTAGGAGAGGCCGATGATCTTGCCCGCCTCCTCGACCGGCATCCAGCCGTAGCGGTCCCGCAGCCCCTCCAGCATGGCGCGGATGGAGCAGGGCCCCTCGTAGGGAAGCGGCAGGTGGTCCTTCAGGAAATAGCCGAACTTCTCGTGCTCGGTCCCGATCGTCCATTGCTCGCGCGGACGGCATCCCGAAGCGAGGTATTCGGCCAGCTGCCCGTCATGCTCGATGAGGCCGCCGCCGGACTGGGGAATTGACATGGGGGCGCGGCTCCGTGCTTCTGGCGTCGGGCCTGCACTTAGACCGCGCCCGGCGGCGAGACAAGCTGCAACCCGCGGCCTCCAGGGCCACCGCCATTGGAGCTCATTCTTTCTATCTCGACTGTCCCACAGCAAGACGAGGGCAGCGCCCGGCTGGGGCGGGGCGGGCGCTGCCCGGCGGTGCCTGGCCTCGGCGGGATGGTGAAACTAGGCGCGCCTGGACTTCGGGCGGAGGGGATCGCGTGGCCGAATGCGAATCCCCCCAAAGCCTGCGGCCCGATCAATGCGGCCCGATCCGCCGCGGCCCCGGCCCCGTACCGGTCGGCGCCGGGCGCGTCCAGACAGGCGCCGGCGGCCGACCGCTCCGGGCGACCGCCGCGACGCCGGCGCCGAGGTCGATGCCGGGCAGTGCCGCCAGCGCGTCCGGGATCCGCTCGGCCCCCGCGGCCCCGAGCGGGATCGCCAGCCGGGAGCCGTCTTCGGATGTCAGCAGCCAGGCGTGGCCCGACCGGCCCGTCGCCACGATCTCCACCCGCTCGAGCGCCGGAATATCGGCGAAGCCGCCGCCCTGGGGCGCGAAATAGGCGATCCTGCCCTCGTCCACCTCGACGATGCCCGCCGCGGCCTTGTCGGCGCCCAGCGCGATGCGGCGCAAGGCGGCGCGAAGCAGGGCACCGCCCCCGAGCGCGACCGCCGCCCCGAGCAGCGCGCCGAGGGGTGCGAAGGGGGCGAGGCTGCGCAGCACCAGCCAGAGGCCGGCCGCCGTCACCGCCCCCCAGACCAGCGCCTCGCGCCAGGGGCGCAGCCGCTCGGCGAGCTCGGGGCGCAGGAAGCTCACCGCCAGTCGCCGAGCAGCGCCTGCCAGAGCGTCAGCGCCGCGACCACGGCGGTATCGGCCCGCAGGATCCGCGGCCCGAGCGAGACGGGCAGCACCGCGGCCATGCCGCGCAGCCGCGCGGCCTCCTCCGGCGCGAATCCCCCCTCCGGCCCGACCAGCACCGCCCAGGCCCCGGCCCCCGCCCCTTGGAGCGCCTCGCGCGCCGGCGGCGCGGCGCCGCTCTCGTCGCAGAAGAGAATCCGCCGCCGCTCGTCCCAGCCGTCGAGAACCGCTCCGAGCCGCTCCGGCTCCGCGACCTCGGGCACGGCGGTCGCGCCGCATTGCTCGGCCGCCTCGATGGCGAGCGCGCGCAGCCGCTCCCCGCGCAGCCGCTCGGCATTGGTGTGCCGGGTGAAGACCGGCCGCAGGCGGGCGACCCCGAGCTCGGTCGCCTTCTCCACGACGAAATCGGTGCGCGCCTTCTTCAGGGGCGCGAAGATCAGCCAGAGATCCGGCGCGGCCTGCTGCGGCCGCATCCGCTCCCGCACCACGAGACGCCCGCCGCGCCGCCCGGCCTCGGCGATCCCGGCAGCCCATTCGCCGTCGCGCCCGTTGAAGACCGCGATCCGCCCGCCGACGCCCTGGCGCATGACACCGAAGAGGTAATGCGCCTGCTCCGGCGTCAGCGCGACCCCGGCCCCGGGCTCGAGACCCGCCGCCACAAAGAGCCTGATCTTGCCGCCGCGATCTGTCATAGAGAGCTCCGAAGGATGGGAGACACTATGCGGACGGGCCGGGCGGAGGGAAAGGTCGCGGATGCGGCGGCGGACAACTGGGTCGACCGGTTCGCCCCGCCGGCCGCCCGGCCCTATCTGCGCCTTTCCCGCGCCGACCGGCCGATCGGCACCTGGCTCCTGCTCATCCCCTGCTGGTGGGGGCTGGCGCTCGCGGCGCTGGCCGGACCCGCGGGGTTCCGGCCCTTCGACCTCTGGATCGCCGCCGGCTGCGCGATCGGCGCCCTCCTGATGCGCGGCGCAGGCTGCACCTGGAACGACCTGACCGACCGCGAGATCGACGCCGCCGTCGCGCGCACCCGCTCGCGTCCGCTGCCCTCGCGCCAGGTGACCCCGCGCCAGGCGCTCGTCTGGATGGTGGCCCAGGCGCTCGCGGCCTTCCTGATCCTGCTGAGCTTCCCGCCGCTCGCCATCGCGCTCGGCATCGCCTCGCTGGCGCTCGTCGCGATCTATCCCTTCGCCAAGCGCTTCACCTGGTGGCCGCAGGTCTTCCTCGGGCTCGCCTTCAACTGGGGCGTCCTGGTCGGCTGGGCCGCCCATGCCGGCACCATCGCCGCCGCGCCGCTCCTGCTCTATGGCGCCGGCATCGCCTGGACGCTCTTCTACGACACGATCTACGCGCATCAGGACCGCGAGGACGACGCGCTGATCGGGGTGAAATCGACCGCCCGGCTCTTCGGCGCCGACACCGGCCGCTGGCTCGCGGGCTTTCACATTGCCGCGACCGGACTGGCCGCCCTCGCCATCCTCGCCTGCCGGCCGGCGCCGCTTCCCGCGGCGCTCGCCCTCGCCGGGCTGATCGGCTTCGCCGCGCATCTCCTTCGCCAGCTTCGCAGGTTGGCGATCGACGACCCCGCCACCTGCCTCGCGATCTTCCATTCCAACCGCGACGCCGGGCTCGCCCTCGCGGCGGGACTCGCCCTCGCCGCCGCGGCGGCCACGACCGGCTCGCCTTGATCCGCCCCCGCCGATTGCCTAAACGACAGGTCGGGAAACGGGCACGGGACGGGACATGCGGCTTCGCGCCATATCTTTCGCCCTGATCGCGCTCGGCGGCGCGGCATTCGGCGCCTGGACGCTCGCCGGCGCCGCCACCGACTTCTTCGAGCGCAGGACCGAGACCGAGGCGGCGGCGGCCCTCGGCGCGGCCGGCCAGGGCTGGGCGCGGGTCGAGGCCGACGGCCTCACCGTGACGCTCGCCGGCCTCGCTCCCGACGAGGCCAGCCGGCTCCGCGCCGTGGAGATCCTGCGCCAGCTGGTCGATCCGCGCCGCCTCGCCGAGGCACTGACGGTGAAGGCCGCCGACCCGCTGGCCCCGCCGCCCTTCGCCATCGAGATCCTGCGCAACATGTCCGAGGTCTCGCTGATCGGGCTCGCGCCCGACGACGGCATCCGCGACCGCATCGACAAGGCGCTTTCCGCCACCGGCCCCGGGGCCACCGTGACCGACATGCTGGAAACCGCCGCCGAGCCGGCGCCCGCCGGCTGGGAGCCGAGCCTCGCCTTCGCGCTCGACCTGCTCGTGGACCTGCCGCGCGCCAGGATCTCCATCGCGCCCGGACGCGTCACGGTCCTGGCCGCCGTCGACAGCGACGCCGGCCGGACCGCGCTGGAGACGCGGCTGCGCGAGGCGGTGCCGGAGGGCGTGGCGCTCGAGACCGAGATCTCCGCCCCCCGGCCGGTCATCGCGCCCTTCGTCGTCGATTTCGCGCTCGACGGCACGGGCGCCCGGCTCGCCGCCTGCTCCGCCGAAACCCCCGAGGCCGCCGCGGCGATCGTCACCGCGGCGCGGGCGGCAGGGCTCGAGGGGCCGCAGGATTGCGCCATCGGCCTCGGCGCCCCCTCGCTCGACTGGCAGGAGGTCGCGACCCTCGGCATCGCGACCGTGGGCGCGCTCGGCGGCGGCCGCTTCGCGGTCCGGGACACAAGGGCCACCCTCACCGGCCCGGCATCGGCTGCCCCGGAGGATCTCAACGCCGCCGGCAAGACGCTCGCCGCCCGCCTGCCCGCCGGCTACGACCTCCGCACGGTGACGCCCCCGCGCATGGAGGCGCGGCCCGACGGCACGCCGGTCTATGCGCCGCGCTTCGAGGCCAGGCTCGGCGCGGACGGTTCGGTCGAGCTCGCCGGCGCGCTCCACGACACGCGCTCCGAGGCGGCGGTGGCGAGCTATGCCGCCGCGCTCTTCGGCCATGACCGGGTGCGCACCGTGACCGTGATCGACCCCGAGCTTCCGGACGGCTGGCCGGGGCGGGTGCTCGCCGGCATCGAGGCGCTCGCCGAGATCAAGGAGGGCTCGCTCCGGGTCACGCCCACCGCGCTCACGCTCACCGGGCGCGGCATCGAGGCCGATGCGGATGCGCGGGTCGAGGCGCTGCTCGCCGCCAAGGTCTCCGGCGAGACCCTCGTCGACGTCACCTACGACGTGGAGGCGGCCAGCCTCGCCGCCGCGGCCGCGCGCCCCGCGCCCGAACGCTGCGCCGAGGAGATCGCCGCCATCTTCGCGAGCGAGGCGATCGAATTCCGCGCCGGCTCCGCGGAGATCGAGCCGGCGAGCCAGGGCGTCGTCGCCGCCATCGCCGACGTGCTGCGCGAATGCCCCGGCGCCGAATTCGAGGTCGGCGGCCACAGCGACAGCAGCGGCGACGAGGCCGCGAACCAGCGGCTGAGCGAGGCGCGCGCCACCGCCGTCGTCGCGGCGCTCAGGGCGCAGGATCTGCCGCTGGTGATGCTGACCTCCAGGGGATACGGCGCGACCCATCCGCTCGCCGGGAACGAAACCCCCGCCGGCCGCACGCGCAACCGGCGCATCGAGATCCTGCTCGTCGACCCGACGAAGGCAGCCGAGGCGATGGTCGAGCCGGACGCCGCCGCGGCGGCGGGGAAGGCGCAGGCCTGCGCCGCGGAGATCGAGGCGATCCTCCAGAGCGGCGCGGTGGAATTCGGGCTCGGCTCGGCGGAGATCGAGCCGGAGAGCGCGGGCCTGCTCGCCGCCGTCGCCGAGACGATGCGGACCTGCCCGGGCGCGAGCTTCGAGATCGGGGGCCATACCGACAGCCGCGGCCGCGCCGAGGTGAACCAGCAATTGAGCGAGAAACGCGCCGAAGCCGTGCGCGAGGCCCTCGCCGGCGAGGATCTGCCCGAAATCACGCTGGTCTCCAAAGGCTACGGCGCGGAGCGCCCGATCGCCGACAACGACACGGCCGAGGGGCGGATGCGGAACCGGCGCATCGAGATCACGCTGCTCGACCCCGATCCCGCCGAGGCGGAAACCGCGGACGAGACGGCGCCCGAAGACGTCGCGGCGGCCGGCCCGGAGACGGAGGCAGAGGCAGAGGCGGCCAATGGACCGCAATGAACTGATGCTCGCCATCGCCGGCGCGCTCTTCGGGGCGCTGCTGCTCGGCTGGATCCTGCACTGGATGTTCGCCCGCATCAACCGCGCCGAGGGCCCGCGCAGCTTCCGGCGCGCCGCGGACATGGCCAGCCGCCTCCATGCGGCGGAGATCGCCCGCGGCCGCGCCGAGACCCGCCTCGCCGAAGTCGAGGGCGACCTGCGCCAGCGGCTCGCCGACACCGAGCGCGAACTCGAAACCGCCCTGCGGTCCCTCGACCGCGAACGCGCCCGGGCGGAGGAAATCCGCGCCGCCTACCGGGCCGCCTCGGGCGACGGACCGCCGGCCGCCTAGAAGGCCGGCCGGCCGGAGGGACCAGGTTCCAGGCCGTTGGCATTGGTTGCGATCCGGTAAACGCGAAACGGATTATCCCGTATCTTCAGCATGTTACGCTTATGTGCGCGCGCGCACAGAGCCCCATCCCCGCCTTCGCGGACCCCCGCCCAGGCCCCCTAGAGAGCAACCCAGGCCCCGTTCCGCGCCGATGACCGGACGCAGGCGTCCACGAAGGCGACGCCGGCCACGCCGTCCTCGATGCCGGGAAAGAGCACATCCTCCGGTACGGGCAATCCGGCCTGACGCGCCCGGATCGCCCGCGCCGCTTCGGCATAGAGGCCGGCGAAGCATTCGAGATAGCCCTCCGGGTGCCCCGCCGGCACGCGGGTCATGCGGGCCGCCTCCGGCCCGGCCCCGGCGCCGCCGCGGGTCAGCAGCCGCTTCGGCTCGCCGAGGGGCGTGTACCAGAGGTAATTGGGATCCTCCTGCGACCATTCCAGCCCCCCGGTCTCGCCATAGACCCGAAGCCTGAGGCTGTTCTCGTTGCCGGTCGCGACCTGGCTGCACCAGAGCATGCCGCGCACCCCGCCCTCGTAGCGCAGGAGCACGTTGCCGTTGTCGTCCACGCGCCGTCCCGGAACGAAGCTCTGCAGGTCGGCGGCGAGCGATTCGAGCCGCAGCCCGGTCACGAATCCGGCGATGTTGAAGGCATGGGTGCCGATGTCGCCGGTCGAGCCCCCGGCCCCGGTCCGCTCGGGATCGGTCCGCCATCCCGCCTGCTTCTGGCCGCTCGCCTCGATCGCCGTCGCCAGCCAGTCCTGGGCATATTCGACCTGCACCACGCGCAGCCCGCCCAGCGCGCCCCGCGCCACCATGGCGCGGGCCTGCCGGATCATCGGATAGGCGGTGTAATTATGGGTCAGCACGAAGACGGCCCCGGATTCCGCCGCCGCCTTCGCCAGCTTCCTGGCTTCCGGCAGGGTCGCGGTCAGGGGCTTGTCGCAGATGACATGGATGCCGCGCCGGAGGAACTCGCGCGCCACCGGCGCATGCAGATGATTGGGCGTGACGATGGCGACCGCCTCGATCCCGTCCTTCAGCCGCGCCTCGCGCCTCGCCATGGCGATGTAGTCGTCATAGCTCCGCGCCGGATCGAGCCCGAGCGCCCGCCCCGAAGCCCGGGCGCGTTCCGCCGTCGAGGACAGCGCCCCCGCCACCAGTTCGAAATTGTCGTCGATGCGCGAGGCGATGCGGTGCACCGCACCGATGAAGGCCTCGTTGCCGCCCCCGACCATGCCGAGGCGGATTCGCGGGGGTCTCTCGTCGCTCATCTTCTCTCTCCCTGCTGGATCAATCGGCCCGTTCCTCGAAAATCGCACGAAAACCACCTGCCGCCACCGCTCCTCCCGATGGGAAGAGCCTGCGCCAGCCTTCGGACGGGCGCCGACGGCTGTCGCCCAATCCGCAGAGCCGCTGGCGTATTTTCTGGCGGGACGATCCTTGGCACAAGGACCGAAAGCCTCTTCCGTCGGGCGTTCGGGACCGGGACTGATTTAGTAAAATCCATCGGCATTTTTCGTCGAAGGTAATTAATTATTATAATATTGACCATATAATAAACCAACATGCGATAATAATGATCGATTAGCGCAATGATGCGATGGCTTCCGCGAAGCAGAATTGCCCGAGGTACGTCGTGCTCAGAGTCACACCGCAGATCTCTTCGCTGTCGAGCGAGACCTTCACCCGCCGGATCGTGATGCCGATGGCCGGCATGATCGTCGTGGCCGTCGGGCTCGTGCTCGCCTTCGTGGTCGTCAGCGCCGACGGGCAGAACCGGCTCGAAGTGAGCTCCTCCACGAAACTCGCGGAGACCGCCCTCAACGTGAACCAGCGGCAGATGGGCCGGAACCTGCGCGACTACGCCGTCTGGGAGGACGTCTATCACAACCTCCACGTCAACGTCGATTTCGACTGGGCGGCGACCGACGGCAATGTGGGCGCAAATATCTACGAAGGGCTCGGCTACGAGATGGCCTTCGTCATCAACCCCGAAGGGGAGACGACCTATGCCGTGATCGACGGCATTCCCCAGAAGGCGAACGCGCTCGACTTCCTCCCCGAGGGCCTCGACGGGCTGATCGCAGCGGGCCGCGCCCAGGTCAAGCCCGTGGTCAGCCTGCTCGAAGCGGGATCGGACGTGCTCATGGTGGCCGTCAATTCCATTCTGCCGCCCTCGATCGACAAGGCGACCACCGATCCGGCCTCCCTTTCGATGCTGATCTTCGTCAAGCAGCTCGACGCGACGTTCCTGACGCGCATGGGCGCCGAATACCTGCTCGAGGGACTGCACATCGTCCGCGATCCCGCGCTCCTGCAGCCGGCTTCGGTTCCATTGAAGGATCCCGCGGGAACGATTCTCGCCTATCTGACCTGGACGCCGGCGACGCCCGGATACGAGCTGCTGAGCCTGCTCCTGCCGCCGCTCGGGATCGCGATCCTCATCCTCGCGGCCTTCGCCTGGCAGGTGGTCAACAATGCCCGGCGCTCCACCAGCGCGCTCGAGGATTCCGCCCGTGTCGTGGAATCCTATGCCCAGACGCTCCAGGAGAGCGAGGCGCGCTTCCGCGACGTCGCCGAGGCCTCCTCGGACTGGATCTGGGAATGCGATCCGGACCTGCGCCTGATCTATTTCTCCGCCCGCTTCTCCGAGGTCACCGGCATCTCGGCGGCCAGCGTGCTCGGCAAGCCGCTCGAGCAGTTCTTCTCCAGCGACAGCGAGACCGACGGCTGGGCGCAGCTTCTGGAAGGCACGCACGAGCATTCCACCTTCCGCGACCTGCGCTGCTTCTACCGCGACGTCTCGGGCAACAGCCGCATCTGCCGCCTGGCCGGCCGCCCGATCTTCGACGCCACGCGCGGCTTCATCGGCTACCGCGGCACCGCGACCGACATCACCGAGGAGGTCGAGGCCCAGGCCCGGGCCAACCATCTCGCCCTGCACGATGCGCTGACCGGCCTGCCGAACCGGGTGCTGTTCCGCGAACGCCTCGACGGCGCCTTCGAGGGCAAGCGGCGCGACACCCAGTGGATCTCGGTGCTCTGCCTCGATCTCGACCATTTCAAGGAGGTCAACGACACGCTCGGCCACGGCTTCGGCGACGCCCTTCTGGTGAAGGTCGCCGAACGGCTCCGGCTCTGCGTCCGCCCCGGCGACACCGTCGCGCGGCTCGGCGGCGACGAATTCGCGATCATCCAGGTCGGCGTCAACGGACCGGACGAGGCGGCCGCCCTCAGCCTGCGCATCGTCGACATCATCAAGGAACCCTTCGTCATCGAGGGCCAGGAGCTGCACATTGGCGTCAGCATCGGCGCGGCGGTCCCCGACGAGACGAACAACGATCCCGACAAGCTGCTCAAATGCGCCGATATCGCGCTCTACCGCGCCAAGCAGACCGGCCGCGGCACCGTGCGCTTCTTCGAGCCGCGCATGGACAACGAGCTGCAGGCGCGCAAGTCGCTCGAATACGAGATGCGGCACGCCCTCGGCCGGGAAGAATTCGTGCTCAACTACCAGCCGCTCATCGACCTCAGGACCCAGCGCGTCACCGCGGTCGAGGCCCTGCTGCGCTGGTATCACCCCGAGCACGGGCTGGTCTCGCCCGAGATCTTCATTCCGATCGCCGAGAAATGCGGCCTGATCACCCCGATCAGCGAGTGGGTGCTGCGCACGGCCTGCTCCCAGGTGCTAAAATGGCCCGACCTGCGCGTGGCGGTGAACCTCTCGCCGGTGCATTTCCGCAGCCGCGAGCTGATCGACACCATCAAGTCGATCCTGAAGGAGACCGGCCTCGCCCCCGAGCGGCTCGAGCTCGAGATCACCGAAAGCGTGCTCATCAAGGACACCGCCGCGGCGCTCGACATCCTCAATGCGCTCAAGGCGCTGGGCGTGAACATCGCGATGGACGATTTCGGAACCGGGTATTCGTCGCTGGGCTACCTGAACTCCTTCCCCTTCGACAAGCTCAAGATCGACCGCTCCTTCATCTCCAGCCTCGAGGACCAGGAGAAGTCGCGCGCCATCGTCCGCTCGGTGCTGTCGCTGGGCGAGAGCCTGCAGATGACCATCACCGCCGAGGGCGTGGAGAAGATCGAGCAGGTCGAGTTCCTGATGCGCGAGGGCTGCCAGCAGGTGCAGGGCTATTACTTCGGGCGACCCGTGCCGGCGCGCGAGCTGACGGCCTTTCTGAGGAAATGGAAGGGGTTCGGAATCGAGAACGCCGCAGCCTGACCTACGACATTCTCGATCTGGGATTCCGCAATGAATACGCCTGCCACTCTTTCAGCCGAGGAAGCGCAAGATTCCGCGCCCCTCCCCTACCTCGGTCGGCTACGCAGCCAGCCGCGTCCCGCGGTGCGGACGCGCTCCGAGCCGGTCCTGCTCGACACCTTCGCCAGCAGCGAGGCGGTGGTCGCGGATCTCCAGCCGGCTGAGCCGGTGTTCTGCTTCCTTCCGACCGAGCTGCGCGCGGCGGCGCGGCGCTTCGTGGCCTTCCCGGGCCGCGTGCTCTACGCGGTGAAATGCAATCCGCACCCCTTCGTGCTGGAGACGCTCTATCGTGAAGGCATCACCGATTTCGACGTCGCCTCGCTCGAGGAGATCAAGCTGATCGGCGGTCTCTTCGAGAAATCCGCCGGCCAGTTCTTCAACAACCCCGCCAAGACCCGGCCGGCGATACGGGTCGGCAGCGAGGAGCACGGCATCCGCTTCTATACCGCCGATTGCACCGAGGAGGTGGAGAAGATCCTCGACGAGGCCTGTCTCGACGACGACCTGATCGTCGCCGTGCGCCTCGCCACCGCAGCCAAGGACGCGCGCTACACGCTCACCACCAAGTTCGGCGCGCCGCCCGACGAGGCGGTCCGCATCGTGCAGATGATCAAGGCGCGCGGGATCAAGGCCGGCGTCTCGTTCCATGTCGGCTCGCAATGCCTCAACCCGAAGTCGTTCAGCACGGCGATCTCGCTGTCGGGCAAGGTGATGCGCAAGGCGGGCGTCCCGATCAGCGTGCTCAATGTCGGGGGCGGGTTTCCCGCACCCTATCCCGGCGACCGCCTCCCCGACATCAGCGCCTATTTCGCGAACGTCATGCAGGGGCGGCGGGACATCGACCTCCCCCCCGGCTGTATGCTGCTCTGCGAGCCGGGGCGGAGCCTGGTCGCCACCGCAGGCAGGGTGATCGTCCAGGTCGTCGTGCGCCGGGACCGGGCGGTCTTCCTCAACGACGGCGTCTTCGGCACGCTCCAGGAACTGGTCAGCCCGCTCGAACGCCGGCCGGTGCGGGTGATCCGTCCCTCGGGGCCGGTCTCGGACCGGCTGATGGAGTTCAAGGTCTTCGGGCCGACCTGCGATTCCAACGACGTGCTCGGCGCGCCCTTCCTGTTGCCTGCGGACACCCGCGAGGGTGACTGGATCGAGGTGGACATGATGGGCGCCTACAGCCTCTCGATGCGCACCCGATTCAACGGCTTTCACACCGACCGCATCGTCGCGGTCGCATCCTGACCCCTCCGCACAGCCGGGAGTCCGTCCATGCCTTCGTTCCGCTCCTTGGGTTCCGGATGCTCGGGCCGCCTCGTGCCGAGCCTCATCGGTGCGGTCGGGGTGGTGCTCTGGGCCGCGGAGACCACGCTCATCACCTTCACCACGGCGATCCCGCCGGTGCAGACGGTCGGCCTCGCCTTCGTCTTCGCCGCACTCATGTCGCCGATCGTCTGGTGGCTGACCGGCTCGGGGCCGCGCGAGGCCTTCCGCCTGCCGGCTTCCGTCTGGCTCATCGTCGTGGGCGCGCTCGTCGGCTACCATGCCTGCATCTATTACGCGACCCAGAAGGCTCCTCCCGCGGCGGCGGCGCTCCTGCAGGGCACGACGCCCCTGATGATCGTGCTGGGCTCGGCGCTCCTGCCCGGCGAGCGCCTGCGCTGGTGGCATGTCGCCGGCGCGACCTTCGGCCTCGGCGGCGTGCTCATGCTCATCGACGGCGGCGGCGAGGCACCGGGAAGCTGGCCGGACGCCACCTACTATCTCAGCCTGATCGGCATCGCGGCCGCACTCTGGGGGCTCTATGCGATCGTCTCGCGCAGCCGGCCCGACGTGCCGAGCTCGGCGCTCGGGGTCTTCTACGCCGCTTCCGCCGCGATCTGCCTCGCCGCGCATGGCGTGCTGGAAAGCTGGGTGACACCCACGCCCTCGGAATGGGCGGCGATCGCCGGGCTCGGCATCCTGCCCATGGGGCTCGCGATCTATTTCTGGGACTTCGGCATCAAGCGCGGCGACATCCAGGCGCTGGGCGCCTTCGCCTATGTGGAGCCCTTCATCGGCGCGATGCTCGTGGCGCTCTTCGCCCAGGGCTATCTCGATCTCTCGCTGCTCCTGCCCGGGACGCTCGTGATCGGCGGCGCGGCGCTCGCGAGCGCCAGCCTCTGGAACGGCGAGGCGCCCGATGCGGGCGACGCCGCGCTGGAGCCCTCGCTGGAATAGCCCCGAGGTCCCGGCGCATCCGCCCCCTGCTCCGCTCAGCGCCCGAAGGCGAATCGCGTGTGCTGGCGATAGATCTCGCCGGGAACCAGCAGCGCGGAAGGAAAGCCCGGGTGGTTCGGCGCATCGGGCCAGACCTGCGGCTCGAGCGCGATGCCCGCGAAGGCCCCCATGCGCCGGCCGTCGACGCCCGGCACCGGCACGTCGAGCAGGGCGCCGTCATAGACCTGCAGGCCGGGCTCGGTGCTGCGTAGCTCGAGGCCGACGCCCGAGGCCGGACTTGAGAGACGCGCGACCGGACGAAGCGCGCCGCGCGCCTCGGCGATGCAATAGTTGTGGTCGATGACCGGGCCGCCGCCGTCGCGCTGGCGGATCGGCCGCGGCGCCCGGAAATCGAACCTGGTGCCCGCGACCGGCAGCACGGCGCCGGTCGGGATCATCTCCGCATCCACCGGCGTGTAGCGCTCGGCCAGCACCTGCAACCG
Organism: uncultured Paracoccaceae bacterium; assembly: GCA_937872465.1. GTDB lineage: Bacteria > Pseudomonadota > Alphaproteobacteria > Rhodobacterales > Rhodobacteraceae > Amaricoccus. The sequence goes on from CALMSR010000040.1 coordinate 213,926, forward strand.
GTGGTCGAGCACATCGCCGCTGTCGTCGAGCACGAAATAGCTGTGATGGGCGAGGTTGCAGAGCGTCGGCCGGTCGGTCGTCGCCTCGTAGACGATATCGAGCACGCCCCCGGCGCGCAGGCCGAACGTGGCGACGATGGCGATGCGGCCGGGAAAGCCCATATGGCCGTCGGGCAGCACGATCTCGAAGCGCGCCGAGGCGGCATCCCGCCCGACCAGCCGCCAGAGCCGCTTGCCGCAGCCGTCGCTGCCGCCGTGCAGCGCGTGCCTGCCGAGATAGTTGCGGTCGAGCTGGCAGGCCCTGTCCCCGATCACGGCGCGGCCATCGGCGATGCGGTTGGCGCAGCGGCCGGCGGTGGCGCCGAAATGGCGCGAATGCGCGAGATAGGCGCCGATATCGGCCAGGCCCAGGACCAGCGCCGGCCCATGACCCTCCAGCCGCAGGTCCTGCAGCACCGCACCCCAGGTCAGGAAGGTCGCGCTCAGCCCGCCCCCGGTCAGCCGGACCGCCTCGACCTCGCTTCCATCGGGCAGGCGCCCGAAGGAGGTCACGCTCATCCGACCCGCGCCGCGCCGGGCGCCGGAGCGAGATCGGCGCAGAGGTCGATCGGCTTGCGCTGGCGGGCGCTCGCCTCGGCGGCCTCGCCCACCAGCACCGACCAATAGCCGTCGACCAGCCCGACCTCGGGCACGCCCCGCCCGCGGCGCACCAGGTCGAGGATGCGCTGGTGCTGGAAGAAGGTCGAGCCGTGATGGTCGCCGGCGCGCAGGATCTGCTCGTCCACATGCACGATCTCGCGCCGCTCCGCCCTTTCCATCCGGTCGGAGATGGCGATCTCGGCATGGCGCTCGCGCCGGTCGCGGGTGAAACGGGACGGGCCGGGCACGAAGGCATCGACGCGGGCCCTGTCGCCGGTCACCGAGATCACCTCCTGCCAGTAGCTGCCCTCGGCGAACATGCAGAGATCGAGCATGGCGCGCGTGCCGTTGGCGAAATCGATGGTCACGAAGGCGTTGTCGAGGATGTCGGGCTCGACATCGGCGTAGCGCTCCTCCTTGTGGTTCACGTCCGCGCCGGCGGAAGCATAGACCCGCACCGGATCGGCCCGCAGCACCACCCGCATCAGGTCGAAGAAATGGCAGCATTTCTCGACCAGCGTGCCGCCGGTGCGGGCATTGAAGCGGTTCCAGTCGCCGACCTTCTTCAGAAAGGGGAAGCGGTGCTCGCGCACGGACATCATCCGGGGCGCGCCGGCGGTCCCGGCATGGACCTCCTCGATGAGTCGCGCCACCGGCGGCATGTAGCGGTATTCCATCGCCACCCAGACCGGCGCCGCGCGCCCCTCGGCCAGCCGCATCAGCTCGCGGCATTCCGACGCGCGGATCGCGAGCGGCTTCTCGCAGATGATCGCGCGGGAGGTCGCCAGCACGTCCTTCATCATCACGAAATGCAGGTCGTTCGGCGCGGCGATGAGATAGGCGTCGCAGAGATCGGCCGCGAGCATCGCCCGATAATCCTCGAAAATGCGGATCGGACCGCCGGCCAGATCCGCGGCCAGCGCCCGCATGCCCGCGTCGGGATCGGCGAGGGCGGCGACCTCGGCCCCCTCCATAAGCGCGATGTTGCGGATATGCTCCTGCCCCATCATGCCGGCGCCGACGAGGCCGTAACGGATCGTGCTCATGCCTGTTCCACGAGATTGAGGACGGGAAGGTCGAAGCTCGCCGCGAGGCGCCCGAGCGCCGCGGCATGGTCGCCGTAGGCGAGCGCCATGTGATGCTCGAGCCCGCTGTCGATGACCCGGGGCAGCACCGCGCGCGCCGGCGCGTCGAACCGGAGCGTGCCGGAGGTGCCGGCGAACGCCATCGGACGGTCGAGCATCTCCCCAGTCGCGAGCACGAGCTTCGGCGCGCCGCGGGCCTGGCTGAGGCGCAGGAAGGTCACGCGCCCCGGCCTGAGCGGAAATTCGTAGAGCAGCGGCATGCGGCGGTTGGTATGGATCGTCGCGCGCGCCGGGGCACCGGCCATCGAGCGCGGCGCCTGGCCGCAGTGCCAGACCACGGCGCTGTCGTCCTCCGCATCGACATCGACCAGATCGACGAGGAAGACCGGCGCGGCGGCGATGCGCTGCAGCGCGAGCTGGCTCAGCGCGCCCCAGACATCGGCCTCGCAGGCGCAAGGCACGCGCGCCTCGCCCTGCATCGCCACCGGGCCGCAGACCGCGCCGCCGTATTCGGTGAAGGCCTCGGGCCAGCAGCGGATCGCGAAGGCGTCGAGATCCCGGCGCGCGCGGATCCGGTCGAGCGCGAGCTTGAGGCGCAGCGACCGGTCGAGCTCGGCCTGGTCGAGCGCGTCGAGCCCGGCGAGCCCGGCCGCAATGCCGGCGCGCAGCGCCGCAACCGGCGCGGGATCGGCGGCGCGGGCGGTCTCGAAGAGCTCGGCGAGCTCCAGTTCCTCGACTTCGGCGCCGAAGCGGCGCGCGACCTCCGCGGCATCGTAGCGGCAGGTGTCGAAGCCATCCGGCGCGGCGCCGATGCGGGCGATGCGCAACCCGTCGAGGATCGGCTCCGGCAGCGGTTCGGCCGCGGCGGAGACGCCCTCGATCGGGGCGACCGCGCGCGCGCCGGCGAGCAGCGCCGCCAGATCGGCCTCGATCCGCGGCGCCTCGGGATCGGCGTAGAGCCAGCCGAAGGCGCGCCGCCGCAGCCCGAGCGCATGGCTCGCGAGATTGAGCCCGCAGAAGGCGTTGAGCCGCAGCCGCCCCCCGGCCCGCGGCTCGCGCGGCGCCCAGATCGCCAGCGGCGCCTCGACCGCCCTGGCGACCTCGGCGACGAAACCCGCATCGGTGAAGGTGACCTGCGCGACGAGCACGAGATCCTGCGCCTCGGCGCGCAGCGCATCGAGCGCGGCGCGATTGGCGGCGGCGTCCATCAGGAGGTCGCGCGACCCGAGGATTTCGTGCCCGGTGGCATCGAGCCGGGCAAGCATGCCCGCGAGCTTTTCTTCGGCGAGACCGAGGTCGAAGGTCGGCCGCGCCAGGGCCAGAAGGCCGATCCTCATGTCACATTTCCCCGTACCCGTGACGAAAGCTCGCATCGGCCGGCACGAAGGCGCGCCCGTCGCCGCCGAAAACCGGATGGGCGTGCCAGGGTGCGGCCTCGGCATCGGTCAGCGCGTTGAGATCGGCCATGTAGGCGCTGGCCTCGCCGGCGAGATCGGCGCGCATGCGCTCCCAATCGGGGAAATGACCGAAGGCATCGAGCCAGATGGCACGGCCGGCGAGATAGCCCGAGGCCCCGGCGCGATAGGCATGGGTCAGGATGTTGCGGAACGCCGCCTTGCCCGCGCCGGCCGAGAGCATCACCCAGGGCCGTCCGGCGAGGCGGCCCATCTCGTCGAAGGTGGCCTGCACCGCCTGCCAGCCCTCGCCGTCGACGCCGGGCACCGCATTCGCCGCCACCGGGCTTTCCAGCTTGAAGACGTCGACGCCGTAGTCGGGCTTGGCGAATTCCTCGACCGAGGCCAGGACGTCGTCGGCCTTCTTGCCGGCCATCTCCACATAGTCCTTCGTCTGATGCGCATCGCTCGCCAGCGGGAAGACGAGCAGCTCGAAGAGGAAGGGGATGTCGTAGCGGGCGCAGGCCGCGCCGATGCGCTTCACGAAATCCTGCTGATGGGCGTTGATCGCGGCATCGGCATCGGGCCGGTACCAGGCCAGCACCTTCACCGCATCGCCGCCCATGCGCTTGATCTTGTTCACCGACCAGTCGTCGATCTCCGACGAGCGCCGTCCCGCGCCGTCATCCTCGAAGATCGAATCCTCGAGCGTCACGATCAGGCCCTTCGCCGGGGAGAGATCGGCGAGTCCCACCGGGACCGCGAAATGCGGGTCGAGCAGCATGGCGCTCGACTGGTCCTGCAAGGTCTGGACCAGGAGCGCCTTGAAGCGGGCAACATCGGCGAAGGGCGCCTCGGCGGTGCCGTAATGCTTCGCGATCGGACCCTTGATCGGCGGGCGCTGGTCGACGGCGGTCATCTTGAACCGCCCGTTCGCATCGGCCATGCGCCGCATGCCCCAGAGTTTTCCCGCGCTCAATGCCATCATGCGTGCTCCTTCAAGAATCGGTCGAGTTGGTCGCGGTCGGGCAGCGCGCTGCGGCCGCCGAACGCGGAGGATTTCAGGGCGGCGACGGCGTTCGCGCGACGCACCGCGGCGAGCGGCGCGAACCCTTCGGCGAGAAAGAGCGCGAAGGCGCCGTGCCAGACATCGCCGGCGCCGAGCGTGTCGACGGCCGTGACCGCGAAGACCGGCACCTCGAAGAGCGCCGCGCCGTCATGCACCAAGACCGGCGCCGGCCCGCGGGTGACGCAGACCCAGATGCCGAGGTCGCGGGCAGCGCGTTCGAGCGCCGCCGCCGGGTCGCCCTCCCCCGCCCAATCGGCGAGGCCGAGCTCGGAGAAGGCGACATGGCTCGCGGCGCGCAGCGCGCCCGAGGCTTCGCGCACCGGGTTCTCCGCATCGAGCACCGCCGGACGGCCGGCGGCCCGGGCCGCGGCCAGCACCGCCGCGCCCCCTTCCGGCCAGCGCGTATCGGCGAGCGCGGCATCGAACGAGAAGGGCGCGGGCAGGACTGGCGCCGCAGCAAAGAGCCGCGGATCGCGGTGGTTGGCGATGGTGCGCTCGCCACCGGGGCCGACGAGCACCGCCGAGCGCGCGGTCGGCACGCCCGCGACGCGGGCCACGAGGCCGGTCGCCACGCCCTCGGCCGCCATCTCGGCGCAGACGAGATCGCCGAGCGCATCCGCGCCGACGCTGCCCGCGAGATGCGCCGCGCCACCGAGCCGCGCCACCGCCGCCGCCGCGTTCAGCGCGCATCCGCCCGCGGTCAGCGCCGAATCGGTCGCGCGGTATTTCACAGGCGCGTCGACCGGCACGGGCAGGCGGAACACGAGATCCGCGGTGACCACGCCGGTGCAGACGACACTCGCCATTCGAACCCCCGGGAGCTTCATCCGCTTTCCGCCGTCCACGACGCCTTGGACGCGGAGGGCAATCAGTCGTTGATTTTCTGTTCGCGGCGATGTTACTATAACTTATATAAGAAGCAAGATCCAATCGGTACGACCGATGCGAAGGAGGGGGAAGCTTGGCGAAGAGCATGGTCGGCACCTTTGCGGCCGGGGTCCTGGACAGGGTGCGGCGGCAGGTCGCCATCACCCTCCCGCCCGGTCCGGCTCCCCGCCAGGCCGCCGGGCCGCGCCCGGACGGCGATGTCGGGCGGGCGATGGCGTGAATTTGGCAGGGGATCGGAGGAGCTTGCAATGACGCGCGCAATGGCAAGGCTGATCCAGGCCCTGCGCAACCTCAACCGGGCGATCGAATCGGTGCTGAACCCGGTCGCGATGGTGCTGATGGTGCTGATGCTGTTCTCGGTGGTCTGGGGGGTGTTCACCCGGCTCGCCGGCATCTCGGCCCCCTGGACCGACAAGATGATGCTGATCCTGCTGCCGACGCTGGCCTTCGTGGTCGCGCCGATCGCCTATCGCCGCTCGGCCAATGTGGCGCTCGACCTCCTGCGCGACACGCTGCCGCCACGGGCGCGCAACATCCACGGGCTGGTGATGCATCTCGCCATCCTGGTGATGCTGCTCATCGGCCTCGACCTGACGCTGCGCAAGGTCGGCATCGACCCCGCGCCGCTCAGCGCCCTGATCAAGGGGCTGACCGGCCTTGATCTTTCCGTGGTCCGGCCCTTCGCGCCCCCGATCCGGATCCCGGTGCTCAACATCGAGTGGCGCTATGTCTACCAGGTCATGCCTGTCTGCATCGCACTGATGATCCTCGGAAATTTCGAGCTGATCCTGCGGCACGTGCTCGCGATCTTCGACCCCGACCTCTCGCTCGCCCGTCCGGTGCGCAGCCTGGAGGAATCCGAATCCAAGCTGTGGGACTGAGCCCATGAAGATCGCGTTCCTCTGGCTGTTCCTGGCCTCGCTCGCCCTCTCGATCCCGGTGATCTTCGGGTTGCTCGGCACCACGGGCCTCGTCATCACCCACAATCTCGGGGCCGAGTTCGACACCCGCGACCTGAACTCGCTGATCTCGCAGCTGTTCTCGGGGATGTCCTCCGTTCCGCTGATGGCGCTGCCCATGTTCATCCTCGCGGGCGAGCTGATGAACACCGGCGGCATCACCGGGCGGCTGGTGCATTTCTCCCAGACGCTGATCGGCCACCTGCGCGGCGGGCTCGCCCATGTCAACATCCTGAGCTCGGTGCTCTTCGCCGGCCTCTCCGGCTCGGCGGTCGCCGACACCTCGGCGCTCGGCTCGATGCTGATCCCGGCGATGGAAAAGCAGGGCTACACCCGCCGCTTCGCGGCCGCGGTGACCGCGGCGAGCTCGGTGATCGGGCCGATCATCCCGCCCTCGGGCATCATGATCATCTATGCCTTCATCATGGGAGTCTCGCCGGCGGCGCTCTTCGCCGGCGGGATCGTGCCCGGCCTGATGATCGGCGGCGGGCTGATGCTGATGGTGGCCTTCCTCGCCCGGCGCTACGACTTCCCGGTCGCGAGCAAGCGCGCGACCCTCTGCGAGGTCTACCAGGCCGGCAAGGTCACCTTCTGGCCGCTCCTGACGCCGGTCATCCTGCTCGGCGGCATCCTGACCGGCTTCTTCACCCCGACCGAGGCCGCCGGGATCGCCGCCTTCTACGCGCTCATCGTCGCCCTCTTCATCCTGCGGGCGCTGAAGTTCGGCGAGTTGCCGCGCATCTTCCTGCGCTCCGCGATCGCCTCGGGCATCATCCTCTTGCTGATCGGCGCCTCGAAATCCTTCAGCTGGGCCGCCGACCAGGTCGGCGCGGCGCAGATGCTGGCCGATTTCGTGCTCGGGCTGACCGAGAACCCGATCCTGCTCCTGATCCTGCTGAACGTGATGCTCTTCGTGGTCGGCATGTTCCTCGATGCCGGCCCGGCGATCCTGATCCTCGGGCCGATCCTGAGCAAGGTCTATGTCGGCGAGCTCGGCGTCGATCCAATCCATTTCGCGATCGTGATGTGCGTCAACGTCACCGTCGGCCTCGCCACGCCACCGATGGGGCTGGTACTCTTCGTCGCCGCCGCCGTCTCCAAGGAGAAAGTGGAAACCATCGCCAAGGCGATGCTACCCTTTCTCGCCGTGGAGATCGCCGTGATCTTCCTGATCACGATGTTCGAGGATCTCGTGCTCTTCGTGCCCCGCCTGCTGGGGCTCGCCTGACCCAATCCGCTTTACCCTAGGGAGGACTGACCATGCCTGCATTCTGGAAGACCCTGGCGGCGAGCGCGGCCCTCGGCGCCGCCTTCGCCGCGCCGGCCGCCCATGCCCAGGATTCCACCACCCTGAAGATCGCCTTCCTTGGCTCCGAGGACGACGAGGATTACGACGGCTCGCTCGTCTTCAAGAGCTTCGTCGAATCCGCCTCGAACGGCAGCCTGGCGGTGGAGATCTATCCCAACGGCCGCTTCTGCTCGACCGAGGAGGAATGCTCCGAGGCGCTGCTCGACGGCCGGCTCGACATCTTCATCACCACCAACGGCGGCCTCGCCGGCTGGTATCCGCCGGCGCAGTTCCTCGACCTGCCCTATCTCTTCCCGAACGACGCCGTGGCGGAATGCGTCTTCGACGGGCCGCTCACCGACAAGCTGCGCGCCGCCGTGCTCCAGGATGTCGGCGCGGTGCGGCTGATGGCGATCTCCAATACCGGCGGCTGGCGGAACATCGCCACCACGGGCAAGGCGGTCCATGGCCCGGCCGATGTCGCCGGCCTCAAGCTGCGCACCATCCCCGCCGACATCCAGATCCAGCTCGTCGAGGCGCTGGGCGGCTCGCCGACGCCGATCGCCTGGCCCGAGGTCTACACCTCGCTCGCCACCGGCGTCGTGGACGGCACCAAGAACGGCATCACCGACATCGTCAACATGCAGTTCCAGGACAGCCTCAAGCATGTCGTGCTCGACGGCCATGCCTATATGGGCGCGCTCTGGTGGATGAACGAGGGCAATTTCCAGGCACTCACCGACGAGGAGAAGCGCATCGTCTATACCGGCTTTCAGGAGCTGAAATGGACCGCGCGCCAGATGCCCAAGCTCAAGGCGGTCGCCGCCTACGAGGCCTTCAAGGCGGCCGGCGGCGAGATCTACACCCCGACCCCCGAGGAGAAGGCGGCGTTCCAGAAGGCCGCGCAGCCGGTCTGGACCTGGTACGAGGAGAATTTCGGCCGCGACTGGATCGACGCCGCCCAGAGCGCCGTCGAGGAATGCCAGACGCAGCTCGACGCCGCCTTCACCAACGCGACTCAGTAGACACCCGCAGTCCCGGGGGAGCCGCGGCGACCGGCTCCCCCATCGGGTCCGCATCCCCCTGCCCGGGGCACGGCGTATCCGGAGCGCGGGACCATTCTGGCGCGGGCGTGACACGGCACCCAACACACTGCACGACACTAGGTCTGGCTGAGGGCGGCGTGATCGATTCTACGGGGCG
>CALMSR010000041.1 GCA_937872465.1 uncultured Paracoccaceae bacterium
GCGGCACGGTGTCAGAGCTGCGCCGACACCCGTCGTGCCGCCGAATGCGCGCCTCGGCATCATTGCGGGCCTCGGCATCAGTGCGGCGCTAATCTACGGCCTGCAACGCCCGGACCGGACCGCTGCGCCGGAGGAGCTGATCACCACGGATCGCCGCCAGCCCGCCGATGGCCTCCGCGATCTGCCTGGCAGCTACGATGCAATCCCGCGGCTGGGACCTCCCCTGCCAGGCGATCTCGGTGGTGGCATTCTCGACGCGCAGCAACGGGGACAGCCCATCGCGGCTCCAAGCCTCGCGCCCCCGACCATGGACCCGGCGGAGCAGCAACGGCTTGCGGAACGGGAAGCGGCCCGCGTGAGTGACCTGTTCTTCCAGACGCGGCCCGGAGCGCCCGCGTCCACCGGGTTCCAGATGCCGGCTGCGGCGCCCGGAGGCGGTTTGGCCGCTACCCCGGAAACCGATCCACGCCAGGCCTTTCTGACCGCGGCGACCGACCGCGGAACGGTCGCGCCCGACCGCATGCAGTCCCCGGCGTCGCCCTGGCTCCTGCAGGCCGGCTCCGTCATCCCGGCCGCGCTGATCACCGGCATTCGCTCCGACCTGCCAGGTCAGATCACCGCGCAGGTCATCCAGAACGTCTATGACAGCCCGACCGGCAGCCTGCTCCTGATCCCGCAAGGCACCCGCCTGATCGGCGCCTACGACGACAGCGTCACTGTCGGCCAGCGCCGCGTGCTCCTGGTCTGGACGCGGCTGATCTTCCCGGATGGGCGCTCCCTCGTCCTCGAACGCCAGCCCGGGGCGGATGCCGCGGGCTATGCCGGTCTCGAGGACCGCGTCGACAATCACTGGGCCAGCATCCTGCGCGCGGCGGGGCTTTCGACCCTGCTCGCCGTTGGCGCGGAGCTCTCCCTCGACGACGAAGACCGCCTCGCCCGTGCTCTCCGTGACGGGGCCCTGGATACGATCAACGAGGCCGGGCAGCGCATCGTTCAGCGCCAGCTGGAGGTCGCACCGACCCTCACCATTCGGCCGGGCTTCCCCGTCCGTGTGATCGTCACGCGCGACCTCGTCTTCGCGCCACCCGGAGGCTGACATGACCAAGCTGAAACTCGGCCGCATCCCGGACGACAAGCCGGTGAAGCTGTCCGTGGAACTACCGGCGCAGTTGCATCGCGACCTGATCGCCTATGGTGAAGTCCTTGGCCGGGAAGCAGGGCACGGGCCGATCGAAGCCAAGAGGCTGGTGGTTCCCATGCTGGAGCGGTTCATCGCGACGGACCGCGGGTTTGCGAAGGCGCGACGAACGCTCTCGAAACCTGGCTGACGAAGCGAGGACCATGATCAACGGCTCCGGTCTCTAGAAGAACGAAGCTGGTGTAACCGGACAGCTTGACCATCGGTCTGGTGATGGACGGTCGAGATTGGAAACTAGATTCAGTAAGTTATGTGGTATTGCGTGCAGTATTTGTTTACGTTCTGATCGTGCAATATCGCGAAATATCGTGCTGGCTATGTCGTCACAGGGCGTAGCCGACGTATTTCGGGGCACGCAAGACTTCATTTCGTGAGGCGGCACCGGCGGCAACGGTCTTCCAAGGCTTAGCATACTTGCGGGGCGGATGACGGCATGTGTGCCGCGGGTGGTGATGGCGTCGTGGCATTTGCCTGTGTCATAGGCACCGTCGGCGGTGACGCCGCCGATCGGCTCTTGCGTCCGGATCTGGTTGAGCACGTTGGCTAGCACTGTGCATCAAGGATGTGGCTCCCGGTGATCTCGATAGCCCGAACCTCTAAGTTTCCTTATCAATCCCGAGATGGATCTTGCGTCACACACGCCGTTTGGTGCCGCCACGCGTGCGTGCGTGCCAATTGCCTTCGCCCTCGATCTTGATCCCGGTGCGATCGATCAACTGGTGCAACGGGCCCTTGGAGCCGCGGTAGGGGATGTTGTCGGCCAAAATCTTCTGGCGCCGAAAAAACGTACTGAAGACAGTCATCGTCCAGTCGAAGCCACCCAGCCGCAACAGGCACTCGACGAACCCGGTCATCTGCCAGAGCGCCATGCCGAACAGCACCTTCATCGAAAGGCAAGTCTGGATGGCGGCATCGCTGTAGTTCCGCTGGCGGCCGCGCCTTCTTGTCCGCGGAGCCTTCCAGCTCATCTCGAGGTTTAACCAGATCTTCAGCGCGTCCTGGCGCTTGAGCGCTTCATTGTAGGCTGGCCAGTTCCTGATCCTGTAAGTAGGGGGAGGAAGCGTGCTCATGCACCCCAGCTAACACGCTGGATTCACGAGGTGAATCCCTCACAGGATCTGCAAAAAAAAGGAGCCCTTCGAAGAGCCAAACGCAGACCGGTTTCTGATAGTGGTTCAAATTGGTCGATGCCGTTTCAAGGTCCAACAGAATGTGCCACGAAGGGGAGAGCATGTTTCACGTACCAGACTTCCTCAACCGCGACGTCGATTCTACGCTCTGCCAAGTCGCCGGCGACGGTGCGCTCTGGGGCCCAGTCGATGTTCGCCTGGCCAGTCAGGTGCACCGCGTCCGAGGTGGCGAAATCGGGGACCAAAATGCCGATACGTCCATCGGACTGGAAGTTTCCGAGAGTGTTGAAATAGCGGTTGCCGGGAAAATCCGGGAAGGAGAGCGCGCCGTCGCCCCTAACCTCGAGAACCCCAGGAGGCCCGCCGCGATGCGACACGTCCAGACCCGCACCCGTGCCGCCCGCGGCAGCTTCGCTGTGCGAGGCGATGAAGAAGGTGTCGGCGCGGGCCAGAAGGGACCGGACGTCGGCGTCGTCCGGCCAGGCAGCCCGACGCGCAATGGGTTCGGCGGTCTGCCGGAACGGTGCGAGGCTTCGCGGCACGATGTATTTCGGGCAGTTTCCGAAGGATTGGTCGACTGCGATGGCGAGGCCGTTTTCGGACGCCAGCAAGCGTCCGTTCACCCGGTTGCGGCGGCGGGTGGCGAAGTCGATCCCGATGAGCCCGGCTATCGCGCCGGGTGCTGTCGCCAGCCCCAGGGTCTCCTCCAACGCCGGTCTGGCCCTGAGGTGGAGCTGGCGAGACGAGACCGCCCTGACAAAGCCGGGATCGCCAGTGGCGAATGTCGCCCAAGGCCGGCCGCGCCGGTCGGTGAGGGCGAGAAATACGGCAGGCAGCGTGGCGAAGAACGCCTGATGCTGTTCCGGCATGGCGTCCCTGATCGCGCGCGCGGCCATCTCGCGCGCCCGGTGCGGGACGCCTGCCAGGTTCTGCACCGAGATCTCGCCGTCGTGGAATACACCCTGCTCGCGACCTGCGCGGCTGCCGCGGCGGTTCGCCCGTTCGCGCAAGGTCACGACAGCCCCAAAGGGTTGCGCAGATGTCCCTCCTTCATCCAGACGCGGCACCCCCTGGCGCCGGCCAGGGCCGACAGCGGCGCGCCGTCGGGCAGGCGCAGCCAGGACCAGCGCCCAAAGCTCTCGCCGCCCTCGGAGAACCCGCCGTCGAGGCAGAGGATCTCGATGCCGCCGCGCGGCGCAAACTCGATCCGGGCATTCGGGGCCCATTCCTCGACACGCACCAGCTCGCGCTCATCCTCGTGGATCACCCGCCCGACGGCACCGGGACGCCCAACCAGCGGCGCCATGCTGGGCGTCGTGGTATCGACCACCACATGCCGGTCGTCATCGGATGCGAACTGGCGCAGCTTGACGAAGATCGTGCACCCCGGTTCCGAACCCGGCTGGTGGCGCGAGCCCGGGGGGTTGCGGACATATGTGCCGGCGGGAGAGTCACCGTGTTCGTCCTGAAACACACCATCGAGCACCAAAAACTCCTCGCCGCCGTCATGGGTGTGGGGCGAGAAACTGCTTCCGGGGGCGTAGCGCACGATGGTGGTCGCGCGGGCGACTTCGTCGCCGATCCGGTCGAGCATGAGACGTTCCACCCCCGGCATCGGCGAGGGCACGAAATCCTGCACGGCGGAATGGACGACGGCGCGGCGGGTGAAATCGGCGTTGAGCTTCATGCGGCGGCTCCCTGCGCGGAAGGGGTTGGTGGCGTGAGACTGGCATCGGGCACGCGGTAGCCGCGTTGCACGGCGGGGCGGCGAGCGACCGCCGCGTACCAGCGCGCGACGTGGGCAAACTCCCGCAGATCGATCTTCTGGTGCTCGAACCGCGTCGACCACGGCCAGATCGCCATGTCGGCGATGGAATAGTCGCCGGCGACGAACTCGGCCGCGGCCAGCTGCCGGTCGAGCACGCCATAGAGGCGCCGCGCCTCGGTGCCGAAACGCTCGGCGGCATAGGCCGATTTGCCGGGGCTATAGTGCAGGAAATGGGCGGTCTGGCCTAGGATCGGGCCGAATCCGCCCATCTGCCACATCAGCCATTGCAGCACCTCGGCCCGGCGCGGCCCGGACGCGGGCAGGAACTGCCCTGTCTTCTCGGCCAGATGGATCAGGATCGCGCCGGATTCGAACATCGTCACGCCCGCGTCGTGATCGACGATGGCCGGGATCTTGGCATTGGCGGAAATGGCGGTGAAGGCCGGGTCGAACTGGGCGTTGGCATAGATGTCGATGGGATGCACGCGGTAGGCAAGCCCCATCTCCTCCAGCCCGATTGCGACCTTGCGGCCGTTCGAGGTACTCCAAGTGTAGAAATCGATCATCGTATCAGTCCTATCGGTTCGGGCCAGAGCCGTTCCTCGGCTCCGGACAGGATGTGACGCGCTTCGCCTGCAATCCGCGTGGCGATTGCGGCCGCAGGTTCGCCGGATTTCACAAGGTCCACCGCCTCGCCGACGATGACGGCGGCGGTCGCCGGGTCGCCCTTCATCGCGCCGGCGGCATAGGCGGCGCGGTCGTCCTGCGTCATCGCCCCGGGCGCTTCGGCCCAGCGGCCGTGGAACGCGTTGCGGCGGGCGCGGAGCGTCCAGGGCACGGGCCAGTCGAGCCCGCGCGCCAGATCGAAGACCGTGTCGCGGGACGTGTCGTCACCCGAGGTCGCGACCGCCGCTTCGCGCAGACGGGAATGGGCCAGGGATTCCTCGGCGACATAGAAGGCGGTGCCGCACAGGACGGCATCGGCGCCAAGCATCAGGGCGGCGGCCATGCCGCGGCCGTCAGCGATGCCGCCCGCAGCCACCAGCGGCGCCGCGCCGATGGCATCGCGCACCGCGGGCACAAGCGCCAGCGTGCCGCGCGCCGCTCCGTGCCCTCCCGCTTCGGTTCCCTGTGCCACGATAATATCTGCGCCCGCCTCGATCGCCGCGCGCGCGCCCGCCACGGTCTGGACTTGCGCGAAGAGGGGCACGCCCGCCGCGCGGATGCGCCCGACAAGGGGCGCAAGGTCGCCGAAGGACAGGAAGATCGCCCGGGGTCGGCGCGCCAGTGCGAGGTCAAGTAGGCCGGGCTGCCGTGCCAGCGCCCAAGTGATGAAACCGACGCCCACGGGCGTATCGCCCGCGGCATCAAACTCGCGAATCAACCAGTCGCGGTCGCCATAGCCGCCGCCGATGAAGCCGAACCCGCCTGCACACGTCACGGCGGCAGCAAGGCGGCCGCCGCTGACCAGCGCCATCGGTGCCAGGAACAGCGGGGCGGACATCCCGAACGGGGTTAGCAGATCATGGCAGGATGGCATCTCGGACTCCGTCATCGGGCCGCCTGGCGACGGTATTCCTCGACCGGAAGACCGCCGATGCCCCAGTGCTCCATCTCGACCTCGTCGATCACGACGAAGGTCGTGGTCGGGTTCTTGCCTAGAACATCGACCAGGAGATCGGTCGCACCCTTGATCAAGCGGGCTTTCTGTTCGGGCGTGGCGCCTTCGCGGGTGATCTTGATATTGACATAGGGCATGGTTCACTCCTGCGGTTGCGGCGCAGGGATCAGGTCGTAGTGGAAGACCTTGGCGATGATCCGCCAGCCTGCGGCCGTGTCGATGAAACTGAGAAGATCGGTGAAATGGCGCTCGCCGATGGCGCAGCGGGCAACAACCAGCGCCGCACGGTCGCCCGCCATGATGATTGAGACGATCTCGTCGCGCCGGGGCTCGCCCCGCGCAGCCGGCGGCTCACGCCGGTCCACGATCGGGAAATACTCGTCGAGACCGAGATTGATCACTTCGCCGCCGGTCGCGCAGACGTAACACGCTCCGGGGGCGAAGACCTGGCCGAGCCTTTCGGTATCGCTGTGATAGAGCCCGTCGAAATAGAGTTTCATGCGGGCCTCGATCAAGGTTTTCGTGTTTTGCATCGGGATGCTCCCTTCAAGGCAGGAGGCGGAGCGACCGGCCGGCCGTTCCGCCCGAAGTCTCAGGCAGCGAGGCCTTCGCGCTTCAACGTTTCCAGAACCTTGGGCCGGGCACGGACGCGTTCGATGTAGGCTCGCACATGCGGATAACCCGAGAGGTCGAACCCAATCAGACCTGCCCATGAGGCGACGACGAAGGTGTAAGTGTCCGCGACCGTGAAATCGCGGCCCATGATGTAGTCGCGGCCGTCTGAGAGCTTGGCCTCGAGCGCGTCGAAGCGCTTGGCGAGCTTGGCCAGCGCCTGCTCCTTCAGCGCGCCCGCGGGCTTCACCGGCGCGAAGAACGGCCCGAAGGACTTGTGCAGTTCTGAGGCCGTGTAGTTGAGCTCGGCCTGCAGCCGCACGCGCTCGCGGGTGCCGTTCGCGGGGGCGAGGCTGGTTTCGGGCTTCAGATCGGCGACATATTGCAGGATCGCCGGCGCCTCGAGCAGCACCTCGCCATCGTCGAGTTCCAGCGCCGGGACATATCCTAACGGATTGACGCGGCTGTAATCGGTCCCACTCTCGGTGGTCTTGTTGGCCAGATCGACCTTTTCGATCAGGTGCTCGATGCCGGCCTCGTTTAGCGCGATATGCACCGACTGCGAACAGACGCCGGGGCTGTAGTAGAGTTTCATCTGGGGTCCTTTCCTCTTTCATCCGTTGCCCGCGATGGGCATGAAATATGGATAGGAATGCAGATATCTATTGTAAATCGAGTTTCCTAAGGTTACCTTCACTTTCGAGTTTCCATTCGGTAACCAGAGGATGCGATGGCACTGAAGATGCGGAGAAACCGGGGGCCCGAGGTACCGGAAGCCTGTCCGCTTCTCGAATGCATGGCGATTATCGGTGGCGCGTGGACGCCGAACATCATCTGGTATCTGCGCGGCGGTCCGCGGCGGTTCAGCGAGCTGCGCGCCGACATCCCGCAGATCTCCCCCAAGGTGCTGACGACCCGGTTGCGCGAGCTCGAGGAGTGCGGCGTGATCGACCGGCGAGTGATGCCGACCTCGCCGCCCTCGGTGGAATACGCGCTCAACGAGCTCGGGCAACGTCTGGTGCCCGCGATCGAGGCGATTGCCGCGGTGGGCGAGGAGCTCAAGCGCCGCGCTGGCGGCGAGCGCAGTCAGGCTGCGGCGACGCCCCGGCTGAAGCATTTCCGTGCGGCGCGCAGCGCCGAGACCACGGAATAGCGGCTTGGCCCGGCGGACGGACCGCCGGGCCGATGACGTCAGGCCGCGCGGGCCTTACGGGCGGGGAAATCGATATCAGTATCGGCGACGTGGTTTAGGTAGTTGGTGAAGATGTTTGCTACCACGTTCGCCACCGTCTCGACGATGTCGGCTTCGGTCAGCCCGGCAGCCCGTGCAGCATCGAGGTCCGCGTCCACGACCATCCCCTTCGCGGCCACGATGGCGACCGCAAGTCTCAGGATCGCCGCCGTGCGCGGATCGTCGGATCGGCCCGACAGATGGGCGTCAATCGTTTCGGGCGCGACCTTGAGCCCGGACGAGATCGCGGCATGGGCCGAGGCGCAGTAGTCGCAGGCGTTCGCCCCGGCAACGGTCAACGCGATCGCCTCGCGAGTGCGGGCGTCGAAGCTGCCGCCCGCCAGCGTCTCGTTCAGGCCGAGCATGGCAGCCAGCACCGCGGGCTGGTTCGCGGCGACGCGGTAGAGGTTCGGCACCATGCCGATCTTGCCCTTGATGGCGGTGAAGAGCGCGGCGGCCTCGGGCGCAGCGGCAGTGTCGGAAACCTGGGTGATTCGAGCCATTGGTTTACATCCTTTCAACGTGGTGAGGGCTCAGGCCGAGACCATCTCGCTTTCGGGTTTGGAGAGGCTGATGACGGCCACGACAGCGGCGCCGTTCAGCCAGTAGTAGGCGGCATCGAGCCCGGTGAAGCCGAGCGCAAAGGGCAGGATCAGGAAGAGGACGCCGACCACCAGATCGACGGCAAGGTGCAGCCTGTAGGGAAGCACACGGATCACGCCGAGGTGGTGGTCGGTGAATACGGTCAGAAGGAAGGCCGCAACGCCGACGACCGGCGAGATCGCCAGCGCAAGCGGATGTGAGGCGCCGAGCCCGAGAACGAACGGCAGGGCGATGAGGGCCAGCGCGACCGGGTAGTCGAGCCAGGCATGGATGGTTTTGGTTACGAAGCGCATGTTGCGGGTCCTTGTGCAAAGCGTTGTCAGGGCGGCGCGAATGCCACAAGACCGAGATAGATTAAAAATTTGGGACGATGAATGCGCGATACGCCGGAATATATTGCAAATCGTCCAGGTTGATGGGCTATGAGAAGCTTTGGATGCCATCAGCGTGCCGACGGGCGGCGTCAGCGCATCGGCAAGTCGATCACGCGGATCTCGATCTCGGTATTGGCGCGGGCGCCAATCCGGTCATAGAAGGCGCGCGCTGACGCGTTATCGACCCAAAGATCCGCGACGATCGTGCCGCAGCCCATCGCCTGCGCGCGCTGATGAATCGATTGCACGAGCAAGTGTCCAACGCCTTCGCGCCGTGCCGTCTCCGCCACCACCAGATCAGCAAGCCAGAGGGATCGTTCCCGCGTATGGAGTTCGAAGCGCCGACACCAGGCGGCGAGGCCGACGATCTCGCCCCGGCGTTCGGCGAGGATGACCTCGATCCACCTGTCCGGGCCGAAACACGCAGCCACGATTCCGGCAGCGTCGCGTCCGGGATCGGGGTCCGCCACATGCGCCGCCAAAGTGCGCGACAATCGACCTATGGCCTCCGCGTTCTCGGGCCGCGCGTCGCGGACTGTCACGGGCTGCGCCCCGATCACGCCGCCTCGCGGCGCGCGGAGCCGGACTGGCGAAAGGCGGCAGGCGACACGCCGATCTCTTTCTTGAAGACCCGGCTGAAGGCCGATTCCGAGGCATAGCCCGAAACTTCGGCCGCCTCGGCGACCGACAGCCCCCGCGCCGAAAGCGCCTCACGCGCGATCTGCATTCGCCAGGATGTCACATAGGCCATCGGCGTGACGCCGAGCCGGTCCGAAAACCGTTCGGCAAAGCCCGTCCGCGACAGCCCCGCCTCGCGGGCGAGGCTGGCAACCGTCCAGTCGGCGGTCGGCGCACGGTGAAAGGCGGTCAGCGCCCGCGCCAGATGGGGGTCGGCAAAACCGGCCACGCCACAGTCGGTCTCGTGCTCCGCCTCGATATGGGCGCGGATCGCCTGGGCGAAGATCGCCTCGGACATCTTCAGGGCGATCAGATCGCCGCCGAGCCGCGCGCCGCCGGCCTCGGCCCCGATGACCTTGAGGGTGGCTTCGAGCCAGGGTCCGGCTTCCTCGCCATATCCGCGCAAGTGGATGAACGGTGGCAGGCGGTCCATCAGCAGGTGCCGCGACCCTTCCGCCAGCGCGAAATGCCCGCAGATCAGCTGCGTGTCGCGCGGGCTGTCATCGCCGCCCCAGACCAATGTTCCGTGTCCCGGAAATTTCGATCGGGACAGCACATCGTCCAGAGGCAGAGCGTCGTCCGGCCCGGTATGACGGCAAGACAGCACATGCGCCGTGCCGTGCGGAATCACGATCAGATCGCCCTGCGCCAGATGCACGGGAACGTCGAGCCCCGACACGCGCACAAGCGCCTCGCCGCGATGGGCAAAATGGAATCGCGCCACATCGCGAAAGGCGGGCACGCGGACGCCCCAGGGCTCCGTGAAGCTCGTGCGGAAGTAAAGCGTACCACGAAGCGAAAGGCGGGTGAGGATGTCACTGAGCAGGTCCAACATGGCGAAGAGTTTATCAGCAATTTCAGACACGTCCAGCTCGTAGGACGATCTCGCATGAATTCCGGACTTTCCGGCATTCAAACGCCGGATGATCTCGGGCAAATCGGTGGCGTTCAAACCACCAACCTGGAGACACTCCCATGAAGAACTTGACCCTTGCCATTGGACTCGCCCTCGCCACGACCGGCCTCGCCGCTCAGGCGGACGAGCCGATGAACGACCTCGAGATCGCCCACACCGCCTACACCGCAGGCGGGCTCGACATCCGCTATGCACATCTGGCGCTGGCGATTTCCGAGAATGAGGCGGTCCGCGACTTCGCCCAGACGATGATCCGCGACCACACGGCGGTGAACGAGGCGGCTGGCGCGCTGATCTCCGAGCTGAAGGTGACGCCGCAGAACAACGCGCTGAGTCAGGCCCTCGTCGAGGGCGCTGCCGCCAAGCGCGCCGAATTGATGGCGCTGAGCGGCAACGCCTTCGACTGCGCCTACGCGACGAACGAGTTGGCCTATCATCAGATCGTCAACCAGACCGTCGCCGAGAGCTTCATCCCCGCCGTCACGGTGGCGCCGCTGAAGGCGCTGCTCGAGGATGCACTGGTCACCTTCCGCGCGCATGAGCAGCACGCCGAGCACATGGTCGCGGGGCTGACGTGCGCGGGCTGACGCACCTGACGCGGCGCGGATTCGGCCGGGGGCTGGGCGCGGCTCTGTTCCTGGTCGGGCTGCCGGGGCTTGTGCGCGCCCATGACGGCACGCACGAGGTCGAGGTGGGCATCGCCAGCTTCGCCTTCGATCCGGCTGGCGTCGAAGTCCTTGTGGGCGACAGCATCACCTGGACAAATGCCGATCTTGCGCCGCACACCGCCACGGCCGAGGACGGAAGCTGGGATACCGGCACGCTGGAAAAGGGCGGCCGCGCACGCATCACGTTCGACGCGCCCGGCGACTATTCCTACTTCTGCGCCTATCACCCCCACATGAAAGGAACCGTCACCGTCCGGACCCGGTCCGGCGCCTGACGCACGCACGGGCCACCCTCTGTTCCCCAGATACCCCCAGGACGGCCTGCGCGCCATTTCCAGGAGAGAATGGAATGTCCCTGTCCATCACCCTCGTCAGTCACGCGCTGTGCCCCTATGTTCAGCGCATCGCCATCGCGCTTTCCGAAAAGGGCGTCGCGCACGAGCGCGTCACCGTCGATCTGGCGAACAAGCCCGGCTGGTTTCTGGCATTGTCACCGCTCGGTCGGACGCCGGTCCTGAAGGTCGGCGAGGCGGCGCTGTTCGAATCCGCCGCGATCCTCGAATTCCTCGAGGACACGCTGCCCCAGCCGCTGCATCCCGCAGACCCGGTCGAGCGCGCACGGCATCGTGCCTGGATCGGCTTCGCCTCGGAATGCCTGAACGACATCGCCGGGTTCTACACCGCCCCCGATTCCGGGACACTCGAGCGAAAGGCCGCGGCGCTCCACGCCCGGTTCCGGGTGATGGAAGGCCAGCTTGGCCCCGGCCCCTGGTTCGCTGGCGAGCGATTCAGCCTGGTCGATGCGGTCTTCGCGCCGGCCTTCCGCTATTTCGAGACGTTCGACCGGATTGGCGATTTCGGCGTCTTCGACGGTCTGGCCGGGATGTCCGCGTGGCGCCTCGAGCTTGCCGACAGGCCGTCTGTGCGGAACGCGGTCGCGCCCGACTACCACGACAGGCTTGCCGCCTTCCTGCGCCGCAAGGACAGCGCGCTGTCGCGGATGATGGAACAGTCCTGCAGCGCGCTCCGGCAATCGGCATGAACCGCGCCGTCCCCGCCCTCCGCTTCGCGCGGCTGACCGAGGTGCCACTTGAGGAGTTGGTTGCGCACATGTCGGATCCGCGCCTGCGCGCACACATGCCGCTTCTGGCAGGCGCCTGGGGCGAGGCCGAGGCGCAAGCTTTCGTGGTGGCCAAGGAGGCATGCTGGGCGCGGGACGGTCTCGGTCACTGGGCCTTTCTGGCCGATGGCCGATACGTCGGCTGGGGCGGCTTTCAGAAGGAAGGCGAGGAATGGGACTTCGGCCTCGTGCTGCGACCGCAGGATTTCGGGCTTGGCCAGCGGATCACGCGGGCGGCGCTCGACTTCGCGCGGGCCGATCCGCGCATCCCCTTCGTCACCTTCCTCCTGCCGCCCTCGCGCCGCAACCTCGGTGCGCTGCACCGGATCGGGGCGCAGTCTGTCGGCCGGCAGGATCACTCCGGCGCGACATTCCTGAAATTTCGTCTCGACACCCAGTCGATCAACCAGCGTTCACAAGGAGAGTTCCCATGACCACCATCGACCATCTCAGCCTCGGGGTTGCCGACGTGCCTGCGGCGCGCGCCTTCTACGGCCGCGTTCTGGATGAACTCGGCATCCGTTGTCAGGCCGAAGGAGATGGCTTCGCCGCCTTCGGCCGCGACCGCATAGCCTTTCTGCTGCTACGCCCCTTCGATGGCGGACCCGCCTCGGCGGGCAACGGCGCTCACGTCGCCTTCGCTGCGCCGGATCGCGAAGCGGTCGCAAAGGTCCATGCCGCGGGCCTCGACGCCGGGGCAATCGACGAGGGCGCTCCGGGCCTGCGCGCCGCCTATCCGATGCCCGGCGTCTTCGCCGCCTATCTGCGCGACCCCTGGGGCAACAAGATCGAGCTGGTTCATGGCGGATTCAGCGCCTGATCACGGCCCGGCCGAGATCAAACGGCTGCGTGCGCAGGTCGCCGCCTGCACGGCCTGCGCGGACCTGCCCCTCGGGCCGCGCCCGATCGTCCAGATCGGCGCCGGCGCGCGCATCCTGATCGCAGGGCAGGCGCCGGGACGGCGGACACATCTTGCCGGGCGTCCATTCGACGACGCATCGGGTGTGCGGCTGAGACATTGGCTCGGCCTTGACGGGGCCACATTTCGGGATCCTGAGAAGGTTACCATCCTGCCGATGGGATTCTGCTATCCGGGAACTGGCCGATCAAGCGACCTGCCTCCGCGCTCCGAATGTGCGCTCCGCTGGCGGCAGCCATTGCTCGACGCTCTTTCCAGTGTGCGCCTCACCGTGGTGATCGGACGTCATGCGCAGGCATGGCACCTTCCAGACACCAAGAACCGGCCGCTTGGGAATGCGATGCGGGACTGGCGTACGCGCTGGCCCGAGGTGATCTTGCTGCCCCACCCAAGCCCGCGCAACGCAGGTTGGTTCCGGCGCAATGCCTGGTTCGAAGAAGACGTGCTGCCCATGCTCCAGACGCGCGTCGCAGAACTCCTCGGTGATCCGCCGACATGACGGGCGCAGGCGTCCGGTTGTAACGCAAGGGTCAAACGGGCCGTGCGCGACCAGGCGCGGGCGTGTGTCGACGGTGGCTGAGTCCCACGTGGCAGATCCCGGCGCAGTCACGAGCCTTCGAGCGTTTCCAGAACCGGGCATTCCGGGACATCCTCTCCAGAACATTGAGCCGCCGTCACTGAGAGCACTTTCTCTATCCGCCTGAGGTCTGCGATCTTCGCCCGCACGTCCGCAAGGTGGCGCTCCGTCCGCTCCTTGACCTCGGCGCAGGTCGGCGCGGCACCGTCTTCGAGCCCCATCAGCCCGCGAATGTCCTCCATAGAAAACCCGAGTTCGCGGGCGCGCAGGATGAAGCGCAGGCGCGTGGCGTGTGCGGCGGAATAGATCCGGTAGCCGGCGTCGGTCCGGGGCGGGTCGGGCAGCAGGCCGGTCTTCTCATAGTAGCGGATCGTCTCGATGTTGCAGCCGGTCGTCCGGGCAAGATCTCCGCGTGTGAAGCCGCTCTCGCGCTCGTGATCGATCATGGGCAAGTTTCCTCTTGAGCCTGTAGTTGCTACAGACCCTACACCCATCGTCAATCACAGACGAGAGGTGCGCGACATGGCGCTGACGGACGACAGAACGGACACTTCAGCGGCGGATCGCCCCGCCCGAAAGGGCTGGCTCGCGGCGGGCGGGATTGTGGGCGCCTTTCTCGCCTCGGCCTGCTGCATCGGGCCCTTGGTGCTGCTGACCCTCGGCATCTCGGGGGCCTGGATCGGCAACCTGACGGCGCTAGAGCCTTACAAGCCGATCTTTGCCGTGATCGCGCTCGGCTTCATCGGGGCCGGATTCTGGCAGGTGTATGTTCGCAAGCCGACCGTCTGCGAACCCGGCTCCTACTGCACAAGGCCCGCATCGGCGCGCATCACCAAGAGCGCGCTCTGGGCCTCCCTGATCCTCGTTCTCGCAGCCCTCACCATCGACTGGTGGGCCCCGCTTCTCTACTGATCCCGAAAGGACACCCTCATGAAGAAGATCCTTGCCCTTGCCCTGTTCGGCCTGACCGCCGTTGCGCCGGTCACCGCCATCCCAGTTGCCGCGCAGACCGTCGCCGCCGAGCAGACCGTCACTTTCGCGGTCGACAACATGACCTGCGCGCTGTGTCCGATCACCGTGAAGCGCGCGATGGAGGGCGTCGCGGGCGTCCGTGCCGTCGAGATCGACTTCGAGGCCCGCACCGCCACGGTCGTCTTCGACACCGCCGCGACCAGCGCCGACGCCATCGCGACCGCGTCGGCCAATGCAGGCTACCCGGCGCGCGTCTCGGGCTGACGGGATGACCGAGCATACCGACAGCAAGCTGATCGCGACAGGGATCGTCGGCACCGTCATCGCAGCGCTCTGCTGCTTCACGCCGGTGCTCGTGGTGCTTCTGGGCGCGGTGGGCCTGTCGGCCTGGCTGGGTTGGCTCGACTACGTTCTGCTCCCCGCTCTCGCATTTTTCGTCGCACTGACCGTGTACGCGGTCTGGAGACGGCAGCGGCGCCAGACCGCTCGAACGGATGGATAACTTGATGAAAGACGACTGCTGCGCGCCCAGGGGCGATTTCGACCTTGCTGTGATCGGCGCCGGATCGGCCGGCTTCTCGGCCGCGATCACGGCCGCGGAAAGTGGCAAACGGGTCGCGCTGATCGGGCATGGCACCATCGGCGGCACCTGCGTGAACGTGGGCTGCGTGCCCTCCAAGACGATGATCAGGGCCGCAGAAGCCCTGCACGGTGCGCAGTCGGCGCGCCGGTTCCCTGGCCTGCACGGCGAGGCGCGGGTATCTGATTGGGCGGCGCTCGTCGCCGCCAAGGACGAATTGGTCACGACACTGCGCCAGAAGAAGTACGCCGATCTGCTGCCGGGCTACGAGGGTGTGACCTATCTCGACGAGGGTCCGGCGCGTCTCGTCCCCGGCGGGGTCGAGGTCGGCGGGCGCAGGATCACGGCTCCCAAGGTGATCGTCGCGACCGGTGGCCGACCCGCCGTGCCCGACATCCCTGGGATCCAGGGCGCACCAACGCTCGATAGCACGTCGCTGCTGGAGCTGGACCGATTGCCCGAAAGCCTGATCTTCCTCGGCGGCGGCTATATCGGCGTGGAGCTGGCGCAGATCATGGCGCGGATGGGCACCCGCGCCACCATCGTCTGCCGCTCGCGCCTGTTGCCGCGCACCGAGCCGGAGGTGTCCGAGGCGCTCACGGCGACCTTGCGCGCCGAGGGTGTCACGGTTCTTGACGGCGCAACCTATCACGCCGCGAATAGCGACGGTGACCGTGCGATGCTGACCGTGACGGTGAATGGCGCAGAGCGCGATCTGACGGCCGACTGCCTCGTCCTGACGACGGGACGCGCACCCAACACCGAGGGGCTGGACCTCGCGGAGATGGGCGTCGAGACCGACGCACGCGGTGCGATCCGGGTTGGCGACGACATGCAGACCACCAAGCCCGGCATCTTTGCGGCGGGCGACGTGACCGACCGCGACCAGTTCGTCTACATGGCCGCCCACGGTGCCAAGCTCGCTTCCCGCAACGCCGTGCTGGGCGGGACTGAACGCTACGACAATACCGCCATGCCTTGGGTGGTGTTCACCGATCCGCAGGTTGCAGGCGTTGGGCTGACCGAACGCCAAGCGCGCGCGGCGGGTCATGACGTCAAGACCAGTGTGCTGACCCTCGACAACGTGCCCCGCGCGCTAGCCGCCCGCGACACGCGCGGCCTGATCAAGCTCGTCGCGGACCGGGCGACCGACCGCCTGCTGGGCGGCGTGATCATGGCGCCGGAGGGAGCCGACAGCATTCAGACCCTCGTTATGGCGCTGAAGGCCGGCATGACGACGAATGCGCTCGGCGAGACCATCTTTCCTTATCTCACCACGGTCGAGGGGCTGAAGCTCGCCGCGCAGACCTTCGACATGGATGTCGCCAAGCTGTCGTGTTGTGCGGGATGAAGCTGATTTCCGGTGTCGATTGCGACCGTGGACTTCGGCACTATTTCGTGAATGGACATTGGCAAAACCCAACAATACTAATTTGGTATGCGTAAACTCGCTTCACTCATTGCCGTCGTGTTTCTTGTGGTGTTCGCCGCAAGCACAATCGTGCATGCGGTGAGCGCGAACGCGATGGCGTTGGACATGGCGATGGCCGACGGCGGCGCGATGTCGATGCCCGACTGCCAGGGCTGCCCCGAGGACGGCGACAGCGACGCGAACGCAAGTTGTGATCTGGTTTGTACCGCGCCCGCGTTCGCCGTCCTGAGAGCGGTGGGACCCGCACAGGTCATGATGCCGTTGCTGCGTCAGGACCGGCCTCTCGGCATGACCCTTCCGCGCGGGCTTCGCGCGCCGCCGGACCCTTTCCCTCCCCGAACTTTCATCTGATCCGACGGTAGGCCGCCTGCGAGGGCGTGTTTGTGACCGTTGGCCCGCGTCTCTGAGCGCCTGCATGGCGTCCGGAGGCGCTCAGCCCTCGCGCTGCTCGCGCGAGATCGAACGGCACAATTCAGATGAGACAAACACATGACTTCGAATTTCCCACCGGCGCTGTCGCGCCGAGGCTTTCTGGCCGGTGGCGCCGCCACCGGAGCCGCGCTTTCCCTGCGCCCGGCCTGGGCAGATACGCACCGCGCCTTCACCCTGCGCGCCGCGCCGGGACGGGCGCGGCTTGTCCCCGAACCCTGGGGCGAGAGCGACGTTTGGTGCTATGGCGGTATCGTGCCGGGCCCCGAGATCCGGGTGCGGCAGGGCGACCGGCTGCGCATCGCGGTCGAGAACGCGCTGGACGAGGACACAACCGTGCACTGGCACGGGCTACGGGTGCCCAATGACATGGACGGCGTGCCGCATCTGACCCAGGCCCCGATCGTGCCGGGCGAGACCTCTACCTACGCGTTCGACGCGGTCGATGCCGGCACCTTCTGGTATCACCCGCATCAGCGCAGCTTCGAGCAGGTCGGGCGCGGTCTTTACGGCGCTTTGATCATCGAAGAGGCGAACCCGCCGCAGGTGGACCGCGAAATGGTCTGGGTGCTTGACGACTGGCGGCTCACCCAAGAGGCAGAAATCGACGACAGTTTCGGCGATTTCCACGATATGAGCCATGCCGGGCGGCTCGGCAACACGGTGACGATTAACGGTCGCGCCCCCGACGCCGTGCCGGTGCGGACAGGCGAGCGGATCCGGCTGCGCCTGATCAACGCCGCCAATGCCCGCATCTTCGCGCTGGATTTCGGCGATCTCGCGCCGCAGGTGATCGCGCTCGACGGCCAGCCGGTCACGCCCCATGCGGCGCCCGGCGGGCGGGTGGTGCTGGGCCCGGCCATGCGCGCCGACCTGATGCTCGACGTGACCGCCGTGCCGGGCGCGACGATCTCCGTCATCGACCGATTTTTCGCGCAGGACGCCTACGCCCTCCTCGATCTGACGGTGGCGGAGACGCCACTCCGCGACACAGCCCCCAACTGGTCCATGGAGCTGCCCTCGAACCCGCTGCCCGAACCCGACATCGCGCGCGCCCGTCGTCACGAGGTGACATTCACCGGTGGCATGATGGGCGGGATGGTCGAGCGCCAGATGGGCCTTTCCAGCGAAAGCGGCATAGGGGGCATGATGGGCGGCGGCATGATGAACCGGATGCACGACGGCGGCATCTGGTTCGTCAACGGCGTGGCGGCCGAAGGGCATATCCTTGACCCGATGCTGACGCTGGAGCGCGATGCCTCCCACGTCATCGCCATGACCAACGCCACGGCGTTCCATCACCCGATCCACTTGCACGGCCACTCCTTCCGCGTGATCAGCCGCAACGGGACGCCCACGGCGCATCGCGAATGGCAGGACACCGTGCTGATGGCCCCGCGCGAACGGGTCGAGATCGCCTTCGTGGCCGACAATCCGGGCGACTGGATGTTCCACTGCCACATCCTCGAGCATCAGGCGGGTGGGATGATGGGTGTGATCCGTGTGGCCTGAGGGGAAAGCGATGATGAAAGTGCGCTCAGTGAGCGGATCGCCGCTCGGACGGCGCCACGTGCTCGCGATGCTGGGCGGTGTGGCGCTCTCCGGGTTGTCTCCGGCGCGGTGGGCGCAGGCTGGGGACGCTGCGGCCTCCGCACTGGCCTTCGACGGCGATGCGCTCGTCGTCGCGGGCGCGCAGGTGTGGCGGCACGACCTGTCGGGTGGTGCCTCAGCGACCTTGGCCACGCCACGCCCCCATATCCGGGCGCTCGCCACTCACCCCGCGCGGACCGGGCGGCTGTTCGCGGCGTCGGACGGCGGCGGGCTCGACCGGTCCGACGATGGCGGCCGGACATGGGCTGCTGCCTCGGGAGGACTGCCGCAGGCGCAGGTAGCTGCGCTCGCCATCGCGGCGGGGGCACAGGACACGGTCTATGCCGCCGTCGCGGGCGACGGGCTATGGCAAAGTGAAGACGCGGGGGAAAACTGGTCCTTCGTGATGGACCGCCCCTGGATCGCTGAGGCCGAGCGCGAGATGCTGACGCTCGCCTCTGTCAATCTCGCCTCAGGCATGGGCGGCATCTGGATCTACGCCGGCACCGAGCGCGGCCTGACCCGCGTGCCCGACTGCTTCTGCCGCTGGCAGGACGTGGTGGCGGGCGACGCAATGGATGCGCTGGTCGCGGGCACGCCGCCCGCGCCCGAGGCCCCGCTGCCCGAGGGCGAGCCGGTACTGGCTCTCGCCTCGGCAATGGCTGCCCCGGAACGATTTGTCGCCGGGCTGCCCTCGGGCCTTTGGGCCTCCACCGATGGCGGGGTGACCTGGTCGCGGAGATCGGGCCTCGTCGCGACCGCGCTCGCCGTTCACCCGACAGAGCCATCCCGGATCGCCGCCGCCACCGCGGACGGGGTGATCCTCAGCCATGACGGCGGGGCCTCATGGGCCGCGCTTCCGACCACATGAAAGGATCAAACATGAAACGTATTGCTCTTGCCACTTTCCTCGCTTTGGCCACCCCGGCCCTTGCAGCCGAACCCGTGACTATCTGGCGCGATCCCGGCTGCGGCTGCTGCGACGCCTATGCAGAATACCTGCGGGCGGAAGGTTTCGAGGTCACCGTGATCGACGATCATGACTTCGTCGACCGCTCTGTCGCCGCAGGCGTCCCCGAGCAGGGGGTGGGCTGCCACCTCGCCATGATCGACGGCTATGTCGTCAGCGGTCTGGTTCCCGCCGAGATCATCGAGCGGCTGCTCGAGGAACGCCCCGACATCACCGGCATCACCCTGCCGGGCATGCCTGCCAATGCGCCGGGGATGGCGCCCGCGAAGACGGGCACGCTGCGCACCTACTCGTTCGGGCCCAATGGAGTGGCGGTCTATGCCGATGAATGACACCGCAACCACCCCGCAGACGACCCTGGTCGCCGCCATGTTGGGCGACGTCCGGGCGCTGTTCACGCGACCCGGCCTCGTCACGATGGCTCTGGCGGGCGCCTGCGCCACCGTCGCCTTCGACTTCTTCGGCCAGAGCCTCAGCCCGATGCTAGGCTTCGCCAACCTCGCGCCGGTTCCACTCGCCAACAACGTGATCCAGACGCTCTTCGGCGCCACCTACAAGCCAGGCGCTGAATTCCTGCACTACTTCGCGGGGATGGTGGCCTATCCGCTTGGCTGGATGGTGCTCGCGCGGCCCATCGCGCGCACGCTCGCGCCACGGCTTGGCTGGGCGGTCCCTGCCGCCGTCTACGGCGTTCTGCTCTGGGTCTTTGCGCTCTACGTCATGGCGCATCTCGTCGCCGGCAATCCGGCGTTCCTAGGCTTCACCGGCATCACCTGGGTCGCGCTCGTCGGTCACGTTCTCTTCGCGCTCGTCGCCGCCTGGGTGGTGGCATGGCGCGATGACACAAGGGAGGCAGGCTGATGGGCGACTGCATGAGCCAGATGATGGGCGGGCCCATGGTGGGCATGATGCTGGGTGGCGGACTTGTCCTGCTGCTGCTGATCGCAGTGCTGATTTTGGCGGTGGCGGCGCTGATCAAGTATCTGCGGAGGCCCGCATGACGCGCCGGGGCTTCTTCACAGCCGCTGCTCTTGTGGCGGCGACCGGTGCGGCAGGCTGGATCGCGGCGGCTCAACAAGCGCCGGACGCCGAGAGCCTGACCTTCCTCGGCGAGCCGGTCACCGCGGCGCAGCTTGCGCTTGGGCAGGAGGTCTACGCCGCCAATTGCGCCTCCTGCCACGGGGCGGACCTGGAAGGCCAGCCCGACTGGCGCAGGCGTAACGAGAATGGCCGGATGCCCGCGCCGCCGCACGATGCGAGCGGCCATACCTGGCACCATGCGGACCGCCAGTTATTCACAATCACCAGGCTCGGTGTGAGCGCCATCGTGCCCGGCTATGAAAGCGACATGCCGGCGTTCGAGGGCATCCTGTCCGATGACGAGATCGTGGCCGTTCTGGCCTGGATCAAGAGCACCTGGCCCGAGCGCGAGCGCGGATTTCAGGCCGAAGTGACGGCGAATGACGAGGGCGGATCATGAGCGACGGAGCCCGTCATGTCGCTCGCCCCGCGGGCGGAAGGCTGCTCGCGATGCTTCCCCTCGCCATCGCGGCGCTGCTTGGCGGCGCTTTCTATTGGGGGCTCTGGAACAAGGACGACCGCCTGCCCTCCACGCTGATCGGGCGGCCCGTGCCGGAGTTCGCCCTGCCGCCGATCGAAGGGCGCGACGACGGTCTGTCGTCGGAAGACCTGCGCGGCGAGGTCTCCATCGTGAACGTCTGGGCCTCCTGGTGCGTGCCCTGCCGTGTGGAGATGCCCTTGCTGGTCGAGTTGGCCGCAACGGGCTCGGTTCCGATCCACGGCATCAATCACAGGGACGCTCGCGGCGCGGCCCTCGGGTTTCTCGCCGAGCTCGGCGACCCCTATACGCGGATCGGGGCCGACCGGAACGGGCGGGTCTCCATCGACTGGGGCGTCTACGGTCTGCCCGAGACCTTCGTGATCGATGGCGATGGACGGATCGCCTACAAGCATGTCGGGCCCTTCGACCGCCGCGCGCTGGACGAAGAGATCCTGCCCGTCGTCCGCCGGTTGCAGGCGGAGGACGGATCATGAGGCGGCGCGACCTGCTGGCCGGTGCGCTGGCCTTTGCTGCAACACCCGCTGCCGCACGCCCCGTGATGCCGCTGCACGAGACCCCGCGCGAGATGCTCTCGCCGCCCTTCGTGGATGGAGACGGGCGCGACCTGACGCTGGCGGATTTCCGGGGCCGCGTGGTGTTGCTCAACGTGTGGGCCACCTGGTGCGCGCCGTGCCGCGAGGAGATGCCGACGCTAGACCGTCTGCAGGCGCAGCTTGGCGGCAACGATTTCCACGTCTTGCCCCTGTCCATCGACCGTGCGGGGCTTGGGCCGGTGCAGCGCTTCTACGCCGAAATCGGCATCCGACATCTGGGCCAGTACCTCGCCGAGGACATCCGCGCGATGCTCGCCTTCGCCGTCATCGGACTGCCCACGACCTTGCTGATCGACCGGCAGGGGCGCGAACGCGGCCGCCTGACGGGACCCGCCGAATGGGACAGCGCGGAGGCGATCGAACAATTCCAGACCATCATCGCTGAAAGGAACAGATGACCATGCCTGACACATCCTCTGACCAAGGCGCCGCCCGACCGGGAGGTTTCTCCATGCCGTTCGGGCGCCGCGGCCTCATCCTCGCCGCGATGGCGCTGATCGGCGCAGGGCTGTGGCTCAATTGGGGCTGGGTCGCCGCGATCGGCGCCGCCCCCCTGATCCTCGCCGTCGCCCCCTGCGCCGTCATGTGCGGCCTGGGACTCTGCATGATGGGCGGCTCGAAATCCTGTGCCGCCCCGACACGTTCGGACGCCGGTCCGGAAACCGCGAGGGACTGATCCTCGCCCCACCACCAGAAGGAGCAATCCGATGAAGACGATGCAGACATACGCGATGGCCGCCGTTCTGAGCCTCGGCCTCGCCACATCCGCCGCCTTGGCGCAGAGCGACTCCCCGGCCATGCCCGAGGGACAGATGCAGGGCATGATGGGCGGCGACATGCAGGGCATGATGGGCATGATGCAGATGATGCAGGCCATGGGTCCGATGATGGAGGCCTGCACTGAGATGATGCAGCAGATGGCGCATCATCAGCCCGGCCATCCCGACGCTGCGACGCCCCCTGCCGGGCAGGACACGACCCCAGCGCCACAGGGCGGCTGACATCAAGACGCCCGGGCCGCACTCGCCGCTCGGGCGGCCACTCCGAAGGACCCGATCCGATGAACACCACTCCCAACACCGGTGGCTTGCGACGCATCCGGCGCCTGCTCTGGGCGGCCGTTGCCGGAACCGCCCTGGCTTTCGGCGCCGCCGCCCTCTGGCGCGCCTTCACCCCCTCCGACCTGCCGGCGCCCCGCGCGACGGGCGAGGCCGCGATCGTCAACGCCTATTCGCTGACCGATCATACGGGACGCACGGTGACGTCCGATGCCTATCACGGGCAGTGGCAACTGGTGTTCTTCGGCTTCACTTTCTGTCCCGACATCTGCCCGACCACGCTCGCCTACATGGCCAGCGTGATGGACATCCTCGGACCAGAAGCCGACCGGGTCACGCCGATCTTCGTGACCGTCGACCCGGCGCGCGACACCGTCGACGTGATGGCGGAATATGTCGCCGCGTTCCATCCGCGGCTGATCGGCCTCACGGGGACCGAGGCGCAGGTCGCCGAGGCCGCCGGCAATTTCCGCGTCTGGTACGAACGATCCGAGGACGCAACCGCGCCCGACGGCTATCTGATGGCGCATTCCGGCTACATCTACCTGATGCGCCCCGACGGCGGCTTCGACTCGGTCTACCGAGAAGGCGATCAGCCGCCGGAAGCGCTCGCCGACGAGATTTTCATGCGTATCGAGAGGGACGAGAGATCCTGATGAAGCTTTTTCTTGCCGCGGCGTGTATCGCCACATTTCCCGCAGCCGCGCTGGCGGAGGTCGTCGTCAGCGACCCCTGGGCGCGGGCCACCATTCTCGCGTCCCGTCCGGGGGCGGCCTACCTCACGCTGCACAGCGATGCCGACGACCGGCTGCTGTCGGCGACGACGCCGGTCGCGGATCACGTGATGATCCATGCCTCCGAGACGGGAGCGGACTCCGTCACGCGCATGATCCATCTCGACGCGCTCGATCTGGAGGCGGGACAGACGGTTCGGTTTGCTCCCGGCGGGATGCATCTGATGTTGCTGGGGCTCGCGGGCAAGCTCGACGAAGGCGCCTCGTTCCCGCTGACGCTGACCTTTGAGCGCGCGGGCGCGATCATGGTGGATGTCTCCGTGCTGGGAGTTGCGGCGACGGGTCCGGAGGGGGAGCCATGAGGCTGCCTGCAATCGTTGCCTTGCTGCTCCTCGCGGGCGCCGCACCGGCCGCCGCGCACCATCCAGGCGACCGTCTCGACGAGGTGATGGCGGAGAAGGAACCTGCTTTCGAGCCCACGGACTCGCGCCGCATGCCGGCCCTTTCGTTCGCCGGTTCGGACGGCGCCAGCCTCGATATGTCTGGGCTTGCGTACCGGATCGTCGTGCTCAGCTTCCTGCCCGAGGGCTGCGGCACGCCCTGCGCGGATCAGCAGGCGCTTCTGCAGGAGGTTCGCGATGCGGTGAACGTCACGCCGATGCGCGAGTTGGTCCAGTTCATGACCGTGAGCGGTGACGCGGCGCCCGATCCGGACGGGGAAGCCGGGAACTGGCGGTCCGTCATGCCCTCTGACGAAACGGTGGAGGCAGCCGCCGCGGCCTTCGCTGCGCTCTCCGCTCGGGTGACGGATGCGCCCATGGTCCATGTCATCGACCGGGGCGGGCGTCATACCGGCATTTTCCACGGCGCAGGGTTCGGGCGCATCAACCTGGTGCTCTACATCAACGGCCTGACCAACGCGCCGCCGCCTGAACCCGGACTGCTGGACCGACTGTTCGGGGCGTTCCGATGACAGCGGGGCCGCAGACCGGCGCGGCGCCGGGACGGGACTGGCTCGGTGCGCTACGCCGGTACTTCGCCTTCGCCGCCATTGCGCATCTGGTCTGGGAATTCGCGCACCTGCCGCTCTACACGATCTGGCTCACCGGGACCCCGGGCGAACTCGTCTTTGCGGCGGTCCACTGCACGGGCGGCGACATACTGATCACGCTCAGCACGATCATGCTGTCGCTCTGCGTGTTCGGCAGCGCGGATTGGCCCCGCATTCGCTGGCACCGTGTGCTTGGGGGCGCGGTGATCTTCGGCGTCGCCTACACGATCTTCAGCGAGTGGCTGAACATCGAGCTACGCGAGGCCTGGGCCTATCGCGAGATGATGCCGGTGATCCCAGTGATCGACGCGGGGCTGAGCTCGATCCTGCAATGGATCGTCATCCCGGTCGTCGACTACTGCTGGGCCACCGGAGCCCGGCCGTGGCGGCGCGAACCTGTGGAGGTCGCGCATGGCTGACCTGTCGCTTCTCGGAATGACCGCGGCTCTGCTGGCTGGGGCGATCTCCTTCGCATCGCCCTGCGTCCTGCCGCTGGTTCCGGGCTACGTGTCCTACATCGCCGGAAGGACGACGACAGGCGGCGTGGCGTCCGGCCGGTCACAGACGCTTTGGCTCAGCTTCTGCTTCGTCCTCGGCTTCTCGACCATATTCATGATCCTCGGCGCGTCCGC
This sequence comes from uncultured Paracoccaceae bacterium, assembly GCA_937872465.1. Taxonomy (GTDB): domain Bacteria; phylum Pseudomonadota; class Alphaproteobacteria; order Rhodobacterales; family Rhodobacteraceae; genus Amaricoccus. Next base: position 25,039 of record CALMSR010000041.1, read on the forward strand.
GACGGCCCTCGGACAAGCACTGCTGCGCTGGCGCTACGAGCTCAATCTCGTCGGCGGCGGCATCGTGATCCTGTTCGGGCTCTTCATGATCGGCGCGGCGCGGATCGGCGCCATGCAGCGAGATCTGCGCTTCCATCTCGACATTCCCGGCGGCAGGCCCGCCGCGTCCTACGTGCTCGGGCTCGCCTTCGGTTTCGGCTGGACGCCGTGTATCGGCCCCATACTCGGCGCGATCCTGACCGCCAGCGCGGCGAGCGCAACGGTCGGCCAGGGCGTCGCGCTGCTCGCGATCTACTCCGCCGGTCTGGGCGTGCCGTTCCTGATCGTGGCGGGTTTCACCGACAGGCTCGCCGGCCGATTGCGGGGCGTCGGGCGGATCGGGCGTCGGCTGCACCAGGGCTCGGGCGCGGTCATGGTTCTGATGGGAGTGGCGATGATGACCGGGCGGCTGAGTGCGCTGTCCTACTGGATACTTGACACTTTTCCGGTGCTTGGACGAATTGGCTGAGCAAGCATTCGGGTCGGCGCTGCTGTCTCAGCCCGGCCGTTCGGGGTTGAAAGCGAGAAGCCGCAGCGCGTTCAGCGTGACAAGGACCGTCGCGCCGGTATCAGCAAGGATGGCGATCCAGAGCCCGGTGATGCCGAGGATCGTCGTCACAAGAAACACCGCCTTGAGGCCGAGCGCGATCGCCACGTTCTGCCTGATGTTCGCCATGGCTGCGCGAGCAAGCCGAATCTTGCCGGCCACATCGGTCACCCGATTGCGCAGGATCGCGGCGTCGGCGGTTTCAAGCGCGACGTCCGTTCCGGAACCCATGGCAACTCCAATGTGGGCGGTGGCGAGCGCAGGGGCATCGTTGATGCCGTCGCCCACCATCATGACATGGCCCGTGGCCGTCATCTCGCGGATCGCCGCGACCTTGTCTTCAGGCATCAGTTCGGCGCGATGCTCGATGCCCAACCCAGCGGAAATTGCTGCTGCCGTGCGCCGGTTGTCGCCGGTCAGCATCACAGACGCGATGCCAAGCGCCTTGAGTTGCTGCACCGCGCGGGCGGCATCCTCCCGGGGTCCATCCCGGAGCGCTACGAGTCCGACCAACCGGCTCCGGCGGAAGACCGCGACGACTGTCTTGCCTTCATCCTCCATGCCGACCACCGCCCCGCGCGCGTGGTCGTCCAACACACCGCGCTCCTCGGCGAACCGTGGAGAGCCCACCCAGGCGGTTTCACCCTCAACGACTGCTTCGGCCCCTTTGCCCGGAAGCGCTTTGGCGGCGGTCGCGGCCAGGAACGGCGCTCCCGCAGCTTCCGCGCGGGACAGGATCGCCTCCGCCAGAGGATGGCTCGACCCCGCTTCGACGGCGGCAGCCAGCGTCAGCACCTCCGTCTCCGATCCCGAGATCGGCACCACGTCCGTGACGCGCGGCCGTCCGTGGGTCAGGGTCCCCGTCTTGTCGAATGCGACATGCGTAGTCGCTGCCGCGGCTTCGATCACAGCGCCTCCCTTCATCAGCAGCCCACGCCGTGCGCCGGAAGAAAGCGCAGAGGCGATGGAAGCCGGCACCGAGATCACCAGCGCGCAGGGGCATCCGATCAGGAGAAGCGCGAGCGCGCGGTAGATCCATGTGTCCCAGCCTTGCCCGAACGAGAGCGGCGGAACGATGGCCACCAGCACCGCAACTCCGACGACGGCCGGCATGTAGATGCGGCTGAAACGGTCGATGAAGCGCTCGGTCGGCGCCCGGGCGCTCTCTGCCTCCTCGACCAGCCGGATGATGCGGGCAATGGTGTTGTCCTCGGCCGACTTGGTGACCCGGACACGCAGCGCCACTTCGGAATTGATTGAGCCTGCAAAGACCAGGGCACCGGGTTCCTTCAGCTTGGGTACGCTCTCGCCCGTGACGGCGCTCTCGTCGACGCCGGAGGTGCCCTCGATGACCTCGCCGTCTGCAGGGATCCGGTCCCCCGGGCGCACCAGAACGATCTGGTCCACCTGCAGCTGGTCGGCCGGTATCACTCGTGTCCTGCCGGCGACTTCTAGAAGCGCAGTCTTCGGCACAAGGCGAGCGAGCGCCCGGATTCCGTCGCGGGCCTTGTTTGCCGCGACGCCTTCCAGAACCTCCCCGACGGCGAAGAGGAAGACGACCAGCGCCGCTTCTTCCGCAGCATTGATGACGAGCGCGCCGGTGGCGGCGATGGTCATCAGCATCTCGATCGTGAACGGCATGCCCGCTCTGGCGGACGCCACGGCGCGACGTGCGATAGGGGCGACGCCGATGAGCGTGGCGAGGACGAACGCCCAATTCGCCACGTCCTGGGAAGCGAACAGTTTCACGGCCCATGCCGCCGCGAGGAGGAGACCGGTGCCGATCACCAGTCTGCCCTTCGCGGTCTGATACCAACACGAACCGGGCCCGGGTCCGCTCTCGGGCTCTGTCGATCCCGTGTCGGGCTCGAGTCCTGCGGCATCTCGCGAGCCGTCCGTACGGGACGCTTGCTCACCGTCCGGCAGCAAGAAGCCTTTCCGATCGGGGCTCGATCCTTTCGCCGCAATCCCGTAGCCGAGCCGCTTGACGATTGCTTCGATCTGATCGCGAGGCGTCTGCCCTTCATCGAGAGTCAGCCGAAGCCGCTCGGTCATCAGCGCCACATCGACGTCGCTCACGCCGGGCAGGCGTTCGACCGCACCCCGGACCTTGCCGGCGCACGACGCACAGTCCATCCCGGAAACCGTCCATTCGTAGGTTGCACTGTCGTTCGCCGTCATCACGCCCTTCCACCCCGCCTAGCGGGCAACATTGTATTTGCTGAGTCGCGAACCTAAGGTCTCTAGTAGCTATAGCTTCAAGAGGAAATCTGATGCTCACCATCGGAAAATTGGGCGAAGCGGCCGGCGTGAAGGTTCCGACGATCCGCTACTACGAGCAGATCGGGCTCCTGCCGGAGCCAGATCGCAGTGCCGGGAACCAGCGGCTCTACGGGCAGTCGGCGCTGGATCGGCTACGGATGATTGAGATTGTCGGTGCGAACGAGGGGCAGGAATATGAGGCGGCCGTTCACCTCCGCAGGCTGATCCTGACCGTGTGGCCCGACCTGAGCCAGCATCCGGATGACCACGTCAAGCTGTTCGTTAGCCTGAAGCTCTATGGTCAGAAATACGAAGACATCGATGTCTTTGTTGTCGGTCATTTCAGCGAACCGCGGGAGTTCGATGTCGAACTGAAATTCTATCCGCGAAATCGCGAACCTGTCCTGCCAAGACGGGCCTACGTCCGTAGTTTCGCCTTAGCGGTAGAGGTCAAGTCGCATGACGCCAGTGGCGTCCGGTTCGATGACAAGCTCGTTTCAGTCAAATATCCGCGCGGCTTTGAGTGCGTTACCGAAAAAGCCTTCAAGCAGGTCTTCGAGCTCAAGAGTTACCTTGAGCGTGCAGGGCTCCCGAGTCCCTATGTGCAGGACCTTATTTTCATGACCGGCTTGCGCGAGGCCGACCTTCCTGCGCGCCCCCATAACTGCTTTGGGATCGATGCCAGCTTCGAAAAAATACTGAACATTGTCGGGCAGGTGTCGCAGCCGCTGGTGAAAGACCGCTTCGTAACGATCAGTTTCGGCCCGGACGAGAACTTCCGCGCCATACTTTCGCCAGAAGCGACGGTCTTGAAGACGATGGAACCCACCGCGCTTGATCGCAGGCGGATGGACCGCATCGTAAAATCTGCCCTGCCTGATGAATGGGTTGAGGACCTCACCAAAAGGCAAGTCGTCATCCGCGGACGCGGCGGCGTGGGAAAGACCGTAATCTTACTCCAGATGGCCTACCGCGCGTTCGATAATAGCGGGATGCGCTCATTGGTGCTTACGTACAACAAAGCGCTTGTTGCCGACATGCGTCGCACAATGGCGCTGCTGGGCGTACCCCGTCACCTTGAGAGGGGCGGTATCGGGATCGAAACCGTCCACGCCTTTGTTCGGCGGCTCATGATGGAACTCGGAATCATCGGGAGCGATGACGACTTTCTGGCGAACTATGAGAAGCACAAACAAGGCCTGCTCGACTACCTCCGTAGCGGCGCTGCTTCCGAAGACGACCTTAAGAAGCTCATCGAAGAGAACGCAGACGATTTCGCATGGGATGTCATCTTCGTTGATGAAGGGCAGGACTGGCCTTCAAACGAAATCGAGATACTGCGTACTGTCTTCCGCCCAGAGCAGATTGTCGTGGCAGACGGTGTAGATCAGTATGTGCGTGACTCCGTCGCCGATTGGGACGTAGGTCTTTCCCGCGATCTTCTCCGGCCGCGCCGGCTCAGGCGGTGCCTTCGAATGAAGGCAAACCTCGCGCACTTCGTTGCCGATTGCGCCGACCTACTGGGGCTGGAGAACTGGGACCTGGAGCCAAATCCCCATGCCAACGGCGGCCGCGTCATGATCTTCGAGGGCGATATGGCCCGCAACACAGCGATCTTTGAACGGCTCAAGAAGGAAGCTGCCGAACTGGGAAACTATCCGGTCGATCTCCTTGCCTGCGTGCCGCCGTCTCTCGTTTTGCACGACGAGGACTCTACCTACTCGATCCCGGGACAGGCTATCCAAAAAGCAGGCGGGCTCGTATGGGACGCGTCGTCATCTGACGTCAGGGAGCACTACCCGACCGAGCGGGACGCGTTGCGCATCGTTCAATACGACTCCTGCCGCGGTCTCGAAGGCTGGACGGTCATAAATTATGCCTTCGACGATTTCTATGACTACAAGTTTCAGCAGTGGCTGTCCTCACCACACGACATCGGCGGGCTTTTTGATTCCAACGACGAACTGGCCGCCGCGTTCGCCGCGCACTGGGTCATGATACCGATCACGCGCGCCATGGATACGCTTGTCATCAACGTCTCCAAGAGACCATCCCGCTTGAAGGACGCCTTGAAGCGGGTTCACGAGTCCCGGGGCGACTTCGTTGAGTGGCTGGAAGTATAATATCACTGCGGCTTTTGAGGCGGTCAGCGGCGGTTTTCCCGGTGGCTGCAAACAACTCTGAAATCTGTTTCCTGCGCGCTCATTTTCTAAAGGGTGTTTCCGCTAAGAATTTGAATACTAACCCATCGGGTGGTTCTCGCTGCCCCTTTCACTATCATGAGGTCCTGAGGTTTAACGCTTTTCTTTGGCCGAACGCGCCGTCCGGTCAACGCGTTGCCCAGGTCAGCCTGCGTCTTCGCCACCGGCGCCTGTTGCCCGTGAGCCCGCCTATGGGCGACCGGCCGGCTTCTACTCCGACCCGTTCCTTCGCGCCCTCCGGTAGATAGGGACGACTGTTGCTCCGCACGGTATCGGGCAGCATTCCAGCATTCGAGGTGTAGTCCACGCCAATGCGGTGATGAGCCCGATGATCACCTTGCGGGAAATCCGCGTGACGCGCGGCGGATCGGCGCGCAGGCGCATGGCGGCAGCGGTGTCGGTCGATGTCTCGCTCATGTCCCCCGCTCCGCATCGTGCCGCACCGCTGCCACTTCGGTCTGGGGCTCGATCCGCACAATTCGCACCACCTCCTGCCGGGGACCGCGTCCGAGGCGCAGCTCGGCGGCGCCGAAGAGCCTGTCGACGATCAGCACATTGCCGTGGATGCGGGAGTTGACGATCTCGAGCTCACCATCGGCGCCGAGCACGAAGAGCGGCGGCATCTCGCCCTGGGCGATGCCGCGGGGGAAGACGACATAGACCCGGCGCCCGTCATCGAAGACGGAAACCGGACGCCAGGGCGGGGTGTCGCCCTGCAGTCCGTAGCGGTGGTTGCGGGCATGCGCGGGCGGGATGCGCGGCGTGGCCGGCGCGACGCGTGGAGCGTCGGGCGCGCGCGGATAGGCCCAGGAGATGGCGGGCATCCAGGTCTCTTCGCTGGCGTTGAGCTCGATCAGGTAAGTCCGCCGGTCGGTCGAGATCACGAGGTTGGTGCTTATGTCGGGCCGCGTGGGCTTCACCAGGACGAGGACGCGGGTGTCGCGGCCCGCGCCGCTTTCGGTGTCGCCGATGATCCAGCGCGCGGTGTCGCCGGCGGCGATCGGCCCGGTGCCGGCGAGGCGTTCGCCGGGTTCGAGCGCGATGGTCGTAATCTGGCCGGGGGCGGCGTAGACCTGATAGAGCGCGCCCTCGGACCAGGGGTAGATCTGGATTGCGTTGAAATACCCTGCCTGCCGCGGTTCGACGCGCGCGGCCTGATTGGCATTGCCGACCTGGGCGACGGGTGTGGCGGCGGCCTCCCCGCCCCGGCTCGGGGTCCAGGCGGGCGGGACATGGAGTGGGCGCGGGCGGTCGTCGGGCGCGGCCACGGGCGGCGACGGTAAGGGCGGGACAGCGTCGTCATAGGCGAATGCGGGCGGACGGTCGCTGGCGCAGCCTGCGAGGAGCGTGGTGGCCAAGAGAATGGTGGGCAGGATCGGTCGGGTCATTGGCTCATCTCCCGCGACCAGTTGATCGCGTTGATGTAGATTCCGAGGGGGTTGGCGCGCAGGCGGTCCGCCGTGCGCGGCGGGTCGATCACGATGGTCAGGATCGCGGTCCAGCGTTCGGTCCGGGCGAGCTGGCCGTTCTCGTAATGCCGCTCGGACCAGGCGACCCGGAAACTGTCGGGCGAGGCGCGGATGACGCTCGAGATCTCGACCGAGACCTGATCCTCGCCGACCCGCGTGAAGGGGTCGTTGGCGCGGGCATGGTCGTTCAGCGCCAGCGCACCGCGGTCGGTGGTGAACTCATAGGCGCGGAGCCAGTTCTGCCGGACGACGATGGGATCGGCGGGCAGGCCCCGGACCTCCTCGATGAAGCGGGCGAGATGCCAGGCGATCTGCGGATCGCTCGGTCGGTACCCGGCGCTGGCCGCCTCGACGGCGCGGGCCTCGCCATGCCGGTCGATCTCGACGACGTAAGGCACCACGGTGCCGCGCGCCGATTGCCAGACCAGCGCGGTGGCGAAGCCGCCCGCGAGGATCAGGCAGCCGAAGGCCATGAGGCGCCAGTTCTTCGCCTGCACCCGGGCGGAGCCGATGCGCTCGTCCCAGACCTGGGCCGCCTTCTGGTACGGGGTCTCGGGTTCCGGGGTCTTGCTGTAATGCGCGGCGGCGCGTTTGAAGAGGCTCATGGGCGGTCGCTTTCGGAGAGGGAAACGGAGGTGCCGGAGCCGGGGCTGTCCCCGGCGCGCAGCGCATGGGTGGCGGCGGAGACGCCCTGGCTCATGGCCTGGCTGCGGCGCATGGAGCGCGCCCAGGCGGGAGGGCTGCCTGCGGGGGCGGACATGGCGGCCGAGGCGCCTGCCACGCTGCCAAGCGACGAGGCGCCGCCGGTGGCGGCAAAGCCTGCTCGGGAACCTGCGGCATGGCTTGCCTTGAGGGCGCCCGAGGCCGCAGCGGCGGCCCGGCGTAGGGGCGAAATGGCAGCCGCGCCCCCTGCCCGCGCCAAGCCGCCGAGACCGGAGGCGACACCGGCGGCCCCGGTCTGGCCCATCGATCCGAGGCTGTAGGCGGTGGAAGCGGCGCCGGTGGCGGCAGCGGCCCCGCGCGTCGCGGCTGCCCCGCCCGAGGCGAGCGCCCCGGCCCCGCGGGCGCCGAGCATGGCCGCGCCGCCGGCCGCGACGGTGGCGCCGCCGACGGCAAGCCCGGTGCCGACGGCAGCACCCGCGCCCAGTTGCGGCCCGCCTGAGACGAGGCCGGTGGCGATGCCAGGGCCAAAGATGCCGAGGCCGAGCAGCGAAAGCGCCGCCAGAACGATCGCCATGGCCTCGTCGATGGTGGGCGTCACGCCGCCGAAGCCAGCGGTGAACTGGCCGAAGAGCGTCGAGCCGATGCCGATGATCACCGCCAGCACCAGCACCTTGATGCCTGAGGAGACGACATTGCCGAGCACCCGCTCGGCCATGAAGGCGGTCTTGCCGAACAGGCCGAAGGGGATCAGCACGAAGCCCGCGAGCGTCGTCAACTTGAACTCGATCAGCGTCACGAAGAGCTGCACGGCGAGCAGGAAGAAGGCCAGCAGCACCAGCGCCCAGGCAAAAAGCAGGCAGGCGATCTGGATGAAGTTCTCGAAGAAGGCGACAAAGCCCATGAGATCGGCGGTGGATTCCAGAAGCGGTCGCCCGGCATCCAGCCCGGTCTGCGCCACGCGGCCGGGGCGCAGGAGATCGGCGGGAGAGAAACCGGTCCCGGAGGCGAGTAGCCCCAGCCCCGCGAAACTGTCGAAGACCACGGCCGCGAGGCTGTTCCAGTTGGAGATCAGGAAGGCGAAAACCCCGACGAAGAGGGTTTTTTTCACGAGGCGGGCGATGATGTCGTCATCGGCGCCCCAGGCCCAGAACAGCGCGGCCAGCGTCACGTCGATCACGATCAGCGTGCTGGCGATGAAGGCGACCTCGCCACCGAGCAGCCCGAAGCCGCTGTCGATATAGGAGGTGAAGACCCCGAGGAAGGTGTCGATGACGCCGGTGCCGCCCATGGTTCACTCGCCCCCGGTCCGGTCACGCCCGAGAAAGCGGTCACGGGTTTCGGCCCAGACGGCGAGGCAGTCGGGATCTGAGGCTGCGGCTTCACCCAGTTCCTGGCAGCGCCGGTGTGCGGCCCGGAGCGGATCGACCTCCGGCGCGACCAACGGTGCCGGACGAACCGCCTGCCCTGCCTCGTCCCGGCCCCTCTCCACCAGTGCCGCGGTGATCGCGATGGCGACGAAAACGATGGCGGCGATACGCGCGAGGACCGATCCCTCCATGGGCCTGCCTCCCCTCAGTTGTTGAACATCCGGGCATTGCCGGGCTGATAGCCCGCGCCCGGGGTGAGGAACCGCTCGCGTTGGACGCGGCCCTGTTCGGCGGCGGCAGACCGTTCGGCCTCGACCAGAGCACTCGCGCGGCCATTGGCGGCGACGACCGCGATCAGGTCGGCGATCTGCTGGGATTGCAGCGCCAGAAGCTGGTTGCCCGCCTGTGTCGCCTGCAGGGCACCGACGGCGGATTGGCTTTCGCCGACAAGGGCGGAGAGCTCGGCGCGCTGGCCGTTGAGATTGCCGACGACGCCCGCCTGCACGCGCAGCGCGTCCTGCAGACCGCCGATGGTGTTTTCCCAACGGGACCGGGCATCGGCCAGAAGCTGCGCCTCAGGCGCGGCCATGGGGATGTTGGCGTAGTCCTGCTGGAACACCTGATCGATCTGGGCGACGTCGAAGGCGATGTTCTGCGCCTGCGAGAGGAGCTGCCGTGTCCGGTCGACATTCTGCTGCAGCGCCTGCAACGAGGAATAGGGCAGGCTCGCAAGGTTGCGGGCCTGGTTGATCAGCATCTGCGCCTCGTTCTGCAGCTGGGTGATCTGGTTGTTGATCTGCTCCAGCGCCCGGGCGGCGGAGAGGATGTTCTCGGCGTGATTGCGCGGGTCGTAGACGATGCGCCCGCCCCCGCCGAAGAGGAAGGCCTGGGCGGGCGGCGCGAAGATCGGCGAGAGGCCGAGGGGTGCTGCAAGGGTCAGCGCCAGCGCAGAGGCGCTGGCGAGCTTGGTCAAACGATGGGCGGCATGGGTCATGGAGTGGTCTCCTCTGCGGGTTGGGTGGATTGGGGGATCGGCGCTTCCGGTGCCTCGGGCTCCGGCGCGAGATTGGTCAGCTTGGGTATCAACTCGGCGGCCCAGCCGACCCCACGGGCTTCGAGCCAGGCGACGAGGAAGCCCTCGCGCCCATGCTCTGAGAGGATCTCCGAGATCAGCGCCTGGTCGGATTTGGACGAGGCCGCACAGAGCGCGAGACCCACCTCGGAGAGGCCCAGCTCGAAAAGCCGGTTGCCCCGCCGCGACTGGCAATAGTAGTCGCGCTTGGGCGTGGCGCGGGCGAGGATCTCGATCTGGCGGTCATTGAGACCGAAGCGGCGGTAGATCGCGGTGATCTGCGGCTCGATGGCCCGTTCATTGGGGAGAAGCAGCCGGGTCGGGCAGCTTTCGATGATCGCGGGCGCAATGGCGGAGGCGTCGACATCCGAAAGCGACTGGGTCGCGAAGATCACCGAGGCGTTCTTCTTGCGCAGCGTCTTCAGCCATTCGCGGAGCTGACCGGCGAAACCCTCGTCATCGAGCGCGAGCCAGCCCTCGTCGATGATCAGGAGCGTCGGCCGCCCGTCGAGCCGATCACCGATGCGATGGAAAAGATAGGAGAGCACCGCGGGTGCCGCGGCGGTGCCGACCAGACCCTCGATTTCGAAGGCCTGGACGGAGGCGGCGCCCAGCTCTTCGATCTCGGCATCCAGGAGCCGCCCATGCGCCCCGCCGAGGCAATAGGGCTGCAGGGCCTGTTTCAGGTCCGAAGATTGCAGCAGGACCGCGAGACCGGTGATCGTACGTTCGCTGATCGGGGCCGAGGCCAGCGAGGTCAGGGCGGACCAGAGATGCTCCTTCACCTCCGGGGTGATCGCGATGCCTTCGCGCGCAAGGATCGCGCCGATCCAGCCCGCGGCCCAGCTCCGCTCGGCGGGATCATCGATGCGCGCGAGCGGCTGGAGGGAGACCGTCGTTTCCGCGGCCTCGGTCAATTCGCCTCCCAGATCATGCCAGTCCCCACCCATGGCGAGGGTGGCGGCGCGGATCGAGCCCCCGAAATCGAAAGCGAAGAACTGGGCTTGCGCGTAGCGGCGGAACTGCAGCGCCATGAGCGCGAGCAGCACGGATTTGCCGGCCCCGGTCGGGCCGACCACCAGCGTGTGGCCGACATCGCCCACATGGAGCGAGAGACGGAACGGTGTCGCGCCGTCGGTCTTGCCGTAGAGCAGCGGCGGGCCGTCGAAATGCGCATCCCGCTCTTCCCCCGCCCAGACGGCGGAGAGCGGGATCATATGGGCGAGGTTCAAGGTGGAGATCGGCGGCTGGCGGACATTGGCATAAGCCTGTCCCGGCAGCGAGCCGAGCCAGGCATCGACCGCGTTGACCGTCTCGACCATGGCGGTGAAGTCCCTGCCCTGCACCACCTTCTCGACGAGGCGCAGTTTCTCGTCGGCGCGGCGCGGATCGCCGTCCCAGACAATAAGGGTCGCCGTGACATAGGCCTCGCCCGCAATGTCGGCGCCGAGTTCCTGCAGGGCCATATCGGCATCGGCGGCCTTGTTGGCGGCGTCCGTGTCGACCAGCGCCGATTGCTCGTTGGTCATCACCTCCTTCAGGATCGCGGCGATGGATTTGCGCTTGGCGAACCATTGGCGGCGGATGCGGGCGACCATTCGCGCGGCCTCCGTCTTGTTCATCAGGATCGCGCGGGTCGCCCAGCGATAGGGAAAGGCCAGCCGGTTGAGATCATCGAGGATCCCGGGCGTGGTGGCGGTCGGGAAGCCCGAGAGGGTCAGGACGCGCAGATGGGCGTCCCCCAGCCGGGGCTCCAGCCCGCCGGTCAGGGGCTGGTCGGCCAGGAGCGCGTCTAGATAAGCCGGGGTTTCCGGCACGCGTACGCGGTGCGCTTGCGTAGAGATCGTGGAATGCAGGTAAGTCAGCGTTTCGCTGTCACCCATCCAGCGGCATTCGGGCATGATGCCGTCGAAAAGCGCCAGCACCCGGTCGGTGCGGTCGATGAAGCCGCGCAGCACCTCGCCCGCATCGATGCCGGTCTTGTCGCGGCCTTCGTAGAGCCAGGTCTCGGCCCGCACGGCTTCCTCGGCGGGCGGCAGGTAAAGGAAGGTCAGGACATAGTCCGACTGGAAATGCGCCCCCTGCTCGGCGAAGCCCGCGCGGCGCTCGGCATCGAGGAGCGCCGAAGCAGGATCGGGAAAGCGGCTGTCGGGATAGTCCGCCGCAGCCACGCGCTGCGCCTCGACGAAGATCGCCCAGCCGGACCCGAGGCGACGGAAGGCGTTGTTGATGCGGCCCGCCACGGCCACGAGTTCTGCGGCAACCGCGCTGTCGAGATCGGGGCCGCGGAACCGGGCCGAGCGCTGCAGGCTGCCATCCTTGTTCAGCACCACGCCGGGGGCGACCAGCGCCGCCCAAGGCAGGTAATCCGCCAGCCGCGTCCCTTTCCGGCGATACTCTGTAAGGTTCATCATCGTGCTGCCTCAGACCTCCAAATGACCGGGAAGGCGCAGATGCCGGCGTCCGACCTCGACGAAGAGCGGATCGCGCCGCGCGGCCCAGACCGCCACCAGGTGGCCCAGGAGACCGATGACGATCCCGGCGACCCAGAGCTGCAGCCCGAGCCCGATGGCTCCGGCCAGCGTACCGTTCAGGATCGCGAAGGCCCGCGGCGCACCGGCCAGCAGGATCGGCTCGGTCAAGGCGCGGTGGACCGGGAAGGTGAAGCCCGGCACGTCGGACAATTGTTCGAAGGCTGGCCATTTGCTACTGCTCATGGCGTTCCTCCCTCGCGGCTTTCCACCGGAAAGCCGCGTTCACTGTGGGTGAACCGGTCGTCACCATCAGATCAGCGCCCCGCCGCCGAAGCTGAAGAAGCTCAGGAAAAAGGAACTCGCCGCGAAGGCGATGGAGATGCCGAAGACGATCTGGATCAGGCGGCGGAACCCCCCGGAGGTGTCGCCGAAGGCCAGCGTCAGGCCGGTGACGATGATGATGATCACCGCGATGATCTTGGCGACCGGCCCTTCGATCGACTCGAGGATCGATTGCAGCGGCGCCTCCCAGGGCATGGAGGACCCCGCCGCCCGGGCAGGTCGGGTCAGCATCAGGGTGACGGTTGCGTAGGTGACGGCATGGGCGGCCTGCACGCGCAGCCGGTGAAGGGATCGGGTCATGAAGGGTCTCCTGTGTCGGTTTTCGTCCCGGTCGGCCGCGCCGCCGGGGTGATGCGGTAATCGCCGTCGGGTCCCAGCCCCTCGACGCGGGCGAGCTCGGCGAGGTGGCGGTTGGCCCCGCGCCCGGAGAGAACGGCGATGAGATCGATGGTTTCGGCGATGAGGGCGCGCGGCACGGTCACCACCGCCTCCTGGATGAGCTGTTCCATCCGGCGCAGCGCGCCCAAGGCGGAGCCCGCATGGATGGTGCCGATGCCGCCCGGATGACCGGTGCCCCAGGCCTTCAAGAGGTCCAGCGCCTCGGCCCCGCGCACCTCGCCGATGGGAATGCGGTCGGGGCGCAGGCGCAGCGAGGAGCGGACGAGATCGGAGAGCGAGGCGACCCCATCCTTGGTGCGCAGCGCCACGAGGTTGGGTGCTGTGCATTGCAGCTCGCGCGTGTCCTCGATGATCACGACGCGGTCGGACGATCCGGCCACCTCGGCCAGAAGGGCATTGGTCAGGGTCGTCTTGCCGGTGGAGGTCCCGCCCGCCACGAGGATATTGGCCCGCGTGGCGACGCTCTCGCGCAACAGCGCTGCCTGGGTCTCGGTCATGATCCCGGAGGCGACATAGTCGGCCAGCGTGAAGACCGCGACGGCAGGCTTCCGGATCGCGAAACAGGGCGCGGTGACCACGGGCGGCAGGAGCCCCTCGAAGCGTTCCCCGGTCTCTGGCAATTCGGCCGACACGCGCGGCCGCGCGGCATGCACCTCCGCCCCGACATGATGAGCGACGAGCCGCACGATCCGCTCGCCATCGGCGGGGGACAGCGTGGCGCCGGTATCGGAGAGACCCTCGGAGAGCCGGTCGATCCAGAGCCGCCCGTCAGGATTGAGCATGACCTCGACAATCATCGGGTCTTCCAGAAACCCGGCGATGGCGGGCCCGAGCGCCGTGCGCAGCATCCGCGCGCCGCGGGCCATCGCTTCCGGTTTCCGAGCTGCCTCTGCCATGTTGTCCCCGTTCCGTGAGTGGCCACCGACGGGCGGCCCTGGATCGGGTCCATCAAGAAAACCGGAAACCGGCTTGGCTCAACAGCTCTTCAAGGGGCGTAGCGCCATAGCGTGCAAAGACAGGAGAAAAGGCTGGAGGCGCTCGAACCGGCACCGCGCGATCCATCTTGCCTTTTGGCATGAAATATCTATATTGATGCCAAAGGAGACAGCCATGCAATTCGCCACCGTCCAGCCCGTCCTCGCACGCACCGACCTTCCCGTGATCACCGACGAGGAGGCCGCGGCACTGGCGCGCGCCACCGTCAACCTGTTCCGGGCCTGGGAGCTTACGGATGCGGAAGCCCGCACCCTGCTGGGCGACATGGCACAGCGCACCTGGGCGCGCTGGAAGACCGGCGATATCGGGCGGATCGACCGCGACCTGCGTGCGCGCATGGCGATCCTGATGGGGATCCACAAGGCGCTGCGCTATCTCTTCATCGACCCTGCCCGGGGCTACGCGTGGATCCGCAAGCCGAATGCCGCCTTCTCGGGCCGGAGCGCGCTGGACGTCATGCTCCGGGGCGAGATCACCGACCTGATCGATCTGCGCGCCTATCTCGATGCCGAACGGGGTGCCTGGTGAATATGCCTGTCCGCCGCGTGACCTGGTCGCGCACGGTCCGCATCATTCGCACGATCCATCCGCCCATCGACCTCTTCGAGGACATCGCCGATCCGGCCGATTGGGAGGCGCTGGCCTCGGCCGAGGCCAAGTTCAACCCGCGCATCCGCGAGAGCATCGGCGATCTGTCCAAGGTGCCCGTCGCCCGGCGCGTGACCGGCCCCGGCGCCAGCTGGGTGATGGCGCCCTTCGTGCATTGCTCGCCCGTGCGGCCCGGACGGTTTTCGGATGGCAGTTTCGGCCTCTACTACGCGGGCGACCGCACCGAGGTGGCGATTGCCGAGACCATCCATCACCACGCCCGCTTCATGCGCGCGACAGAAGAAGCCCCCGGCTGGACCTCGCAATTCCGCGAACTGATCGGGTCGGTCGACACCGATCTCGACGACGCCACGGGCCGCGCCGATCTGCTCGACCCGGACGACTACCGCCCCTCGCAACTCTTCGGCACCGAGCGACGCGCAGCCGGATCGAACGGCATCACCTGGCCCAGCGTCCGCTTTCCCGAGGGCCAGTGCATCGCCGTCTTCTGGCCCGACGTGATCCCGATCCCGACCCAAGGCGCGCATTTCGCGTATCACTGGAACGGCACGGCCGTCGATTACGTGAAGCGGCTGGATAATGGGGAGGTCTTCTCTGTTGTCGCCTAGCGTATTCAATCAGCCTCTTCAAACAGCCCCGAAACGCATTGCGACGGATGTTCGATCACATTACCGTGGCAACGAACAGCGTTGTCCAAGGAATTGTAAATACGCAGGAATTTCATCGGCTTTTCACTTGTGCAAGCCAACCAAGGAAAAAGAAGAAACATGAACCAGGCTGCTCACAATAAGCTCATATCCTTCATCTGGTCCATCGCTGATGACTGCCTTCGCGACGTCTATGTCCGTGGCAAGTATCGCGATGTCATCCTGCCGATGGTTGTCCTGCGCCGCCTCGATACCTTGTTGGAACCCACGAAAGACGCTGTGCTTGAGGAAGTCCGCTTCCAGCGCGAAGAGATGAAGGCAACCGAGTTAGACGATGCCCCCCTGACCGCAGCGTCGGGCTATGTGTTCTACAACACCAGCAAGTGGACGCTGAAGCAGCTCTACGCGACCGCGACCAACAACCAACAAATCCTGCTGGCCAATGTCGAGGAGTACCTCGGCGGCTTCAGCGACAACGTCAAAGAGATCATCGCCCGCTTCAAGCTGCTCGAGCAGATGCGGCACATGGCGAACAAGCAGGTCCTGCTCGACGTGCTGGAAAAGTTCATCTCGCCCTACATCAACCTGACGCCCGACGACGCTGAAGACCCCGACGGCAACATGATGCCCGGGCTGTCGAACCTCGGCATGGGCTATGTCTTCGAAGAGCTGATCCGCAAGTTCAACGAGGAAAACAACGAGGAAGCCGGGGAGCATTTCACCCCGCGCGAAGTCATTCACCTGATGACCCACCTCATCTTCGACCCGATCAGCGACCGGTTGCCGCCGGTGATGACGATCTACGACCCCGCCTGCGGCAGCGGCGGAATGCTGACCGAGGCGCAGAATTACATCAAGGAACCCGACGGCCCAATCGCCGCCAAGGGCGACGTCTACCTCTATGGCAAGGAAATCAACGACGAAACCTATGCCATCTGCAAATCCGACATGATGATCAAGGGCAACAACCCCGAGAACATCAAGGTCGGCTCTACCCTGTCGACCGATGAATTCTCGGGAAACCGCTTCGATTTCATGCTGTCGAACCCGCCCTATGGCAAAAGCTGGAGCAGTGAGCTCAAGCATATCAAGGATGGCAAGGACGTCATCGACCCGCGCTTTCAGGTCGATCTGGCCAACTACTGGGGCAAGGTGGAAACCGTCGATGCCACGCCCCGCTCCAGCGACGGCCAGCTTCTGTTTCTGATGGAGATGGTGGGCAAGATGAAGCCCACCAAGGACAGCGCCATCGGCGCGCGCATCGCCAGCGTCCACAATGGCTCCAGCCTGTTCACCGGCGACGCGGGCAGCGGCGAATCCAACATCCGCCGCCACATCATCGAAAACGACATGCTGGACACCATCATCCAGCTGCCGAACAACTTGTTCTACAACACCGGCATCACCACCTACATCTGGCTTCTGACCAACGCCAAGCCTGAGGCACGGCGGGGCAAGGTGCAGCTGATCGACGCCAACCTGATGTTCCGCAAGCTGCGCAAGAACCTTGGCGACAAGAACTGCGAATTCGCGCCGGAGCATATCGAGGAAATCCTTGCCGCCTACACGGGCTTCGAGCCCATCGAACGCCAGCTTGACGCCAATGGCGACCCGACCGGCATCGCGGTGCAGATCTTCGACAACGCCGATTTCGGCTATCACAAGGTCACCATCGAACGCCCGGACCGCCGCCGCGCGCAATTCAGCGCGGAACGGCTGGAACCCCTGCGCTTCGACAAATCCCTGCGCGAACCGATGGAGCATCTCTGGGCCGAACATGGCGACAAGGTCTATGAGCCGGGCTTTCTGAAAGGCCAGGCCAAGGCGATCCAGGCCTGGTGCGAGGAACAGGAGATCGCGCTGAACGCCAAGAGCCGAGCCAAGCTGGTCGACACCTCCCTCTGGCTTCGAAATCGCGATCTGATCGGGGTGGGCCATCAGTTGATGGAGGCCATCGGCACCGAGGAGACGGCGGATTTCAACGCCTTCCGCGACGGGGTGGCCAAGGTTCTGAAGACCCGCAAGATCAAGCTTTCGGCGACCGAGAAGAACGCGATCCTGAACGCGATCAGCTGGTATGCCGAGGATGCCGAAAAGGTCATCGCCAAGACCCAGCGTCTAACGAAGTCCGAGCTGGAGGAGGAGGCCGCGCGGCTGGGCTGCCGGATCGACGAACTCGGCGATTTCGGCCTCTATGCCCAACCCGATGGCAGTTACCGCACCTACGAATCCAACACCGATCTGCGCGACAGCGAGGCGGTGCCGCTCAAGGACAGCATCCACCGCTATTTCCGCGCCGAGGTGCAGCCGCACGTGCCCGAGGCCTGGATCAACCTCGACACGGTCAAGATCGGCTACGAGATCAGCTTCAACAAGTATTTCTACCGCCACAAGCCGCTGCGCGCGCTGGAAGAGGTGACGCAGGACATTCTGGCATTGGAGGAAAAGGCCGACGGGCTGATCGCGGATATTCTGGGGGTGAAGGTGGCGACGAAGCTGGAGCCAGCGGAATGAACATCGCGGCCTATCCGAAATATGACGGCTACAAAGACAGTGGCGTTGAGTGGCTTGGTAACGTCCCAGATGTCTGGGGAACGAAAAAGCTAAAGTTCGTCACGCAGATCGTGAAGAGAATTGCAGGGCATGAAGGCCCAGACGTCCTTTCGATCACGCAGCAGGGCATTAAGGTAAAAGACATTACAAGCGGCGAGGGACAACTAGCTGAGAACTATTCCAACTATCAGCTGGTCAATCGCGGCGACTTTGCCATGAATCATATGGACCTTCTAACAGGTTATGTGGATATTTCACAATTCGACGGTGTCGTGAGTCCCGACTATCGCGTTTTTCGTCGTACCTCGGATGAGTTGGACGACCGCTACCTCCTTCTCATCTTTCAAATTGGGTACAAGCAGCGCATTTTCTTTCGATACGGGCAAGGTGTGTCGCTTTTGGGCCGTTGGCGTTTCCCAGCCGAAAACTTCAAGGAGTTCCAGGTTCCAATTCCCCCACTCCAGGAACAGCGCGCCATTGCGACTTTTCTGGATGAGAAATGTACCAAGTTGGACGCGGCGGTGCGGATCAAGGAAGAGCAGATCGCGCTTTTGCGCGAGCGGCGGCAGATCCTGATTCAACAGACCGTCACCCGCGGCCTGAACCCCGCCGCCCCCATGAAGGACAGCCGTATAGACTGGATTGGCCAAATCCCCGCGCATTGGGAAGTGCGGCGCAATTTCGTCCTGTTTCGAGAAATGAAGGTCTCCGGGCATGCCGATCTGCCGGTTTTGTCGGTGTCGATACACAGCGGCGTGTCGTCAGAAGAACTGAGCGACGAAGAAAACATCCGCTCGATCATCAAGATCGAGGACCGCACAACTTACAAGGAAGTGAGGCCCGGCGACGTGGCCTACAACATGATGCGCGCATGGCAAGGCGGCATCGGGGCTGTATCGGTGCATGGCATGGTCAGCCCGGCTTATGTGGTTGCGAGGCCAAGGTCAGCGCTGGCTGCGGATTACTTCGAATTGCTGTATCGCTGTCCTGCGTTCATTCGGCAGATGGATGCTGGCTCCAAAGGAATAACTGATTTCCGCAAGCGGCTGTATTGGGACGACTTCAAGAATCTATTGACGCTTGTGCCGCCACGCGATGAGCAATTGGAAATTGTCCAGCACATTGCCGATGTTTCGAAAAAGATCGAGGATGCTATTTCAATCAAGCAAGACCAGATCGCCGCGCTCAAGGAATACAAGACCAGCCTGATCAACGCGGCGGTCACGGGCAAGATCAAGGTGGCGTAAGGGGGATCATGGTCAGCAATACCAAGGAAGTGACACTGGAACAGGCGATCCAGCGGCACCTGACGGGCCTGACGACCGAGGACCTCGCCGGCCAGCCCGCCCCGGATGGCCATGGCCCCTTCCGCCTTGGCCTGCCCGGTGATTTCGACGCCGAATACGCGCTCGACACCCGGCTGTTCTGGGAGTTTCTGGAAACCACCCAAGGCAAGGAGCTTGCCAAGCTGAAGGACCGCAATCCCGGCGACTGGCAGCGCAAGATCCTTGAGCGGTTTGACCGGATGATCAAGAAGAACGGCGTGCTGCATCTGCTGAAAAAGGGCCTCGCCGTTGATGATGCCTCTTTCACGCTGATGTATCCCGCACCGTTGGCGAGTTCCGCCGCGAAGGTCGCCGAGAATTTCGCCGCCAACATCTTCAGCGTGACCCGGCAGGTCCGCTATTCGCAGACCAACCCCGCCGAAGAGATCGACATGGTCCTCTTCGTCAACGGGCTGCCGCTGATCACCATCGAGTTGAAGAACGCCTGGACCGGCCAGACCGCCCGCTATCACGGGCAGAAGCAGTATCGTACCGGCCGCGACGCCACCCAGCCCCTGCTGCAGTTCGGCCGCGCGCTGGTGCACATGGCCGTGGACACCGACGAGGTGTTCATGACCACGAAACTCGCCGGACCCGCGACCTTCTTTTTGCCCTTCAACAAGGGCCACAACGAGGGCGAAGGCAATCCGCCCAACCCGGACGGCCACAAGACCGCCTATCTGTGGGAAGAGGTTTTCAGCAAGGAGAGCCTTGCAGGCATCATCCAGCATTTCGTGCTGTTGGAGGGGAAGGCGACCGAGCCGCTAACCAAGAAGACCCTGATCTTCCCGCGCTATCACCAGCTGGACGTGGTGCGCCGCCTGCTGGACCATGCCGCCACGACGGGCGTTGGCCACAGCTATCTGATCCAGCATTCGGCGGGTTCGGGGAAGTCGAACTCAATCACCTGGACGGCCTACCAGCTGATCGAGACCTATCCTTCGAACGCGGGCATCCCGGGCGCCAAGGGGCTGGACCAGCCGCTGTTCGACAGTGTCATTGTGGTGACCGACCGGCGCCTGCTGGACAAACAGCTGCGCGACAACATCAAGGACTTTTCCGAGGTCAAGAACATTGTCGCCCCGGCGATGCGGTCGGCCGATCTGAAATCGGCGCTGGAGAACGGCAAGAAGATCATCATCACGACGATCCAGAAGTTCCCCTTCATCATCGAGGGGATCGCCGACCTGAGCGACAAGAGGTTCGCGGTGATCATCGACGAGGCGCATAGCGGCCAGAGCGGCAGCGCGCATGACAACATGAACCGCGCGATGGGTGCGGGCGATCAGGACCCGGACGAGGACGATCCGCAGGAGCGAATTCTGGCTGCGATGCAGTCGCGCAAGATGCGCGGCAATGCCTCGTATTTCGCCTTCACGGCGACGCCGAAGAACACGACGCTGGAGAAGTTCGGCGAGCGCCAGGACGACGGGAGCTTCAAGCCCTTCCACCTCTACAGCATGAAGCAGGCCATCGAGGAGGGCTTCATCCTGAACGTGTTGGCGAATTACACGACCTACAAAAGCTATTACGAGATCCAGAAGTCGATTGCCGACAACCCCCTGTTCGATACCAAGAAGGCCCAGAAGAAGCTGCGCGCCTATGTCGAGCGCAGCCAGCAGACAATCAACACCAAGGCCGAGATCATGCTCGACCATTTCATCGAGCAGGTCGTGACCCCGAAAAAGCTGCGCGGCAAAGCCAAGGGGATGATCGTCACCCAGAACATCGAGGCGGCCATCCGCTACTACAATGCGGTGACCAAGCTGCTGGCGGATCGCGGCGACCCGTTCAAGGCGCTGATCGCGTTTTCGGGCGAAAAGGTTGTGGATGGGGTGACCCATACGGAGGCCGAAATGAACGGTTTCCCCGAGTCCGATACCCGGGATCGGTTCGACGAGGACGATTATCGGCTGCTTGTGGTGGCCAATAAGTACCTTACTGGCTTCGATCAGCCAAAGCTGACCACGATGTACGTGGACAAGAAGCTGCAGCATGTCCTTGCTGTGCAAGCCCTGTCGCGCCTGAACCGATCGTCCCAGAAGCTGGGCAAACGGACCGAAGACCTGTTCATCCTGGACTTCTTCAACGACGCATCAGACATCAAGACAGCATTCGACCCGTTCTACACCATCACGACTTTGGCCTCCGCCACTGATGTCAATGTGCTGCACGAATTGAAGGGGTCGCTCGATCAGGTCGGCGTTTACGAATGGCAGGAGGTTGAGGAGTTCGTCGCGCACTATTTCGCGGGCGCAGATGCTCAGGCCCTCAGTCCGCTGATCGATACCGCCGCAGACAGGTTCAACCAGCAACTGGAGCTGCCCGAAAAGGACAAGATCGACTTCAAGATTAAGGCACGACAATTCGTGAAGATTTATGGACAGATGGCATCCATCATGCCGTTCGAGGTCATCGAGTGGGAAAAGCTGTTCTGGTTCCAAAAATTTCTAATACCGAAGTTGAAGATCAAGGATCCCGACAAGGATATGCTCGACGAATTGCTGGAGGCAGTCGACCTGTCCTCATACGGCCTCGAGCGGAAAAAACTCAACCAGACGATCGAGCTTGACGCGGCCGCCACCGCGCTTGAGCCACAGAATCCAAATCCGCGCGGAAACTGGGGCGGCGATAAGGAAGAGGACCCGCTGGACGAGATTATCCGCACATTTAACGAACGCTGGTTCCAAGGGTGGAGTGCGACACCGGAGGAACAAAGAGTAAAGTTCATCAATGTCGTCAACAGCGTCCGTGCTCACCCAGACTATTCTGAAAAATACGAGGCCAATACAGACCCGTATAATCGTGGATTGGCACTTGAGAAAATGCTGCAAGACGTGATGTTGAAACGTAGGAAGGAAGAACTGGAGCTGTACAAGCTCTACGCTTCTGACCCTGCTTTCAAAGCAGCGTGGAGCCAGAGTGTCGAAAAGGTCTTGTTCGAAAATCGTTAGTAAATCTATTCTCCCTCACCCGATTGCGGCGCGTCCCCCGCCACTTCCTCCGCGAACCACCGCCCCTTCTGCACCCGCTTCCCGAGCGCCTCGACAAAGCCATCAAACCGCTCCCGGCCTTTGGCCTGTGCGGCGGCCTGCTGCTCCGGCGCGATCGGTGGGGTTGTGGTGAGCCAGAAGCGGACAAAGAGCGCGAGGGTCTCCGTCGTGATCCGCTGATCACGTTCGAGACGGGCGACCTGTCGTGAGAGGCGGTCGAGGCGGCGCGTCAGGGCGGCCTCCTGCATGTCGGCATGATCGGGGGACAGAAAGGATTCGACCGCTGCCTCCACGATAGCGGAGCGGGTCACCCGTTTCCGCTCAGCGATGTCGTTGATCCGCCCGATCAACTCGGCTGGCAGGGAGAGGTGGAGACGGTCGCGCATGGGTCAGTCCTCAAAGATCGATACCGTCATTGCGGTCCATCGAGGCCTGACGGGCCACCTGTCCCATCTGCTTGCGCAGGGCTTGCCTTTGCCGCGCGGCCTCCTCCGGATCATCATCGAGCATCATCTCGAATTCGCGCGCGGGTTCCTTCGGCGTTTCCCGGGATGCAGCCACATGTTCGGGCAAGTCTGGCTCCCGGCGAAGGCCGGCGTTCGCGTCATCGGCGTTGGTCGACGTCGCGGACGCGCCCGCCGGTGTATCGGCCTCGATGGCCGGAAGCGATGACCATGGATCATTCTGCCGGACCGGCTCTCTTTTCCGCGGTTCAGGTGGCGGCACCACGCGATCAACAAACCGCTTGTCCTCGAAATACCGCGCCTTCTTGGCCCGGATCGGCGGAGAGCCTGCGACCATGACGATTTCGTCGTCGGGCGGCAGCTGCATGATCTCGCCCGGCGTGAGCAGCTGACGCGCGGTCTCGGAGCGGGAGACCATGAGGTGACCCAGCCAGGGCGCCAGCCGATGACCGGCGTAGTTGCGCATCGCCTTCATCTCGGTCGCGGTGCCAAGTGCATCGGATACGCGCTTGGCGGTGCGTTCATCATTCGTAGCGAAGCTCACCCGGACATGGCAATTGTCGAGGATGGCGTTGTTCTGACCATAGGCCTTCTCGATCTGGTTGAGCGATTGCGCGATCAGGAAGCTCTTGATCCCGTAGCCCGCCATGAAGGCCAGCGCGCTTTCGAAGAAATCGAGCCGTCCGAGCGCCGGGAATTCATCCAGCATCATCAGCACGCGATGACGGCGGCGCGTGTCCTTCAGGTCCTCCGTCAAACGGCGGCCGATCTGGTTCAGCACGAGCCGGATCAGCGGCTTGGTGCGCGAGATGTCCGAGGGCGGCACGACGAGGTAGAGAGTCGTCGGTTGCTTCGCCCCGATCAGGTCGTCGATCCGCCAGTCGCAGCGCCGGGTCACATGGGCGACGACGGGGTCGCGGTAGAGGCCAAGGAAGGACATTGCCGTCGACAGAACGCCCGAGCGTTCGTTGTCGGACTTGTTCAGGAGTTCGCGCGCGGTCGAGGCGATGACCGGATGCGGTCCGGCCTCACCCAGGTGGCGCGCCTCCATCATGGCCTCAAGTGTCTGCTCGATCGGGCGGCGCGGGTCGGACAGGAACGCCGCGACGCCGGCGAGGGTCTTGTGGCGCTCGGCGTAGAGCACATGCAGGATCGCGCCGACCAGCAGCGAGTGCGAGGTCTTTTCCCAATGGTTGCGTTTTTCCAGCGAGCCTTCTGGATCGACAAGCACATCGGCCACGTTCTGCACATCGCGGACCTCCCACTCACCACGACGGACCTCGAGCAAGGGGTTGTAGGCGGCCGAGGTCATGCTGGTCGGATCGAAGCGCAGCACCCGTCCATGGCGTGCGCGGAACCCGGCCGTCAGGTCCCAGTTCTCGCCCTTGATGTCATGGACGATGGCGGAGCCCGGCCAGGTCAGGAGTGACGGGACCACGAGGCCCACACCCTTGCCGGACCGGGTCGGCGCGAAACAGAGAACATGCTCCGGTCCATCATGGCGGAGGTAGTCGTAATCCAGTTTGCCCAGCACAACACCATCGGAGCCGAGCAGCCCGGCGGATTCAACCTCGGACCGGTTCGCCCAACGGGCCGAACCATAGGTATCGACATCGGCGGCCTCGCGTGCCCGGATCACGGACATGGTGATGGCGACGGCGATGGATATGAAGCCGCCCGAGGCCGCGATCGCGCCGCCCTCCCAGAACACCGTTCGCGCATAGGCGTCGTAGAAATACCACCACCAGAAGAAGGCGGGCGGCGGATAGATGGGCATGCCGAAGGCCTCGAACCACGGACTACCCAGCTGCGACTGAAACCCCAGCCGCCAGGCCACCCATTGCGTCGCGCCCCAGGTCGTCGTCAGCACGATCAAGAAGACGGCGAGGATCTGGCCCCAGAGGATTTTCGTGGCAGTCATGTTCAGGTTCCTTTCGTCAGATGCCGAGCCCGCGCTTGCGCCCAAGGCTCCATTCGATCCCGCCCCCACTGCGCGCGATCCCCGTGATGTGCTGGCCGAGGCGGGGCTCGATTTCGCGGGACCAGGGGACGAGCTGGAAACCGCGTCCGCCGTCGGGGCCGATGCCCTCGATCATCGCATAGCGGCCGGAGGACAGGCGCAGCTGGCGGGTGTAGGTGCCGGACACATTCTCACCGGATTTCGCCGGGCGATGCTGGAGGCCGGTTTCGGCCTCGAGCCTTTGGCCCATGGCGTCAAGTTCGCGACGCCGCAGGGTGGCGAAGAGATTGCGCTGCAGAATGATCCGCTGTCCCTGCCTTTGGCCCAGCCCCTCATCCGCCAGATGTTCGGCACGGGCATCGAGCGCGTCTCGCACTTCGGCGCCGAACCCACCCATCGCAAGCGGCATGCGGGAACGTTCGACGAGTCGGTGATCAAGCCAGGTCGCGCCCGGCGCGGTGATCTGGCCTTGCAGGTCGAGATCTGACCGGTTGGCCAGGACAAGCGTCTGGCGCGGATCGTCCGGACTTCCGAAGCGACGGACCTCGACAATGCCGCCCGGCGCGGGCGCGTGGTCGAACGCGTCGAGGCCCCGAAACCAGACATGATGCGCGCGTCCGTCCGTGCCGTCGATCACGGCATAGGCGGTGCCGGTCTGTTCATCATGCAATCCGGTTGTGACCAGCCGCCCGATGATCGGGTGCCCTGCCCCACCCCCGTCGATGGCGAAGTCTGTGAAGCCGCGGTCTTGCCCTCGCTCGGCGAAAGCGCGGTGCATCGTCTTGATTATGTCGCCGCGCTCACCCAGATTGCAGAGCGTGCGTTCTGCCTCGAGCCCTAACATCCATTCGCCGGGGCGCCCTTCCGACGCGAGACCGAGTTTCCGAAGATGCTGCAGACGACCGACCATCAATCGCCGGATTTGCGGGTCTTCGGGACCGGTCGCGGAGGGTCGAAGATCCAGCAATCCGAGATCGTCGGCATGGTAGCGCAGCTCCCGGTCTAGGCGCGTCCAGCGCTCGGCCGTCACCTCCCGTTCCAGTGCATGCCGGATTTCGTGCTCCGGTTTGGGCCCGAGTTCCAGCGCGACCAGATCCTCGGCGCGGGACCGCAGCCCACTGCTGATGTAGTCGCGCGCGATAACGAGATCGCCGCCGCGATCATCCACGCCGCGGACGATCAGATGCACATGCGGGTTGTCGGTGTTCCAGTGATCCACCGCGACCCAATCCAGACGGGTTCCGAGATCGGCCTCCATCCGGCGCGCGAGATCGCGGGTGAACCCGCGCAGGCCTTCCATATCAGCGGCATCCTCGGGCGAGATGATGAAGCGGAAATGGTGGCGGTCGCTCTCGCAGCGCGCCGCAAAGTCCGATCCGTCGAGGCCGTCGGTTTCGGCATCGAAGAGCAGCCCTCTCTCCCCGTCCCGGCTGACCCCGTCGCGACGCAGGTAGGCGAGATGGGTCGAGAGCGGGGCCGCGCGATAGGCCCGGCCCTTGTGGCGCGCAATGCGCGCAGCCACCATGACCCGGCGCGATGACAAAAAAAGCCGCGATCTGCCAAATCGGCTTTGCCCGCGCCCGAAGTTGGAATGGCTTCGCTGCTTGCCGCTTGGCCGCGTCGAAACGTGACCTGCTTTGTTGGCCGCTCTCAGCACCTGGTCGACGAAGGCTTTCGGACGCGGGGAACGCGTGCTTCGGGGCTTTCCGGGCCTGATGCGGAAGTCGTGCTCGGGTTCGGTCATGCGAAGACCCTCCCGTGGTTCGGAACGCTCCTGTGCATGCCGGAGCATTGAAATCGCGGGAAAAATCCCGAAAACCTGCACACGACCGACCGCCATGCACGCGAAAACGCCAGTCCTGTCAGGGACTTGCGGCATTCGTGGCATGCCCTTTTATCTTGCCCATCTCCCTTCCCGCCCGTTATCAGAGCACGCCCTTCCGCCGCCTCTGCGACACGGCCCGCCAGAGCCTGCAAAACCGCGATCACCCTCATGGCCGTGTCTCCGGGCCGGACCGGACAACGAAAATACCGAGATTGGCGGCGGCTGGACCCGTTTCGTGGGGCGTTCGATCTGCATCCGGGCTGCCGCCGATTTGCGGCCGATGCGCCGCCGAACTGTCGGTGAACAGCGCCGCCTCGGGCCAATCGGCGACGGTTGCGCGGTTCGGGAGCGGCGCCGGGCCGTCCAAGCGCGGAGCCAGCATCGCGACATAGGCGCGGGTCTCGGCGGGAAGCGGACGGCCCTCCGAGAGGTATGCATCGTAGCGCCCCGGCCCCGCATTGTAAGCGGCAAGCATGCCACCGACGGTGGCATAACGATCGAGCATGGCGCGCAGATAGGCCGTGCCCGCGATGATGTTATCGCGCGGATCGAAAGGATCAGCGCCGAGACCATGGTCCTCCCGCAAGCCGCTCCATGTTCCGGGCATGACCTGCATCAGCCCCATGGCCCCGGCATGGCTGACCGCACGCGGATCGCCAGCGCTTTCGGCCTGCATCACGGCGCGGATCCAGTGTTCCGGGATCACGAAGCGCGCGGAGGCTTCGGCAATTGCGGCTGAATGGGGATCGCGGGCCGGATCGCGGATGACGACCGGAGTTTCTGCGAGCGCCTGACCGTAGATCGGCGTTGTCACGGCAAGGCCGGAAAGAAGGAAGGCAGCCCAGATTTGCGCGATGCAGGGTCGCTCAACCGTGATCCGGCCGTTGCGTTTGCGGAAGATCGACGGCATCGCTCACCCTACCCCATTGCGCTTCGGCGGACGGGTCCACTGCAGCGACCAGACAGAGCTTTCGCCGTTGCGGAAGAGGTTGGCGCGGATGGGCTGCGCCAGCATCGGGTCATCGATCAGCACCGAGAAATACTCGCCGGCCTTCTCCCCGGTGCGCGCCCAGGCCGCGCCGATTTCACGGGCAAGGTCGCCATCTCCGTGAAAAAGACGGTAGTCGGGTGCGTTCTCGGCCTCGGTCGGCTCGGCCTTGCTCAGGGTGATCTCGAGGTCGAGTGTGAGCGTTCGGATATACCCGGCAAAGCCGGATTTCGTGCGGGTGAATTCACCGATCTGGGGCATGGCGTGCCTCCTTTCTGTCGCGGTGTGGTGTGGAATCCGGATGCGCCGACTCGGCGGTAATGGCGTCGTCGACGGTCCAAAGCGGTGTCAGTCGGGCGGTGATCGCGGTGCGCGGCAAGGGCCCGAAATACCGCCCGTCCAGGCTGTCCGGCGCATCCGGGTTCATGAGAAAGACTTCGCCAGCTCCAAGTCGATGACAGCCCCGCCATACGGGCAAATCGCGGCCGTGGCGGTCCTGCGCATGGGCGTAGCCGAGACGACGATGATCGACCGTGATCCTGTCGCCCGAGCGGCAGACCAACGCCCCTTCGAGCCCCACGACATGCTTGAGCAGCGGCACGCCGCGCGGAATGTATCCGCGCGCATCGAGGTAGTCCGAAAGCGCCGGTGGTGGTTGAACGGCCACCAGGTCGCCGATGACCATTTGGTCAACCGGGTGCAGCCGATAGAGCCCGATTGGAACGCTCGCGCTGACATTCCAAAGAACGCGCGGCGACCATTGAACGACCGCGGGAATGACGATCAGGGTGACGGATACGGTCGTCGCCCAGGCAATGGTGCGCCGCGCTTTCATAGCCCAAGGCTCCGCCGCTTCAGCCAAGCCCGGTGCTGAAGACGGGTATAGGTATGGGCCGGTTGCGCGGTGGTCAGGCGATTGTGCAGGTGTCGCCAGTAGTCCGGCGAGGCATCCGCCGGATCGATTCCGAGCGCCTCGATGGCGTCGATCGCCTGCAACACGCGCTCGACCTTGGGCCAGCCGTGGGTGGAGAGCAGCAAGGTCCCTCCGGGCCGCAGATAAGGCAGCGTTTGCATCGGCGTTCCGGGCCCTGCGCCCCTCAGGATGTCGAAGCGCGAGAGGACCGTGCCATAGGTGTTGGCAGCCCAGCGGTTGACCCCGAAGATCGTCCCCGGCGCGAAGCCAAAGCGGCGCCGGTGAAGATCAACACGCTCTTCGGAAATCGGATGGCCGAACCGAATCCACTGTTCGACTTGGCTCTCTTTCCAGGTCAGCTCGACGAAGGTTAGATTGCCTTCTCTGCCAATGGTCTGTGCATCAACCGTGTGCGGTTCGGAGCGGATCGGACTCATGTCGTCGCCCTCCTCGACGTGCCGCGAGGTAGCTCGGGCCTGTCATTCTGAGGGTCCGTTTCGAGGGATAGAGCGCGTCCGCGTGCGGGCTCGTCCCCAGCGGGGCCAGCGCAGCAAGAGTTAGATTCTTTGTTAGAGTCTAGGTTACGGCCCCGAATTCTGTCGTCTTTTAAGTTGGATAAACCCACACCGGGTTCCTGATAGCACGACGGTCCGGTTCCCGATGGCACGATACCCGAGGTTCCCGATAGCACGAGGCCGTCCACAGCCTGTCCACAGGGCTCGAAGGCGAGCAATCGTCGCCCCCGCGCCTCGATCTCGAGCGCCAGGCGATAGCCCGGCAATGGCTGTCGGCGGATGATCTCCCGCAGATCGAAGGCAAACCGTTTGAAGGGCGAGAGGCTGCCGGATTTGACGTGGAGATGTCGGAACTCGAACCGCCACCCAGCCTTTTGGCGGCCACCATGCTTGCGCACGAGCCGATAGAGCCAGCGATCGAGACCACCCGTCAGGTCGAAATAGGCGCGGTCGATGGTCAGGATCAGCGCATTATCGAGGACCGCCCGATAGAACCAGTCGGGCACAATCAGCTCGATCCCGTCGGGGCGACCGGTGGCATCGGTCCGCTCCGTCCACTCGTTGATCCAGGAGAACTGGCGGCGACGCCCTTCGGCAAGCTGGCGGATCGAGGTGCAGACCGTTGTCGATTGCAACCGGTCCAGCGCGGCCTTCAAACGGTGATAATCCCGGGCGGAGGTGCCTCGCCCGATGAAGGTGAGGATCTGGTACGGCGTCGCCGCCATGAGCCGCGACGTGCGCAGCCCGGAATCGCGCGCTTCAACGATCTGGCTCGCCGCCCAGATCAGGATATCCGCGTCCCAGATTGTCGCCATGCCATGGTCCGCCACGGCCTCGACGCGGATTTCGACACTGCCCGCCGCGAACTCGATGGGCCGCGTGCGATGGCTCTTGGACAAGGAAAAGAAGGGATAGGACATGAGGTCCTGCGCGTCCCGCACCGCGAACTCGCCAGGGAGAGCGTGGAACAAATCGAGCTGGCCGCGTTCTGAAGCACTGCGGGACATCTTGGACGCCTCGACCGGATCAGCGGAAGGCCCGGCCCGCGGGCGGGGTCG
>CALMSR010000042.1 GCA_937872465.1 uncultured Paracoccaceae bacterium
AGATGCCCGACCACCTGCGCCATGCCTGCCCCTCTTGTTGGTTGCAGGCATCCTAACCGTCTCGATTCCCCAAGGGAATCCCAAGCCGGCCGAGTCAATCACGCGGAGACCGTATCATATGAGTTCGGAGCGGGCCGCTCGCCCCTGCACGTCGTCACCGCCTTCGGCACCGGCGCCCGCGTCGCCACCGCGCAACGGGCGGTGGCCGGGGGCGGGAACGAGACGCTGGCCGCCCGCGCATTCCTCGAGACCCTGGCGCTCGACGGCCTTCTGGTCAGCGGCGACGCCATGCACGCCCACGCGGGCAGGGCAGAGGTCATCCTCGACCGCGGCGGTGACTACTTCCTCGCGCTCCAGGCCACCCTCAACCTCCTCAACAAGGCAAGGCCGAAGATGTCCGTCGCCCGAAAGCGCAGACGCTCCGGTTGGTCCGATGCCTTCGCACGACCCATCATCGGCCAAATGCGATAGCCCTGGAACAATCTGCGAGCGGGCTTGTCCTGCCCTGATCGAGTCGCTAACACCGTCCGCGGAGAGGTGGCCGAGTGGTCGAAGGCGCGCCCCTGCTAAGGGCGTAGGCGGGAAACCGTCTCGAGGGTTCGAATCCCTTCCTCTCCGCCACTCGCCCTCGCGAAAGCGTTCTTCCGATCCGGCTGCGGCCGGATTTTCTCGTTGTTTTCGAGGGTTATGCGGGAGGGGCTGTTAACCGGCCCACGCCCCGAAGGGCGCACACGCGTTCTCTCCGGGCCGATATTCTCCGGACCTGTTAACCGCCGCGCTTCCGGTGAACAGCTTTAAGTCATTGCTTTCAAGTGATCTTTCGAAGTCCGTGATGCACGCGATTTGGAAAATCCATCTGGATGGCGGATGGAACAGAGATCGAACGCCGCCCGTTGCGCCGCGGCTCGGCTGCAGCTGGGACCAATCTCACCCCAGCCGCTGTTCGTGCTTTGTGCTGAGTCAGCCGCGTGTTACCGTTGTGAAAAAGTGTGAGGCGAGCAGTTGGCCCAGAAGTCAGACATCGAATGGACGGACGCGACGTGGAACCCGGTGACGGGCTGCACGAAGGTCGGTCCCGGTTGTGACAACTGCTACGCCGAGCGGTTCGCAGAGCGCTGGCGTGGAATCCCGGGACACCCCTACGAGCAGGGCTTTGACCTGACACTCTGGCCGTCGAGGCTGAAGCAGCCCGTGCTCTGGAAAAAGCCGCGGATGATCTTCGTGAACTCGATGAGCGACCTCTTCCACAAGGACATCGACCGTACATTTATCGACGCGGTGTTCGACGCCATGGAGCTGGCGGACTGGCACGTCTACCAAGTGCTGACCAAGCGCAGCTCGCTCATGCGCAACTACGTTCGGAAGCGGTATGATGGAGGGCCGATCCCTCGGCACATCTGGCTCGGCGTTTCTGTCGAGGACGCCGCGCACGCGAGCCGGATCGAGCACCTGAAGCAGATCAATTCCGACGCGCGCTTCATCTCGTTCGAGCCGCTGCTCGGACCGGTCGGGGATGTCGATCTGCAGGGCGTCGCTTGGGCCATCGTCGGGGGGGAGAGCGGGCCCCGGGCTCGGCCCATGGACGAAAGCTGGGCCCGCCAGATCCGGGACATCTGCGAACGTGACGACGTCGCTTTCTTCTTCAAACAGTGGGGTGGCGCCCGTCCGAAGTCGGGGGGGCGTCTGCTCGATGGTGAGGAATGGAACGGCTTTCCGTGGCAAATCGTCCCGAAGCCGATCCTCGATCAGATTTCAGCGTAAACCATTTCGCACGGAGTACCGCCATCATTGAAGAAATCGCATGTTGAAAATACGGTTGGCCCATGGGCTCGGCAAAAGCTCGATGGCCTCGAGGCATATCTTCACGCTTACACCATTGCACTGAAGAAACAGTCCTTCGAACTGGTCTACGTCGATGCATTCGCCGGCGCGGGACGGTCAAGAATCCGCGACGCCTGGGCCGGCGCTGATGACGAAGACCTTCAGCTTCTT
The DNA here is from genome assembly GCA_937872465.1 of uncultured Paracoccaceae bacterium. Taxonomy (GTDB): domain Bacteria; phylum Pseudomonadota; class Alphaproteobacteria; order Rhodobacterales; family Rhodobacteraceae; genus Amaricoccus. The sequence goes on from CALMSR010000042.1 coordinate 1,993, forward strand.
GATGACGAGTTCGTCCGGTCCGAGGAACAGTTCATCGAAGGCTCCCCGCACCGAGCCCTCGCCCTCGAACACCCCTTCACCCAATACCATTTCTTTGACGCAGATGCAGGGCGCGCGGCCCTTCTCGAGGGCCTGAGGGCCGAGTACCCGGCTCGAAAGATGAGCGTTCAGGTTGGCGACGCGAACGAATTGATCCAGAAGCTGGTCCCGCGGATAGCGGGGCGGAACACAAGGGGCGTTGCTTTCCTTGATCCTTATGGCCCCCACCTGGACTGGCGAACCGTCGCAGCCTTGGGGTCAACCAAGCGGTTTGAGGTGATCATCAATTTCCCGCTTGGAATGGCCATCAACAGATTGATCACCCGGTCGGGCGACATACCGGATGGTTGGCGCGCGGGGCTGAACGGCTGCTTTGGCGGTGCGGACTGGGAGAGCCTCGTCTATGCAGAGCGCACCGACCTCTTCGGGGATACGACCCGCCACAAGGTTGACGATGCAGCCAAGCGGCTTCTTGACCACTACGTCGGCCGCCTGAAGACCTTGTTCGGCCACGCCGCCACACCGAGTGTCGTCAGGAACACGCGAGGTGTCCCGATCTACTACATGCTGTGGGCGGGGCCCCATCCCCTCGGGCACAAGATTGCCGACTACATCTTGGCGAAGGGTGATCGGATCACGCCACCAAAGACTCGGTCCGTTCGACGATGACCAGCTGGCGGCCCCGATTGCTAGCCGAGCCGGAACGCAGGCCTTGAAAGCATCCGAACGGCGAGACCGATCGAAAAGATCGCGTCGTGGCGCAGCAGGTCGTCCGCCGATCTGCTCTCATCGATGCTGCGACGATCAAGATTGCTGCCATCATCTACATGCCGGAAATGCGACAGCGGGTTTCGCAGCGCCATCATGCGGCGGAGGTCGGTGACGTCTTCATCAGAGACTACCTCGCGCTCTCGGCAGCGGCGGAGGGTGTCGGCGAACTGGATGCGATCCGGGATGTCATCGACCAAAAGCCCGGCGTGAAGATATGCCGCCAGCAGATGCTCCACGAGCCCCTGACACAGCAGGATCGTCGCCACATAATTGCCGTGCACGAAGGACGAGCGCGCTTCGACCCAAGCGTGATAGGCTGCATGGCCACCGAAAATCATCGTCCCGGATCGCCCCATCTGCCCGCCCAGATCGGTTAGCATACGGAAACGGCCGACCTTCCCTGGCAGGTCGTCATGCAGGTCGGCCAGCAGATGGCGGACGAAGTCCAGATCCGAAAGGTCCGATAGCAGATCGGGCTGATCGTCGCGGACCGACGTCATGCGGCCTTCGCTCTCCCGACGAAGATCTCGTGCAGCATGGCTGGGAGCAGACCCTCAACATCCTGTGCGGTGCTGGCGCGGATGGCGCGAACCTCACGAGCCTTGGCTTCGATGCTGTCATACCACCGTTGGGCAGCCAGGGAGGGCGTCGGCACAAGAATTGTGGGAAGCTTCTTTGACGACAGGGTCTTGTTACGAGCAATAGTGCCCGGCGAATGGCCAACGACGCTCGAAAATCCCTCGAAGGTTCGGAAATAGGCCATAAGGAACTCTGGCGTCGCCAGATTTGGATTGACCTCACAGGTCAGCATCCGGTGATTGCCGACGGTGCCTTCGTCATGCTCTTCGGCAACCGCGATAGCCCTTTCCCAAGCCATGAGATTGCTGAATACAAGGTCCCCGTTTTTCACCCAGAATAGACTTTGCCAGCTGAATTCTGACCCGGGCATCGTCCGCCGATGGAAAATGCCATTGTAGAAACTGCGGACCCCGATTTCTGTGTACTCCTTGTCCGTCTCGATCTCTACCTCCCGCCGCACCAATGGCGCGACCTCGGACATGGGGCGCAGGGGCGCACCGTCGATGGCGCGCTGGAAGGCTTTCAGCAGCAGTGCCTGCGTTTCACGCTCGGCCGCCTCGATGGCGTTGCGGCGGTCGTCCACCAGCGCCGCGACCCGGTCGAGCTTTTCGACGATGCGGCGCTGTTCGTCGAGGGACGGCAGCGGCACCGTCATTTTCAGGAATTTCGCTTCTTTCATGCGAACGCGATTTGTCGAACCCTCGCTCGCTCGGCGACATAGATCGATGAACTCGGGCGTGCGCGAGTACCACTCGAAGAAGTGTGGCAGCACCGTCGAAGCGTCGATGTTGAAGCAGGGGAAATCATTGCTGACCAGTGCACCGTCCAGTTCCTCTGGAACGATCCCGAAGGCTCCGTGACGCGCGTCGATCCTGGAGATCAGGAACTGACCTGCCTTGGCGCAGTACTGTCGGGCGGCAGCAATCGCGCTCCCCGGAACTTCGCCACGCAGCGTGAGACCCTTTCCCCACAGACGTGCGGTGATCTGCTTGTAATTTTCATCCGGCTTTACGGGGACCCAGTCCTCTGACTTGGTCAGAAACCTGTCAATAGTTATTGTCCGCGACATCACACCCGCTCCGCCAGCACGGCCTTGATCTCGTCCATGATGCCGAGGATCCGCTGTTCCTGTGTGATGATCGCATCCACGATCTCGGCCGGCGCGCGATGATCGGCGACCTCGCCGGAATGCGGATTCTTGATGTCCAGGTTGCATGCGACGACGCGGTCCTGCGCATCGCGCTGGATCAGATCAGTCGCGGAGACCTTCCAGGCGCGCTCGTTCGGCTCGCGCGTCTTCCACCAGGTAAGGCAGTCCGCAAACTCCTCATAGGCCATGGGCGCGGTCTTCGAGTATTTCTTGCGGCCCTCCGGCAGCGGCATCTCGTAGTACCAGATGTCCTTCGTCGGCCCGGTCGTGTCGAAGAAGATCAGGTTTGCCGGGATGTCCGTGTAGGGCGCGAACACCCCTTCACGCAGCCGGACCACCGTGTGCAGGTTGAACTTCTCGAGCAGGTCCGCCTTGATCCGCGCCGAGATGCCATCGCCGAACAGCGTGCCGTGCGGAACGACGACCGCGGCCCGGCCGCGCCCGGCGCGCTTCAGGCGCCGCATGATCAGTTGGAGGAACAGCAGTGCCGTCTCGGCCGTGCGCCGGTCCTCGGGGAAGTTGTTGAGGATGCCTGCCTCCTCCTCGCCGCCGAATGGCGGATTGGTCAGGATGACATTGACCCGCTGATCCTCGCCGATCTCGGCCAGGCGGAAGCGAAGGGCATTGCCCGGGTCGATGCGCGGGGCATGCAGGCCGTGCAGCAGGAGGTTGAGCTGGGACAGCAGGAACGGCAGCGACTTGGCCTCGCCACCGAAGAAGCTGTCTTCCTGCAGGATGCGTCGCTTCTCGACCGTATCGGCCTGGCGCTCGAGATGCAGGAACGCCTCGGTCAGAAATCCCCCGGTGCCGCATGCCGGGTCAAGGATGGTCTCGCCCAGCTTGGGATCGGTCACCTCGACCATGAACCGCACAACCGGCCGGGGCGTGTAGAACTCGCCCGAGTCCCCTGCAGCGTCGCGCATCTCGCGCAGCAACGTCTCGTACAGGCGGCCGAGGGTGTGAACTTCTTCCGAAGAATCGAAATGGATGCCGTCGATTAGGTTGACAACGTCGCGCAACAGGTAGCCGCTCTCCATCCGGTTGGCGAAGCCTTGGAAGACGGTTGCGATCACGTCGCGCCGCTCGCGCCGCCCATTGTCGCCGCGCAAGCCTCGGAGATAGGCGAAGAGCCCCGGGCCGCGTGTGCCGTCCGGGCGCTCGGTCATTTCCGAAACGAGGAACGACAGGAGGTCGGGACCGGTGATGCCATCGGCATCCGCCGCCCAATCGCGCCAGCGATAAGGGGCCTCGATGATCGAGCGATAATCCTTGCCCGCAAGTTCTGCGCGTCCCTCCTCGATCCGCTCCATGTCGTCGAGGAACTTCAGGAACATGATCCAGGTGAGCATCGGCAACCGATCAAGGTCGCCGTTCAGCCCCTTGTCCTTTCGCATGATCTTGCGGGCAGACTTGATGATGCTGTCGAGACGCTGGGCAGTGGTCAGTTGCTTCGGCGCAGCCTTCTTTCGGGCGGTTGTAGCCAAGATAGAGCTCCTTCAATTCAAGCGGTGTAGAGCAGACGCTGCAGCTCGGTGACGGCGCTGCGCAGCTCCTTGCCCCCGCCGAAGCGGGCGGCGATTTCAATGACGTTGCCCCACTCGTTGAACGGGGGCACTTCCAGGATGTCGGGCAGCTTGAACTGGGCACTGCCATGTTCGGCATACTTTTCAAGCACGGCATCCAGAACTTCGCGGGCATCCGGCCCGAAGCGGTCCAGAAACTCGTCCTGCTCCCTCACCAGACGGTCAGCGCGCTCGCGCCGGGTGCGCAGCGGCGCGTTATAGGCGAGATGGCAAAGGAGATCGAACGGGTCGGCCTCCGGCTTTCCGACTGCATCAGCCAGGGAATCGAGGTCGATGCCCTTTTCCTCAAGCCGCTCGACGATTTCCGCCCGGCGTTCGGGATCGAGCCAGTCCGTGCGCAGTTCCGACGCATTGGGGTAGAGTGTGCGGACCTTGTCGCCAGTGTAATCGGTGAGCTGGCGGCAGGCGAGTTGCCGGCCGTCAGAATCGAGTTCGTACACGAGGTGCCGGACGATCGCGACCTCGCCGCCGTCGACATAGAACTTGCGGGGCCCGTTCTCGCCCTCGTCCCCCAGCTCGACCGGTCCATCCGGAATATCGGGCCCTTCAGGAAAATCGTCCGGATCCGGCGCCACTTCTTCGATCTCGCGCTCTTCCACGATGTCGCCGTCCGCATTGATGACCGCTTCGTCCTCGCGGACGGGATCGCCGTCAAAGGCGGGATCGGCGAACATGCGCGTCGCGGTTCCGGTGTAGTCGATGATGTTGAAGGCGAGCTTGCCGTAGTCGGGCCGGAGACGGGTGCCCCGTCCGATGATCTGCTTGAACTCCGGCATGGAGCCGACGACCCGCGCGAGCACCACGTTCTTGCAGGTGGGGGCGTCCACGCCGGTCGTGAGAAGCTGCGACGTGGTGAGGATGACCGGTGTCTGGGTCTCGACATCCTGAAACTTCGCCCTGTGCGCGCTTCCCACATCGCCTTCGTCGGACGTCACACGGCAAACGTAGTCGGGATGGTCCTTCACGAGATCGGTGTTCAGGGCGGCAAGCGCCTGCCGCATTTCGAGCGCGTGTTCTTGGTCGACGCAGAAGATAATGGTCTTTGCGAAGCGGTCGGTCTCGGCCATGAAGCCCGCGAGATGTCTCGCAATGGCCTGCGTTCGCGCCCGCAGCGCCACGACCCGCTCGAAGTCCCGCGTGGAGTATTCGGCGTCGGGGATCTCGCGTCCATAGCGATCAAGTTCACCCCGCGTTGGTCGCCAGCCGGCTGCATCGTAGTCCGATATGACGCGATGGACCCGATACGGGGCCAGGAAGCCGTCAGCGATGCCCTGCGCGAGGCTGTACTCGTAAAGCGGATCACCGAAATAGTTGTAGGTATCGACATTGTCCTCTCGACGCGGCGTCGCTGTCATCCCAATTTGGGTTGCGGGCTTGAACCATTCGAGGATTTCCCGCCAGTTGCTGTCGTCGCGAGCACTGCCGCGATGACATTCGTCAATGATGATGAGATCAAAGAAATCGCGCGCATACTCGCGATAAAGGCCGGGACGGTTCTCGTCACGCGCGATGGACTGGTAGATGGCGAAATACATGTCGCGGCTCTTGACCGCCAAACCGCCGGCGATCTTGTGACGGGCGTCGCCAAATGGGCTGAAGTCTTTTGCCATCGGATCGTCGACCAGGACGTTGCGATCAGCGAGAAACAGGATCTTCGGGTTTCGGTTGACCCCTTTGGAATTCCAGCGTGCTGACCATAGCTTCCAGCAGATCTGGAAGGCGACGGCAGTCTTGCCCGCTCCGGTGCACAGTGTGAGGAGGGCCCGCTTCCTGCCCTGAAGGGCCGCTTGGACCGCGCGGTTCACCGCGATTTCCTGATAGTAGCGAAGGGGTTTGGCTCGGTCTGGAAAGGTGGGCGTCAGCAGCCGTTCGGCCACTTGGTCGTCGACAATGCCCTCGGCGCGGCGGAGCCGGGCCCAAAGGTCATCAGGCGCCGGGAAATCCGAAATCGTTCGCTCGATGCCGGTCGTGTAGTCGAACTCGACAATCTCGATCCCGTTGGTCGAATACGCGAACCGAAGTCCAAGGATTTCCGCATATTCCTTGGCTTGTTGGAGGCCCTCCGCGGCGTGCCGGTAGCGGGATTTGGCCTCAACGACCGCGATCGGGAAATCCGGATTATATCGGAGAAGATAGTCTGAGCGCTTCTGCTTGCCACGGCGAGCTTTGCCGCCGACAAATACAACTCGGCCGTCAGTAAAAGTTCTCTGCTCGTTTATCGCGTGCGGGCGATCATCCCAGCCTGCTTCCTGCAGCTTCGGGACGACGAACTTCCTGCAGGTATCGGCTTCGTTCATGCGCAATCTACTTCGCCCGGTTTCGACATGCCATCGCGCAGCAAACGGCTTGTCAAAGAACTCGGCTCAGATCAACGCACAATTCTTTGGTTTGGCAGCTCTTTCGCCTGACAACGGCTCGGAGAAGCTACAGCGTGGCCGACTGATGCCGCAAGCCTTATTCCGTCCCTGGCAGCAAGGACTCGCGCTGCCTCGACCATTCATCGGGGATCTGCACTCGCAGCGACTGAAGCGTCAGGCCCGGGGGATGCCGTGCGTCGAGTATCGCCTCGACGAGATCGGGCGCAAGCTGCGTCAGCCGAAGCACACGCGTGAGGTAGGAGACAGCGATGCCTTCCTGTGCGGCGAGGTCGGCTACCGTGGCAAAGTCACCGTTGTCGAGCATCCTCTTCCAGCGGAACGCGCGCGCAAGCGCCTTGATGAGCGTATCGTCCGGCCTCCCGCGCGCTTGGGTGCCTGATGGCCGCTGCATCTCTTTCCGCCCGCCGCGCTTCACGATGCGGAATGGCACGTGGATTGTGACCGTCTCGGGGACCGCCGTCGCGCGGGTCATGCTGCTGCTCCGATGCTGCCAGACAGCATCTCGCGCGCGAGCCCTCCGAGGCCGTCCATCCGGAGCCGGAAGTTGAGCCCGTTCGTGCCGATATCGACGCGCTCGACCAGCAACGAGACAATGCGGGCCTGCTCGGCGGGGAAGAGTTCCTCCCACAGCGGGTCGAGCTGCTGCAAGGCCGCGCGTGCGTCGGCCTCGGAGATGTCTTCGGCGTAGGCACGCGCCGCCTTCCAGGTCCCCGCAACAATCTCCGGCTGGCGGAACACGGCGCGGAGCTGGTCTATGACGGCGCCCTCGATCTCGCCCGCAGGCACGCGGCCGACCGGACACGAACCAGCACCGTGCTTCAGCACGGTCTGACTCACATAGTAGCGGTACAGCCTGTCGCCCTTGCGGGTGTGCGTCGGCGAGAATGCCGCGCCGTCGGGTCCGAACAGCAGCCCCTTCAACAGCGCGGGCGTCTCGGCGCGCGTCCGGGCGGCGCGCTTGCGTGGGCTTTCCTGCAAGATGGCGTGGACGCGGTCCCATGTCGCGCCGTCAATTATCGCGTCATGCTCGCCGGGATAGCTTTCGCCCTTGTGGACCGCCTCGCCGATGTACGCGCGGTTACTGAGCATCCGGTAGATATATTTCTTGTCGATCCGGTTGCCGCGCGGCGTTCGGATGCCGCGCGTGCCGACCTCTCGCGCCAGTTCCGTGCAGGATCCGATCTCGAGGAAGCGATCGAAGATCCAGCGCACATGCGCGGTGGCGTCTTCGTCGATCACCAGCTTCCGGTTCTCGACCCGGTAGCCGTAGGGCGGGACGCCACCCATCCACATGCCCTTCTTCCGGCTCGCTGCGACCTTGTCGCGGATGCGCTCGGCCGTCACCTCGCGCTCGAACTGGGCGAAGGACAGCAGGATGTTCAGCGTCAGCCGCCCCATCGACGTGGTCGTGTTGAACGACTGCGTCACCGAGACGAAGGTCACCCCGTTGCGATCGAACACTTCCACCAGCTTGGCGAAGTCGGCGAGCGAGCGGCTGAGACGGTCGATCTTGTAGACCACGACCACGTCGACCAACCCGTCCTCGATATCCTCCAGCAGCCGCTTCAGGCCGGGGCGTTCCAGGGTGCCGCCCGAGATGCCGCCGTCGTCATACTGATCGCGGACAAGAACCCAGCCCTCAGACCGCTGGCTGGCGATATAGGCTTCACAGGCCTCGCGCTGGGCGTGGAGCGAGTTGAACTCCTGCTCCAGCCCTTCCTCGGAGGACTTCCGGGTGTAGACGGCACACCGCAGCTTGCGGACGACCTTCGATTTATCCGGCGGCTTCGTCATGTCCGCCCCCTGTGGTTCCTGAGCCCGAAGAACACCCAGCCGTTCCAACGTGTGCCGGTGATCGCGCGCGCGATGGCCGACAGCGATTTGTAGGGCCGCCCCTGCCATTCGAAGCCGTCGGCGGTGACGGTGACGATCTGCTCGACGCCCTGCCATTCTCGCAGCAGCCGCGTGCCGGTGATCGGGCGGTCGCGATCGACGCGGATGCTGCGCTTCTTGCTGTCGCCGCCGTCCAGTTCCTCGCCCAGCCGCTCAAGGCGCCGGATCGTCTCCGGCTTCAGCCCACCATAGGCCAGTTCCTGGATACGATAGGCGATGCGGCTTTCGAGATAGCGGCGGTTGAACGGCGGCGGCTCGCTTTCGAACAGATCGCGCCACTGTTGCTTCAAGTCGGGCGTCGGCGTGGTCTTGAGCGCGGCCAGGCGCGCGGGGATGGGATCGGGCTTGTTCATGCATTTCTCCGGTGCGTTGGAGTTGCATGACGGCATTGGTCGGTCGGATAGTGTAGGCAACATTCTCCAGTATTGTCAGACACTTCACCCCCATCCCGCATCCGCAACCGGACCAGCCCGAGCGCCAGCAGGCCGCACAACTCGGCACGGCGTTCGGCGGCGGTCATCTGGTCGGGAGGCAGCGGGTTCGGGCGCTTCATTTTCGGTAGCCATGTCGATGCGTTGCTACCGATCAAAAGCCACCCCACCATCGGTGATGGGACATCTCTCCCGACAGGATTCAGGATTGCGAACAGGTAGAGAACATCAGGACTTGCCGATCACCGATTTGTCCGCGACAATCGCGAGTTGAATCAGTCGAGAGCAGTAGTTCATTGAGGTAAGTTCATGACGCGCGAAGCAACTCCGATCGGTCCCCATCTCCTGGAGCGGATCGAGGATGCGCGCGTGGATCTCGCCTCTGTGGACGTAACTGTCCGGCGAAAAGGCAACGTTGCCCTCGGTCTCCAGAGGCGACATCGCGGTATCAAGCTCCGAGCACGGCGCCACGATCGCCATCAGTAGCGCAAGTCAGAATTCTCGGAGACTTCAATGGTACGCGTCCCGGCTAAAACCTGCCCCAATCTTTCTCGGCTATTCGATGATGCAGAGCCCGAATTGCTGTCCGGATTCCTCAAGAGCAAGGCTTTCGAGAGGCTGAGCTGGCTCGCGCCCTACAGGTTCGACCCCAAGAATCCGGACGGTCCGTCGGTTGCCAGAAATATGCTGCCGCAGGAAAAGAAGGACCGGCTGGGCCCGCTCGAAGCTGAAGCAGCACGTATCGTCACAATCGCCAGCGACCGCGGCGAATACGTCCTCCAAGGTCTCGCCACTACCACGCTCGAACCCGACCGCGCCAAGGAACTTCGGAACCGGCGGGACAAACTCGCGCGAAGCCTGTGGGCATTCGCCAACGAGCATGGCTTGTTCGAAGCGGCGGAGAACAGCCTGCACCTGCGTCTCTACCGGCGCTATGACAAGCACTACCAGACCTTCATGGCCGAACCTTCGGTCAACGGGGGACCGGACGCCGGCAGCGCATTGCTCGACGAGCTTCTGGTTGATCTCAACAAGCGTCTCGATCGCGGCGACGGCTACAGCATCGACAAGTTCGACATCCCCGAGGACGGCGATGAACCGGCGGCGGAGATGTACCTGCTGTTCCATCCTGATCCCCCCACAAGCGTTCGGGAGATCGATGACGATGGCAATCGGTCGAGCATCTATTTTCGGCCGCCCGGAGAGGCGATGATCGTCTACACGCCATCGACCGGGCGGGTCCATGTCCGCGCTGGCAACCGAAAGCTCAGGCACACGGTCGCCGAACGCTTCATCGAGACTGCTCTCGAGCAGACCTACTCCAACCAGCCCGTAGACTTTCAGGCCTATGACATTTCGCACTTCCTGCAAGGACTTGATCTTGAACCGCCGGAACTCGATGACGTGGTGATCGACCGCGCACAGGTGATCCGCGCTGACATCAGCATCGGTAATCTGGCCAACCGTCTCTCGCTTTCCACCACGATCGACCAGGACATCTCAGAGATCATCGACAGCCAGCCGGGCCTTCCGAAGATTTTCGAGCGAGCGCTCGCAATCCGTTTTGTCGAGATTGCGGTCCGGTACTCCCGCGCGGGACGGGATGAGGCGCAAACCCTCAACTTCACGCTCACCGACCGCAACACGAGCAGCCTTCTCAGCATCGACGACCCGTTCGAGCGCGTTCTGGGGCATCGCTTGCTCAGACACTGGAACATCCTTCGTGATGGTCGCGCACCGGGCGATGAGGAGAGCATGGCGGTCATGCCCGCCTTGCTGGCAATTTGGGACATTGGGGTCGACAGGATCACCGGCGCATGGCTTCAAGCTCGTGGCGTCGATCCTGGCCTCCTGATCGACCTGGGCTTTCTCGTGCCCGCGGGCTGGGAAGGAGACGACCTGATCGACGATGAAGACGAGGTCGGTCCGGTCACGGCCGAAGTGGACGTCCGGGTCAAAAAGGGAGATGTCGAGGAAGGGGACCACAAGGTGGCCAACCTCCAGGTCACCGAGGGACAGTCGACGTCCGCGGGCAACCCGGATCGCTACAGGGTCTATCGAGTGCGCGATGGCTGGGTCGCGCTACACCTGAAGACTCGTCTCGAGAAAGCGCTCGATGCGCCAGCGATCGAGAAGCTGACCGATCATCTCCTCTACCTTGGAACGCTCGATGTCGATGGCGGGGATGTTCCGATCTACCTCGCGCGCGCTCTCGACCGGGAGAAGGTCCGGGCGTCAGTCGATACGGAGCTTCGGGCGCGCCACAACCTTGGGATAGGGCTTGTCCTGCAGGCCGGCAGCGCTCCCGGACCGTGTTTGGCGGCCAACGTTCTGACGCCGCTGGTCGATCAGATCGACACCCAGCAAGCCGAAATCTCGTTGGTCGCAGACAAGCTCAGGTCAGTGTTCCGACGCCATCGGATACTCGCCCGCGGTGGTCAGGCTGTCGAACTCACGCCTAGCGGGGAGAACATGGCGACCCTGTTCGTTCCAGGGAAAGGCAGCATCGACATAAGGGGCGAGAACCGCATCGCGGTCATCAAGCGGCTGGTCGATGCACACAACAATGGCCCAATGCCTATGGCAACCAAAGATCTTGTCAAGGACATCGCCGAAGACCAGTCCCTGGCGAACATCTTCAAGCAGCCGCTATGGGACAAGCTGAAGGCCAACTTCCTAAGAAATCTCGGTCCGAAAGGGCCATGGGAGATCGCCGTCTGACGGCTGGCTCCGATCCGGCTCCGATTGGGGGGTCTGACTAGCTCCGATTCCTCAAGCCAATGGGAGTGCTCCATCGTTTAGAGGAGCACTTCCATGCCGACTCCCTTCCCCTCGCGCCAGGCAGCCCTGACGAGCTGGTCCGGCGCCGCGACGATCAAGCCCACCACCCACAACTCGGAATGGCGCTGCACGCGCTGTGACAAGCTGCTCGGCGTCTGCCGGGACGGCCGCATGCATCTGCGCTTCGCGCGGGGGCACGAGTATTTCGTGGGCTTTCCGGTTCAGGCCACCTGCCGGGGCTGCGGCACGCTGAACAACGCGACCGCACCCGCGCGCTGACGCGCGCATTCACCCAACCCCCTGAAATCGCAGAGACGCGCGACGTCCTGACCTGGCCACGAGAAGGCGCCGGACGCCTGGCCGCAAGGCAGGCGTCCGATGTCCTTCGCGTGGCACGAGATCCGTGATCACCTCATGCAATCTTCCTCCAACCTTCATTTCCAGCGCAGTTTCGACGCCGTCAGGCGTGCGCAGGCCGACCTCGCGCCGTTCCGCGATCCGGCGGCCCTGCTGGACGGTCTGCATCGCACCCCCGGCGATCCCGCCCGGAAAAACCTGATCCTCTCCGCGCTGGTCGGGGCGGCGCAGGGCGACGGGCCCACGTCCGACTGCGCCCTGACGCTGCTGTTGCTGGCACTCTGGCCCGGCCTCGACGCCATCCGCCGCCGGTCGATCTGGCGCAGGATCGGCACCGCCGACGAGATCGCGTCCGATGTCCTGGCGCGCACCACCGAGGCAGTCCGCAGCCTCGACCTCGGGCGCGTCAACTGGATCGCGGCCACGGTCCTGCGCAATGTCGAGCGCGACATGATCCGCGTGCGCCAACGCGACACGGCGCGCGAACATCTCGCCAGCGGCGCCGATCCCGACGAGGTGGCAGACAGCGGCGACAGCGGGATCGGCGCAACCGGGTACGCACGGCTGAACGACGCCGTTCGGAAGCTGCTCGGCGATGACGCCCTGCTGGTGATCCGCGTGGCGGTCGAGGGTTTCTCGCAGGCGGAAGTCGCCGTCGAACTGGGCCTGACCGAGGCCGCCGCCCGCAAGCGGTACCAGCGCGCGATGCGCCGGCTGCACGACGCCCTCGAGGAAATCCCCTGAACCGATGTCCCGATCCGGTCCCGCGGGTGGCTTTTCCCATTCGAGCGCCCCGAGCGCCTTCCCTCCAACCGAAAGCAGACACGCATGAACCGCACTGCCGATCTGTCGCTCGAGGATTTCAGGCGTCTTCCGGGGCTCTATCGCCGCTGGGAGCTGACCGAGGTCTGCGAGCCCAACCGCAACTATCAGATCGAGGACGCCGGCGCCCATGCCGACGGGACGCCGCTGCTGGCGATCTACGTCGCCGAGCCCGAGCCCGCGCCCGACGTCCGCGAGGCCGCGTGATGCGCCTCCTCGATCACATCATCCCCCGGAGAACCGCCATGCCGGACCAGCCGGACGACATCACCCGTCTTCGCGCCGCGAGCTACGCCCTCGACGACCTCCCCGAAGCCATCTCCCTCCCGCAGCGCCCTGGCGACGAGCCGCGCGAGCCGCTGCCGGTCGTCGAGGCGACCGTCGACGAGATCGCCTTCGCGATCGTGGAGGCGGAGCGCGAGAGCACGGCCGCCTACCGCCGCGCCGATGCGCTGAAGCGGCTCTACAAGCTCGCTCGCGAGGCGGGGTGCATCGGCGCAGATCGCGCCGCCGCGGCGGTGATGAAGAAGGAGGGCCAGTGATGGCCCTTCCCATCATCGGTGCCGACGAACGGCTCGCGCAACGCAAGGGCATCAAGGGCGTCATCTTCGGCCGGTCCGGCATCGGCAAGACCAGCCTGCTTTGGACGCTGAACGCCTCGACCACGCTCTTCCTTGACCTCGAGGCCGGGGATCTGGCGGTCGAGGGGCTGGAGATCGACACGCTCCGGCCGCGCACCTGGAAGGAATGCCGCGACTTCGCGGTGTTCATCGGCGGGCCGAACCCGGCGCTGCGCGAGGACCAGCCCTACAGCCAGGCGCATTTCGACGAGGTCTGCGGGCGCTACGGCGACCCGGCCGTGATCGGCAAATACGAGACCGTCTTCATCGACTCGATCACCGTGGCCGGGCGGCTCTGTTTCCAGTGGTGCCGCGGCCAGCCCGAGGCGTTCTCCGAGAAGACCGGCAAGCCCGACATCCGCGGCGCCTACGGGCTGCACGGCCGCGAGATGATCGGGTGGTTGACCCACCTCCAGCACACGCGCGGCAAGCATGTCTGGTTCGTGGGCATCCTCGACGAGCGGCTCGACGACTTCAACCGCAAGGTCTTCCAGCCGCAGATCGACGGC
>CALMSR010000043.1 GCA_937872465.1 uncultured Paracoccaceae bacterium
CTCGACGGCGACGAGGCCGCGCTCGACATCCGCGATCTGCGCTCCCTGGTGGACTGCATCCGGCTGGTCCGCCGCACCGCCATGCAGACCGCCGTCCGCATGATCACAACCGGCGTCATGCTGGCGCTGCTCGCGGGCATCGCCATCAAGCTCAAGATCTTCGGCGGCAGTCCTTAGCCGCGCCCCATCCCCATTCATCAGCCCGCAATGACCCGCCCTCGAGGCGGGTTTCTTGTTTTCGGAGGACCCCATGACCACGACGTTCTACGACCACTGGCGCGACGTGCCGGAGAGCACCTGGCGCTGGCCGAATTTCTCGCCAGCCGAAATCGCCTGCCGAGGGACCGGCAAGCTGCTCATCAACGAACCCGCGCTCGACAAGCTGCAGGCGCTGCGCGACCGGTTGGGCAAGCCGTTGATCGTCCGCTCTGCCTATCGCAGCCCCGAGCACAACCGCGCCGTTGGTGGTGCTACCCGGTCGAAGCATCTCGACGGCGCGGCCTTTGACATCGCCATGGCGAACCACGACCCGGTGGCCTTCGAGGCGGCAGCGCGCGAGGTCGGGTTCCTCGGCTTCGGCTTCTACCCGCGCTCGGGCTTCATGCACGTCGACGTCGGCCCCGCGCGCCAGTGGGGCGAGCGGTTTCCGGTCCGGGCGACGGCATTTGCAGCCGAGACGCCGCCTGCGCGCGAAGTGCTGGCCGACAGCCGCACCATGAAGGGTGGTGGCGCGGCAGGCGTGGCGACGCTGGGCGCAGCTGGGGTCGAGGTGGCGCAGAGCGTCCTGGCGGAGACCCAATCCGCAATCCTGCCGATTGTGCCGTATCTCGACACCCTGCGATGGGTATTCATCGCCGTCGCGCTCGGCGGCATCGCGGTCACCATCTACGCTCGCCTTGACGACTGGAAGCGGGGGCGGCGGTGATCGGCGGGTTCATTGCCACGCTCTCCGGATCGGCATGGGCGCGCGCGGCGCTCCGCTACGGCGTCATCGTCCTGGCGATCCTGTCGTTCCTGTTGGCCCAGCGCCGCTCTGGCGAACGCGCCGGGCGTCTGGCCGAGCAGATCGAGACAGCTCACGCGCGCCACGACGGATGTTCAAGGCGGCGCTTCCTTCTAATGCCCTTTCTGACCTTTCATCTGTATGGGCGGCGCACGGAAACCGAGCTGCTAAAACCAAGGTCGAAACGACTACTCCGAGATCACCTTGTGCGTTTCGTTGAATTCATCGCGAAATTTCACGATCTCGTCGACCGATACCGGCAGATAGTTCCGGAACAGTGCGTTCCAGTTCGCTGGCGCCGCGACGTTGTTGATCGCGTCCGCGCCGCCGTTGACGGTGATTGTGACCGTCCCGTCGTCGTTGATCGTTGCAGTGCGGCTGTTGACGACGAAGGGATCGGTCTCAACCCAGCCATCGGCGTTGTAGAAGGTCAGTGACCAGTAGCCGGCATCGTCATAGCGAAGGTCGGGCGGCTCGAAGGTGACGCTGGCCGTCTCGCCACCTGCCGCGCCCTCATCGCCTGGAAGCACGACGAAGTAGAAGGCGTGCTGGGCTGGCAGACCGCCCCATCCGGCGAGATTGGTCAGCTGGAACTGCGGTTCGGAAATGTCGTCGATATCGTCGACGAAGCCCTCTTCGATGACCACTTCCGTCGGTGCGCGCCGGATCAGGTCACTACGCAACGTGTTGAAGCTGGCGAGATCGTACTGCACGTCGGGCTCGTAGGGCGCATCCGACCCGGCGGTGATGGTCACAGCGTCCTGCCGCTGACGCATCTCGTCCATCCCGGCCTCGGTCCGGTCCCGGGGCTGGGTCCGCATGAAGAGATAGACATGATTGCCGTAAGTGACGTCGTCGGGGCCGATCTCGAGCGTATCGCCGGGATAGGCGACGCCGATCGTGACGGAGTTCTCGTCCAGCACCTGCACGAGGTGCAGAAGGTCGTAGTCGGGCACCTCGATGGTCAGGCCCTCGCTGACATCCCAGACCCCGTAGGAATAGACCAGGTCGAAATTCGACCGGATCACGGTCTGATCGTCGAGGTCGATCCCCTCGCGTTCGTGCCTGAACGTGTTGGGACCGGTGGTGATGGTCTCCGCCGCGAGATACTTGGCGGTTTCCGCGCGCACCACGTTCTCCATGGTCACCGGCTCCCCGCCGTCTTCGCTGAACGCGGGGCTGGATGGCAGGGCGACGCCGTTTTCGCCGACCCCCGTGTCAACTGCGCCGCCCTGCGCCAAGGCCGGTGACGGGGCGGTTGCGACCCCCAACGCGGCGGCCATTGTCATGCTCAACATAAGTCGCTTCATGTCATTTCCTTTCGCGGTGGTCGCCCGGCTCTGCGATCACTCTGCCTTCTCGATGTCGCCCGGTTTCCAGCTTCCGTTCAGTGCTGGTTCCGAGGGCGCATAGAGGCGCAGGATCGCGAAGAAGCCGCGGTCCGGCGCCGTCGCGAGCCAGTTGGACTCCTGTCCGTCCGGCGCCTCGGGGCCGATATGGAGCGTGGTGCTGCCGTCGTCATTCTGAGCCGGCTCGTCGAGCTTTCCGAGCGAGGGGAAGGGCTGCCCGTTGTCGAGACCCGAGGCGTTCTCGGCCTCGTAAAGCGTCACCGACCAGAACAGCTCCGCCGGGATATCCGGCGGCAGGTCGAGCGTGTAGCTCTGGTCCCCGACCAGCGGGTCGCCATCGGCATCCTCGAACCCGATCATGTAGTACGCCCCCTTTCCGGGAGTCATCGACACCATGCCGGGGCTGATCGAGAAATAGTCGGTGAAGAACCATGCCCGCGCGTCGAGATCGCGGTAGCCCGCCTCCGTCGACATCCAGTCCAGGCCGACCGGCACGTCGGGCCAGCGCGCCGAGACGTTGTTGACCGGGTTCAGCCATTGCCGATCTTCAAAAACGCGGAAATCGGCACCATCGAGCCCGTGTTGAAACCCGATCACGCGGCTGGTCTTGTAGCCCGTCTGCGCGGCCGCATCCAGGATCACGCGGGTTTCATCGTCGGGGGAGAAATCCCGGTCGGCGGCGATGTCGAGACCTTCCAGCATGCCCAGCCAGTCCGGCCCGGCGAGGTTTTCGCCTTCCGTGTCGACAAGATACTTGAGCTGGTCGAAGGCGGTGGCGTCGGCGCGCGGGAGCATGTTGTAAGAGCCCCCCGCAGCGTCCGGAAACTCCATCGGCTTCGCGCTGTCCTTCTGGCCCAGCGGGTAGATCACCGATTGTTTCAGCAGCTCCGTCGCAGGCGCGATGTTGTCGAGCGACTGGTAGAAGGACCGCAGGAAGAAGAAGACGTTGTTGGTGCCCGAGCGGTATACATAGTGATCTTCGGGCGCCTCGCCGTCCCAGCCCGGCGGCACGATCAGGAAGTTCCCGCCTTCGCCACCATCCGGTCCGGGCAGGCCGAGATCGCCGAAATATTCCCCGCCATCGACCGGGATCGGGCGTTGCCAGGCGTCGAGGATGATCCCCTGCAGCCCCGGCGGCGCTTCGAAGACCAGCGGGCCGGATTCGCCCAGATCGGCAAAGACCATGGCGTAGATCAGGTCCGAGTTCGGCGTGGTGATCCTGGTCTGCGCATCCAGCCGCTCGGTCCAGATCGGCATGATGTTGTAGCCGGTGCCGAACGCCTCGGCCGCGCCGTCGCGCATGCCCATGGTGTTCAGCAGCGGCATCGCCCAGAGATAGGTCTGCGTGGCGCGCTGGAAGGTCAGTTCCTCCATCAGCGTCTGCGCGGTGTCCTCGGTGGGACGGTTGTTCTCGAACGGCAGGTTGGCGAGGCCCTGAATGCGTTCGGATTGCGCCGTGGCCATACCGGCGATCGCGGCAAATGCACCGCTCCAAACCGCTACCTTGAGGAGGTGTTGCATCATCAGTCTCCCTTGACTGGGTTCGGGGTGACCCGCCGAGCGATCCGACGGGCCCGGTCATCATTCGACGCGTTGGAAATCCTCCAGCCTGAAGCTCTTGTCGAAGAAGGCTTCCTCGGGCGCGTAGAGACGGAAATAGACGAACCAGCCATCATCTCCGACGGTCCTGAAGTGGTTGCTCTCCATCCCCTCGGGCGCGTCGGGGCCGAAATAGAGGTCCACGCTGCCGTCCTCGTTGACCTGCAGGCTCTCGGTCCGGCTGCCCTTTGTGACGTCCGCGATCTCGATGCCGCCATTGTCATAGGGGCGGCGCGTTTCCTCGCTGTAGAGCGTGACCGACCAGAACTGGCCCACCGGCACATCGGCCGGAACATGCAGCGTGTAGTTGCGGTCGGCGCGGAGCATGTCGCCGTTCTGGTCGCGCTTGGAGGTCATGTAGACCTGACCTTCGCCGGGCTGGGGATTGACCATGCCCTCGGTCGAGGCGACGGCCTCATAGAACCATGTCGCGCGTTCGTCGATCTGCTGGATCGTGTCCGTTTCCTGCGCGACCTGGAAATCGAAGCTCTTGTACCAGGAGGTGCCTTCCCACCACACCTCGGCGTAGCGCGGGTTCACCTGCAGGTTGCGGGCCATCAGCTCCCCGAGCGCCGCGCCTTTCGTCAGGATCTCCTGCTGCCGGTCCGTCGGGGCGAAGTCCTGTCCCTTGACGATCCCGAGAGGGGCAATCATCGCCATCCAGGGCTTGTCGATCTCGCGAATGGGCTCTTCGTTGACGATGGCGGCGAGCTTTTCCCAGTAGGCAAGGCCGCGCGGTGCCGTCGCGCTCCATTCCACGTCCTTGCCCTTGATGAAGTCGCTCGTGCTGGTCTCACCGGTCGGGCCCATCGCGTAGTCCGAGACGAAGGTGTCGTAAAAGGCCGGGTCCGGGTCGAGGATACGGATGCCGACCAACACGTTGTTCGTGGCGCTCTGGTAGACGTAAACGCCGTCCGCCTCGTAGTCGGCGGGATCCTCCTCGGGTCCGACGACGATATAGGTCGCGCCTTCGCCCTTGTCCGGCCCGGTCAGGCCAAGATCGAAGACGGGTCGCTGCCACATGTCCAGAACACCACCCGCCGTCTGGCCCGCTGGATAGTCGATCTGCACCGGTCCATCCGACAGGTCGGTGAAGTTGAAGATGTAGGGCGTCGTCAGGTTGGCGGTGACAATGCCGCGCTTTTCCTTGAGCGTTTCCAGCACCGCGAAGGTGCCCGGCGCGTCCGTCCCGAAGGCTTCGCCCTGGGCGTCGCGCCAGGTGGTCATGCTGACGAGCGGCGTGGACCAGATGTAGAGCTGCGCGGCGCGCTGAAGGTCCATCGCGTCGAAGAGCATCTGCGAGTCTTCTTCGCCGAAGTAGGAATCCTCCAGCTCGACCCTGCCATAGGGGGTGGCGATTGTTTCGTCGCCGCTGAGTGTGGCCTGGTCCAGCGGAACGGCATCTTGCGCCATGGCTGCGAGCGAGGTGGTGCAGAGCAGCGCGGCGCCAGTGATCAATCTGATTGGGAATTCCGTCATGAGTTCCTCCCTTCCGGTCAGAATTGGAAATTGAGGCCGCCAAAGATGCCCCATTCGGGTTGGCCGTCGCCCTCGGTCGCGACCGAGTATTGTGGCTCGACAAAGGCGTTGACCGTCGCAAAATCCGTCTGGAACACTTTTCCGACGCCCAATCCGATCGGGACGGCGTAGTTGTCGGTCTCGAAATCGTAGGTCCAGGTCCCTGTGGATCGCAGGTACCAACCTTGTCCGAGTTGGTAGAACCCGAAGGGCTGGAAGGCGCCAATGTTCACGTCGGCACGGTCGTCATCGCCCGCGACGCTGGCTTGCCATGTCAGCAGATAGCCCCATTGGAACTGTCGGCTCGTCGCATTGAAAAGCACGTTGGCGAAGCCGAGCGACCATTTCTCGGATCCGATGGCATCATCGGTTGCGGTGGGGAGCGTGACCTGCGGCCCGACGCCGAAGCTGATCGCCGGATTCCCGGTGTCGAAGAGATAGGCGGCGAAAACGTTGAAATCGCCGATCCCCGTTGTGTCGCCCCCTCCCGCTTCGGGGAAGGTGTTCACCGGCAGGGTCGCGCGCATCAGCCATTGGCCGCCGAAGGCGGAAAACGGTTGCGCATAGCGCAGGAAGAGCTGGTTGGCGTCGCGGTCCGTCCCGGAAAGCTCGCCCGTATACTGGTTCTGGAAGTTGAGCGCCTTGGTGTTGGCGAGCGGGTTGTTTGCCTGCGCCGCCGAATCGCTCTGGGCTGCGGCCGGACCGGCCATCAGTATCGTCGCGATCACGGCCTTACCAATTGTCCACTGCGCCACGGTCCACCTCCTTTGCCGCGTCCTCCCCTCGCGGGCCGAACCTGCCTCTACGGTAACAGTGCGCTCCGCCCTGCCGTCTACGTAGATCGTGCCAATCCGCCTACATCCATTCGGTTTGGCGCGACCTGCTACGGGCAGTTGCGAGTGTCATGCTCGGCTTCTCGCCGAAAAGCTCCCTGTACCTGACGGCGAGACGGCCGGGGTCGCTGCCGGCGCCCCAGCGCGCGGCCGCGTCGCCGATCGTGCAGATCACTCCACGCCGAGACACCAGATCGCGTCGTACGCGGTGAAGGCGCGCACGACGAACATAGCCCTGCGGGGTCTCCTCGAGGATATCCTTGAAGGCCCGGTGCAACGTTCGCGCCGAGGCGCCAGTCGCGAGCACGAGATTCGACATGCGGATCGGCGCTGCGAGGTTCTCGTGGATATACTCCCGCGCCTGGCGGACGATCCCCGCCTTCCTGCTCGAGCGGAACGTGTCGCTCGTCGATGAGGAGCACGCGAAACGGCCGATGAGCAGGCGCAGGGTCGCCGAGTCGAGCCCGGGTCGGACCGCATGAGACGCCGACTGGTGGATCAGGGCGACCTGCCGCCTGATCTCTTCCAAATCCGGCGACGGGATCGTGGCGCGGCGGATAATGGCCCTGCCAGGCGTGCCGTAATCGCCCCAGTGGCCGGATCCCGCGACCTCGCTTCGCAGGCGGTCTTCGGTGAGAGTTGCGGCTACATAGGCAGAGCGCCCCGCGAAGATCGCGTCGAGCTCGCCCCTGGGCATGACGATGACGGCTTCGCCCACCTTGGCTTCGTCAAGCCACAGGCGTGATCCGGACCCGAGGGTCAAACACAGCATCAGGGTCACCGCGTCCTCGGCCAGCGCCCCGCGCAGGTCGACCTTGCCGTCAATCAAGCCGGTGCTGAAAACGATGCCGCGACTGGCGCGAAAGGCGAGGCTGCCGCTGGGAGGCGGCCCCGCCATCTGCATCGCCTCCAGATCTGCGCCGAGAACGGCGTTGCGCAGGTCCTCTATTCGCCGGACCGGGAACCGCCGCCACGCCTCGCAACTCGAACTGGCCGCCGGCTCCAACGCCAAATCGACAGTCTCCCCGCTAGTGTCAGGACCAGAATGCGGCTGGAACGAGGAGCGGTCTGTGCAGTTCGTGCCAAAATCCTATGGCCCCGGCGCGCGTGCCGCCTGAAGGGTCTCGCTCGGCTTCTCGCCGAAGAGGTCGCGGTACGCGCCCGCCATACGACCGAGATCGCTCATTTCCCACTCGTTCGCGATAAGCGCGATCGTGCAGACGCGTTCGGGAGCGTCGGCGAGGTCGCGCCGGATGCGATGCAGGCGCAGCCGTCGCACGTAGCTTCGCGGCGTCTCGTCCAGGATCTCCGCAAAAGCCCGGAAGAGCGTCCGCCGGGACGCGCCGGCCGCCGAGGCGAGCGCGTCGGCCGAGATGGGCTCCGACAGGTGCTCGGCGATGTAGGCGCGGGCCCGTCGGACGATGCGGCCATGACTGCCAGGGCGCGTCCCGACATTCATCGCGCGCGGGGGCCGTGCGAGGTGGCAGAGGACGGCATGGAGCATGGCTCGCGCTGGATCGCCGGGAACGGGATGGCCGCCGTGAACGGACCGGAATTGCTCGCGCAGCCGGGTCGGAATCGTCGGCGCCACCTTGCGCGGATGGACGCCGGTGCCCCCAAGCGTCCGCTCATCGAGAGCGAGGTCGAGCTGTGCCGCCTCCGCCTCCAGCCGATCCGCCGTCAATGTCACGGTCGCGTAGAGCGATCCAGGCGCATAGATCGAGTCGTGCTCGTCGCCCGGAAGGTAGACGCCGACATTCCCGGTTCCGACCTCGCTCAGCCAGTGCCGGGTCCCGGTGGGCAGATCGATACCGATCCCGATCGTGACCCGATCGCCCGAGAGTGGCCCGTTGAGCGCAACCCGTCCACCGACATACCCGGAGGTGAAGACCATTCCGTCGCGTTCGGCGAAGGCGATGCCACCGGAAAGATTTCCTCGCGATAGCTGCGTGGCGTCGAGGCCGGCGCCAAGCACCGCATCACGCAGATCCTCGATCCGGGCAATCGGAACAGTGGTCCAGTCTATGGTGGCGTCTGACGAAAGCATGATCCCGAACTTCGTGAATTCTCCACGAACATAGCGGGTTATGCAGAACATTGCATCACACGAACCTGCGTGCCGTCTTGCTGGATGCTCGAGGCATGAACACAAGACGGTCGGGAAAGGCTAGCCGCGGAGGCGAAAGTTGCGATCAGCCGCAACCATTTCGGCGTACAGGCCAGGATCGGCGCGCTCGCCGTTCGCATAGTGGTGCTTGCCGTCAATCTCGAGGACGATCCTCTGTCGGCCCGGCAATCAACAGATCGGTCGGATCCACCAATCTCATTCCTGTCGCCTTTGCGAGGAGGATCCAGCAGGTTGCCTCGGTGACCGGCAGTTTCCACGGTAGACCCACCGATCTGCTTTCAATGAATGTCACAATGGATGTCCGAGAGATCTGAATAGGCGGGAGCTCGCACGCTCCGCTATCCAGGCGGGACGGCCTTGGAACTGCTGCCGCAGATCATGGTCGTGGAGCCTGTCGTCCGAACGACAAGAACGCGCGATGAAGTTTGGGCGTGCCGGAGTAGCCCCGTCTCCGACACGCCCCTGAATGAACGCAGCCGCATGCGCGGCCGCGCGGCCGGCGAAAACTCGAGCCGGCCTGGTGGGCTCCGAGCGGGTTCGCCGCCATCCCCACCGCCGCGCTCGATCCGGCCCACAGTCCGGCGTCTCCCGCGGTCCCCGCGCTTTTCGGGTCCGGGTCCCCATCGTCTGCTATCGCCTCAATCAGTCGGGGGGCCGGGCATCGGCGTTATCTCGGTGATGGTCTGGAACTCGCCGAGGAACTCGGGATGTTTCTGCGCCAGGTAGCGCACGACCCGGGCGTTCCCGAGCAGCTTGCCGACATAGCTCTTGATCACAGTCAGGTGCAGATGATCCTGGCCGTATGTGTCCTGGATGGAGGCGATGCCCTCCTGAAGGCGGGCGAGTTCCTGCTCCATCCGCGCCATGGCCTCGGGCGTGATGCCTTTGACCTTCTTCGGCTTGGACGACTCGACCAGCTGGGCCTGCGGCGTTCCCGCGAGGATCGCGTTCGCGTAGGCGACGGAATAGTTGTTCGCGTTGACCAGCAGCTCGGCCGCCTCGATCTGGCGCATGGTCTTCATCTTGCGCAGTGTCTCGAACACCGCATTGGTGCAGGGCTTGTCCTTAAGGATCGCGACCGCTTCTTCGCAGATGCCATCGAGCAGGCGGGCCTTGCGCCGGATGCTGCTCATGTTCAGGTCGAGCGCGAGCGCGATCTTTTCCTCCGGCACGCCGCGCTCGATCGCCTTGCGGATCATCCTGTGCTCCTGGATCGGCGCGAGACGGCTGACTTGCCGGTTGTAGGTGAAGGCTTCGTCGTCGGTGGAGACCAGGCATTCGACTTCCTGAGCGCCGGCGTCCTTAAGGGCTTCGATCCGCAGGTGGCCGTCGAGCAGCAGCCAGGTGGCGGATTCGTCGGGGTTCCGAACGACGACGGGTGGCTCGACGATTCCGATCTGGGCGATCGAGGCCACGATTTGCCGATACTTGCGGCCGCTTTTCGCGTTCTTACCGAGGGTCCGCAATGGCAGGATCGCGTCGATGGGGAGCGTCAAACAATCGTCCTCGAACCCGAGGTTGACGCCGGGCGGAGGCTGGTGCGCATCACGTTTCATGCTGGAGCCCCGTCCGTGACCGCGCGGGCGAGATCGGCGGGCATCGACTCGAGACCCTCGGCCCGCAGCAGCGTCATGAAGTGCGCGTCCGCGCAGAGCTTTCGGAAGGCTTCGCGCACGAATATCAGTCGACCCTGTGTCAGCTCTGCCTTCTTGATCAGCAGCTTCTGGCGAGTGGCTTCCTGCTGATAGGCGCGAACGAGGCCTTCGCTGGTCAGCGCCCGTTTCCCCACACGGCGACCGAGCGGATTGCTCTTGATTTGCGGGCCGCGCAATTCTCGCTGCTGGATCAGGCGTCGCACGAGCGCCAGCTTCCGGCCGCGCAGCTTGTTCTGCGTGTAGGCGTCCATTAGCGCTTTCTGCGCGCCCTTCGCATCGGTCTTGGAAATCTGGATGGCGAGGTTCAGCGGCAGGAGCCCCGACTCGACTGCGGCGACCAGGCGCTCTTCGCCCTTCTCCAGCAACCCAGCGATCATGTTCACATACTCGGTGGACACGCCGATCTTCTCGCCGATCTGGCGGTCGTTGTAGCCGCGCTGGCGGAGCGCGCCGATCTCGCGCATCAGGTCGATGGGGTTGTGCTGGCGCCGCGCACAGTTCTCGACGAGGCTCATGACGAGGCAGTCGCTCTCGTCGGCCTCGATCACGATGGCCGGGATGCGCTCCTGCTTGAGTTCCATGAAGGCCTCGAGGCGGCCCTGACCGCAGACGAGGTCGTATTCCTGCGGGGCGGTCCCGGCACGCGTCGCCACGGTGATCGGCCGCTTCAGGCCGATGCGCGCGATGTTCTCCACCATCGCCTCGAAAGTGCGCCGGTTGCGGACGCGGGGGTTGAGGATCCGGATCCTGTCGGTCGGGATCAGGGTCACCTGCTTCGGGCTGGTCTGCTCAATATCGTCGGGCATCACGCCACCTCCGCGATCCTGGCCCGCGAGGCGAGCGCGTAGAAGAAATCGAGCGTGTCGAACCGGTACGCATCGAGCGCGAGCCCGTTCTGCTCGGCGAATTTCAGTTTCCCGAAGGTCATGTCGATGCTGGGCAGCACGTAGTAGTCGCGCGGCGCCTCGTTCACTTCGTCCATGCGCACGGCGATGGTGATGTCCGGCACCAAGCCGGTGTCGAGGCGGATGCGCCAGCGCAGCGATCCCGCCGCCGTCGCCGTGCAGCGGGCCAGCACGATGGACACGGTGAACTCGTCGTTGATGCGAACAAGGTCAGTGACCAGGTCCTGCACGGCCGACCCGCCATGGCGCGCAACGCCAGCGATGATCTCTGCCACCACCTGCGGATGGGCCTGCCGCAGGGCGCGGTTGACCTCGATGTAACTGTAGTCGCGATCCGGCTCGTAGCCGATCAACCGGTACGCGCGCAGCAGGCTGCCGAAGCGGCTGCGATAGGCGCTGGAGGACGGCAGGTCGTCCTCCTCGTCGATGATCAGGCCCGACAACATGCCCTGTCGCTGAAGGATCGCGCGCAGCGCGTTGAGCAGTTCCTCGTCCGAGAAATGCCGGCTGCGGGCATCCACGATTTCGCGGGCCCGCAGGAACAGCGCCTGATCGACGATGGCGGGATAGGCGCCCTCTGCGCGGATCCACATCTCGCGCGGGTTCACCACGCGGCGTTGCTTCAGCTTGAAGGACACCTTCGCGAAGACATTGTTCCCGATGTATTTTTCGTTGGTCAGAACCTGATGGACGGTCGCTCGCGTCCATTGCCGGTTCAGATCGGTGCGGTATCCCTCGGCGTTCAGGGCCTCCGCGATCTGGCGCTCGGGCCGCCCCTCGTTCACGAACATCTCGTACATGCGCTGGACGACCCTCTGTTCCTCCTTGGGGCCGGGGACCAGGATCACGCGGTCGGTCTGCAGGCTTTTCTGCTCGCCGCGCGACAGTTCGCCCTTCGGGTTGCCGTGCTCGTCGATCAGCGCGCGCCGCAGCCCGTATCCGGCCGCGCCGCCCTGGCGATAACCGAGCTCCACGAGGCGGCATTGCCCGGCGAAGACCTTCACCGAGAGTTCGCGACTGTATTCGCCGGCCATTACCCGCTTGACGGTCTTCAGAAGGTTCGAGCCGATGCTGCCGTCGTTCTCGAACTGCTCGCCGCAGTAATGGACCCGGATGCCGGCGCGGGAGCAGACATGCTCGTGATAGGCGCCTTCGTCGGCATCCTGAAACCGGCCCCAGCGGCTGACGTCATAGACGAGGATCGCCTTGAAGTCGGCTTCGCCGGATTGGACCTCGGCCATCAGGTTCTGCAGCGCCTCGCGGCCGTCGAGCCGCAGCCCGGAACGCCCTGAGTCCTCGAACACGCGCAGGATCTGCAGGCCGCGGGCGGCGGCGTAGCTGCGGAGGACGTCGAGCTGGTTCTCGGTCGAGTATTTCTGGTGATCGGTCGACATCCGGACATAGGCGACTGCCGGAACGTCCTGTTCTGCCGCCGCGCTACCGTCCTCGCTGTTCGCCCGGCCGCCTCTCACACGTGCATCTCCCCATCACCGCCAACGACGCCAGCACCGCTGTGCGGGATACTCGGCAGTATCGTCGGACACAGGGGACACTCGAGCGTTCGAAAAGGCGATCTCCGATAAGGGCAGGTCCTTTCCCAGCCCGCCATTCAGCCGTTGCAACCGTTGGGTGGCGCGGGGCGCAGATTCGAAAAACATGGTCGTCACCGTCCAATAGAGACCTGCTTGGCCAGACGAGGTCGGGGGGTCGTCTCGGGCGCAAAGCAGATTCTCCCGTTTTCATGGCTCTCCAAAGCTTTAGCGGAGAGAAACATGGAGATGCGGGTGAAGATGGGCACAGTTGTGCCGAAGATGGGCACAGTTTTGCACCTGGACGGCATTCCGGGCGACTATCGCGCTGCGATAGCTTTGGCTTTGCATTCGGAACTCGGCTCAACTCATCGGGCGATCAAGACCGCGATGCGATGGACGGGAGCCAGCGAGAGAACCGTGAAGTACTGGTTCGCGGGTGAGCGCGGGCCGAGCGGCGAGCACCTGATTTCGCTCGCGCGGCATTCCGACGCCATCGTGCTGGTGCTCCTGGCGCTGGCGGAGCGGTGGATCAAGGACGACGACTAGGACGACGCGCCATCGCTAGGGCGGAGCCACCCTCTTGTCATGTGTTCGTTTTTGGTTATCTTGAAGACAGAACGAGGAGATCGGCCGCCATGCCCCGCACTACAACGATGACCGTACGCGTGAGCGGCGCTCTCAGCGAGTTCGTCGCGACGAACGTTGGCGAGGGCGGCGCCTATGAGAACGTCAGTGAGTACATCCGCGACCTGATCCGCCGCGACAAGGAGCGTGCGGAGCGTGAAGCCTTCGATCGCCTAAAGGCGGAACTGAACCGGGCCTTCGCTGCGCCCGAGGAGAGCTACACGCCTATGACCGCCGCCGAGGTGATCGCTCGAAACCGGCGGGCCTGAGCCCATGGCGATCCGGGTCCAGGAAGCGGCCTCGGTGCGTCTCGACGAGATCTACCGCTACACCCGCGACCAGTGGGGCGAAGCGCAGGCCGAAACGTACATCACCGGGCTGTTCGACGCCTTCGAGAAGATCGAAAGCCGCGGGGTGATGTCTAGGCCTGTGCCGGCCGAGTTCGGAGTAGAGGGATACTTCTTCCGCTACGAGCGGCATTTCGTGTACTGGAGACGGCTCGGCAATGGCGACATCGGCATCGTCACCATCCTACACGAGCGGATGCACCAGATCGACCGGTTCAAAGACGACTTTGGATAAACCATTGTAGGACAAGGTAAATACAGATCGGAAGCCGATCTGCGGAAAGCTCTAAAGAGGTGGAGATGGGGTGGATGCCGCTCTCCCCTGACGGCATCGCGATGTGCCAAACT
>CALMSR010000044.1 GCA_937872465.1 uncultured Paracoccaceae bacterium
CCGGGCTGGTCGATCGGCAGGCAGCGTGGCGCCTGGCCCGGGCGCTCGCCGTAGCGCGGCACCAGGACCGGCGCGACCAGGGCGTTCTGATCCTTCGGCGAGGCGCAGAGGGTGTGCATGGGCCGGTCGGCCGCCCTGCTGGAGCCGCCCTGCTGGGCGAGGCTGAGGAAGGGCGTCACCAGAGCGTGTTCGCCGCGGCCGCCGCCACCGCTGGTGATCGTCGGTAGCGGATCGAGGCTGTCGTGAGTCCGGGTGTCGCCGGCGTGGACGACCGGCACTACAAACGGCCTGGGGTTCTCGACCACGTAGCGCATCACGCCGCGGGCGATCCGGCGCAGCGTGGCCTCGGCCAGCGGCCGCTTCGCGCGGACGCCGTGCCTGGCCATGATCGCCTCGCTCGAGTCGAAGATCGACGGGCAGGGGATCGACCAGTCGATGCAGTCGGCGGCGGTGCGCCAGGGCAGGAGCCTGCCGCGCCGGACCGCCTCGCTCTCCGGGTCGCCATGGGTCGGCTTCGGCCAGACGATCCGCCGGCCGTTTCCGCGCAGCTGCGCGATCATGAAAAGCCGCTTGCGGATCGTCGGCGCGCCGTAGTCGCAGGCGCGGAGCTCGGCGAAGCCGATGCGGTATCCCGCCGCGCGGAGCCGCTTGCACCACACCTCGAAGGTGATGCCGGCGAAGGCCCGGACCGGCTGGCCGTCCTCGCCGACCGGCCCCCAGGTGCGGAACTCCTCGACGTTCTCGAGCAGGATGGTGGACGGCCGGCGCTTCTCGGCCCAGTCCACCACCACCCATGCCAGATCCCGGACGTTGCGGTCCTTGACCGCGCCGCCCTTGGCCTTGCTGAAGTGCTTGCAGTCCGGGCTTGCCCAGAGGAGCCCGATCGGCCGGCCGGGCGCGACCGTCATCGGGTCGACATGCCAGATGTCGCTCTGCAGGTGGATCGTCCCGGGGTGGTTGCGCCGGTGCATCGCCAGCGCCTCGGCGGAATGGTTGATGGCGAAGTCGGGCGAGCGCCCGAGCGCGATCTCGATCCCCGTGCTGGCCCCGCCGCCGCCGGCGAAGCTGTCGATGATGAGGTCGGGCAGGGCGTCAAGCACTGTCGCCCCCACTGATCACCTTGGTGCTTTCCGGTGCACGCGCCGCGCCTTCCAGGGTCTTGATCGCGCCGATGTAGAGCCGCACGCCGTTGAAGATCTGCTTCGCCACCGCGGCGCGGGCGATCCCTTCGTTCGGGCTGATCTTGCCTGCGCGCATGTCCTCCAGATCCTGGGCAAGGCCGACGATCACGTCGCGCAGGCCCAGCGTGTCGGCGACCGGGGTGGATAGGTAGTCACGCTCAGGCATGGGTGATCCTCCAGAGGCGCTGGTTCGCTTCGGTGCTGATCGCCTCGGCCAACGCCCCAATCTGCTTGGCCAGACGCTGATCCGGGTTGCGGGTGATGGGGCCCCGGCGCCAGCCGTACTGCTCGCAGGACCAGCAAAGCGGGGGATAGGGAACGTGGGCCGGATCGCACCATGATTTGGGCTGCTCCGATCCGCAGACCACACAGATGAATGGGGATGGGCGGTCAGCGTAGATGGGCATTGCCACCCCCCGGCATCTCCGACCATTCCCGGCCGTCGAGCTGGCGGCCGGCGGCCTTCTTGCCGATGCCGAACATGGTCATTGCACCGGAGCCCGCGGCGAATGCACCGAGTGGCATCGGCCCATGGAAGCCGTGTCTGGCTGTTGCGCCGAAGAGGGCGCCGTCGGTATGCATCACGACGCTGGCGTAGCGGCAGCGACGGCGGGCCTCAGGGTCAGATTCTGGCGCCGCGCAATAGAGATCGTCGGATTCACCGATTTCGCAGAGGGGCGCCCACTCTCCCCATTGCTTGAAGAAGAACGGCACGCCGGCGGCCTGGCATTGGTCCCGGAGCGAGCGCGCCCAGTCCGGGTGCATCGGTCGCGCAGCCGGCCCGCTCTCGCCGCCGACGATGACCCAGTCGAGACGGGTTCCGATGCTGCAGGTGTCCACGTAGTCGGGTGGCGCGGCATCCCAAGCGTAGCCGCCGAGTGCGTTCAGCCAGGGCTGTGCCTCGGCCATGCCCAGATCGTTCGGGACTTGCGTCAGGTCCACCGGCCCGAGCAGCGGCTCGGCCGAGAGGAAGCGCACCGCGGCCGGCGTCGCGAGCAGGTGCGGGATGCGCTCGTCGGCCGTGGCCTGGTCCTCGACGCTGGTGCCGAGCCAGACGTTCGGGAGGGGCCAGACGGAGTCCTCGACGTGCGCGGCGCAGGGCGATCCAGTCACGCGCACGGCTGCATCGGCGATGTCCTCGGAGCCGTTCTCGCCCTCCATGATGCGCGTCAGATACCAGCGTGCCCGCTCCGGCCGTTTCGTGAGCACCTGAAAGACGTGCTGCGGTGCCAGCGCCATGACGGCGAAGACGCGGTCGATCCACTCGTCGGGCACGGCCTCGTGGAAGAGGTCGCCGTGGGCGCAGACGAAGATCCGGCGCGGGCGCCGCCAGCGGAGCGGCTGGTCGAGCCAGCCGGCGTTGAGCCGCACCTCGCCCGTGAACTTCGCCTCACCGGCCGCGTTGAGGCGCGCGAGGCCGGCCCGGCTGGGGTGCTGCCTGAGCCGCGTCGCCGCCAGCCGGGCGGCGTAGCAGTGCCGGCACCCTTCGGAGACGAGGGTGCAGCCGGTGATCGGGTTCCAGGTGGCTCCGGGGCTTCCATCCTCGCCTTGGGTCCACTCAATGGACGTCTTGTCAGCCATGGAGCGCTCCATGAAGTGAAAGGTGCTCGACCGCCGGCACACTCATTTCTCGGCCGGTAGCCGTCAGCCACTCGTCGAGATCTCGATCCCGCTTCGAGCTGTTGCACGACCTGCATGCGGGAAGGACGTTTCCGGGCTCGGTGATGCCCCCTTTGGAAACTGGAACAACGTGATCCCAGGTATCCGCCTGGGCGGGGCAATAAGCGCAGACGCCATCGAATAGCTCGGTCAGCGCTTCGACACCGATCAACGGCACGGCCGACACGCCGCGCTTATGCCGGGCAACGTGGTCTCGGCGCCGTTGGCGATGCTTCAGATCGCGCGCGTAGAGGGTGCGATCGCTGGCGCGCTGGTGCTCGCGGCAGAGCCCTTGCTTGGTGACCTCCGAGACTGGATGCCACGCTGCGCAGTCGCAGCACCACGCCCGACCCTGGAGCCGCGCCTGCGCGCGTTCGACCCGGTTCGGAACGCCCTCAGGCGACACTCTTCGGCACCGCCGACAGACGTATCCGTGTCCGTCGGGCCGAGACTGATCAACGCTGAATGCTTCGATCGGCAGCGTTCGCCCGCAGCCCCTGCACCGACGCGGGAGCGGCGGTCCGAACAAGGTGGCGTCGGTCCATTCGATCGTGCTCTGGTCGCTCATCGGTTCGCGATCTCCAGCAGGATGCCGGCATGGCAGGGCCGGTTGAGCGGGCACCAGCAGGCGAGGATCTTGCCGCGAAGTGGCGTCAGGTCATCGGGATACCCGACAGCCGTGCGCATCTCCGGGTCGGCCAGCATCTGACAGAACAGACCGACCGAGCCCTCTGCATCCGGTGCCTTGCGATCCAGCGGACCCCATTCGTCGACGGGCCACGGGTTGCCCCATTTGCTCGGCCGGCCGACATAGACGGCGCCCTCGGGCATCTTCCAGCCTTTGGTGCGCTGTCTCTGGATGCGGCGGGGTGCGGTCATTTGCGCCACTCCGAGCGCCCATTCTTCCCGATGTGACACGAATAGCCGAGCGAGATCAGGAAGCTCCGGGCATCCCATAGCGCCGCGACGGTGGCGGCGATGGACTCGCCGACGTGCTCGGGTTCGGACTCGATCATGGTATACCGCCCCTCCGAGATGAGCTTGTCGGCGCAGATCTCCGCATGGCGGGAGGCCGGGCATGTGTTCTCCGGGAAGTTCCTGGCGGCGTTCATGCGGGCGATGGCTCGGTGGGTCATCCTGCTTCCCTCACACCATCCAATCCGGAGGCATAGGGATTGACGCGTCCTGCGGCCTCCACAGGTGGAGGCAGTACGGATGAGCCGAGATGTGCGCGACCGGCGGGACGTGCAGCTGCATTGCGGTCTCGGTCGGCAGGAAGAACATCCGCTTGACGCGCTCCATTTCATCCCACGTCGGACAGCGATTGCGAAGCGACACTGAAACATGGTCCCATCCCGCCCCATTGGACGCGACCACCATCATCTTGGCGCCGCTGCGTGGAGACCGAATCTCGTATGCACCGCCGTCCCAGCTTCGCGCGGTTGCGAAGCTTGAGAGTTTGCTCAGGTCTTTCATCCTGCTTCCCTCACAATAGCGCCCATGTCATTGCCGGTCATGTCTCAGCGTCAC
>CALMSR010000045.1 GCA_937872465.1 uncultured Paracoccaceae bacterium
GTGGCCTCCTGTCATTCCCTGGGCGCGAAGCCCGATATCTTCACGCTCAGGCGAACTTCGCCTGGATCTCGTCGGAAATATTCTGCGGCACCGCCTCGTAATGGTCGAACTGCATGGTGAAGTTCGCCCGTCCCGAGGACATGGAGCGCAGGGTGTTGATGTAGCCGAACATATTGGCCAGCGGCACCATCGCGGCGATGGCGATGGCGTTGCCGCGGGTGTCCTGGCCCTGGACCTGGCCGCGCCGCGAGGTGAGATCGCCGATGATGCCGCCGGTGTAATCCTCGGGCGTCACCACCTCGACCTTCATGATCGGCTCGAGCAGCTTCGCCCCGGCCTTCTTGAGCCCGTCGCGCATCGCCGCGCGCGCGGCGATCTCGAAGGCCAGCACGCTCGAATCCACGTCGTGATAGGCGCCGTCCACCAGCGCGACCTTGAAGTCGATCACCGGGAAGCCGGCCATGGGGCCCGAATCCATCACCGACTTGATGCCCTTCTCGACGCCGGGGATGTATTCCTTCGGCACCGCGCCGCCGATGATCTTCGATTCGAAGGAATAGCCCTCGCCGGGCTCGGTCGGCTGGATCTCGAGCTTGACGCGGGCGAACTGGCCCGAGCCGCCGGTCTGCTTCTTGTGGGTATAGTCGATCTCGGCCTTGCGGCTGATCGTCTCGCGATAGGCCACCTGCGGCGCGCCGATATTGGCCTCGACCTTGAACTCGCGCTTGAGCCGGTCGACCAGGATGTCGAGATGCAACTCGCCCATGCCCTTCATGATCGTCTGGCCGCTCTCGATGTCGGTCTCGACGCGGAACGACGGATCCTCGGCCGCGAGCCGCTGCAGGCCCTGGCTCATCTTCTCCTGGTCGTTCTTGGTCTTGGGCTCGATGGCGATCTCGATCACCGGCTCGGGGAAGGTCATCGTCTCGAGCACGACCGGCTTCTGCGGATCGCAGAGCGTGTCGCCGGTGGTGGTGTCCTTCAGGCCCGCCAGCGCGATGATGTCGCCGGCGAAGGCCTCGTCGATCTCCTCGCGGTTGATCGCATGCATCATCATCATGCGCCCGACCCGCTCGCGCTTGCCCTTGGTCGAGTTCATCAGCTGGTCGCCCTTCCTGATCGAACCCGAATAGATCCGGGTGAAGGTGAGGGAGCCGACGAAGGGGTCGTTCATGATCTTGAAGGCGAGTGCGGAGAAGGGCTGCGCATCGTCCGCCGAGCGGGCGATGTCGCGGGTCTCGGTCTCGTCGCCGGGCCTGAAGCCCAGGTAGGCCGGCACGTCGAGCGGGTTGGGGAGATAGTCGATCACGGCGTTCAGCATCGGCTGCACGCCCTTGTTCTTGAAGGCGGAGCCGCAGAGCACCGGCACGAACTTCATCGCGAGCGTGCCCTTGCGGATCAGCCGGCGCAGGGTGTCGATGTCGGGCTCCTCGCCTTCGAGATAGGCCTCCATCACGTCGTCGTCCATCTCGACGGCGAGCTCGATCATCTCGCCGCGCATCTCGGCGGCCTTGTCCTCGAGCTCGGCCCGGATCGGCTGGCGGGTCCAGCTCGCGCCCAGGTCGTCGCCCTTCCAGGTCCATTCCTCCATGGTGATGAGGTCGACATGGCCCTCGAGCGCGTTTTCCGCGCCAATCGGCAGCTGGATCGGGCAGGGCGTGGCGCCGGTGCGGTCCTTGATCATCCGCACGCAGTTGAAGAAATCGGCGCCGATCTTGTCCATCTTGTTGACGAAGACGATGCGCGGCACCTTGTAGCGGTCGGCCTGGCGCCAGACGGTCTCGGTCTGCGGCTCCACCCCGGCATTGGCGTCGAGCACGCAGACCGCGCCGTCGAGCACGGCGAGCGAGCGCTCGACCTCGATGGTGAAATCCACGTGGCCGGGGGTGTCGATGATGTTGAAGCGGAACTTGGTGTCGTCCATCCCCGAGAGGCCCGGATCCTCCTGGCGCTGCCAGAAGGTGGTTGTCGCGGCGGAGGTGATGGTGATGCCCCGCTCCTGCTCCTGCTCCATCCAGTCCATGGTCGCGGCGCCGTCATGCACCTCGCCCATCTTGTGGCTCTTGCCGGTGTAGAACAGGATCCGCTCGGTCGTGGTCGTCTTGCCGGCGTCGATATGCGCCATGATGCCGAAGTTGCGGTAGTGATCGAGGGGATAGTCGCGGGCCATCTCGAAATTCCTAAAGCTTGCCGTTACCAGCGG
The DNA here is from genome assembly GCA_937872465.1 of uncultured Paracoccaceae bacterium. Lineage (GTDB taxonomy): Bacteria > Pseudomonadota > Alphaproteobacteria > Rhodobacterales > Rhodobacteraceae > Amaricoccus. Next base: position 2,204 of record CALMSR010000045.1, read on the forward strand.
TAGTGGCTGAAGGCCTTGTTCGCATCGGCCATCTTGTGGGTGTCTTCGCGCTTCTTCACGGCGGTGCCGCGCATGTTCGCCGCGTCGAGCAACTCGCCCGCGAGACGCTCCTCCATGGTGTGCTCGTTGCGCGCGCGGCTCGCCTTGATCAGCCAGCGGATGGCCAGCGCCTCGCGGCGCTCGGGGCGCACTTCCACCGGCACCTGGTAGGTCGCACCACCCACCCGGCGCGAGCGCACCTCGACCGAGGGCTTGATGTTGTCGAGGGCCTCGTGGAACACCTCGATCGGCGCCCGGCGCAGCTTCTGCTCGACCCGGCTCATCGCGCCGTAGACGATGTTCTCGGCGACCGACTTCTTGCCGTCGTGCATCAGGTTGTTCATGAACTTCGAGAGCACGCGGTCACCGTATTTGGCGTCCGGCAGGATCTCGCGCTTCTCGGCGCTGTGACGTCGCGACATCTGATCGTTCCCTTATTTCGGACGCTTGGCGCCGTACTTCGAGCGGCGCTGGCGGCGGTTCTTCACGCCCTGGGTGTCGAGCACGCCGCGCAGGATGTGGTAACGCACGCCCGGAAGGTCCTTCACGCGGCCGCCGCGGATCAGCACCACCGAGTGCTCCTGCAGGTTGTGGCTCTCGCCGGGGATGTAGCTGATGACCTCGAAGCCGTTGGTCAGCCGCACCTTGGCGACCTTGCGCATGGCGGAGTTCGGCTTCTTCGGCGTGGTGGTGTAGACGCGCGTGCAGACGCCGCGCTTCTGCGGGCAGGACTGCAGATGCATCGACTTGCTGCGCTTCACTTTCGGCTGCCGCGGGTTGCGGATCAGCTGCTGGATCGTTGGCATTGAACTCTCAACCCCGTCTTCACCGTTTCGTTCACCGGCCCCGGACGCCTCGGCATCCAACGCCAAACGTGCCGCGCCCGGACCCGCCTTCGGATCCGACGCGGCGAAATTCCAGAGGACTGGGGCGATGCCCGAGTCGTGACCGCCAGATTGTGGCATGCCTCCGAAGGGACCCCCCTCAGAGCGCGCGGAAGCTAGGCGCTGGGCGAATCCTTGTCAACCGGCAAAGCGGCCCTGTCGCACCCCCCCGGCGCTCCGGCGCCATGTCCCTGAAATCAGGACGGGATCCCGCATGCCGGACCGGCACTCCGGGCCCCTCCGCCGAAATTTCCCAGCCATCCGCGCGCCGGGAATCGGCGCGGTGCGGCAGCTTGCTTTCCGGCCCGTTTGCCACTAAGCGGGCGCGCATCGACGATCGGGCCGTTCCGGCGGTCCTGGAGCATCAGGAAGCGACGA
>CALMSR010000046.1 GCA_937872465.1 uncultured Paracoccaceae bacterium
TTCCACTGGTGGCCAAACCGGGCTGTCCCGATCTAATCATCCGGAAATGGTATGACAGGTGACAGGGGCGGGCTTCTCTGAATCGATGCGGCCCCTGAATCGGAGCCGCTCGTGATCCTGTCCGCCGAGACCCTGCCGCGGAAGTCGCGCCTCGCGGCGCTGCTCGACCATTTCGCCGAGGTCGAAGACCCGCGCGACGTGCGGCGCATCCTGCATCCGCAGCCGGAGGTGCTGCTTCTCGTGGTCTGCGGCACCATCGCCGATTGCGACGAGTACGAGGACATCGCCGCCTGGGGCGCCGCGCATCTCGGCTTCCTCCGCCAGCACCTGCCCTATGAAAACGGCGCGCCCGGCGAGCGCTGGCTCTCCATCCTGTTGAACCGGGTCAGTCCCGCGCTCTTCGCCACCGCCTTCGCCGCCTGGGTGCGGGAGAGCTGGCCGGACAAGGCCTCGCTCGTCGCCATCGACGGCAAGACCTCGCGCCTCAGCCACGACAAGGGCGCCGGCACGGCCCCGCTGCACCTCGTCTCCGCCTTCGCCACCACGGCGCGGCAGGTCCTCGCCCAGGAGGCGGTGCCCGACAAGGCGAATGAACTCGCCGCCATCCCCGTCCTGCTCGAGCGGCTCGGCGCCGAGGGCGGCCTGGAGGGCGCGCTCGTCTCCATCGACGCCATCGCCACCAACGGCGAGATCGCCGCGGCGATCACCGGCCAGGGGGCGGACTACCCGCCCGCGGTCAAGGCCAACCAGCCGACGCTCCGCGCCGAGGTCGAGGCCGCCTTCGCCGAGGCCGGGGATTTCGAGACCCATGTCGATCTCGACAAGGGCCATGGCCGCATCGGGGAACGCCGCACCGCCGTGCCCCCCGCGCGCTCGACTGGCTCGATGGCGCCCGCCGCTTTCCGGGCGAGATGCGCCTGCCCGGTGCCGCCTGCCTCGTCCGCGTCGAGACCCGGGGCGCGATCCGCACCGAGACACGCTTCTTCGCCTCTTCCCGCGCCCTCACCCCGGCGGAAGCCGCCCAGGCGATCCGCGGCCACTGGGCGATCGAGAACCGCCTGCGACTTCGGTCCTCGACGTCACCTTCGCCGACGACCTCTCCCGCCTCCGCAAGGAACACGGCGCCCGGACCATGGCCACCGTCCGACACTTCGCCCTCAATCTCGTCCGAACCGCCACGGACAAACGGTCCAGCAAGTCCCGCAGGAAGATCGCAGGATGGGACGCCAACTACCTCGACGCCATCCTCTCCTCACGCCCCGCCAAACCTGGATTCGGAGTCCCGGCAGATTGTTCCCGTCCGGAGCGGTGACCGGGATCGGGTGCCGGCACGGGCAACGCCCACGGCGGCGGCCCGGGACCGGCGCAAGCGCATGTGGCCTTGCGGGACCGGCTCGGCGGTCCCGCGCGTTTTCTCGGGGCCGGCGGGGCCGGGCAGCCGTGAAGGGCCTGCCCGACCGTCCACCGGGCGGTGTCAGGAGAAGAACTGGCCGCCGTTCGCGCTGATCGTCGAGCCGGTGACGAAGCCGGCCTCGTCGGAGGCGAGGAAGACCACGGCGCGGGCGATCTCCGAAGCCTCGCCGAGCCGCCCCACCGGGATCTGGGCGATGATGGCTTCGCGCACCTTCTCGGGAACGGCCATGACCATGTCGGTGGCGATATAGCCCGGGGCAACCACGTTCACCGTGACGTTGTTGCGCGCGCCCTCCTGGGCGAGCGCCCGGGAGAAGCCGATGTCTCCGGCCTTGGAGGCCGAGTAGTTCGCCTGGGCAAACTGACCCTTCTGGCCGTTGATCGAGGAGATGGTCACGATCCGGCCGAACTTGCGCTCGCGCATCCCGCCCCAGACGTTGTGGGTCATGTTGAAGACGCCGGTGAGGTTGGTGTCGATGACCTCGCGCCACTGCTGGGGCGTCATCTTGTGGAAGGGTGCGTCCCGCGTGATGCCGGCGTTGTTGACCAGCACGTCCACCGGGCCGAGATCCGCCTCGACCGCCTCGATCCCGGCCTTGCAGGCATCGTAATCCGCAACCGACCACTTGTAGGTCTTGATGCCGGTTTCCGCGGTGAACTTCTGCGCCGCCTCGTCATTGCCCGCGTAATTGGCGGCGACCGAATATCCCGCCGCCTTCAATGCCTCCGAGATCGCCGCGCCGATGCCGCGCGAGCCCCCCGTGACCAGTGCCACTCGTCCCATGTTCGTCCTCCTTGTTTTCAATCCGCCTACGGCCGCTCGACGCAGAGCGCCACGCCCATGCCGCCACCGATGCAGAGCGTCGCGAGGCCCTTCTTGGCGTTGCGCCGCTTCATCTCGAAGAGCAGCGTGTTCAGCACCCGCGCGCCGCTCGCGCCGATCGGGTGGCCGATGGCGATCGCGCCGCCGTTCACGTTCACGATCGACGGATCCCAGCCCATGTCCTTGTTGACCGCGCAAGCCTGGGCCGCAAAGGCCTCGTTGGCTTCGATGAGATCGAGATCCTCGACCTTCCAGCCCGCCTTGGCCAGCGCCTTGCGGCTGGCGTAGATCGGCCCGACGCCCATGATCTTTGGGTCGAGACCGGCGGTCGCGTAGCTCACGATCCGGGCCAGGGGCTCGATGCCGCGCTTCTCGGCGTTCTCCGCCGTCATCAGAAGCGTCACCGCGGCGCCGTCGTTCAGACCCGAGGCATTGCCCGCGGTCACCGTGCCGTCCTTGGAGAAGGCGGGGCGCAGCTTGGCCATGGCGTCGATGGTCGCGCCGTGGCGGATGTATTCGTCCTTGTCGACCACGATGTCGCCCTTGCGGGTCTTGACCGTGAAGGGCACCACCTCGTCGTCGAATTTCCCGGCCTTCTGCGCGGCTTCGGCCTTGTTCTGGCTGGCGACGGCGAATTCGTCCTGCTGCTCGCGGGTGATCTGCCACTGGGTCGCCACGTTCTCGGCGGTGGTCCCCATGTGATAGTCGTTGAAGGCGTCCCAGAGCCCGTCCTTGATCATGGTGTCGACGAACTTCATGTCGCCCATCTTCTGTCCGGCGCGCAGATGGGCGGCGTGGGTCGAGAGGCTCATGCTCTCCTGGCCACCGGCCACCACCACCTCGGAATCGCCGAGCTGGATGTGCTGGGCGCCGAGCGCCACCGCGCGCAGCCCCGAGCCGCAGACCTGGTTCAGGCCCCAGGCGGCGCTCTCGATCGGAAGCCCGGCCTTGATATGGGCCTGACGCGCCGGATTCTGGCCCTGGGCGGCGGTCAGGACCTGGCCGAGGATCGTTTCGGACACATCCGCGGCATCGACGCCCGCACGCTCGAGCACGGCCTTGATCGAGGCGGCTCCGAGATCATGCGCCGGCGTGTTCGCGAAGGCACCGTTGAAACTGCCGACAGCGGTACGCGCGGCCGAAGCGATGACGACATTGGTCAATTCAGAATCCTCCAATCGCGGGCCTTCCGGGCCCGCACCCCCTTGCGAGCGACCGCGAACGATTCGCCGCGGATGCATCGAGTGATCCACGTTGCACAAAGCGCCGCGGCGCTCAACCGGAACGCCGGGACAGGAACTCCGCAAGCGGCCGCAGCACCGTCGCGCGCGCCGCGCTGCCGACGACCATGCCCACATGGCCGGTCCTCGGCCGGAGGATGCGCGCCTCGGGAATCAGCCGGCCGAGTGGCTCCGCGATCTCCGGCGGGGCGATCGTGTCGCCCCGGCCGCTGAAGATCAGGGCCGGTGCCGCCACCCGCCGCAGATCGACCTCGCCGCCGAGAAAGCGCCAGCGGCCCGTCGCCGTGTCGTTGCGGATCTGCCAGCCGATAAGGAGATCCCGCGCCGCGGGCAGGGGCATGGGAACGCCGTCGGCCAGCCAGTCCTCGAGCGCGACGAAGAGCATCGCCGCCGCCCCGTCCGGATCCATGCGGGCGAGCTTCTGGAACTTCAGCGCCGCCTGCATCGGATTGACCAGCGCGAAGAGCGACTGGAAGAAGGCGACCGGCACCATCCCGAATGCGGCGCCGAGCCCCTCGAGCAGCCGTTCGGCCCGCTCCGTGCCCTCGGATCGGATCAGCGCCCGGAACGAGCCGGCGATCCCACGGGTCGAGGCGAAATCCCAGGGCGCGCCGATGGTGACCAGCCGCGCGACCCCCTCGGGCACCCTCGCGGCCGCGCCGGCCGCCAGCGTCCCGCCCATGCAATAGCCCATCAAGGCCACGGGCCGGCCGCCTTCCTCCAGCACCTGCCGAAGCGCCGGAAGGAGTCGCCGCCGCCCGTAGTCGTCGAGCCCGAACCCCGCCTCCTCGGCACCCGGCTCGCCCCAGTCGAGCAGGAGGGGGCGAATGCCCTGCGCGGCCAGCCAGCGCAGCACCGAACGGCCGGGGGCGAGGTCGAGGATATAGGAGCGGTTGATCAGGCTCGGCACCGCGAGCACCGGCGGCCCCAGCGGGTCGGTGGCCTCGGGCGTCGCGCCGAAGTCGAGCAGCCGCGCCGAGCCCTCGGACCAGATCACCGGCGGTTCGCGCAGCGTCCGGCGATAGGGATGGCGCTGCCAGATCTCCAGTCCGGCGACCGTGGCGGAGAGGCGCGCGGCGATCTCGCGCGCAACCTCGGTCTGGTCGAGATCCGGGCCGAGCGCGGCGGCGCTGCCGGCCAGATGCGGGTGCCAGGGAAAGCGCTCGTGATCCGACAGCGGCGCCGCCATCAGCGCCTGGGAATAGGCCAGCGCCGCCGTGCCGAGATGGAAGGGCAGCGGCGAGGGCTGGCCGATCCTGTGCGCGGCGGGCCCGGTGCTCACGCCCCGGTCCGGCCGGGGCGCGGCGCCGGCGCGGGCCCGTGCAGGGCGCAGAGCGCCAGGTGCCGCTCCCAGAGGTCGAGGTATCGTGCCGCCCGCCGCCGCGCGACGGAATCCGCCGTCCCGGCCTCCGGCCGGATGGCACCGGGTTCAGCCTCGATTTCCTCGATCCTCGTCATCAGGTTCCCCGCGGGAAATTCGCACCTGCAAAAAGCCTTTGCGCCCAGCCGCCCGGTCGGTAATCTTGAGCTTGGCGGAAGCGACATTCACCAGGAGACATGCGTGTGGCCGAAAGCAAGGACAACAGCGCCGAGCCCATCGTCATCAAGAAATACGCCAACCGTCGCCTCTATAACACGGCCAAGTCGAGCTATGTGACGCTCGAACACCTCGCGGAGATGGTCCGCGCCGGTCAGGATTTCGTGGTCAACGACGCGAAGACCGGCGAGGACATCACCCGCGGCGTGCTCGCGCAGATCATCTTCGAGGAGGAAGCCAAGGGGCATACCATGCTGCCGGCGAACTTCCTGCGCCAGCTCATCCGGCTCTACGGCGACACGCTGCAGGGCTTCGTGCCCGGCTATCTCGATGCCTCGATGGAAACCTTCGCCCGCAATCAGGAATCGATGCGCGAGCAGGTGGCAAAGGCCTTCGAGGCGAACCCGGCGCTCGCGAATTTCGAGACGCTGGCGCGCTCGAACATGGAGTGGTTCGAGAACGCCATGCGCATGTTCGCGCCCTTCGCGACCGGCATGGGCGGCACGAGCGCCCCGCCGGCGAAGACCCAGAAGCGCGACATGGAGATCGACGAGCTGAAGAAGCGGCTCGCCGAGATGCAGGCCCAGCTCAGCCGGCTGGTCAAGGAGGACTGAGCGCGCCTCTACGCCGTCGCGGCGAGCCCGTCGCCACCCCGCGCCGGCGGCATTTCCGGCTCGGCCGCGGGGCGGCCCACCAGATAGCCCTGAAGGCAGTCGATCCCGGCCGCGTGCAGCCAGTCGGCCTCGGCCGGCGATTCGACCCGCTCGGCGACGGTCATCATCTCGAAATGCCGCGCCAGGGTGGTCAGGCAGCTGATCAGGACCTGGCAGTCGCGGCTCCTGTGCACGTCCTGCACGAAGGCGCCGTCGATCTTGACGATGTCGAAGCGGAAATCGCGGAAATGGCGGAAGCCGGTGGCCCCGGCGCCGAAATCGTCGAGGGCGAAGGCGGGACCCATGCGCCGCACATGGTCCATGAACTCGATGGTCTGGGCGGCATCCGCCAGCGCCTCGCCCTCGGTGATCTCGAGGATCAGCCGGCCGCAGACGCCGCTGCCGCCGCGATGCGCCGCGGCGAGGATCGCCAGCCACTCCTCGTCGCCCATCGAGAGCGGCGACATGTTCACCGAAAGCCGCAGCGCCGGATTGGCCGCCAACGCGCGCAGCGCATGCGCCAGCCCGAGCCGGTCGATGGCCCGGCCGAGGATCCCGTCCTCGACCGACGGCATGAAGCCGCCGGCGGGCAGAACCTGTCCATTGGGCAGCCGCAGCCGCGCCAGCATCTCGTAGAAGGCCGGCATCCGCGGGTTCTCCGCGCGCACCACCGGCTGATAATGGAAGCTCACCCGCCCCTGGGCCAGCGCCTGGGCCACGGTGAAGCGGATCCGCGCCTTGGCCTCGACGCGCGTCATGGTCATGGCCTGCTCGGCGTCGCTCATGGTCTTGAGCAGCCTGAAGGCATCGATCGAGGGCATCTGGTGCATGGCGCGCTGACCTTCCGTTCCGCTGACCCGGTTTACCTAACGCATTGTTCTCTAAAAGTTCGTGAACTGGGTAAAACTGTTCGGTTAATGTTCCGTTAACCCCCGGCACCGCAGATTTCGGCGTCCCGCGGCCGCAAGACGCCACATCTCGGCGTTCGGCAGGCAGGCCGCGCCCCTTGCCCCGTCTGCGCAGCTCTGCGAGGAAATTCCGGCGGGGCGGAAGCGAGGCGGAAAGGACGTGCCGGATCGCATCGAGCGGGAATCATTGCGCGCCTGGACGCTGGCGGCGGGCCGGGTCGCCGAATCGCTGCGGGTCGATCCCGAAACCGGCCTCGATTCCGCCGCTGCCGCCGACAGGCTCGCGCGCCACGGGCCCAACGATCTGGGAGAAACCCGCTTTCCCGGTCCCGCCGAGATCCTGCTCGCGCAGTTCCGGGGCGCGATCTTCTGGCTGCTGATGGCCGCGGCCGCGCTCTCGCTCTGGATGCAGGACCGGATCGAGGCGCTCGCCATCGCGGCCGTCCTGATCCTGAACGGGCTCATCGGCTTCTCGATCGAGCTGCGGGCGATGCAATCCATGCAGGCGCTGCGGGCGATGTCGCGCATGCAGGCCCGGGTGCGCCGCGACGGCGCCGTCCGCCAGGTCGCCGCATCGGAACTCGTTCCCGGCGATCTGGTCCTGCTCGATGCGGGCGAACTGGTCCCGGCCGACCTGCGCCTGATCGCGATCGCCGACCTGCATTGCGACGAATCCGCGCTGACGGGCGAATCGGTTCCGGTCGTGAAGTCGACCTCTCCCCTGGACCCCGACACGCCGCTCGCCGAGCGGGCCAATATGGCGTTCCGGGGCACCGCGGTCACCCGCGGCATCGGGACCGGACTCGTCGTCGCGACCGGCGCGGATACCGAACTCGGCCAGATCGCCGATCTGGTCGCCGCCGCGGAGGAGCGGCGCTCGCCCCTGGAGAAGCGCCTCGAGGCGCTGGGCCGCCAGCTGGCCTGGGCCGCCATGGCCGCCGTCGCGGCCCTCGCGGCACTCGGGCTGGCGGCGGGCCAGCCGGCCATGGAGATGATCCGCACCGCGGTCGCCCTGGCGGTGGCGGCCGTTCCGGAGGGCCTGCCGGTCGTCGCCACGCTCGCGCTCGCCCGCGGCATGTGGCGCATGGCGCGGCGCAACGTGCTGGTGAACCGCCTGTCGGCGATCGAGACGCTGGGCTCGGTCGGCCTGATCCTCACCGACAAGACCGGCACGCTCACCGAGAACCGCATGACCGTGGCGGCGGTGCTGCTGCCCGACGCCGCGGACCCCGCGAACGACCCCGCCCTCGACAGGCCGGGGGCGCGCGCCCTGCTGGCGGCGGCGGCCCTCTGCTGCGACACAGGCGAGACCGGCGGCGATCCGATGGAGCGCGCGATCTGCGCGGCGGCCGCGGAGGCGGGATCGCCGCGCGAAGGCCTCCTTGCCGAGGCCCCGCGGACCCGCCTCCTGCCCTTCGACCCCGAGCGCAAGGTCATGGCCAGCGTGCACCGCGCGACCGATCACGACTTCGTCGTGGTGAAGGGCGCGCCGGAAGCGATCGTCGCGCGCAGCATCCGGGCGATCACCCGCGACGGCCCGGTGGCTCTCGACGATGCCGCGCGCGCCGGGCTGGTCGACCGGGCCGAGGCGGCCGCCCGCAGGGGGCTCCGCCTGCTCGGCGTGGCGCGCCGGGATCCCGCCGGACCGACCTCAGAGATGCTCGACGGTCTCGACTTCCTCGGCTTCCTCGCCCTGCACGACCCGCCGCGCCAGGACGTGCGCGCGGCGATCGAGCGATGCAAGGCCGCCGGCCTCCGGATCGTCATGGTGACCGGCGATCACCCCGCCACGGCCCGGCGGATCGCCGAGGAAACCGGCGTGGTCGGCGCCGACGCCCCACCCGGACAGCATTTCTCCCGGAGCGATTCCCGGCTCTCGCAGGCGGAGCGCGAGCAACTCGTGGCGGTGCCGGTCTTCGCGCGCATCGCACCGCGCTCCAAGCTCGACCTGGTGAGCCTCCACCAGGAGGCCGGCGCCGTGGTCGCCATGATCGGCGACGGCATCAACGACGCGCCGGCGCTCAAGAAGGCCGACATCGGCATCGCCATGGGCCAGCGGGGCACCCAGGTCGCCGTGGAGGCCTCCGACATCGTGCTGCGCGACGACAGCTTCGCCTCGATCGTCGCGGCGGTGCACGAGGGGCGGGTGATCTTCGGCAACATCCGGCTCTTCATCCGCTATCTCTTCGCCTGCAACCTCAGCGAGATGCTGGTGGTGGGGGGCGCGCTCGCCCTCGGCATGCCGCTGCCGCTGCTCCCGATGCAGCTTCTCTTCCTCAACCTCGTGACGGATGTCTTCCCCGCCCTCGCACTCGGTGCCGGCGAGGGGCCGCGCGACATCATGTCCCGCCCGCCGCGCCCCGCGGACGAGCCACTGATCGGCCGCCGCGGCTGGACCAGGATCGTCGTCGAGGCGGCGGTGATCGCGACCTTCACCCTCGCCACCTTCGCCGCGGCGCTCGGCCATCCGGAGGCCGTCGGGACCGATCCCACGACCATCGTGTTCCTGTCGCTGGCCTTCGCCCAGATCTGGCACATCTTCGCGCTGCGCGAGCGGGGCGAAGCCCTGTGGGACAACGCGATCACGCGCAATCGCTTCGTCTGGGGCGCGCTCGCCCTGAGCACCCTGCTGATCCTCGCCGGAACCTTCACCCCGCCGGTATCCGGCGCGCTGGACCTCCGGGCCCCGGACGCGACCGGATGGGCCCTCGCCCTGGCCGCGGGCCCCGCCGCCCTCGCGACCAACACCGCAATCGCGGCGTTCCTCGGCCGTGGATCACCGAATGCAGGCTGATGCCCCGGCGCATCGCACGGCCCGCGCCGCATTCCCCCGGAGGAGCAAGCCGCAGGGCGAGGGAGGTGCAGCCTTCCCGCCGGTCGGGGATCGGGAGGGAACGGACTCAGCCCCCGCCCGCGCGTGGCTCCGCCAGATTCCGCAGGGCGGCCGCATCCAGGCGGAAGCCGGACTCGATCCAGAGCGCCTCGAGGCGCCGCAACTCGGCCCCGAGCGCGCGCCCGTCGAGCGCGAGATCGGCGGCGCGCAGCGGAAAGACCGCCGCCGCTCCGCGCGCGATCTCGCGCTCCAGGCCCTCCGGCGGGGCGGAGCCCTCGCAGGCGGCGCGCACCAGCGCGGCGTCCCGGGCAGCCTCGGCCCCGTGGCGATACGCGGCCCGGGCGGGGGCGGCGCCCGGCTCGTCGAGCGCCGCTCGGCTCGCCGCCAGCGCCCTGGCATCGGCCTTGGAGAGACGCAGGCGCTCCGCCCAATCCTCGCCCCTGCCGAGCGCCGCCAGGCGGCGCTGCCAGCGCGGCGGCGCACCGAGCGCCCGCTCACCGGCGACGAGCGCCGCGATCGCGGTCGGGTCGGCCCCGGGCAGGACGGTGCCCAGAATGCCCGTCGCCGCCATGGCGGCCAGCGCCGGCGCGGAATCCGGGGCGGCGAGCAGCCGGGTCATCTCCGCCCCCACGCGCTCGCGCGAGAGCTGCGCCAGCCCGGCGCGGCCCTCGGCGCAGGCGGCGAGGCCCTCGGGGTCGAGCCCCTCCTCGGGATGGCCGTACCAGGCATGGAAGCGGAAGAAGCGCAGGATGCGCAGGTAGTCCTCGGCGATGCGCGCTTCCGCCGCGCCGACGAACCGCACCCGCCCGGCCCGCAGGTCGGGCAGCCCGCCGAGCGGATCGACCAGGGTGCCGTCGGGCTTCGCATAGAGCGCGTTCATGGTGAAGTCGCGCCGCGCCGCGTCCTCGGCGATGTCCCTGGAGAAGGCCACCACCGCATGCCGGCCGAAGGTCTCCACGTCGCGGCGGAAGGTCGTGACCTCGAAGGGCTGGCCGTCGAGCACGAGCGTCACCGTGCCGTGCCCGATGCCCGTGGGCACCGCCTTGACGCCCGCCGCCTCTGCCAGCGCCAGCACCGCCTGCGGCAGCGCGTCGGTCGCGAGATCGATGTCGGCCACCGGCGCGCCGAGGAGCGCGTTGCGCACGCAGCCGCCGACCAGATAGGCCGCATGCCCGGCCTCGGTCAGCAGCGCGCAGACCGCCTGGGTGCGCGGCGCGGCCAGCCAGGGGTCGCCCAGCCGCATCACGGATCGCGCATCCGGTCCGAGAGCGTGCGGAGCATGCGCGCGGTGGCGCCCCAGATGTAATGCGGCCCGTAGGGCAGCGCGTAGTAGCGCCGCCAGGCGCCCTGCCAGCGCCGGCCGTGGATCTGGAAATTCCCGGGATCGAGCACGAAGGCCAGCGGCACCTCGAAGATCTCGTCCACCTCGCGGCGGTCCGCCACGGGCACGAAACCCGCGTCGATGAGCCCCACGAAGGGCGTGATCGTGAAATGCGTCACGGTCTCGTGCCGGTCGAAATGCCCGAGGATCTCGACCTGCTCGGGGGCGAGCCCGATCTCCTCGCGGGCCTCGCGCAGCGCGGCGCCGAGCGCGCTGCCGTCGCCCGGATCCTGCTTGCCGCCGGGAAAGGCGATCTGGCCCGGATGATGCCGCAGGAGCGCCGCCCGGCGCGTCAGCAGCAGGTTCAGCCCCGCGCCGCGCTCCACCAGCGGCACGAGCACCGAGGCCGGCCGCGAGACCCGCCCGGCCGACGGCCGGACCCCGGGGTTCAGATCGAAATCCGACGAACCCCCGGCCGGCGCCTGCAGCGCACGCTGAAGCCGCGAGAGATTGAAGCAATGCCGGTCCATATCCCTAGATGGATCGCGCGCCGGAGCCGCGCAAGAGCGCCGGGCCGGGCGCTGCCCTCGTCCCGCTGCGGGACGAGCGAGGAAGAAAGAAGCGGCTCCATATGCGATCGTCCTGCAATTCCCGATCACCCGGGTTGATTCACACCCGCAAGTCCGACACAAAAAGCAGGAACGACTTCGCCAGCCCGCATGCCGGGGGACATCGCGGGCAGGAGCGAGAGCCAGGGCGCGCGCGCGGCGGGACAGCGCGGCGACTTGCAGCGAAAGCGGGGTGGACGCCTTGGCCGAAGGAATATCCGTCACGACGACGCAGGCCGGAGCCGGGCCCTGGCGCCTGATTCCCGCCGCCGCCGCCGCCGCCGCGACCCTCTGGTTCGCCGGCTTCGTCGCGCCGGTGTCCCACGGCGAGATCCCTCAATACGTCCTGCCCTGGGTGCCGATGCTCGGCATCGACTTCGCCTTCCGCCTCGACGGGCTGTCGCTGGCCTTCGCGCTGCTGATCTGCGGCATCGGCGCGCTGGTCTTCCTCTATGCCGCGACCTATTTCCGCAGCGACCGGCGGCTCGGCTCGCTGCTGCTCACGCTCATCGCCTTCGCCATCTCCATGCTCGGGCTGACCGTCGCCGACGACGCGGTGACGCTCTTCGTCTTCTGGGAGGGCACCACGGTCACCTCCTGGCTCCTGGTCGGCTTCGACCACGAGCGCGAGAAGTCGCGCGCCGCGGCGCTGCAGGCGCTCCTGGTGACCGGCATGGGCGGGCTCGCCCTGCTCGCCGGGCTCCTGATCATGGGCGGGATGGCCGGCACCTACCGGCTCTCGGAAATGAACGCCATGGGCGAGATGTTCCGGGCGAGCGGGCTCTATCCCCTGATCTTCGCGCTGGTGATCCTGGGGTGCTTCACCAAGTCCGCGCAATGGCCGTTCCAGTTCTGGCTTCCCGGGGCCATGGCCGCCCCGACCCCGGTCAGCGCCTACCTGCATTCCGCAACCATGGTGAAGGCCGGCGTCTATCTGATGGCGCGGCTGACGCCGGCGCTGGGCGGCACGGACCTGTGGATCTGGACGCTGGTGCCGGTGGGCGCCTTCACCATGATCCTCGCCTCAGTCTGGGCGATGCGCCAGACCGACCTGAAACTCATGCTCGCCTTCACCACCATCATGGGGCTGAGCGTCATCACCATGCTGCTCGGCGTCTCCACGCCCGAGGCGGCGGTCGCGGCCATGACCTTCCTGCTCGTGCATGCCTTCTACAAGGCCGGGCTCTTCCTCTCGGTCGGCATGATCGAGAAGGGCGCCGGCTCGCGCGAATATCCCGAGGTGGCGGGGCTCGCCGCGGCCATGCCGCTGACCACGACGGTGATCGCGCTCGCCGCGCTCTCCATGGCCGGGGCGCCGCCCTTCTTCGGCTTCATCGGCAAGGAGGTGATCTACGAGGCGGCGGGCCACGCCCCGGTGCTGCCGCTCTTCGTCGCCGGGGCGGCGCTCGTGGCGAATGCGCTGATGATCGGCTGCGCCGGCATGGTGGCGATCCGGCCGTTCTTCTTCCGGCCGCGCCGGAGCCCGCGGGACATGCCCGCCGATCCCGGCTGGGGCCTCTGGCTCGGCCCGGCGATCCTCGCGGCCCTCGGCCTCTTCTGCGGCCTCTTCCCCGGCACCGTCGATCACGCGCTGGTCGCGCCGATGGTGCATGCGGTCACCGGCGCCGAATCGCCGACGCATCTGGCACTCTGGCACGGCATCGGCGCACCGCTGATCCTGAGCCTCGTGACCTTCGCGCTCGGCGGCTGCCTCTATCTGCTGCTCGACCCGATCCGCGACAGGCTGGCGGCGGCCGAGCCCTCGCTGCCGCGCACCGAAGGCTGGTACGACGCGGCCCTGGTGGGCATCGCGGCGATCGCCGCCGCCCTGACCGGGGCGCTCCAGAACGGCCGGATGACGAGCTACCTGCGCTGGACCTTCCTCACGCTCGGGGCGCTGATCTGGCTGGCGCTCTTCGTCGGGCACGGCACCTGGCCCGCCTTCACGCTCAGCCGCGAGATCATGGACTGGGCGATCTTCGTGATCATCGTCGTCTCGATCGTCATGGTGCTGCGCACCCATTCGCGGCTGACCGCGATCACCGCGCTCGGCGGCGTCGGCTCCGGCATCGCCATCATCTTCGTGCTCTACGGCGCGATCGACGTGGCGATGACCCAGCTCTTCGTCGAGATCCTCGTGGTGATCTTCCTCGCCATCGCCATGGTGCGGCTGCCGCCGACGGGGGCCATGCCCTTCAGGGTCGGCAATGCGCTGGTGGCGGCGGTGCTGGGCCTCGGCGTCTTCGTGGTGCAGCTCTCGGTGCTCGGGACCGACCTCGACCTCTTCATGACGGTCTTCTTCGAGCAGAGCAGCGTGCCGTCGGCGCTGGGACACAACATCGTCAACGTGATCCTGGTGGACTTCCGCGGCTTCGACACCATGGGCGAGATCTCGGTCGTGGTCATCGCCGGGGTCGCCTCGATCGCCGCCCTGCGCGCCGGAAGGAGGACCCTGCGGTGAAATCGCTCATCCTCAGCACCTGCACGCGGATGCTCATGCCGCTGATCCTGATCCTCTCGGTCTTCGTCTTCTGGCGCGGCCACAACGAGCCGGGCGGCGGCTTCATCGGCGGGCTGCTGGCGGCGACCGCCTTCGCGCTGGTGGAGAAGGCCGAGGGCCTCGAGGCGGCGAAGCGCGCGCTGCGCTTCCGGCCGCAATCCATCGCCGCCTTCGGGCTCGGCTGCGCGCTGGTCTCCGGCGTCTGGGGCGGGCTGCAATACGGCTATTTCCTCAAGGGGGTCTGGCCCTTCATCACCATCGACGCCGAGGGCAACAAGCACGGCCTGCCGTTCGGGTCGATCTTCCTCTTCGATCTCGGGGTCTATTTCGTGGTGCTGGGCACGGTCTGCGGCATCCTCTTCGCGCTCGAGGACGTGGTGTCGCGGGAAGCCGACGTGGAAGAGGACTGACATGGAACTGCTTCTGGCCATCCTCGCGGGCTCCCTGGTCGCCGCCGGCTCCTATCTGATGATGAGCGGCAAGACGCTGCCCTATCTCTTCGGCCTGACGATGATCTCCAATGCCGCCAACCTGATCATCTTCGCCTCCGGCCGGCTGACCTTCGGCAAGCCGCCGCTGGTGCCCGAGCACGACAAGACCATCGCCGACGTGTCGAACGCCCTGCCGCAGGCGCTGATCCTGACGGCGATCGTGATCGGCTTCGGCCTGCTGGTCTTCGCCCTCACCCTCTCCTACCGCTCCTATTACGTGCTCAAGACCATCGAGATGGACGACATGCGCGAAGCCGAGCCGATCGCGGAGGGCAATTCCTAGTGTTGCTGTTCTGGGCGCTGGTGATTCCCTTCGGGACGGCGGTGCTGGCGCTGCTGGCCTGGCGGTCGCTGGAGATGCAGCGCGGCATCTCCCTGATCGGCGCGCTGGCGCTCTTGGTGCTGACGGTGCGCATCGCGATCCGCGTCGCGACCGAGGGCCCCTTCGCCGAACAGGCGGGCGGATGGCCCGCGCCCTACGGCATCACCCTGGTCGCGGACGGGCTCTCGGCGGTCATGGTGCTGCTGACCGGGCTGGTGGCGGTGGCGGTGCTGATCTTCAGCTTCGCCGACGTCACCGAGGGCGAGAAACACTACGGCTTCTATCCCCTGACCCACGCACTGCTGGCAGGCATCTGCGGCGCCTTCCTCACCGGCGACATCTTCAACATGTATGTCTGGTTCGAGGTGATGCTGATCGCCTCCTTCGGCCTCCTGGTGGTCGGCGGCGGCAAGGCGCAGCTCGACGGCGCGATCAAATATGTCGGGCTGAACCTGATCGCCACGGTCGCCTTCATCGCCGGGGTCGGCCTGCTCTACGGCGCCACCGGCGCGCTCAACATGGCCGACCTGCACGGGCGGCTGATGGGGCGCGGCGCGGAGACGCCGATCCTCGCCTCGGCGGCGGTGCTGATCTTCGCCTTCGGCTCCAAGGCCGCGCTCTTCCCGGTGTTCTTCTGGCTGCCGGCCTCCTATCACACCCCCACCTTCAGCACCTCGGCGCTCTTCGCAGCGCTGCTGACCAAGGTCGGGGTCTATGCGCTGATCCGGGTCTTCACCCTCGTCTACGACATCGACGGCACGCCGATCGCGGCGCTGCTGCTCGGCACGGCGGTGCTGACCATGGCGGTCGGCGCCCTGGGCGCGCTCAGCCAGGGCTCGATCCGCCGGGTGCTCGGCTACAGCATCGTCTCCTCGATCGGCTACATGATCCTCGGCCTCGCGGTGGCGACGCCGCTGGCGGTGACCGGGGCGCTCTTCTACCTCTTCCAGGACGTGCTGGTGAAGGCGAACCTCTTCCTCGGCGCCGGGGCGACGAAGCGCCTCGCCGGTTCCGAGGAATTCGGCAAGGCCGGCGGCATCTGGCGCGTCCGGCCGTGGTTCTCGCTGCTCTTCCTGATCCCCGCGCTCTCGCTCGCCGGCGTGCCGCCCTTCTCGGGCTTCTGGGCCAAGCTCCTGCTGGCGCGGGCGACCATCGAGATCGGCAGCGCCGGCCTCACCTTCATGGTGCTGGCGGTCGGCTTCCTCACGCTCTTCGCCATGGCGCGGATCTGGGCGGCGGTGTTCTGGTCGGCGCATCCCGAGGGCGACGGCGCGATCACCGAGCGCCTGCCGGCGGCCATGCTCGTGCCCCTGCTGGCGCTGACCGGCGCGATCGTCTACATCGGCATCGACGCCGGGCCGATGGTCGCGGGCGCCGCGGCGATCGCGACCGGCCTGATCGACCCGCAGGCCTATGTGGCGGCGGTCCTGGGAGGCGCCGAATGAGCCTGATCCTCCGGTTCCTGAATCTCCTTTGGCTCTTCGTCTACTTCCTCTGGGACCTCCTGGTCTCGAGCCTGCTCGTCGCCCGCGCCGTGCTCTCGCCGAGGGACATCACCAAGCCGCGGCTGGTGACCATCCCGCTCAATGTGAAAAGCGATGCCGGCATCACCATGGTGGCCAATTTCATCACCCTGACGCCCGGCACGCTCACCGTGGACGTGAGCGACGACCGCTCCACCCTGCTCGTCCACGACCTGCTCGCCGGCGATTCGGGCGACGGGACCCGGCAGGCCGTGCGCGAGGGCATCGAATCGCGGGTGCTGAAGGTGACGCTGCGATGATCATCGAAAGCACCGCCTCCGGCCTTCTCGGCAACGCGCTCTCGCTCACCGTGCTCTTCCTCGTCGTGGCGCTGCTCGCGGCCGCCTATCGCCTGATCGCCGGGCCGACGCTCTCCGACCGCGTCGTGGCGCTCGACCTGATCTCGATGCTGCTCGTGGTCTTCCTGGTGGTCTTCAAGATGATCAGCGGCGTGAACGCCTATATCTACGTCGCCATCGGGCTCGCGCTGATCAGCTTCCTCGCCACGGTCGCCTTCGCCCATTACATCGACCGCACGGAGGGCGATTCCGATGAGTGACTCGATCGCCGCCTTCCTCTTCGTCGCGGGCGGCTTCTTCTGCATGGTGGCGGGGATCGGGCTGATCCGCCTCAACGACGTCTTCGCGCGCATGCATGCGGCAACCAAGGCCGGGACGCTGGGGCTCGGGCTGATCTGCATCGCGGTGATGGTCAAGGCCGGGAGCCTGCTGCATGTCGCCGAGGCGCTCTTCGTCTTCCTCTTCATGATCGCGAGCGCCCCGGTCGGCTCGCATCTGATCGGCCGCGCCTCCTGGCGGACCCGGGTGCCGATGGATCCCAATACCCAGATCGACCCCGACTGCCGCATGTTCCTCAGAAACCGCGCCCGCTGAGCCGAGCGCCCCGCGGGTCGCGACCATCGCAATGGCGGTTTCCCCGCCCGTGGGGGCCGCTGGAATCGTGACGACACCCGGGCGGATCGCTCGGCTCGAGGGCACCGCGAACCGGCAAGAGCGAGGCACTCACCCGCGCCGGTTCGTCGTCCGCAGCGCGCGGGCGCGGAGGTCGGGGGGGTCGGGCTTCAGCGACGCGGATTCGTCACCTGCCAGATCCGCGAAGCGAAGGGACGAGACCCGAAGCGGTCCGAAGCAATGCGCCGAAGACCGGATCATATCGGCGGTATCTGCGCCTCGCCGCTATCACGACCACCCGCCCGATCGACAGCGGTCGATCGGGCGGGCAATCTCGGAGCCGCGCGGGGCGCGCGGGGGCGCCCGCCGGCTGTTGTCAGCCGTGCTTCTTGCCCTTGTGCGGCGCCCAGAGCGTCTTGTTGGTGAAATAGAGCAGCACGGTCAGCACCGTCAGGAACAGCACCGCCGTCAGGCCGGAGCGCTTGCGCTCCATCATCTTCGGCTCGGCCGTCCACATCAGGAAGGCGGCGACGTCCTCGGCGATCTGCTCGGGCGTGGCCACCGTGCCGTCGGCATAGGTCACGTCATCGCCGTAGAGCACCGGCGCCATGGCCATGTAGCCGCCGAAGGCGGTGTTCTCGTAGAGGATCGTGCCGGCCTCCTCCCTCTCCTCGCCGGTGAAGCCGGTGAGCAGGGAGGCGATGTATTCCGGCCCGCCCATGCCGAAGAGGATCTGGTTGATGCCGAGCCCGGCCGGCCCGTGGAACCCGGCCCGCGCCTTGGCCATCAGGCTCAGGTCGGGCGCGTTGGGGATGTTCGAGGGCGGAAAGAAATCCGTCGGCGTCGCCACGCGGGTGTCGTCGAGCGCGACATCGAAGACCTCGTGCTGCCCGGCGAAGGCGCGCATCGCCTCCTCCGACAGCGCCGGCCCGCCCTCGTCCTCCAGCGTGCGGAAGGCCACGAACTTGAGCCCGTGGCAGGCGGAGCAGATCTCGGAATAGACCTGCAACCCGCGCTGGAGCTGCGACTGGTCGTAGCGCCCGAACGGGCCCTCGAAGGAGAAGCTGAAGTCGTGCACGTGGCGCTCGCCCTCCGCGGCGGCGGCCGGGGAGGCGCCGAGGCCGACGAGGCCGAGTCCGATTGCGAAGAGCCCGGAGAGAAGCGTTCTAGCGGTCATTGTCTCTGTCCCCTCACGTTCTTCATTCGGCCGGCTGGGCGGCGCTGCCCTGGGCGGCGACCTCCCCGGGATCGCCGTAATGCGCCCGGAAATCGTCCTCGATCGTCGCCGGCGGCGCCTTGGGCTTCTCCAGCACCCCGAGCAGCGGCAGGATGATCAGGAAGAAGCTGAACCAGTAGAGCGCACCGAGCTGGCTGATGATCACGAAGGGCTGCTCCGGCGGCATGGCGCCGCACCACATCAGCACCACGAAATCGACCACCAGGAGCCAGAACCAGAACTTGAACATCGGCCGGAACCGCCCCGAGCGCACGCGGCTCGTGTCGAGCCAGGGCACGAGGAAGAGCACGATGAGCGAGCCGAACATCACGATCACGCCGAAGAGCTTCGAGTTGATGAAGAGCACGTCGAAGGTGATCGCGCGCAGCATCGCGTAGAAGGGCAGCAGGTACCATTCCGGCACGATATGCGCCGGCGTGACCAGCGGATTGGCCTCGATGTAATTGTCCGGATGGCCGAGGAAGTTCGGCATGAAGCCGACCACCGCCGCGAAGATCGTCAGGATGAAGACCAGCGCGAAGAGGTCCTTGATGACGAAATAGGGCCAGAAGGGCAGGGTGTCGGCCTCCGCCTCCTTGCGCGAGCCGCGCCGCACCTCCACGCCGGTGGGGTTGTTGTTGCCCGTGGTGTGGAAGGCCCAGATATGCACCACCACCAGCGCCGCGATGACGAAGGGCAGGAGGTAGTGCAGGCTGAAGAACCGAGTCAGCGTCGGATTGTCCACCGCCGGCCCACCCAGGAGCCAGGTCTGGATCGATTCGCCGATCAGCGGGATGGCCCCGAAGAGCCCGGTGATGACCGTGGCGCCCCAGAAGGACATCTGGCCCCAGGGCAGCACGTAGCCCATGAAGACCGTCGCCATCATCAGGATGTAGATCACCATGCCGATGATCCAGGTGATCTCGCGCGGCGCCTTGTAGGAGCCGTAGTAGAGCCCGCGGAAGATGTGGAAATAGACCGCGAAGAAGAAGAGCGAGGCGCCGTTGGCATGGGTGTAGCGCAGCGCCCAGCCGGCGTTGACGTTGCGCATGATGTGCTCGACCGAGGCGAAGGCGCCGCCGACGCTGGGGTTGTAATGCATCACCAGCACGATGCCGGTGGCGATCTGCAGCACCAGGCAGAAGGTGAGAACGATCCCCCAGATCCACATCCAGTTGAGGTTCTTCGGGGTCGGGATCATCAGCGTGTTGTAGAGCAGCCCGATGATCGGCAGCCGGCTCTCGATCCACTTCTCGGGGGCGGATTTCGGCTCGTAATGGTCGTGCGGGATGCCGCTCATGATGCCCTCCTCAGCCCAGCTGGATCACGGTGTCGGAGACGAACTGCGCCACCGGAATATGCAGGTTCTCCGGCGCCGGGCCTTTGCGGATGCGGCCCGCGGTGTCGTAATGCGATCCGTGGCAGGGGCAGAACCAGCCGCCGAAATCGCCCGCCTCGCCGAGCGGCACGCAGCCCAGATGCGTGCAGACCCCGGTCATCAGCAGCCATTCGCCGGCCTCGTCCATGGTCCGGTCCGCATCGGTCGCCGGCGCGTCGGCGGGCAGGTTGGCGTTGCGCGCAAGCGGATCGACCAGCTGCGAGACCTCGACCGCCCGCGCCTCCTCGATCTCCTCCGGCGAGCGGCGGCGGATGAAGACCGGCTTGCCGAGGAACTTCACCGTCAGCTGGCTGCCGACCTCGAGCCCGTCGACATCGACCTGGATCGAGGCGAGCGCCTGCACGTCGGCGCTGGGATTCATCTGGTTGATCAGCGGCCAGACCGCGGCGCCGGTCGCGACTGCGCCCGCCGCGCCTGTTGCGATGAAGAGGAAATCCCTCCGGTTGCCGGTGTCCTCATCGACATGCGCCATGCGCTCCGCTCCCTGTCCTGGCCCCCCGCGGGGCGCATCCCCACCCGGAGCCAGCCAGAGCCTCGGCCCGGATTTGCATTTGGTTTAGACGGTCTGAAGCAGGCGGTCCAGCCCACTTTCGGCCCGCCCGCGCCCTTGGCCCGCACCTTGGCCGCGCGGGGCCGAGCGGCTAGTCTCCGCCCGCCCCGCCCCGGAACGAGAGCCATGCACCCGGCCAGAGACGCCTCCGACATCCTCGACCGCATCGTGCAGTCGCGCTGGACCGGCGCCGCGCTCTTCGGCTTCGCCTTCCTCGAGGGCGCGGTGCTGCCGATTCCCATCGAGGCGGTCATCGCGCCGCTGATGCAGCTGCGCCGCGACCGGATCTGGCGCATCGCCGCCATCGCCTTCGCCGGATACCTCGCCTCCGCACTCGCGGGCTACGCCATCGGCGCGCTCTTCTTCGACACCGTCGGGGCGCGCATCGTCGCCGCGCTCGGCTGGGAGGCGGGCATGGCGCAGATGGAAGGATTCCTCGCCCGCTACGGCTTCTGGGCGATGATGGCCATGGCGGTGACGCCCCTGCCCACCCAGGTGGCGATGATCGGCGCCGGGCTCTTCGGCCTGTCGCTCCCGGTCTTCGTGCTGGCGATCGTGCTGGGCCGCGGCACGCGAAACTTCGCGGTGGCGGCACTCGTCTGGCGCTACGGCGACCGGGTGGTGGCGCGCCTCACCCGCGATCAGCCGCCGCGGTGATAGGGCCCGTCGCCGAGGATCGAGGCGGCGCGGTAGAGCTGCTCGGCCAGCATCGCGCGCACCAGCATATGCGGCCAGACCATCGGCCCGAGCGAGAGCGCGTCGTCGGCCCGCGCCCGAAGCCCCGGCGCCAGCCCGTCGGCGCCGCCGATGGCGAAGGCGAGGTCGCGCAGCCCCGAATCGGCGTGGCGACGCAGCATCGACGCGAATTCCGGCGAGGACATCGCCCGCCCGCGCTCGTCGAGCGCCATGAGCCGCGCGCCCGCAGGCAGCTTCGCGGCGATCAGCGCCGCCTCGGCCTCCGGGCCTCCGCCGCGGCGGCCGTCGATCTCGATCACGGTGGCGGGTCCCAGGCCCAGCGCGCGGCCCGCCCGCGAAAAGCGCGCGAGGTAATCCGCGACCAGATCCGCCTCGGGGCCGGATTTCAGCCGGCCGACCGCGAGGATCGCGACCCGCAAGACGCCCGGCTCAGGCGGTGCCGGCGGGGCTCGGCCGGGCGGCGGCCTGGGGCGCCCACATCTTCTCGATCTGGTAGAACTCGCGCACTTCGGGGCGGAAGACATGCACGATCACGTCGCCGGCGTCGATCAGGACCCAGTCGCCCAGCTCCTTGCCCTCGCTGCGCACGATCATGCCGTGATCCTGCTTGAGCCGGTCGGCGAGATGCTCCGCGATCGCCCCGACCTGGCGCGAGGAGCGGCCCGTGGCGACCACCATGTGATCGGCCATCTCGGACTTGCCTGCGAGGGGGATGGTGATGACGTCCTCGGCCTTGTCGTCTTCGAGCGAGGCCAGGATTGCCGACAGCAGGGTCTTGCCGTCGATGTCTCCCGAAACGGGCCGAAGTCCCGTCGCGGAAGTCTCGGCCGCAGTGGCCGGGGTGTGCGGATCCAGTGCGGATTCCTCCTTCACGTCGCGCCAACCAGCCCGGCGCCGGCCCGTGAAGTGTAATGCTTTCGCGCCCCCGTCTCAAGGAATGTCGTGGTGAATGAATTGTGACGGCGCCGACCCGCCACCGCGCGCTGCCGCACCCCCGCCGGCAACACCGCCGAATCCGGGCTAGAAACGCCGCACCCCCAGCCCGGAGCCCGCCCATGCCCGACCAGATCCGCCTGATCCCGCTCGACGCCATCGACGCCGAAGCCATGCCCCGCGACCGCACCGCCGCCGACCCGGCCGCCTTCGACGAGCTGGTGGCCTCGATCGCGCGCAGCGGCCTGCGCATGCCCGTCGAGCTCTTCGGCCTCGAGGCGGAGGATGCCGCCGCCCCCGCCTATGGCCTGATCTCCGGCCACCGCCGGCTCGCGGCGTTCCGCCACCTGCGCGACATGCGCGGCAACGGCGATTTCGCCGCCATCCCCGCACTCCTGCGCAACCCCGGCGACATCGCCGCGGCGCTCGCCGCGATGGTCGAGGAGAACGAGATCCGCCGCGACCTCTCCCCCTGGGAGCGCGCCGCCATCGCCGTCACCGCCCGCGACCGCGGCATCTTCGCCACCATCGAGCAGGCGGTCGACGCGCTCTACCCCGCCGCCGCCCGGCAGAAGCGCGCCAAGCTCCGCAACATCGCCTTCCTCGTGCACGAGGCCGACGGCGTCCTGCGCGACCCCGAGCAGCTGAGCGAACGCCAGCTCCTGCGCCTCCATGCCGCCTGGACCACCGGCTTCGGCGAAGTGATCGAGACGGCGCTGACCGAGACCACCCGCCGCGACGCCGCCGGCCAATGGGAGCTGATCCGCCCGATCCTCGCCGAAGCCGAGGCCCCGCCGCCCGCCTACACCGCCCCCGAAATCCGTCCCGGCCGCCCCCGCCGCCTTTCCCGCCCCCGCCCCGGCCTCACGCTCCGCCGCGAACGCACCCCCGACGGCTATGCGATCCACATCACCGGCCGCGACGCCACCAGCCCCTTCCTCGACCACATCTTCGAGGAGATCGAGCGGCTGGTAGGGGAGCGGTAAGGCGGCAGGGCGGGCCCGCCACCGGAACGGAAGGCAACGCGCGGGCGCGACGGTCGAAGGGCGCAGCCACCCCGCATTCACTTAGCTGTTGACCTAACTATCAGGCGCGCATATAGTTAGCTGTATGGATCACTATCAGACGCCCCTCGACCCCATTTTCCACGCTCTCGCGGACCCGACCCGCAGGGCGGTGGTCCAGCGGCTGGGGCGGGGACCCGCGCCGGTGAAGGAGCTCGCGGCCCCATTCGACATGGCCCTTCCGTCCTTCATGAAACATATCGGCGTGCTGGAAGAGGCCGGGCTGATCGCATCGACGAAACAGGGCCGCGTGCGCACCTGCAGGCTCAGCCCCGACGGACTGGCCGCGGCCGAAAGGTGGTTCGACGAGCAACGCGCCATCTGGGCGAGCCGCTACGACAATCTCGACAATCTACTGACAACCCTAGGGGGAGAGACCGATGAGACCTGACCTGCGCTTCGACTTCATCGCCGACATGCAGGACGGCACGCTGACCATCCGCCGGGAATTTGCCGCCGGACGGCAGATGGTGTGGGATTGCTACACCCGGAGCGAGCTCCTCGATCGATGGTATGCCCCTAGGCCGCTGACGACGAAGACCAGATCCTTCGACTTCCGCGAAGGCGGCCACTGGCACTTCGCCATGATCGACCCGAACGGCACGCATTACTGGAGCCGCACGGACTATGAGACGATCACGCCCATCGACGGCTATACGGGATATGACGGCTTCACCGACGAAACCGGCGTGGTGAACCCCGACCTGCCGCGCTCCCGCCAGGAATTGCGCCTCGCCGACAAGGGCAACCACACGCTCGTCGAGACGCGCGTCTCCTACGATTCGCCCAAAGACCTGCAGAAGGTGATCGACATGGGCATGGAGGAGGGCCTGACCTCCACGCTCGAACGGCTGGACGAGCTGCTGGCCAGCCTCATCGCGGAGGCGCAGTCCCTGCCCGCCCAAAGCGCATGAGCCCACTGCCGGGGCCGAAGCCCGCAACCGGCCGAGTCCATCGGCAGGCGGCGCCGCCGCCTGCCCGACCCGTCACGGCAGGTCGCTGTCGCCGCCCAGGCTACGGGCCAGGATCGAGCCCCATCCATCGGCGGAACGGCCGCCAATCCAGCACGTATCCTGCCAAGGCGGCATAGCCGGAGCCATCGGGATGCGTGCCGTCGTTCTTCGCGGCACCCTCCGTCCAGGCCCTGCATCCGCGACACCATTCGAAGATCGGCAGGAAGGGCACGTCCCTTCGCTCCGCGACCGCCGCCAGCTCGCGCTCCAGACGCCCGATCCGTGCGTCCGCCGCTTCGTCGTCGATGATCGGCGCCGGACCGATCATCACCGTCGGCGCCAGCCCGACCGCCTCGGCGAGAATGAGATCCGCATTTGCGAGCGTCGCCTCCGGCGGCAGTCGCGCGACCCCGGGGGCGCGCGGATCGGCGGTCGCGCAATCGTTGGCGCCGAATGCGAACAGCAACCGATGCTCGACATCCCGGGGGAAGCGCGCGGAAACCTCGCCCTTCCACCGCGCCAGAATGTCCGCGCTCGTGTCGCGGCGCACGCCCAGATCATAGGCCGTCACGTCGATGCCTGCCTGCCGGGCCCTCCGAACGGTCCGCCCGGTCCATCCCAGCGCCTGCTCATCGCCCAGGCCGTTGACGAAACTGTCGCCGACGAAACAGCACCGCACGGATCCACGCCCTTTCCCGATTGCCGGACGGAATACTGGCCGTCCCACCCGCCGCCACCACATTCCCATGGGACGGAAGGCAGGTGGCCCCGCATCGCTACGCCGAGAAGCCTCGTCCTGCCAACGGCCCTTCCGACTGCCGGAGCGACCGCCTGTCGACGCGTGGCCGCCATCACCGGCCGCGACGCAAATGCCCGCCGTCCCGGCCCGAGCCTTGCCGGTAGTGCGAAGGCCCCGCCTGTGCTTCAATGAAACGGCGGTCCGGGCCGGCGCAAGGCCCGCCGCGGGAGGGACAGGAGCATGCCGCCCGATGCCGACCTCACCGCGAGGATGGACGCGAGCCTCGCCGCCTATTGGGGCAGCTACGGGCTCGCCGAGGGCGCGCTCTTCCGGCAGCTCCCCGGCGCGCTCTTCGTCTATACCCCGATCCCGCTCTACCTCTTCAATTCGGTCATCCTGACCGGCCGGGACCCCGCCGCCATCGACGCCGCGCTCGGTGCCGCCGCCGGATGCATCGCCGGGAAGGGCGTCCCCGTGCTCTGGCGCCTGAGCCCGAGCGCCGTCTCGGATGCGGTCAGGGCGAGACTGGAAGCGGCGGGCCTGAAGCGTCACGGCCGCGAGCCCGCGATGCTGGCCTCCATCACGGGGCTGCCGCCGGTTCGCCCCGTCGACGGTCTCCGGATCGCATCCGTCGAGGGACGGCCGGGGCGCCACGACTGGGCCTGGCTGACCTGCGACGCCTTCGAGCTCACCCCGGCGGTGCGGAGTGCCATGAGCCGCTGCGAAGCCGCGGTCCCGGAGGCCGCATACGCGCACCAGGCGCGCTTCACCGGCTATCTCGACGGCCGGCCCGTCGCGGTCAGCGCGCTGGTGATGGCCGGCGGGCTCGCGGGGATCTACGCCGTCGCCACCCTGCCCGAGGCCCGCCGGCGCGGCGTCGGAACCGCGATGACCCTGCATGCCATGGCCGAGGGCCGCCGCCGCGGCGCGAGCATGGCGGTGCTGCAGGCCACCGATTTCGGAAGACCGGTCTACGAGCGGATCGGCTTCTCGGTCGCCTTCGACTACGACCTCTACCTCCAGTCCTGATCCCGCGGCTCGACGGTTGGAGCGTGCGAGCGCCTAGGCCAGGGGAGGTCGGGCTGCACGGTCCGCCGGCAATCCGCGCGCGCGGATTTGTCACCTGCCAGATCCACGACCGGAATGCGACGCCGCCACGAAGTGCAGGGCGAAGGCCCACAACAACAACCCGAGTGACGTACGTGGCGACCGACACTGCGGCCCGCGGCAAAATCCCGGGACGGGAAAAGGTCGCGCCCCGCGCGGCCCGCGCAGCATGCCCCCGGACCGAAAAGGCGAGGCGTCGGTGGCGCCTCGGCCGATCCGGTCGCCCGGAGGCTCAAGCGGCAGGGCGAGGGGGGTGCAGCGTCACCGCCGGTCGGGGATCGGGCCGCGTCGGCCCCCCGCAGGGCCGGCGCGGCCCGATCGCCACGGGTCGATCGGGCTGGGGACACCCGGCCCCGGGCGCGATGAGGTCAATGTCTGGGGCCACTGGTATCACGGGGCGAAGGACGCGAGGAAATTTGGCGCCGGAACCGTTTCGCCTTCTCTTGCTCTGTTTCATAGGAATATTCGGGAGCAGAGGTCATGCGGCGATGGGACGCCCGCAGTGGCCGCGACTCCCGAAATCTCGCCCGCTCCGTCACCCATGTCCGATGGCGGTGGAGGAGACCGCTGCTTTCTTGCCGCGGAACGGCACCAACGCGCGCAAAGGCAGCGGCCGGCCCACGGGGAGGTCGCGAAGCGGCCACCGTCGTGCCGAAGACACGCCTCCCGGCATGACGGGGTCGACTGGCCGCTGCCCGTGCTGACGCACGGGCGGGATGGTGAACCCCGCGCGCCTATGATTCGCTCGGCGTGACACGCACCGATTCCACCATTAACACTTTTATCGTTCAAAAACAATGTCTTGAAATCTGTCCCCATGGGGACGGACGCCGACCACCCTTTCGGCGGCCGGCGAAAGGGTCCGGGAGCGGCTCCCCGGCGGCCCTTCAGGCCGCGAGGATCCGGGCGATCTGGTCCTTCAGGTTCAGGCGCTGCTTGCGCATCTCCTGCATGTGGAAATCGTCGGTCGGCTCCAGGTCGGTCTCGGCCCGGTGGATCGCCCGGTTGACCGCGTGGTATTCCTCGAAGAGATGCCCGAAATGCGGGTCGTGCTGCTTGAGCTCCGAGATCCGGGCCAGCGATTCGGGGAATTCCTCGGCGAGCTCGTGCGGGACATGGGTCATGGGCGAAGGCCTCCGGTAAGCTTGTGACGGCGCGACCATAGGCGAGCCCGCGGGGCCGGCCTTGATCCCGGTCAAGCCCCGCCCGCCGTCACGCCGCCGCGAGCTGCCCGCGCACCAGCTTCTCGTAATCCCCCGCGATCGACCGGGTGAGCGCGCCCACCTCGAAGCTGAACTCCCCGATCGAGCCCACCGGCGTCACCTCCGCCGCGGTCCCGGTCAGCCAGCATTGCTCGAAGCCCTCCATCTCGCCGGGCTCGATATGCCGCTCGATCACCTCGACCCCGCGCTCCGTCAGCATCTGCAGCACCGTCTGCCGGGTGATGCCGTTGAGGAAGCAATCCGGCTTCGGGGTATGCACCTTGCCATCCTTGACGAAGAAGACATTCGCCCCGGTCGCCTCCGCCACATAGCCGCGGTAGTCCATCATGATCGCGTCCGAGCAGCCCTTGGCCTCCGCCACATGCTTGGACATGGTGCAGATCATGTAGAGCCCCGCCGCCTTGGCGAAGCAGGGGATGGTCTCCGGGCTCGGCCGCTTCCACCTGGAGATGTCGAGCTTCGCGCCCTTGAGCTTGGCGTCCCCGTAATAGGCGCCCCATTCCCAGACCGCGATCGCCATATGCACCGGGTTGCGCGCCGAGGCGACCCCCATGTCCGGCCCCGAGCCCCGCCAGACCACCGGCCGCACATAGGCGTCCGAGAGCCCGCTCTCCCGCAGCGCCGCCGTCTTGGCCGCCTCGATCTCCTCGACCGAGAAGGGATGCGGGATGTCGATGTAGTCGCAGGACTTCAGCAGCCGCTCGGTATGCTCCCGGCTCTTGAAGATCACCCCGCCATAGGCCCGCTCGCCCTCGAAGACCGAGCTCGCGTAATGCAGCGCATGGGTGAGCACATGGACCTTGGCATCGCGCCAGGGAACGAAGACGCCATCCATCCAGATGACTCCGTCCCGATCGTCGTATGCAGCAACCATGACTTCCCCCAGGGTTTCGGATTCTTCGCCCGCCGGACAACGCAGTGCAATGTTGCGCCGGGCGGCGTTCCGGCTAGCATTTGAGGCTTGGAATGTCAATAACGCTGACATAAACTGATCGCGCGTCTTCAGAGGAGGCAGGATGCCGGAGCGCGGCTTCTCCACCAGTCCCACCCGGAGCGAGCAGCTGCTGTTCCTGACGGACGATCAGCTCCGGCAGGGGATCGAGCTGATGTTCTTCGCCTATCGCGGCTTCACCTCCGACCCCGACCGCATCCTCGGGGAGCGACACTACGGACGTGCGCATCACCGGGCGATCCATTTCATCAACCGCCGGCCGGGGCTGACGGTGAACGAGCTGCTCGAGATCCTCGGCGTCACCAAGCAGAGCCTCAACCGCGTGCTCCGCCAGCTCGTCGAGGACGGGCTCGTGGAGAGCCGCGTGGGCGAGACCGACCGGCGGCAGCGCAACCTGCATCTCACGCCCGAGGGGCACGCGCTCGAGCAGGAGCTCTCGGCGGCGCAGCGCCGGCGCATGCGGGTGGCCTATTCCAACGCGGGCCCGGAGGCGGTCGTCGGGTTCCGCAAGGTCCTGGAGCAGATGATCGACCCGGACATGCGCGAACGGGTTCTCGGCGGCATCGAGGCGGGCCGGTCGGAGGCGGGCCGGTCATGAGCGACGCACCACAGGCCCATGTGCTCGTGGTCGACGACGATGCGCGCATCCGGAGTCTCCTGCAGAAGTTCCTCGCCCGCAACGGCTTCTGGGTCAGCGTGGCCCGCGATGCCCGCCATGCCCGCAACCTGCTGGAGGGGCTGGAATTCGACCTGATCGTGCTCGACGTGATGATGCCGGGCGAGAGCGGGCTCGCGCTGACCGAAAGCCTGCGCGAGACCCTGACCACGCCGATCCTGCTCCTGACGGCGCGCGGCGATGCGGATGACCGCATCCGCGGCCTCGAGGCGGGCGCGGACGACTACCTGCCCAAGCCCTTCGAGCCGCGCGAGCTGCTGCTGCGGATCAACGCGATCCTGCGGCGGATCCCGAAGCCCGCGGCGCGGGCCGAGCCGCCGCGCTCGCTCCATCTCGGGGAGGTTCGCTACGACGTCACCCGCGGCGAGCTCTGGCGCGGGCGCGATCTCGTGCGCCTGACGGCCACCGAATCGCTGCTGATGCGGGTCTTCGCCGCGCGCGCGCACGAGCCGGTCAGCCGGCAGGAGCTGGTGGAGGATCTGGGTGGTGGGGTCGCCGAAGCGCAGGAGCGCGCGGTCGACGTGCAGATCACCCGGCTGCGCCGCAAGATCGAGACCGACCCGAAATCGCCGCGCTATCTCCAGACGGTCCGCGGCTCGGGCTACATGCTCGCCCCCGATTGAGGATGCCAGGATGGACGACTGGAAACGCGTGGACAGCTATCTCGCCGGCAAGCTCCTGCCCGAGGATCCCGTTCTGGACGCGGCGCTCGCCGCCAATGCCGCCGCCGGCCTGCCGGCGATCGACGTCTCACGGGCGCATGGCAAGCTCCTGCACATTCTCGCGCGCATGAACGGGGCCCGGCGCATCCTCGAGATCGGCACGCTGGGCGGCTTTTCGACGATCTGGCTCGCCAGGGCACTGCCGCCGGGGGGCCGGCTGGTGACCCTTGAATACGCCGCCCACCATGCCGAGGTCGCCCGGGCCAATGTCGCGCGGGCGGGGCTTTCGGATCGCGTCGAGATCCGGGTCGGAGCCGCGCTCGACAGCCTGCCCGAGCTCGCAGCGCTCGTGCCCTTCGACTTCGTCTTCATCGACGCCGACAAGGAGAACAACGCCGCCTACCTCGACTGGGCGCTGCGCCTCGTCCGGTCCGGCGCGGTCATCGTCTGCGACAACGTGGTGCGCGCGGGTCGTATCGCCGACGAGTCGGCTTCGGACCCGGCCCTACAGGGGACCAGGAAATTCCTCGACCGCCTCGCGGCCGAACCCCGCCTGACCGCCACCGCGGTGCAGACGGTCGGCGACAAGGGCTGGGACGGTTTCGCGATCGCCATCGTCGACTGAGCCCGGCCGAAGCCACCGAACCCTCGTCCGTCTCCGGGCAGTCTCACGCATCTGTGACGCGGTCGGTGTCGCGGCGTGCTGCCGCGAGGCGAATGGCCCTGCGACCACGATGCCAAATCCAGCAACGGGAAACCGCGCCATGACCATGCCGCAGACCGACGACCGACCCTTCGATTTCCCGGCGATCGACCGCAGGACAGTAGCGACCCTGCTGATCGCGGGCGCCGTCGCGACGCTTGCCTTCGACGCCTTCGGGCAGGGGCTCAGCCCGTTGCTCGGCTTCGCGGCGCTCGCGCCGGTGCCGCTGGCGCAATCGGTTCTCAGGACGGCCTTCGGCCTCGACAGCGCCCCGGCGGCGCATCTCCTGCATTATTTCACCGGGCTCGTGGCCTATGCGCTGGGCTGGATGCTGGTGGCCCGGCCGCTGGCGCAGCGGATCGCGCCCGGCCTGCCCTGGTGGCTGGCCGCGGTCGCCTATGGCGCCGGCCTCTGGGTCTTCGCGCTCTATGGCATGGCGCATCTGGTGGCGGGGCTGCCGGCGTTCCTCGGGTTCGCCGGCATCGCCTGGGTGGCACTGATCGGGCATGTCCTCTATGCGGTCGTGCTCGCCGCCGTGGTCGAGGCGCGGCGGGGGGGCGTGACCGGAGGCGCCGCCGCACTCACGGCAGCGGGATGAATTCCTCGGTATCCCCCGGCGGCAGGCGGAAGCGGCCGTGCTCCCAGTCGCCGGCGCGCCAGGCCTCCTTGGCCGCCTCGATGCGCTCCTTCGAGGAGGCGACGAAGTT
Source organism: uncultured Paracoccaceae bacterium (assembly GCA_937872465.1). GTDB lineage: Bacteria > Pseudomonadota > Alphaproteobacteria > Rhodobacterales > Rhodobacteraceae > Amaricoccus. The sequence goes on from CALMSR010000046.1 coordinate 30,665, forward strand.
CCACCAGATGTAGCGCGGCCCGGCCAGCGTCTCGCCGCCGAGCAGCATGATCCGCGCGCCCTCCGGGCCGGCGGCGAGCGCGACGCGGTCTCCGGGCCGGAAGGTCATCATCCGCCCGGCCTCGAAGGTCTGGCCGGCGATGGTGATCGAGCCCGACAGCACGTAGAGCCCGCGGTCCTCGTGGCCGTCGGGCAGCGGCATGGCGGCGCCGGGGGCCAACTCGGCATCGGCGTAGAACATCTCGCTGAAGGTCTTCACCGGGGCCCGCTCGCCCCAGGCCTCGCCGAGGATGAGCCGGACGCTGGTGCCGCCGTCGCCGAAGACGGGCAGCGCCTCCTTGCCGTGATGCTCGAAGGCGGCGGGGGCGTCCTCGGCCGCTTCGGGGAGCGCGACCCAGGTCTGGATGCCGAAGAGCGAATGGGGGTGGCGGCGGGTGGCCGCACTGGTGCGTTCGGAATGGGTCACGCCCTCGCCCGCGATCATCCAGTTGACCGCGCCGGGGTAGATCATCTGGTCGGTGCCGAGGCTGTCGCGGTGCTGGAACTCGCCGCGGAAGAGATAGGTCACCGTCGCCAGCCCGATATGGGGATGCGGGCGCACGTCGATGCCCTGGCCGGTGACGAATTCCGCCGGTCCCGCCTGGTCGAAGAAGATGAAGGGGCCGACCATCTGGCGCTGGGGCGCGGGCAGGGCGCGGCGGACCTCGAAGCCGCCGAGGTCCCGGGCGCGCGGGATGATCAGGGTCTCGATCGCGTCCAGGTCGGTCGCGTCCGGGCAGACCGGATCGAGCGTCGGGTTCCAGCTCATGGTTCAGGCCTCCTTTAGCCGATGCAGGACGTCGCCCCATTCCGGGCGCCGCTTGAACTGGGCGCGGGCGAAGGGGCAGAGCGGCAGGATCTGGCGGCCCGCGGCGCGGGCGTCGGCGACGGCGCGGGTCACGAGGGCGAGGCCGACGCCTTGCCCGCGGAAGGCGTCGGGCACCCCGGTATGGTCGATGATGATGAGGCCGGTGCCGGCCCGGGAATAGGTCATCTCGGCCTCGTTGCCGGCGCCGTCGCGGTAGACGTAGCGGCCCTTGCTGGCGGTTTCCTCCACCGCGATGTCTGCCGGATCGATGGTCATGCGGCGATTCTCCCAGATTGCCGCGACGCTCGTTCGGTCGCGATCCTGCCCGACCGGGATATAGGCCGGTCCGCGGTCCGCGCCAACCGGGGGACGGGTGGCAGGGGAGGACGGATAGCGGGGGTGAAACGAGTGTCCCCATGAGGACAGATTGCAAGTATCTGATATTGTGACATAAAAGTGTTAACGTGCCGTGATGCAGCGGTTGGGATCGCTGTGGCCGGCGGCGGGAAAGCCGCAGGGGGTTCGCATTCCCGTACCGCGACCCCATCCATTGGCGGGTCGAGCGCGCCCAGCACAACCATCCCGCCGAGGCCAGGCACCTCCGGGCAGTATCCGTGTTTGGTCAAGGCCTGGTTGGCTGCCAGAGTCTGTCTTCG
>CALMSR010000047.1 GCA_937872465.1 uncultured Paracoccaceae bacterium
GGTCAAACTGGCGCCGTTGCGCCGACGGAGCAATGGGCGATTGGCGGAGCGCTTCCGTCACGCGGAGCCGATCGCCCATTGCGGTGAGGTGGGCGGCATAGGCGGCCGGGGTGGCGTACCCGATCGCAGAATGCGGCCTGCGGTGGTTGTAGTCGGCGACCCAGCGGGCGACGGCGGCGCGGGCGTGGCCGAGACCGAAGAACAGGGTCTCGTTCAGGAGCTCGTCCCGCATCCGGCCGTTGAACGCCTCGCAGATGCCGTTCTGCTGCGGCTTTCCCGGGGCGATGAAGTGCCAGGCGATCCGCGTCTTCTGCGTCCATTCCAGCATGGCGTTCGAGGTGAACTCGGTGCCGTGATCGCTGACGATGAGCGCCGGGCGGCCCCGGTGGGCGACGAGCGCCGCCAGCTCCCGCGCCACGCGCCGGCCCGAGATTGAGGTGTCGACGACGGCGGCCAGGCATTCCTTCGTGACGTCGTCGACGACGTTCAGGATGCGCAGCCGCCGGCCGCAGGCCAGCTGGTCCTGCACGAAGTCGGCCGACCAGCGCGCGTTCGGCGCCGCCACCGTCAGGATCGGCGCCCGTGTTCCCGTGGCGCGCTTGCGGCCGCGTCGCTTGCGGACGGTCAGGCCCTCCTCGCGATAGAGCCGCTGGGTTCGCTTTCGGTTCATCACCAGTCCCTCCTGGCGCAGGAGCACGTGCAGCCGACGGTAGCCGAAGCGCCGCCGCTCGGCGGCGAGCGCGCGCAGACGCTCCCGCACGGGGGCGTCGTCCGGCCGCTCGGTGCGATAGCGGACCGAGGACCGGTCCGCGGCGATCACCCGGCACGCCCGCCGCTCGCTCATCTCGTAGGCTTCCGCGAGATGCGCGACCGCTGTCCGCCTGGCGGCGGGCGTCACCATTTTCGGCCGAGCAGATCCTTCAGCGCCGTATTGTCGAGCATTGCGTCCGCCAGCAGCCGCTTCAGCTTGCCGTTCTCTTCCTCGAGCGCCTTCAGCCGCTTCGCGTCGGAGACCTCGAGGCCGCCGTACTTCGCCTTCCATGCGTAGAAGGTCGCGCTGCTGACGCCATGCCGTCGGCACACGTCCGCGGTCTTCTCGCCGGCTTCCTGCTCACGCAGGATCCCGACGATCTGCTCCTCGGTGAATTTCGATCGCTTCATCGTCCGGTCCCTCTTTCGGGCCGGACTCTAACCTCAGATGGAGGAGAAAGCGGGGGTCACAGCAAAGGCCGTACGGGTCTGGTTCCCGGGCCGCATGACCGTCACTGTTCCTCCGGCGGCTTCAATTGCCTGAACTGGGCAAGGAGCATCAGGTCGTAGGCGATCTTCAGGAAACCGCAGATCAGCAGCGGCAGCGCCTGGAACGAGGCGGCGAACAGGGCGCCGGAGAGCGCCGGGCTTGCGGCGGCAGCGAGGCTGCGCGGCACCGAGGTGAAGCTCGCGGCTGCCGGCCGTTCCGCCTCGGTAACGACCGCCATGACGTAGGAGGATCTGGTCGGCACGTCCATCTGCGACAGCGCCGCCCGCACTAGCAGCAAGGCGAGGGCAAGCGGCAGCGTCGGTGCGAATGCCGCCAGAATCAGGCAGACGCTCGACGGGATGTGCGTGAACACCATCGTGTTGATCAGGCCGATGTGCCGCGAGAGCCACGCCGCGACCGGGAAGGAGAAGGCCGAGAGCAGGCCCGACCAGAAGAAGAACAGGCTCGCGGCGCTCAGCGACATGTCGAACCGCTCGAACAGCCAGAGGGCCAGCAGCGACTGGACCACGAAGCCGCCGGCGAAGGCGTCGAGACTGAAGAGGGCGGCGAGGCGGTAGACGATATGCCGCGACGGGCCAAGTGCCCCCGAGGGAGCGCCGCTCGACGGCAGCGGACGCCGCGGCAGGCGCGCGTAGAGCAGGCATCCGGCGACGCCGAGCAGGGCGTAGAGCACGAACATCGCCTTGATCGCCGTCAGCTGGTCCATGCCGGTCTCGGCAAGATATGCTGGGATCGCCGCGGCGAGCGCCCCGCAGGCCGCGCTCAGAGCGCCGATCAGACTGTAGCGCGCGAACATCCGGGTCCGGCTCCTGTCGGCGCTCTCGCCGCTCAGAACCGCATGCTCGAGGGGCACGAAGACGCTGACGCTGCCGGCCGAGGGATTGATCGTGCCGGCGAAGGCCACCACCAGCAGCAGGGCGAACTCGTGCACGAGCGCGAAGGCAACGCCGGTCGCTATCATTAGGCACGCGCCGGCCAGCAGCAGCCGCCGGCGGTCGTGCCGGCTGCCGATCACCCCTATTCCGAGCGTCAGCAGCGCCGAGCCGAGCAGAGCCGCGGTCGCGATCGCGCCCACCTCGAACGGCGAGTAGCCGAGAGCCGTCAGGTAGACCGGGAGCAGCACGGCGACGAACCCGTCGCCGAAGTCGCGCACCGCCCGGGCCGAAAGCAGGTAGACCAGCGCTCCCGCCGCCGGCGATTCCGCCGATGCCTGCCGCGCGGAGTCGCTTGTCAAGCCGATCACCCTGCCTGCGTCCGAAGCGCCAGCACCCCCGCCGCTGCTAGCCGCACCAGAAGGGCTTCAGAGCTTCCGTCCGCGCCTGGTGCCGCGTCAATCCGATGTCGCGCAGCAGGTGGTCGTCGAGCTCGGCGAGCGCATGCCGCTGGCGGCGGCGATCGCCCCACGAGAGGATGGTTGTCGTTGCCGCGCGCGCGATCGCTGCCGCCGACGGCGTGATTGCGGGCGGGCGACGAATGGTGGCGTCGGCGCTGGTCAGTCCATCAGTCGAGATCATTTCATGGCCTCCCGTGGTTCGGCTTCATGCCGATGGAGGCTCTCCAATAGTGGCGGAACGGGCTTGCCCGCAAAGCATGGTTTCTCTAGCCTGCCCCAGATTTTCTCATGACCTCGTGTCCGCGATGCCGCGCCGGCTCCCCTCGCTCAACGCCGTCCGAGCCTTCGAGGCGGCGGCTCGGCATGAGAGCTTCACGCGGGCGGCCGAGGAGCTCTGCGTCACGCAGGGCGCGGTCAGCCATCAGGTGAAGGCGCTCGAGGCTGAGCTCGGGCTCAAGCTCTTCAACCGCGAGCGCCAGCGGCTGGTGATCACCGAGGCGGGCCGTGACTACCTGAACGTGGTCCGCGACGCCTTCGACCGTATCGCCATCGGCACCGAGCGGCTTTTGCAGCGACAGAACTTCGGGGTGCTCACGGTCAGCACTTCACCTGACTTCGCGGCCAAGTGGCTGGTGCATCGGCTCGGGCGCTTCGCGGAGGCCTACCCGAGTATCGAGCTCAGGGTGTCGGCGACGCTGCATCACGTCGACTTCGCCCGCGAGGACATCGATCTGGCCGTTCGTCATGGCGAGGGTCGTTGGCCGGGGCTGCACGTGACACGGCTCTGCAGCGAGGAGCTGTTCCCGGTCTGCAGCCCGCGGCTCGCGACCGACGCACGCCCGCTGATTGAGCCGGCCGACCTGCTCGGCTTTCCGCTGCTGCATCTCGACGACCGGACGGTCTGGGCGACCTGGCTGGAGGCGGCGGGGGTTAATGTCGCAGGGGCCACGCACGGCCCCGTGCTGAACCGGGCGAGCATGGTGATCGACGCCGCGGTGGACGGCCAGGGCGTCACACTCGCGCGCACCACCCTCGCCGCCTGGGACCTGCTCAACGGCCGGCTCGTGCGTCCGTTCGCACTCGCCCTGCCGCTCGCCAAATCCTACTGGATCGTCTGCCCGAAGGCGTCCGCGTCACTGCCGAAGATCGCCACCTTCCGGGACTGGCTACTCGCCGAGGCCGCCGACGATACGCAACGGATCGCAGCGCTCGAGCCATAGGTCGGGCGCCTGCGCCACTTGATTTCGGTCAGGGCAGGCGCGTGTCCGACGTTGGATGCTGGGGCGGACGCAGGGAGGCATAGATGCTGCCGTTCGGCCACGACGCGTTCATCGATGTGTTCCGCGCCTACAATACCGCGATCTGGCCGGCGCAGATCGCCGCCTACGCGCTCGGCGCGACGGTTCTGCTTCTGCTGTTCCGCCCGACGCGGCTCGGTGGGAAGGCGATCGCCGCAATCCTAGGGCTGATGTGGCTGTGGACGGGTCTGGCCTATCACGCCGCCTTCTTCAGCACGATCAACCGGGCGGCCTACGGCTTTGCCGCCCTCTTCGTCGTCCAGGGCCTGATGCTGGAGTGGGCGGCGGTCACCGGGCGCCTGGACATTCGAGTTCGTGGCGGCGTCCGGGGCGGGATCGGGCCCAGTATGATCGTCTACGCGATGCTGCTCTATCCCGCGATCGGGGCGATGGCCGGCCAGAGCTATCCGGGCGTACCGGTCTTCGGGGTCGCGCCCAGCCCGCTCGTGATTTTCACCTTCGGCGTCCTTCTCATGGCAGAACCCTTTCCGCTCTGGCTCCTGATCGTCCCGCTGCTCTGGTCGCTGATCGGCGGCTCCGCCGCCTTTCTACTTCGGATCCCGCAGGACTGGGCGCTGCTCCTCAGTGGCGTCCTCGCGGCAGTCGTGTTCATTGTAGTGCGGAGGCACCATAACAAACCGCCCCTGCGCCCGTGACGTTGCTGCAGGAGCGAGTCCGGCCCTCTACCGTCAGCGCACGAGGGCTCGCGAGCCCGGCCAGTGGTGGTGCAGATCGTCAATCACGAGAGCGTGTCGGTGCTCTTGCGCCCCGTGCTCGCGGAGACGTGGATGGTCGACGGGCAGGTCTGGGTGCGCATGGGGCGGCGCCTCGGGTGCGTGAGCCGGCCACAGGCGGGGGGCCGGGAACACTCCCCCCGCCGCGGTCCCACCCAGAAGAAGGAAGGGCGCGTCCAGCCCGCATAGGGGGCCGGAGCGTCCAGCCAGCGGATAGGTCAGAAGCCAGCAGGCGTGATTGAGAGCGAACTGGGCGGCGAAGATCGCCGGCCGATCCTCGGGCTGGGCCGACCTACGCAGCAGCCGGCCGGTCGGAGTCTGGGTGAGGCTGTAGCCGAAGCCGATGACCAGCCAGAGCACCATCGGGGAACGCCGCACCGCCGTGCTCCGCGCGCTCGACTGGCTCGATGGCGCCCGCCGCTTTCCGGGCGAGATGCGCCTG
>CALMSR010000048.1 GCA_937872465.1 uncultured Paracoccaceae bacterium
CCCGACGATCAGAAACTCCTTGCAAACCGAGCGGCATCCACAAAAGAAGGTTGGATATCAGGCCCATCCCCTCCGCCAATATCCCGACACAACCCGCTCTCCGCTCGTGCCTGAGGCCAGAATTTCTCGTTGTTTTCGAGGGTTGTAGCCGCGGGGCTGTTCACCTCGAAGCCGGCACCGGACCCGAAACCGGGTCTCTCTTGGCCCGTTCTCTCTGAACCTGTTCACTTCGGGCTCCAAGGTGAACAGGTAGAGCGCATTGATTTTGCTGGATAAAGCCTAAGGGAAATGTTCCCGATTTCGCATCCTTGGTTGGGGTGCAAGCGAGTCTGGGATCGAACCTTTCGGGCCATGCGCTCACCATCCCTGCCGCATCCACGCGTCGATGTCGCGAGAGGACAACACCTTCTCGGTAAACTCCCAATCCAGACCGCGGTCGTCTGCCACATCCCGCGCATAGCGGAGCTCCATCGCGGGGCGCGTCCGTTCTACCCGCTGAGAGAAGTTCCGGAGCTCGGCCCCGCGGCACCCGCGCCATCGGCAGCTACGAGAACTGGGCGCAGGTCCTCGGCGGTGTGCTCGATGTCGCCGGCATCGGCGGCTTCCTCGGCAACCTCGAGGAGATGATGGCGGCGTCCGACAGCGAGGGAGCTGCCTGGAGCGAGCTGGTGCGCGCGTGGTGGAACCGGTTCGGTACGGCCGTGGTCGGGTCCGGCGACCTCTATCCGATCGCCTGCGCCTGCGAGCCGGCCATTCCCATCGGCGGCGCGACCGAGCATGCGCGGCGCATCGCCTTCGGCCGTGCAATCGGTGGCATGCGCGACCGCATCTTCGACCTCGGTTCGGTTCGGGTTCGCATCCAGAAGGTCCGCGTCTCGCACAATTCCGGTCAGTGGCAGCTCGTCGTGAACGCCGATGCCTCCGCGCCGCGGTCCGCTGACGCGTCCACCGGGGGATGTCGGGCGGAAAAGGGGGATGTTCAAAAAAGGACATCCCCCGGCTCAACCCGTTGAAAATGAAGGCTCCGGGGGATGTGGGGGATGTGGGGGATATGATTCCAACCCTACACACATGCGCACGCGCGCGCACGCGACAGGAAGTCGGGAAAAACATCCCCCACATCCCCCACATCCCCAAACGCACATGACTTCAACGGCTTGTACCGGGGGATATGCGGGGGGATGTGGTTCGGGTCACCCCCCGACATCCCCGGACGTCGGCGGCGGGTCCGCAGACGTCCCTGACTGGCTCAGGGAGGTGTTGGAATGACCCGCCCGAGCGCCACCGGCCCGCCGGCCTACACCAAGGCCTGAACATCAGACGACGACGGCCAGCGCCGTCAAGGCCGGCCATCCAGATGCGTCGCCTCGAAAGCCTCGATGTCGGAGAGGCGGTAGACGATGCGGCGGCCGAGGCGCAAATACGCCGGTCCCGTGCTGTCGCGGCGCCAGCGCTGCAGCGTGCGCGTCGAAAGGCGCCAGCGCTGCGCGAGCTCATCCTCAACGAGATGCGGCCGGTCTGGGCTGCCGATGTCGTCCGTGTCGATGCGATGACTCACTGGGCACCTCGTTCGACGAGGGCCCGGATGTCTTCCACCCGCCAGGCGGTGATGCGCGCCCCGAGCCTGACGGGCTTCGGATAGCGGCCGGACTTCACGCCCGCCCACCAGGTCGACTTCGAGACCGGGATCGGCCCGTGGGGGCCGAGGATCGACGTGAGGCGAACCAAGCCGGTGGCAGGCAGAGTGCGGATGGCGTGGGTCAAGGACCTTCTCCGATGCGGTTCGGGGAAATCCTTTACGAGTCGGAGACGTGTGAGCAGGAATTCGGCTTGGGCGAGGACGAATTCGGTTAACGACGGCTATTCGTCTTGGCCGTTCTCTGGAGGCAGCAGTTCCGCGCCCGCTCTCAGCCACTTCCGGATCGTGTCGGGGTCCAGTGAAATCCCGAGATGGGCAAGATCACCGGCGATCTCGCCGACAGTTCCACTCCGCCCGGCACCCGGGTCCCAGCCATATCCCTTGATAGCCATGCCCGTGACCAGTTTAAGAAGCGATTCCCGTTCTCTGGTCCCGAGGTCCGGGGTCGGGGCAACAGGAGACTTCTCGCCGGCGTCGTGAGGGACCAGCTCATCGTCGGTGACGGCGGCCCACCAGTCCGAATGAAACTCGACTCCCGTCGATCGCGCCCATTTCATAAACCTGATCGGAGCGGAAAAACGTCTAAGCGCGTTGACAAAGACGGCGCGCCGCGCCAGCTCCAACACATGGCAAGCATCCGCGGACGCCCGGATCCTGCGGTCACCAGAGTCTTCTCCGCCTCCAGAAATGACCTTCGTCGGGTCAAGATTGTATGCGAGGGCGACTCCTTCTTCTGGTGACCAGTACGCTGCGCGCGCCCAGCGACGGATCAGCATCTCCCTCCGCTGGTCGTCCTCTTCCGTCACGATATTCGCTGGCCTCACTTTCCTCGCCAACGGTTCGTAGCGCGCACAGTCGGCAGGGGATAGTCCTCCGGTTCAAGTGGCCCAACCGCGGCCAGTGCCCTTGTTGACCAGAAGGCTCAACGCGCCGAACCACTGTTGAACAGGGCCTTGGGCGCGTTCCGCGTATCAAAGCCGAGTTGCCTGCGCACACTGGAATTATCGGCTCGTGGCGAACCATGGCAAAAAGTGTCTTAATTACAGTGCGTTGATGGCGTGTTATGATCCCGTGAAACCGCCCGAAACGCCCCGCGGATGCTCGACCCGGGGGGGCCGGGCGCCCCGCTACGGAGAGCCCCGCATGCCGGACTGCCTCGAAGCCGCCGATCGCGAGACCACCGCCTCGGGCCTCGCCCTCGACCACCGCCCCATCGACGCACTGAGGCGATGCGCATCGTCGGCTACGAGCGGGTGAGCACCACGCGGCAGGGTGCGAGCGGGCTGGGGCTGGAGGCGCAGCGGCAGGCGATCGAGGCCCTCGTGGCGAGCAGGGGCGCAGAGCTCATCGCCCGCTTCACGGAAGTGGAGAGCGGCCGCGACCCCGACCGGCCGGAGCTGGGACGCGCCCTGCATCTCGCCCGGGTCACCGGGGCGCTGCTGGTGATCGCCAGGCTCGACCGGCTGTCGCGCAACGCCGCCTTCCTGCTGACGCTGCGCGACAGTGGCGTGAAGTTCGCCGCGGCCGACATGCCGGAGGCGAACGACCTCACCGTCGGCGTCATGGCGCTGGTGGCGCAGGCCGAGCGCGAGGCGATTTCCCGGCGCACCAGGGAGGCGCTGGCGGTGGCCAGGGCCCGCGGGGTGAAGCTCGGTAACCCCAACGGCGCCGCAGCCCTCAGGCGGGCCGGCAAGGGCGGTGCGGCGCTCAGGGCGGCGGTCGCTCGCAATGCCGACGCACACGCCCGCGACCTCGCCCCGGTGATCGCCGACATCCGGGCGGGTGGTGCCACAAGCCTGCGCGCCATCGCCGGAGAGCTCAACGCCCGTGGTATCACCGGCGGCACGCCGACCCAGACAAGCGCCGGGAAGGTGAGAAACGTGCCGCCGCCGGCAACGGCGTTGAGCGCACCCGCGGCGAAGCCGGCCAGGCAGAGGACGAGAATCGGGACCATGACGAAGCAGCCTTTCTGAATGGACTATGCCGCTTCTGCGAGGTATCGCCATTGGTCTGCAAATTGGTCTGCCGACGATGGACAGCCTCGAAGCGTACCGGCGGCTCTACGCGCTCATCGAGACGGAGATACCGCACCGGGGGGACCGGCTTCCGGCCGAGCGTGCTCTGGCGCGACGGATCGGATGCAGCCGCGAGACTCTGCGAGCTGCGCTCTCTCGCCTCGAGGCGGAAGGGTCAATCTGGCGGCACGTCGGACAGGGCACGTTCCGCGGCCCGCGGCCCGCTGGAGTGCCCCTGCGAGAAACCCTGCTCGTTGCCGTCACCGGGCCTGCCGACCTTATGGAGGCCCGCCTGCTCATCGAGCCAACCGTGGCCGGGGCGGCGGCGGCCAAGGCCCGTCAGAGCGATCTCCGGCATCTGCGACGGCGCATCGAAGCGGGACGTCGGGCCCGCGATTTCGCTGCCTGCGAGGCAGCCGACAGCGCCTTTCATCGCGCCGTTGCCGAAACGGCGGGCAACCCCGTGCTGCTCGGCGTTCTCGGCTATCTCGCGGATGCGCGGCGCCGGGCGCCTTGGCAGCACGAATGGGACCGGACCTATCGCAGGATCGGAGTCGAGGAGTTCCGCAAGCGGCACAGCGACCAGCATGCAGCGATCGTCGCTGCGATCGAAGAAGGCGACAGCGCGATGGCGGAGCGGGAGATGCGTGTGCATCTCGAGACGATCCGGGCCGCGATGGCCGCGGCCGGATGACGGCCGCGGCCCGGGACGCCCGAAGCGGACGTCAGTCCTCGAGCGGCTTGCCGGCAGTTTCGCGGGCGAGGAGCATGGCGATGAGCGCGACGGCGGCGGCGGCCACGAGATACCACGCCGGCGCAAGCTTGCTGCCGGTCAGGCCGATCAGCCACGTCGCGACGAAGGGTGCCGTGCCGCCGAAGAGCGCGTTGGCAGCGTTGAAGCTGAACGCAAAGCCCGAGTAGCGCACCTTGGTCGGGAAGATCTCCGACAGGAAGCAGGGGAGCGTCCCGTCGTTGATGGTCAGTAGCGCGCCGAAGGCGATCTGGATGAGCACGATCATCGCGAACGAGGCGCCGTCGAGCAGGCTGAAGAGCGGCACCGTCAGGATCATGAAGAGGATCGAGGCAGTGACGAGCGCGGTCTTGCGGCCGAAGCGGTCCGAGAGCTGTCCCATCAGGAAAATGAGGAAGATGTAGGCGAAGAGCGAGATGCTTGTGGCAATGAAGGATTCGGTCTGGCCCATGCCCATTTCGGTGATGAGATAGGTCGGCATGTAGCTCAGGATCAGGTAGAAGCCGACCGCGTTGAGACAGGTCACGCCGAAGGCGATGGCGATCTGCCGGCGGTAGGTGATGAAGAGCTCGCGCACCGGAGTGGCCTCGACGTGGTGCATCTCCTCGAGCTCGCGGAACTTCGGGGTGTCCTCGAGCTTCAGACGGATGTAGAGGCCGACCAGGCCAAGCGGCAGGGCGAGCAGGAACGGCAGCCGCCAGCCGAAGGACTGCATCTGGTCTTCGGTCAGCAGGCCGAACAGCGCCGCCGACATCAGGGAGCCGGCGAGCAGGCCCGCGGCGGTGCTGGCCGGCACCATGCTAGTGTAGAAGCCCCGCTTCTTCGTCGGCGAGTACTCGGCGATGAACGAGGTGGCGCCGGCATATTCGCCCGAGGCAGAGAAGCCCTGGACCATGCGCACGACGAGCAGGAGGATCGGGGCCATGATCCCGATCTGCGCATATGACGGCAGCAGCGCGATCACTGTCGTCGCGCCCGACATGATCAGGATGGACCAGGAGAGCGCGGTACGCCGGCCGATCTTGTCGCCGATGCTGCCCCAGACGATCCCGCCGATCGGGCGGATGATGAAGGAGATCGCGAATACAGCGAAGGTGGCGAGGAGCGCCGCCGAGGGTGCGATCTCGGGGAAAAAGGCGTGGGCAATCACCGTGGCGAAGTAGCCGTAGGAGGCGTAGTCGAACCATTCGACGAAGTTGCCGATGAAGCTCGCTCCGAGAACCTTGCGCAGGACGTCCGGGGCGACCTCGGCATCATGCGGGACTTCGGCCGCTGGCGCGGCAGACAGATAGGACATGCTTCACTCCCGATTGGATCTTGTTCCGGCCGATCGCTCGATCGGCTGGCATTGCGCCAGCCGGCCCGCGGTGCGGGCCGGGACTAGAGCAAGGGGCGAAAATGTCGCCCGGTATCAGAGGCGGCGGCGCCGCCTACTTCACGATCAGGTGGTCGGGTCCGTAGGGGAAGCCGGTGATGTTCTTGTTGCCGCCCTCGGTGATCACGAGGATATCGTGTTCGCGGTAGCCGCCGGCGCCCGGCATGCCTTCGGGGATGGTGATCATCGGCTCCATCGAGACCACCATGCCGGGCTCGAGCACGGTCTCGCAGTCCTCGCGGAGCTCGAGGCCGGCCTCGCGACCGTAGTAGTGGCAAAGGACGCCGAACGAGTGGCCGTAGCCGAAGGAGCGGTACTGGAGCAGGTTCTTCTCGGCATACATCGCGTTGAGTTCCTTCGCGATGTCGGAGCACTTGTTGCCGGGCACCAGCAGCTCCTTGCCGCGGTCGTGGACCTGGCAGTTGATCTCCCAGAGGCGGATGTGTTCGTCGGTCGCGGTCTCGGCGAATAGCGTGCGCTCGAGTGCGACGTAATAGCCGGCAACCATCGGGAAGCAGTTGAGCGAGAGGATGTCGCCCCGCTCGATCCGGCGCGAGGTGACCGGGTTGTGGGCGCCGTCGGTGTTGAGGCCGGACTGGAACCAGGTCCAGGTGTCCATCAGCTCCGCGTGCGGCCAGGTCTTCGCGATCTCGCGCACCATCGTCGCGGTCGAGTGCAGCGCGACCTCGTGCTCGGGCGTGCCGACCTTCGTCGCCTCGACGCAGGCGGCGCCGCCGACGTCGGCGATGCGCGCCATCTCGGTGATGTGGGCGATCTCCTCGGCCGACTTCACCATGCGGAGCCGCATCGCCGGCGCGGCGATGTCGACGAACTCCATGCCGGGGAACTCGGACTTGAGCAGGTTCAGGGTGTCGATGTTGATGTGGTCGAACTCAATCCCGAGCCGCTTGGCGCCGCCGGTCAGCGTGCGCACGGCGTGGAAGTAGTTGTCTTTCTGCCAGTCGGTGTAGGTGACGTTGCCGCCGAAGGTGCGCCGCGCCGGCTGGCCGCCGTCGATGCCGGCCGAGATCGAGGTCGACGCCTCTTGGGTCACGACGAGACCGTAGCGCCTGCCGAAGTAGCAGAAGAGGAAGTCGGAGTAGTAGTTGATGTTGTGGTAGGAGGTGAAGAGCGCGGCATCGATCCCCGCCTTCGCCATGACACTCCGCAGCGTGTCGAGCCGGCGCTGCATCTCGGCAGCGGAAAAGGTTGGCTTCACCTTCGGGCCGTTCTTGGTGAAGTCCTGAAGGCGATCGCGGGTGAGCAGGGCCGCGTTCATGATGGGCATTCCTCCGATTTGATGATGCGCGGAATGTCCGGCTTCGCGCCTCTCTTGTCAAAAGACGGTTTCTCATGGCAGCATGAACAGGACTCATGGAGGGTACTGGATGGCCCAGGCGCCGCTCGGCGCACTGCGTGTCTTCGAAGCGGCGGCCCGGCACGGCAGCTTCAGCCGGGCAGCCGACGAACTCTGCGTGACACAGTCGGCTGTGAGCCATCAGATCCGAGGACTCGAGGCATGGCTTGGGTCACCACTCTTCGAGCGTCAGGGAAATCGGGCGACGCTACTGCCGCACGCCGAGACGCTGGCGCAGGCACTTACGCGTTCGCTCGCCGACATTGAAAATGCCTGCCGCCAGGCCCGCCGCGCCGGCGGACCGCCGACGCTCACTATTGCCGCGATACCGTCGGTGGCGGTCTGCTGGCTCATCCCCCGGCTTGGCGAGTTCAGAGCGCTTGCGCCCGCGACGGAGGTGCGGCTGGTCTACGCGTTCCATGGTCAACCGATTGAGTTCCGTGACGTCGATGTCGCAATAGTGTTCGGGGCTGATCCGCCCGACCCGGTGGGCGCGGTGGTCGAACGATTTTTACCCGGCGCGACAGCGCCAGTCTGTGCTCCGCACCTCGGAATTGGTCGTTCCGCAACCTGCGTAGAGATGGTGCGCGCTGGACTTCTGCACGATTCGGACGCGACGGGCTGGCGGGCCTGGCTGGAAGCCGAGGGCGAACCGCATGCGCTGATTCCAGGCCCGGTGTTCGAGGACTTCAACCTGCTTCGGGTGGCGGCACTCGCGGGTCAGGGAGTTGCTCTTTGTCCGCTGGCTATTGTCGCAGACGACCTCCGTGAAGGACGGCTGGTACAGCTCTCGGAAAGAACGATCCGTTCAGATTCAGCGTATTATGTCGTAATCCGTGACCATGGGAGTCTGGCCTCGTCATCAGTGGTTAGGCTTTTCCGCGACTGGCTGTTGTCCACCGAAGCAGGTAGGCGGCGGCACGTCAATCATGCCGAGCCGACGATCTGAGCCGAAGTCCGGGCTTCTTCGCTTTGCCGCATCCACGTCTCGTGACGTCGCGGGAGTATGGAAAGCCCCGCGCCATCGCCAAGCATGTCGGGATCCTGACGGCCCCCGACTCCTTCCTCCATGCCTATGAGCGGCTCGGCGAGATCGAGGAACCGCTCACCCCGTACTGGCGGCGGCGCATCGCCTTCGCCTTCCTGTTCCCGCAACGCTGAGACCCCGCCATGGCCACCCTCGTTCTCGGCGCGGCCGGCGCCGCCATTGCCATAGCAGGTGCGGCGCAGGGTCGATGCGGTTCAGTCACAGGGGTGCCTCGGTTCCCGGTCCGGGCGACTGCTTTTGCAGCTGAGACGCCGCCCGTGCGTGAGGTGCTGGCCGACAGCCGCACCATGAAGGGCGGCGGCGCGGCCGGTGTGGCGACGCTGGGTGCCGCGGGTGTCGAGGCTGCGCAGAGCGTCCTCGCGGAGACCCAATCCGCGATCCTGCCGCTGGTGCCGTATCGACACGCTGCGTTGGGTGTTCATCGTTGTGGCGCTCGGCGGCATCGCGGTCACGATCTACGCCCGGCTCGATGACTGGAAGCGGGGGCGGCGATGATCGGCGGGCTGCTCACCGCGATCGCCACGAGCCCGCGAATGCAGCCGACGCTGTTCCACGGCGCCATCGTACTCGCCGTGGTCTTGTTCCTGATTTTGCTTCGCAGGTCCGGCGAGCGCGCGGGACGCCTCGCCGAACGCCTTGAGACCACGGAGAAGGCCAATGACGCCCAACGCCAGATGCTGGAGGCGGCGGCTCGCCGCCCTCGCGATCACCACGAGCTTGCTGAGCGGCTGCGGATGGTTTCCGAGGCGTAGGAGACTCGTTCTAGGTCCTGTGCTGGGGCTCCGACCCGCGAGAAAAGGGTCAGCAAGCATCCGAAGCCAGGGCACTCAGGAAAACCGGTGCCAGTGCGCTCGGATGGAATTCGGTGATGGAAACCGAAGCAAGGCCTTGCCGGACGAACGGGTCCGACATGGCACGCTTCTCCATTGTCGCGCGCGAACCGCAAGTCGCAAGGATGACGCCACCGGTCCTCGGATGCTTTCGTCCCGAGGCAAAGAAGACACCGTCGGCGTATCCCTGTTCCAGATAAGCCGCGTGGTGGGGGATATGCCCGCGCCGCCGCCTGGATCGCGGGCGCGGACCGCTGGCCCGACGAGAAATGGCGCGACCTCGAGGATCAGCTCGGGGCCGCCCCCACCGACACCGATCCCGCCGGGCAGATCAACCGGCCGGGACAGGCCCCGCAGGGCAAACGCCGCTCCGACTGGCTCGGGCGGCGGGAGGGATGGTTCTGAGAATGACCGACTGGACGGAAACCGAGCTCTCGGCGCTGCGCCGGGCCTACTGGCTCCATGCCGAGCATCCGGGCGACGCCTACGGGGCCTTGCAGAACGGCCTGCAGAGCCGTCCGGTCCCGGCGACCGAGATCGCCCATGTCTATGAAAAGCAGCGCACGCAGGCGCGTGGCGTCCCCTGGGGCGCGCCGGTGATCCGCAGCTTGCGCGATCTCGACGACTACGAGGTGGCGGAACTCGTCCGCAAGAAGACCGAGGCCTGCGTCACGGCCATCGTCTTCGGCGACGAGGAGGCGCAGCAGGGCATCGCGCCCTCCGTGGTCGATGCCGATGGCAACCGGGTGGAGCAGTTCGAGCCGGGGCTCATCGCCTATGCCCGCGGCGGCAAGGACATCCGCTTCAACCAGCCCTCGGCGACCGGCGGCTATGGCGAATACAAGCGCGCGAGCCTGCACACGATCTCGGCCGGGTTCCGGGTGCCCTATGAGCTGCTGACCGGCGACCTCAGCCAGGTGAACTATTCCTCGATCCGGGCGGGGCTCGTGGAGTTCCGCCGCCAGATCGACGCGGTGCAATGGCAGCTGTTCATACCGATGTTCTGCGCGCCGGTCTGGCGGTGGTTCACCGAGGCCGCATGGGCTGCGGGGCAGATCCCGTCGCCCATCGTGCCGGTAGAGTGGTCGCCGCCCAAGTTCGAGGCGGTCGATCCGCAGAAGGACGCGATGGCGAACCTGCTGTCGATCCGTTCCGGCACCATGACGCTGGCCGAGGTGATCGCGAAACAGGGGCGCAACCCCGACGCGGTGCTGGCGGAGATCGCCGCGACCAACGCCAAGCTCGACGCGCTGGGGTTGGTCCTCGACAGCGATCCGCGTCGCGTCACCAAGACCGGCAGCGCACAGACCGGCAATCCGGCGAACGATCCGGCCGCCGACGAACCAGACACCGACGACCCGGCCGCCGACGCGGACAATGACCCGGCGCAGGCCGACCAACAGGACTGACCCCATGGACACGATGATCGAACTGCCGGCCATGCGCCGGTCGGCGGAGCTTGCGCCGAACACGGCCGATGCCGACAGCCGCACCGTCGAGGTGGTCTGGTCGGCCGGGGCCCGCGTCCGCCGCGCGACCTTCTTCGGCGAGCCCTATGACGAGGAGCTGAGCCTCGACCCGGCCCATGTCCGGCTCGACCGGCTGAACGCGGGCGCGCCGTTCCTGAAGGTGCACGAGCTCGACACGCTCGACGCGGTGATCGGCTCGGTCGTGCCGGGTTC
>CALMSR010000049.1 GCA_937872465.1 uncultured Paracoccaceae bacterium
GCCGGACAGATTCATCGTCGATCCGATCCACCAGATGCCGGGACTGAACACCTAGTGCCGCCATCCCGCCGAGGCCAGGCACCGCCGGGCAGCGCCCGCGCGGGCTTTCGCCGGCGCGGCAATTCCTGCGGATGATTCAGAAACTTGCCCATGCCGGCCAGCCGCCTTGTTCGGACGGGGGCCAGTGCATAATGTCCCTCGCGCGCGGGTTCAGGATCGGGCATGGCCTTCAATACGCTCTCGGGACGGTTTCTCGGCCTGACGATCGTCTTCGTCGTGATCGCCGAGGTGCTGATCTTCGTGCCGTCGGTCTCGCGGTTTCGCGTCGATTATCTCGAGACCCGGCTCGACCTCGGCCAGCTCGCGGCGCTGGCGCTGCTCGCGACCCCGGACGAGGCGGTGTCCGACGATCTCGAGCAGGAGCTGCTGCAGACCGCGGAGGTGCTGAACGTCGCGTTGCAGCGCGACGAGGTCCGCGAACTGGTCCTGTCGTCGGCCATGCCGAAGTCGGTGGACGAGACCTTCGATCTTCGCGGCGCCTCGGCCACGACGCTGATGCGCGGCGCGGTGAAGACCTATTTCACCAGCGGAAACCGGATCATCCGGGTCATCGGAACGACCCGGCAGGGAATGGAGGGCGGCATCGAGGTGACGCTCTACGAGGCGCCGCTGAGGGCCGCGATGGTCGACTACGGGCTCAGGATCCTCTATCTGTCGCTGGCGATCTCCGTCGCGACGGCGGCCTTGCTCTTCTTCGCGGTGCGGCGCTTCATCGTGCGGCCGATCCAGCGGGTGATCGACCACATGACCGCCTATCGCGACAACCCCGAGGATTCGAGCCGGATCATCCAGCCGGGGCGCGGCTCGCGCGAGCTGGTCGAGGCCGAGACCGCCCTGCGCGACATGCAGCTCGGCCTGACCGGCGCCCTGCGGCAGAAGGAGCGGCTCGCGGCGCTCGGCGGGGCGGTGGCCAAGATCAGCCACGACCTGCGCAACATGCTCACCACCACGCAGCTGCTCGCCGACCGCATCGAATCGAGCAGCGACCCGGCAGTGCGGCGGACCGCGCCCAAGCTCGTCAATTCGCTGGCGCGCGCGATCAGCCTCTGCGAGCGCACGCTCACCTTCGGCAAGGTCGACGAGCCGGCGCCGGAGATCGTGGTCTTCCCGCTCGCGCCGCTGGTGGGCGAGGTGCTGGAGAACGAGCGCGAGGCTTCCGCCACGGGCCGCGTCGCCTTCCGGGCCGAGATCGCCGGGCGGCTCGCGGCGCGCGCGGATCCCGACCAGCTCTTCCGGGTGCTCACCAATCTCGTGCGCAACGCCGCGCAGGCGATCGAGGCCTCGGGCCGGGCGGGCTCGGTCACGGTCAGCGCCGGGGAAGGGGACGGGCGGACGCGGATTCGCGTCGCCGACACCGGGCCCGGCCTGCCGCCCAAGGCGCGCGAGAACCTCTTCCGGCCGTTCAGCGGCGGGGTGCGGCAGGGCGGGACCGGCCTCGGCCTCGTGATCGCGGCGGAGCTGGTCAAGGGACACGGCGGGAGCCTGACGCTCGACGAGACCGCGCAGGAGGGCACCACCTTCGTCGTGGATATCCCCGCCCCGAAATAGCGGCGCGGGGGGAGCCGGTCGATGCCGATGGCCCTTCCGCCCGACCGACGCCGTGGCTCCGAAGCCGAGCCCCGGAAGACGGTTCCACGTCCGAACTTCCTCGCCCGGACGATGCGCCCGGGCGAACGCACGGGATCGCGCCCTAGCGGCCGGTGAAGACCGGCGGGCGCCGGTCGCGCTGGGCGGCGAGGCCCTCGGCATGGTCCGCCGAGGCGAAGCAGGCGGCGATGCGGCTTCGGGCCGCCTCGGCGTCGAGATTGCCGCGGGACAGCTCGACGATGGTGCGCTTCATCCCGCGCAAAGCCAGCGGGGCGAGGCCGGTGAGGACGCCGGTCATCTCCGCCAGCCTGGCGTCGAGCGCCTCGGGCGCCACCAGATGGTCGAGAAAGCCCATCGCTTGCAGGGCCTCGGCCTCGAAGGTCTCGGCGAGCAGGAACATGCGCCGGGCCGCCTGCGCGCCGAGGCGGTCGAGGGCGCGGGCGATGCCGGCGGGCTCGTAATGGATGCCGAGCCGGGCCGGGGGCACGAAGGCCCGCATCCCCTCGACGCCGACGCGGAAGTCGCAGGCGAGCGCGATCTCGACGCCGCCGCCGTAGACCCCGCCGTTCAACCCCGCCAGCACCGGGACGGGAAATTCCTCGATGGCGTCGCAGAGCCGGGTCAGCGGGTTCTCGCTCCAGTCGGCGGCGCCGACCTCGCCGAGGGAGGCGCCGGCGCAGAAGCTCCTGCCGCGGCCGGTCAGGACGAGGGCGCGCAGATCCTCGCGCCCGGCCCAATCCGCGAGGAGATCCGCGAGATCGCGCATCGCCGCGCGGTCGAGCGCGTTGTGGCTCTGCGGCGCGTTCAGGGTGATGCGGCCGACGGCGGCGTCGATCCGGGCCTCGATCATGGTCTCGACCACGGGGCTCAGGCCTCGAATTCCGCGAAGACCGGCGCGTGGTCGCTCGGCTGCTCCCAGCCGCGCACGTGCCGGGCGATGCGGCTGCCGCCCGAGCGCGCCGCGAGGTCGGGGCTGGCCCAGACGTGGTCGAGGCGCCGGCCCTTGTCGGCGGCGTTCCAGTCCGGGCTGCGGTAGGACCACCAGGAATAGAGCGGGCCCTCGGGGATGTCCTTGCGCGTCACGTCGACCCAGGCCCCGGCTGCCCGCGCGGCCTCCAGTGCCTCCACCTCGACCGGGGTGTGCGAGACGACCTTGAGCAGCGCCTTGTGGTTCCAGACGTCGTCCTCGCGGGGCGCGATGTTGAGATCGCCCACGAGGATCGCGCGGGAGGGGCGCTCGGCGAACCAGTCGCGCAGCTCGGCGAGGAAGTCGAGCTTGTGGGCGAATTTCGGATTGGCCCCGGGGTCGGGCAGGTCGCCGCCGGCCGGGATGTAGAGGTTGTGCAGGGTGACGCCGGAGGGCAGCCGGGCAGCCACGTGGCGGGCATCGCCCCTGGCGCAGAAGTCGCGCTGGCCGGCGTCCTCGATCGGGAGCCGCGAGAGGATCGCCACGCCGTTGTAGCCCTTCTGGCCGCGCGCCACGACGTGGGCATAGCCGAGTGCGGCGAAGCCCTCGAGCGGGAACTTGTCGAGCGGGGTCTTGATCTCCTGGAGGCAGAGCACGTCCGGCGCCTCCTCGCGCAGGAGCCGCAGCACGCTCGCCTCGCGCAGGCGGACCGAATTGATGTTCCAGGTGCAGATGGTGACGGTCATGGGACGCTCCGGAGGGATCGGTCCGGACTCATAGCGGCCCCGGCCGCGATCACAACCCGGAAGCGGCAGCTTCGAAGGGGGGCGCTACCCGGCGGTGCCCGCCGGGCGAAGTGGTGAAGCTAGGCGCGCAAGGAACTCGGGCCTACCGGTGGTGTGGCCAATGCGATCGCCCTGGCCGCGTCAGGCGACGAGGCGATAGCCGCCCGGTTCGGTCACGAGGATCGTGGCGTTCGAGGGATCGCGCTCGATCTTCTGGCGCAGGCGGTAGATATGGGTCTCGAGCGTGTGGGTGGTCACGCCGGCATTGTAGCCCCAGACCTCATGGAGCAGCACGTCGCGGGCCACCACGGCGCTGCCCGCGCGGTAGAGGTATTTCAGGATGTTGGTCTCCTTCTCGGTGAGGCGGATCTTGCGCTCCGCTTCGTCGAGCAGGAGCTTGGCCGCCGGCTTGAAGGTATAGGGGCCGACGCCGAAGACCGCGTCCTCGGATTGCTCGTGCTGGCGCAGCTGCGCCCGGATGCGCGCGAGCAGCACCGGGAGCTTGAAGGGCTTGGCGATATAGTCGTTGGCGCCGGAATCGAGCCCGAGGATCTGGTCGCTGTCGGTGGTATGGCCGGTCAGCATGATGACGGGGCATTTCACCCCCTGCTTGCGCATCAGCCGGCAGAGCTCGCGCCCGTCCATGTCGGGCAGGCCCACGTCGAGGATGACGAGGTCGTAGAGCTGTTCCTTCGCGCGCACGAGGCCGTCGGCGCCGTCGGCCGCCTCGAAGACGTCGAATTCCTCGGTGAGGACGAGCTGGTCGGCGAGGGCCTCGCGCAGGTCGGCATCGTCGTCGACCATCAGGATCTTCTTGAGCGTGCTCATGTTTTGTCTCCGTTTTCGCGTCAGCTGTTGGTTTTCCGCGCGGGCGGCAATATCCTTGGGGCCGGGGTCACGGGAAGGTGTGCGGAGCGCGGCAATTGTTTCATTCCGCGACCGGCCCGGATATCAGGACACCCCGCCCGGAGGGAGACGACAGCAACATGAGCCTCGGCCTGGACCCGGCGGAACTGCTCGCCCGCGCCCGCAGCGACCTGCGGATGGGGGCCGCGGTCCTGCTCCTCTCGGGGGAGGAGGCGGCGCTGGTCTTGGCGGCCGAGACGGCGACGGCGGCGCGCCTGGCTGACTTGCGCGCGCTCGGCGGGGTCGATCTGGCGCTGACCGCGCGGCGGGCGGGAACGCTGAAGGCGCGGGCCTATGACGGCGACCTGGCGCGGGTGGTGTTTCCGGCCGAGGCGGATCTCGCCTGGGTTCGGGCGACGGCGGATCCGTCCGCGGATTTGGACTGGCCGATGAAGGGGCCCTACGTGACGCGGCGCGAGGGGTCGGCGGATCTGCATCGCGCGGCACTCGCCATGTGCAAGCGCGCGCACCTCCTGCCGGCGGCGCTGGTCGCGGTGCTGCCCCGGGCGCAGGCGGAGGCGCTGGCGGAGGCGGCGGGGCTGAGCCGGCTCGACGCGGCACTGGTGCCGGCGGAAAGCGGGCCGGTCCCGGTCTTCGAGGTGGCGGCGGCGCGGGTGCCGCTCGAGGTGGCCGAAGCCGGGCGGGTCCGGGTCTTCCGGCCGCTCGACGGCGGCGAGGAGCATTACGCGGTGGAGATCGGCGCGCCGGACCGCGGCCAGCCGGTGCTCTGCCGGCTGCATTCGGCCTGCTTCACCGGCGATCTGATCGGCAGCCTGAAATGCGATTGCGGGCCGCAGCTCCATGCCGCGCTCGAGCAGATCGGCGCGGCGGGCGCAGGCATGCTGCTCTATCTCAACCAGGAGGGGCGCGGCATCGGGCTGGCCAACAAGATGCGGGCCTATGCCCTGCAGGACCAGGGCTTCGACACGGTGGAGGCCAACCACCGGCTCGGCTTCGAGGACGACGAGCGGGACTTCCGCCTCGGGGCCAACATGCTGACCTCGCTGGGATTCTCGCGTGTCCGGCTGATGACCAACAACCCCGCCAAGGTCGCGATGATGGAGAGCTGCGGCTTGCGCGTGGTGGAGCGGGTGCCGCTGCGGGTCGGGGTGACGCGGCACAATGCCGCCTATCTGCAGACCAAGGTGGCGAAATCCGGCCATCTGCCGTGACGCCGGCCGATCTCGTGGTCGGGCGCTGGGGGGCGCGCTTCCTCGGGCGGCGCTTTCCCTGCGCCCTCGGCCGCGGCGGCATCGGCGAGAAGCGCCGCGAAGGCGACGGGATCACCCCCGCGGGCCGCCACCGGATCGAGGCCGTTCTGGTGCGGCGCGACCGCCATGCCCTCGCCGGCCGCGCCATCGGCCCGCGGGACGGCTGGTCCGACGATCCCGGGGATCCGGCCTATAATCGCCGCGTCCGGCGGCCGCACGGGTTCCGCCACGAGGCGCTGCGCCGGGCCGATCCGATGTACGACCTCGTGGCGGTGCTCGACTGGAACCGGGATCCGCCGGTTGCGGGGCGGGGGAGCGCGATCTTCCTGCATGTCTGGCGCGCGCCCCGCTGGCCGACGGCGGGCTGCATCGCCTTCCGCCGCGAGGATCTCGCCTGGATCCTCGCCCGCTGGACGCCGCGAAGCCGGGTGCTGGTGCGGGGGTGATCCCGGCGGCTCCCGTGCCTGACTGACGCCGCAGAACGGAGCCGACGGCGGATCGCTCGGTTCGGGGCGGTGGGGGAATCGGCGGTCGGCCTGTTGGCCGATTGCTTGTCTTCCCGTGCCTGTTGGCACGGGCCCCTGTCCTGCCCGATAGGAATCTGCCAGTATGAAATCCTTGAGCCGTGGAAGGTGTCGGCCGTCCTGCCGGGCCGGGCCGGTCAGGGCTCGGTGGCGGGGTGGGCATGGGCTTCGAGGAAGCGCGCGATCCGGTCCCGCAGTTCCGCGTGATGGCCGAGCAGCAGATGGCCGCCGTCGTCGAGCGGCAGGAATTCCGCCTCGGGGATGGTCTCGCCCAGCGCGGCGCCGATCTCGAAGAGGTTGATGGAATCGTCGCGCGCGTGGACGACGAGGCTGGGCGCGCGGATCGACTCCGGCGCATAGGCCTCGGAGGGGGCGATGGCGGCGGCCTCGTTGCCGAGGCCGGGCAGGCGCGCCGTGACCGGCAGGAAGCCCTCCATGAGCCCGTCGAGGAAGGCAGCTTCCTCCCCGGTCAGGCCGGCCCGGAGCGCCGAGGGGGCGTCGAAGATCGGGGCGAGCGCCCGGCGGGCGCCGTGCAGGAGCACCCAATAGGGCAGGTCGCTGGCGAAGAGCGCCCGGTAGGCCCAGCCGGGCAGGGGCGGGGCCTGGTCGGCGGTGCCGAAGGGCGTGAAGGGCGCGGAGGAGAGCAGCACGAGCCCGGTCGTGCGCTCGGGGTGGAAGGTCGCGAGTTGCAACGCCGGCGGGACGCCGCCCGACATGGCGAGGACCGCCGCGCGCTCCTCGCCGAGCGCGTCGAGCAGGGCCGCCAGCGCGTCGGCCTGGGCGAGCGGCGAGGCGTCGGCGGGCAGCGGCGAGCGGAGATAGCCGAAGCGCGACACCACGATCCAGCGGAAGCCGGGAGGGCCGAAGGCGTCCGCCAGCCGCTCGCCCTGGTCGTAGCCACCGCCGGCGCCGTGAAGCACAAGCACCGCCGGTCCCGAGCCGTGGACCGCGGCCTCGACCGGACCGCGCGCGGTCTCGTAGACCCGGCTGCCGGCGGCGAGCCGCGCCTCGGTGGCGCGCATGTCGCGAGCGTAGAGCCAGCCGGTGGCGGCGCCCGCACCGAGCAGGGCGAGTGCGGCGACGAGCCAGCGGCGGCCTGACATGGCGTGCGGTCCTTCCCGATGCCTCGCGCCAGTCTCGGCCGCCGTGCGGCGCGAATCAAGCTGGCGCAACCGGTCCGCCGGGCGCCTCGGCCCGCGGGCCTGTGGCTGTGGAGGGCGGGAGGTGAGTCCCGCCCGCATCAGGGTCGGAAAAATCTGCATCGCCTCGAAGGGAATGGCTGACGGGTCAGCCCTCTCCGGCTATCGTGCCTGCGGGCGCCGAGGGTGATTCGAAACGGAGTACCAAGAGCTTGCGGGTCTTTCTTTTGCTCCTCCTCGGCCTGGCGGCGGCGTCCTGCGGGCCGTCGCGCCATGATGTCCCCAACAGCCGGGCCTCGACCAACGTTCCCGCCTTCGGCGACACCGATCCCCATGAATGGGACGCGCTCAGCCCCTGGCTCTACCCGGTCCATGGCATCGACGTGTCCAAGTACCAGGGCGACATCGACTGGCAGCGGGTGCGCGCCTCGGGCACGTCCTTCGCCTTCATCAAGGCGACCGAGGGCGGCGACGTGGCCGACGAGCGCTTCGCCGACAACTGGCACGGCGCGGCGCGGGCCGGGGTGCCGCGCGGCGCCTATCACTATTACTACTTCTGCCGGACGGCGGCGGAGCAGGCCGATTGGTTCATCTCCCACGTGCCGGCGGACCGCGGCGCGCTGCCGGCGGTGCTCGACATGGAATGGACGCACAAGTCGCGCACCTGCACCAAGCGCCCCGCGCCGGAGACGGTCCGCGCCGAGATGGAGGTCTATCTCGAAAGGGTGGCGCGGCATTACGGCAAGCGGCCGATCGTCTATACCACGGTCGATTTCTACCACGAGAACGACCTCGGCCGGATGCGCGGCACCGATTTCTGGCTGCGCTCGGTGGCGGGGCATCCTTCGGCGATCTATCCCAACCAGAAATGGGCGTTCTGGCAATATACCGGGACCGGGGTGGTGCCGGGCATCGCCGGGAATACCGACATCAACGTCTTCGCGGGAACGCGGCCGCAATGGTCGCAGTGGCTGGCGGCCAACGCGCGCTAGAAGGCCCGATTGCCAGGGACGGGCGGCTTGCGCTAGGGCTTGGCGATGAAGCCGATGCTGGTCCTGCAGCTGCGCCCCGAGACGGAGGCCGCCGACGACGAATTCGCCGCCATCCTGCGCAAGGGCGGGCTGGCGGCGGGCGAGGTGCGGCGGCTGCGGCTCGACCGGGAGGACCTGCCGGAAGATCTCGATCCCGGGGATTTCGCCGGGGTGATCGTCGGCGGCGGGCCGGGCTGCGTCAGCGACGACGCGGCGAAGAAATCGCCGGTGGAGCGGCGCATCGAGGCCGCGGTCCTGGGGCTGATGCCCGCGGTGGTGGCGCGCGACCTGCCGTTCCTCGGCTGCTGCTACGGCATCGGCATCCTCGCCCATCACCTGGGCGCCGAGGTGAGCAAGGCGCGCTATGCCGAGCCGGTGGGCGCCGTGGACTGCCGGGTGACCGGGGCGGGGCGGTCGGATCTGCTGCTGGAGGGATTTCCCGCCAGCTTCCGCGCCTTCGTCGGCCACAAGGAGGCGGTGCAGGTCCTGCCGCGGGGCTGCGTGCATCTGGTCGCCTCCGACCCCTGTCCCTTCCAGATGATCCGCCACGGGCGGCGGGTCTATGCGACGCAGTTCCACCCCGAGGCCGATGCCGACGGCTTCGAGACGCGGATCCGGATCTACGGCGGCCGGGGCTATTTCCCGCCCGGGGACGCCGCGCGGCTGGTCGCCATGTGCCGGGCCGAGACGGTGACAATGCCGGAGGTGATCCTCGCGCGCTTCGTGGCGGCCTGCCGGCGTGGCTGGGAAGCGCCGCAGCGTGAGGCACCGGGCGAGCGGGTGGCGCCCGGGGCGATGCCGTGACCTGAGGCGCCCGCCTCCGCGCGCCAGGTCCGCGCAGGGGCACGGCCTGCGGCACCCTCCCGATCACGCGACGAGCATGTGGATCCGGTACCGGTCCACGACCGCGTCGATCAGGGTCGCGATCTGCCGCGCCTCGCGCCGGGCGTCGGAATGCCCGGCCAGGGATCTTGCGAGCAGGGGAAGGCGCCCGCTGCTGTCGGCAGCGTCGATGAGCGCCGCGGCGCGGGTCGGGCCGGGGGGCAGGTCTTCGAACGCGGTTGCGGCGAGGCCTCTCGGCCACCAAGGCACCTCCTCGGCGAGATGAGCGACCGCCGCACCCAGCCCCGGGACAGGTTCCGGCCGGTCGAGAAGCAGTCGGAGCGGCGCATGGAATTCGGGAAGCCGACCCGGGAGGAGGGCGGCGAGGAGCGAACCGGGGATCTCGTCGGGGCTGGCGGTGATTTCCGCGCCCTTGAGCTCGTTCTCGATGCGCAGGAGGTCGCTCGACATGACCGCGCCCCTGCGTTCCCGAAGGTCGGCGAGCAGGTCGGCCGCCTTGCCCGGCAGCCCCTGCCCTTGGTTCACGGCAAGCCGGCCCTCGCCGAGCGCGCGCACGATGGCCGGGTCGAGCAGCGGCAAGACCTCCGCCCGTGTCCGAAGGACACGGCCGGGGGCTCCGGCCACCTGGGCGAGACGCCAGCGGAGGGTCGTGTCGGCGGGAGGTTCGAGGAGCCGGTCGATCGTCTCGCCGGCCTCCTGCGGCAGGAAGGCGCGGAGATCGAGGTCCGCGAGCCCGGCGACGACCCAGGCCGTCGCGATCGCCGGCCCGGCGCCGGTGCCCGTCCGGGCGGCCAGCGCGAGCCGGTCGCCGAACCCGGCGGCCTGCGCAGGCGCGCCGAACCAGCCGGCCATCGCCTGCGCAAGGTCGCGGCGGTGGTCCGCATCCGGGTCGGAGAGGAGCGTCGCCGTCGCGGCGAGATGGGCGGGGTGCTGGAGTCCCGAGGGCGAGGGCTCGGTCGCGTCGTCCCCGAGGATCCGGTCGAGCAGGGCGGTCGCAAGGCGCGGCGCCTCCCTGGCCACGCGGCCGAACTCGCAGGCGGCGAAGCGTGCCTGGAGGATCTCGTCGGGCGGGGTGGCGGCACCCTCCTCGGCGGCGACGGCCGGGTCTTCCGCCTCGTCGAGAAGGCTCCGTTCGAGGCCCTCGGCAAGCTGCCGGGTCCGGCGCTTCGTCACCGCCCGGTGCTTGCCGGCCCGGTCCAGCGTTCCGATCGCCGACATCAGGAGGACGCGGCCTGCGGCCTCGTCGAAACGCGCCGTCATCCCGGGCAGGTCGAGAATGGCCGAACCGAGGTGATCCGCCAGCGCGCGCAAATCGGCCGCGTCGGTCGGCAGGGCGTCCGGGTCGAAGAGCGCCCGACAATAGGTCTCCTCGAAGCGGGCGATCTGCGAGCCGGCCCGGGCAGCCTCGCCGTACCAATCCGCCGCCCGCCGGGCAACCTCGCGCGCCTTCGGGTCCGCGAGCACCTGGGGCAGCATGAGACGCCGGAGATCGGGCCGATGCTCGAGCTCGCGCGGGGCTCCATCCGGCCGGCTCACCAGCCAGACATGGGCCGCGAGGTCGTCGAAGAGCGCCTCCGCCCGACCGGGCGGCAGCGGCGTGGGCAGGCCACAGGGCTCCGCGAGCACCTGTTCGATCAGCTTCGGCGTGATCCGCCGCAGGACGAGGCCCGGGCTCGCGAGGCGGCGGATCTCCTCGGTGCCGATCCGGTTCAGGATGCGCGCGTAGAGGATGCGCTGCCGCATCTCGGCGTCGAGGTCGTCGCGCAGCTCCGAAGCCTCCTGCTGCGCCATCTGCCGGATCTCGTCGCGCGGCCGCCCGCGGCAGAACAGGGCCACGATCTCGAGCACGAGCGGATTGGAGCCGTGCGCAGCGACGAGATCGGGCACGAGATCGAGATGTGGGATGCCGCCTTCGCGGAACAGGTCGCGCAGCTTCGCGCGCCCCGCCATGGTTCCCAGATCGCCGAGCTGCAGCTCCCCCCTGAGGGCCAGGTCCGGGACCCGGTGTTTCGCGATCTCGCTCGCCTCGCGGCCCGAGAGGATCAAGCGGACGGCACGGTTTCGCGCGGCCCCCTTCAGCATCCCGATCCAGTCCACGATGAAGCGCACCCTTTCGACCCCGAGGACGAGCGCCTCTTCGAAAGTGTCGAAGATCAGGAGGAAGGCGGTGTCGCCTTCGCCATGGCCCTCCAGCACGCGCTCGAGCTCGGACAGGGTCGCGAAGACGGCGGCACTGGACGCCTCGACCATGCTCTCCCGCCCGGTTGCCGAGGACAGGGACTGGCGGAGGAGGTCGCGCAGTCCGGAAAGCTGCGTGTCGAGCGAGGGGTTCGCCAGGCCGATCTGGCGCAGGAGTTCGAGCGTCAGCGCGACGCGGTCGCCCGAGCGGAGAGCCGCCTGGTCGAGGTCGAAGGTGACGTGAAGCGTGTCGCCTCGTCTGGCGAGCTTCCTCCTGAGTGCCTCGAGGAGCGCGGACTTGCCGACGCCGCCGAGCCCCGTGACGACGACCGCCGGGATCGCGCCGGGATCCACGTCTCCGGCGGGCGCCGCCTCCGGCAGTCGGATCGGCGGCGCGTCGATCCGCCCCTCCTGGGCGAAGGCGACCAGCGCCGAGAGCTTGCTGTTCCGTCCGCGCAGCGGTCCCGACAGGAGATGCCGCGAGGCCGCGGACTTGTGGCGCAGGACGATCGCCCGGCCGAGTCGCCGGGCCATGCCGGTTTCCGCCGACCATCCCTCGAGCGGGACCTTCGCATCGTGGAGGAGTTCGAGGGCCTGGAAGATGGCCGTCAGCCTGGCCGACCCGGCGGCGCCGGCCTTCCTGCCCTCGAGGGCGGCCGCCGTCTCCGGATCGGGGCGGCGGGCGAGGAGCGTTCGGAACGCGGCGCCGAGATCGTCCCTGGCATGAACCGGCAGCGTCGCGAGGATGCGCTCGCGGTCATCGTGTCCGCGCGGCAGGCGGCGCAGCCCCTTCCGCCGCGCGTCCGGGGTGAGCGCCCAGTACCAGCTTCCGCCGACCTCCACCTCGGTCGCGGCTGCGGCGACCGCCGCGAGGCGTGTGGGGTAGTCCTGCGCTTCCGGATCCAGCATCCGGCGCGGGTCGAAGAATCCGAGAAGCGACGTTCGCGTCAGGTCGTCCTGGGTGGCTTCGGATGTCATGTCCATCGGCCGGATGCCTTGATGTAGACGGCGGAAAGAACCTCGGACAGCACGGCGAGCGGGCTCGTGTTGGGCCGATGCTTGCCGACCATGCGTGCCGTTCCGGACATCAGATCGGCCAGGCGCTGCACTTCCTTCGGGCTGGGTCCGAGAAGCCGTTCGGTCATCAGGCAGGAGAGGCAGGATTCGAGGTCGCCGCGTTCGATGGTGGCAGGATCCACGAGGTCCTCGGTCCGGATCAGGGCGGGATCGACGCCGGGCAGGATGCCGTCGAGGCCGATCAGGACGATCCGCATGTCGGCGAGAAGCGCGACGTCGGCATAGAGCGCATCGAGCAGGTCGCGCGCGCTGGTCTGGGGGATGGGCACCAGATCGAGCTCGTCGATGACGAGCCAGAGCACGAGCGGACGGGCCGCATCGGCGCGGAGAAGATCGGTCAGGCCGCGGCGGAGCGCCGGAAGCAGCGTCGCCTTGAGCCAGGCGAAGTCGGTGGTGTGCGTCGGTTCCGGACGGGGCAGGGCGGAGAAGGCCGCAGCGGGCGCGCCGGCCCGCGCGAGGATCAGCTCGGCCAGGTCGCGCGCCTCGGCGGGGATCTCGGAGGCCGAGAGCAGGGCGATGCGGCGCCGGTCGTGGGCGGTGCAGTCGCGGATGAGGTCGGCCGAGAAGGTCTTTCCACTCTTCCGGTCGCCGCGCACGAAGAGGATCGGGCGGGCCGCATCCGCCATCATCTGATGCAGCGTCTGCTGCGTGTCCTGTCGCCCGAGCACGGCGCGGGACCCGTCGGCCAGCCGGCAGATCCGGTCGTAGAGCGGCAGCGGCGCGCCGAGATCGGGGCGGGCGGCGTGGATGGCCGCGAGCCGCACCGCCCGGTTGTGAAGGAACTTCTTCTGGGCGTCCCTGATCGCCGCGTGGTGCAGCGCGACGGGCTTCAGCCGGTGATCGAGGCAGAGCCCGCCCGAGGAACCCTCGTCCGTCCAGACCTGGTGGAGGATGAAGTTCGCGTCGGTCGGATCCGAACGCGCGCCCTTCTCGATCCCGGCGCGCTGGGGGTTGGCGTGCGGGTGCTGGATCACGAACAGCAGGTCGTTCGCTTCGTCGAGAACGCCGGTGTCGGCCAGGTCGTACCATCCGCGCTCGCGCCCCGGCACGCCGGCGACGCGGATGGCGCAGAAGTCGAGGAAGTCGCCTTCGGGCGCGACCATCGGGGGATAGGGCTTCGTCGGGGGAATGCGGGTGGGATCGAGCGGGCTGAAGCTGACGAGCCAGTCGTCGACCGCGGGATAGGTCTGGCCCTCCGGACTCGTCAGTGCCTCGAAGGTGCAGCGAATGCGTCCGCTCGAATCGGGTCGGGCCTTGCCCGTCGCCGGATCGAGGAGCGGGACCATCACGTGCCAGTTGGTGAGCACCGTCTGCGGGCCGATGAGGAATCCCGTGCCCTGTGACTGGCCTGTCGTGATCAGGCAGATCCGGCGCGCGGCATAGTTGAAGGCGGTGATCAGCTCCGCAGAATTGAGGGTCTTCGCGATCTCGGCGTTCCAGCCCTGCGGCTCCACGACGTTGCCGGTCGCGTCCTGCGCCCAGAGGAGTTTCGCGGATCCGCCCTTTTCGCCGATCGCCGCGGCCAGCGCCGCGAAGGCCTTCGGGAGGTCGATCAGCCCGAGGGCGGCGAGCTCGGTCAGGAACACGCGGTGGGCGGGGACGCTGGCTTGCGCGGTATGGACCAGGGCAAGCGCGAAGGCCTCGGTCCGGTCGTCGATCCCGAGGGCCACGATCTTGAAATCGTCGAGCGATCCGCCGGTGCGGCGGCCGATCTCGTTGAAGACCTCGGCCACGGCCTGGCGCGCCCCGGTGATATGCGCGGCCATGCAGCGCGCCTCCGCGAGCGTCAGAGTCGCGGGCAGCGCCGAGTCTTCGGGCTCGTCACCGGGCTTCGGGACGGGAGCGGCCATGCTAGGGCAGAAGGCCGGCGACACCGGCCTCGGCCTCGACGACCGCGCCCAGGTCATGCGCGTGGTTGGCGCGCAGCCAGTCGCCGGCGAAATGCAGCCCCACCGCCTCGAGCGACCCGCCGAGGCGCCCGGTCAGCGAACCGGAATTGCCGCCGAGCGTCGTGGCGTCGTGGTCGAAGACCCAACGGTGTCCCCCGTTCGGCAGGATCATGCCCGGGCTGAAGTACTTCTGGCGGTATTTGAGGCCGAAGATCTCTCGCAGACGTTCGATCACATCGTGCCGGAGCCGGCCCTGCTCGTCCCGGGGAACGTAGGAGGGCGGCGCGGGGAATCCGACGACGTAGAGATTCTGCCCCTGACCGCCCCAGCCCGCGGTCCGCACCACGGGGATGGCGGCGGGCAGGGCCGCGCCCAGCGCGTTCGTCGTTTCCACGCGCAGCAGCGCAAGGTCGAGCTTGTCGAAGCTGATCGGCAGGCGCCAGATCGGCTCCGGACCGGCAAAGGCGATACCGCTGATCCGGAAGCGGGTCGCGGGGTCGAAGCCCGAGGGCGAGAAGTCGATCGTGGCCTCGCGCACGATCTGCCAGCGGTCGGGTGCCTCGGCGCGGGGCAGCGGACTCGCGAATTCCTCGAGAACGTGGCGATTGGTCATCATGAGGCCGGGGCCGACGACGAAGCCGGTGCCCAGGTGAATCCCGTCGCCGTCGATCCTGCCGACCGCCGCGAGCGGGCCCGCCTCCAGATCGGGGCGGGCGAGTTCGATGAGGCCGGCGAACCGTCCGAGTTCGGGGTCGGAGGTGTCGAGCGTCTGGACCTCGCGATCGTCGGGCGTCGTGCGCAGCGAGACCGGCAGCGCCGGCCGTTCGGTCAGCGACACCAGCGCCTCGAGCTGGAAGGTCGTCGCGTCGTCGAGGGGGGCGGATGTGCCCTCGGCGTGCAGCTCGGCCAGCGCCCGGCCGATCCGGTCGAGATCGCCCGCGAGTTCCGGGCGTCCCGCCGCCTCGACGCGCCGCTCGAGGGGCGCGAGCACGGCGCGGCGACCGCCGCCGTCGAGAAGCGCGCGACCCTCCTCGGGCGTGATCGTCGCCGCCGCCTCGGGCGCGAGATCCGCACGCCGCCCGGCGCCGATCCCGGACAGGACCCGGGCCAGCCGCGCCTCGCTCACCGGTGCGGGGATCACGATGGACGGTGCCGGCGGACTGCCGCGAAGGGCGAGCTGGGCGAGGCGCGGGTCGCGGGATCCCGCGGCCGCCTCGACGAAGGCGCCGGAGGCCCGGCGGAACGCGCGCGACTCGCGGCCGGCGCCCAGGCGGCTTCGTCCGGCGCGGGCGTCGGCGACGAGCAGCGCCGAGATCTCGGCGCCATGCGCGGCCCAGTCGAAGCCGGGATCGGCCGTCCCGCGGCCGAAGAGCGCGGTCAGGGCGTCGGTGAGGCCCCCGCTCGGATCATCGCCGGAACCGGGGGTTTCCGGAACGGCCATGGAGATGCCGGCGAGCGGCTCGGAGAGCAGCCTCTCGGCTTCGATGATGCCCGCGCCGAGCCCCGCGGGGAAGCCCGTGGGCCGCCGCGCGGTCTGTCGCACGGCGGCGCGGAACAGCTCCTGCACGACCGTTCCCTTCTGGCGGGCGGCGGCGATCACCGTCGGCCGGCCGTGGTGGCCGAGCCAGAGCGCGGCGATGCCCGCGCTGAGGGCGGTCGAAAAGGAGGTGCCCTGGCCGCCGCTGACCGCATCGTTCGGCGCGCCGGTGGATTTGCGATCGGCCCGCCAGACGAATTCGGCGGGGGCCGAGAAATCGACCGCCCGGCCGCTCGAGGAACCCTTCCACTTCTTGTCGGCGATGTTCGTTCCGCCCACGGCGAGCGTCTCGGGATAGGCCGCCGGCCAGACCACGAGGCCCACGCAGTTTCCGGCCGCGGCAAGGACGATGACGTCGCGGGCGACGGCCCGCTGGATCGCGGCCCTGAGCGACCGGCTCCAGATCCCGCCGAGGCTCATGGTGATGACATGGGCGCCGACCTGGACGGCGTGATCCACGGCCCGGGCAACGGGCGTTCCGTCGAAGATCTTGACGTCGTTGATGCAGCGGATCGGAACGAGCGTCGCCTTGGGCGCCGACCCGATCATTTCGCCGGTCTCGCCCGAGGCGACGACGCTGCCCGTGCCGGTGCCGTGGCCGGGGTTCGACATGGAGCTCGAGAGCGGGTCGGCCGGGTTGGTGCCGCCCTCGAGCAGATTGAGCGATTTCGTCAGGTCGAGCGTCGCGTCGCGGAGCTCCCGATGGTCGGCGATGCCGGTGTCGGGCTGGGCCACGACGATGTTCTCGCCCTTGCCCGGCGCGATCGCCCAGGCCTGCGGCACCCGGGTCGATTCGAGCGCCCAGAGATGGTCGGGCGGCGCCGTGCCCTGTGCCCAGCAGGTCGCGTCGAGGACCACGCCCTCGGTCGATGGCGGCGTTTCCGGCTGCGGCTCGGAATAGGCGGTGGCCCCGATGTCGGGTTCGGAAGAGACGAGGCCCAGTTCGTTCCTGAGGTCGGCGGCGATCGCGTAGAGGATGTCTTCGGGCAGGGTCCGGTCGATTCCGTTCGGCGAGAACACGAGAAAGAGGGGCTCGCCGGGCTCGAAGGTCTCGAAGAGCGGCTCGAGGAGAAACGCGTCCGAGCCGAGCAGCGCGGCGATCTTCTCCCGCATCCCAGCGGTCGCGTCGGGGCCCGCTCCGGGGGCGAGTTCGAGCGCGAACCTGAGTCGGTTGGCGGCGTAGAGGGGGCGCGGATCCGCGGACGTCTCGGCCATGAGCGCCCGAAGCGCGAAGAGTCCTTCCATGCTGGACATGCGAAATCATCCTCTTAAATCAATCAACTGAAGGCAGCACACCGGTCAAATGGGATCGGTTGCGTCCGTCCGGGGAAAATGTCCCCGGGTCGTCAGGGTAGGCCCCGACTCACCTCTCGGTCAAAGGATTTCTGGCAGGTCCGCTCTGGAACGAGTCGGAATCCGTCGGCACGGTCAATGACCCGATTGACCGACTCGGATTTTTCGTGTATAAATGGAACTCTGATCGGTATTTGATCGACTTACTCTAAGTACGGTCTCCATTTGATTATGAGACAGTATTAGGGCTATATGAAATTATTAGGAGGATTAACTCATGACGGACTCCGTCATCCGGAATGAATACGGAGAAGTTGTCTACTTCCAGCATCCGGCACCGCCAGCCCTCGAGAGCGCCGCGCCGCTCGCGACGCCCCAGCAGGTTGCCGAATGGTACCTGCGCTCGATGCGCGGCGAACTGGGCCTGTCGGGCACGCGACTGGCCGACGACGGCGTGGTGCCGGAGTCGGCGGTGGCCGAGCCGATCATGGAGTTCCAGTCCGAGAAGGACGTGGCCGGCACCAAGGTCGTCGTCTACAAGCAGACGATCCTCGGCCTCGACGTCTTCGACGCCAGACTCGGCATGAACATCGACGAGGAGAGCCTGTCGCTCGAGTCTCTCCAGTCGTCGATGCACGGCTCGGTCGTCATCGAGAATCCCAGCGCCCGCGTCGACAGCGACAAGAATCGCCCCGTGAGCAAGGCCGCGCTCAAGAAGATGCTGGGCTTCGAGCTTCCCGACATGGAGAACGCCCGCATCGAACGCCAGGTCGTCTATCGCTACGAGCCGGACCAGCGCGAAGAGCCGCACGAGCACGAGGGCTGCATCGGCGGACCCGGGGCGGAGATCCCGCATCTTCCCAAGCCGAAGCTTCCGGGGCTCGAGAAGGCCAAGCATTACATCGCCGACGAGGTCCTGTTCCAGGCCGCGATGGCCAAGGGCCAGGGCCAGGTCAACTGGCGGGCGCTGGTCGAGCCGGAAAGCGGCGAGGTGCTCTACCTTCGGGCGCTGGTCGCCTGCGCCACCGGCCTCGTCTTCGACCGCGATCCGCAGACCCAGACCGGCGCCGCAGTCAATGCGGCTTCGACGAATGCGGTGCTCAATCCCTTCCGGACCTCGAAGACGATGCCCGGCCTGACCGCTGCGACACCGCAGCCGCTCGCAGGCAATTTCGTCCGGATCGCCGAGACCCAGGCTCCGGTCCAGGTCGCGCCGACCGTGCCGACCCCGGCGGGCGCCTTCAACTTCGATGCCCAGACCGAGCAATTCACCGCGACCTGCACCTATTACAACTGCGACCGGCTGTTCCGCACGATGCAGGATTTCGGCTTCAACGTGTCCTCGTATTTCGGCGGAACGACGTTCCCCGTTCCGGTCGACTTCCGCGCGCTCGGCGATGCGGTCAACGCGCAGGCGCCCGGCAACGCCTCGGGCAACGGCCTGCTCGAGCTGAGGTTCGGCAAGATGATGCCGGGGCAGGTGATCGGCATCGGCACCTCGAACCGCGTCGCTTGGCACGAATTCGGCCATGCGCTGCTCTGGGACCATGTGAACAGCCCGAACTTCGGCTTCGCGCATTCGGCCGGCGATTCGCTGGCGGCGATCCTGAACGATCCGGGCAGCAACGCCGCCGATCGGTTCCAGACCTTCCCCTGGGTTGCCGCCGGCGTCGGTATCGACCGCCGGCACGACCGTGCTATCGGCGCCGGCTGGGCCTGGTTCGGTCCCAACTGGAACACCCAGTACGGCGGCGAGCAGGTGCTCTCGACCACGCTCTTCCGCTTCTACCGGGCGATCGGCGGCGACGCCGTCGGCATCGCGACCCGGCGGCGGGCCTCGGACACTGCGGCCTATCTGATCTTCAAGGCGATCGGCCTGATGACCTCGACGACGGCCTTCCCGGAGGTCTTCGTCGGGCATCTGCAGAACGCCGATCTCGGCACGTCGAGCTTCCAGGGCATCCCGGGCGGCGCGCTGCACAAGGTGGTCCGCTGGGCCTTCGAGAAGCAGGGCCTCTTCCAGCCGGGCGCCGCGCCGGGGCAGCCGCAGACGGTCAACACCGAGGGCAATCCGCCGGACGTCGACGTCTACATCGACGACGGGCGCGCGGGCGAGTACCAGTACCAGGCGAACCACTGGTCCTGCCAGGACATGTGGGTGCGCCGCGCGCCCGACGGCGGGGCGATCCACCAGAACCCGCTCGTCGGACTGACGAACTACATGTACGTGCGCGTCAAGAACCGCGGGATGCAGACGGCGCAGAACGTCCGGGTCGACGCCTATCATGCGCTGCCGGGCTCCGGCCTGTCGTTCCCGGACGACTGGGCGCCGATGACCACGGCGACGCTGCCCGCCTCGGGGCCGCTCGCCTCCGGCGGCGGCACGGTGATCGGACCCTTCGCCTTCGTTCCCACCGTCGTGGGGCACGAGTGCCTGCTCGCCATCGCGCATGCGGACGGCGACCCGGGCAACGACACCACGATCACCGGCACGATCCCCGAGCACCGGCTGGTGCCGTTCGACAACAACATCGGCCAGCGCAACGTCAGTCCGGTCCTGCCCACGCTCAAGGACATCCTCAAGCTCCTGCGCGAGCACATCGTCTGGATCCGGAACCCGTTCCGGAAGCCCGTGGTGGCGAGGCTCGAGATCGAGCTGCCGCGGTTCCTCCGCAATCTCGGCTGGCAGCTCCACGTCAAGTCCGAGGGCGGGCAGAAGTTCGAGCTCGGCCCGCGTGACCGGCGCAAGGTGCTCCTGGTGGTCGAGCCGGGCGAGGACATCGACGCCGAACTTGCGAAGAAGTCCATCGCGCGCGGTGACGACGAGATCGCGATCCGAACCTATCTCGACGGAGAGCTTGCGGGCGGGATGAGCTACAAGCTCACCTGGCGCGTCGACGAGGAGACGAAGCCGGGCCGCGATCCGACGCGGGACAAGCCGCAGACCGACGGGCCGGTCATCGTGCGCCGCCCGACGATCGAGGAGATCCTCCGGATCCTGCGAGGCGGCATCGCGACGGGTGAGGGGCGCACGATCCGGACCGTTCGTCTCGAGTTCGACTTCGACGACGGCGAGGGAAGCTGAGCCGTCGATCAGGCGGGGCCGGTTGGCCCCGCCGGCCCTTTCCGGAGACAGACCATGCCGAAGTCATCCGACCCGAGCGGCGCCCTGCCGCGCCTGCCGATCCATGAAATCCAGCCCACGCCCACCATCCTCAGGAAATGGCGCCTCCAGCTCTGGAGCGCTACCGTGATCCTGGTCCGCCACGCGGACATCGCCGCCGGCGGCGGCAGCGACCCCGCCCTCTCGCCGGCCGGTGTGACCCGGGCCGACCTGCTCGCGCATATTCTGCGTGACGCCGGCCTTTCGGCCGTCTTCGTCACCGCGACCCAACGGTCGGTGCAAACCGGGACGCCGTCCGCGCAGATGGCCGGGATCGCGACCACCCAGTATGCCGCGCTGGATGCCGCGGCGCTCGCCGCCGCGATCCGGTCGGGGCATTCGGGGTCCTGCGTCCTCGTGGTGGCCCATTCCAACACCGTCGACGACATCGCGGCAGCGCTTGGCGCGCCCGGCGTCGGCGAGCTGTCGGAGGGACAGTTCGACCGGATGTTCGTCATGACCCGGACATGGTGCGGCACCCGGACCGTCCGGATGCGCTACGGCGCCCCGACGCCTTGAGGGAGGAACATCGATGGAACCGATCACGCGCGCGATCATCGTTCTCGACCAGGCGAGCGGATCGCTGAGGGAGGACGATGGCCGAACCCTCGGTCTCGACCTGGCGCCCGGCGTCCGGTCCGGCTGCATCGAGTTCCTGGCGGGAGGGGTCGAGACGATACTCGTCGTGCCGGGTCTCGCGGAGGCCGAGCTCGCGGCGGATTTCTCGGGCTTCGCGCCGGAGGGCGTCCGGGTGGTCGGCGTGGGTGCGCTCGGCTATATCGGCGCTGGTGCGGCGGCGGCGCTCGCGGGAGAGGGGGCTGGCACGGCGCTCGTTTCGGCCGACCGGCGTCTTCGCAGCGACGCGCTTCAGGCCGGGTTCGTCCCGGCGCCGCATCCGGCACTCCTGGGCATGCTGGCAAGGGGTGCCGAGCCCGGGGCCGCGCGCATCGTCGGGCCGAAGGCGGCGCTCGAGCGGCTGGCGGCGGGTGGCGACCTCGTGCCGATGCAGTTCCAGCCCGCGGGCGGGACGGACTGGTCGCTCATCGCGCTCGCCTCGGAGGACAGGCTCACCGACGCGGTGCTCGCCGGGCTTACGCTCCAGCCGATCGACTATGATCCCCGGACCGAAGACCTGGTCTGGGCCCGGATCGACCATCCGGACGAGCATCTTCGCGAGGCGCTGGCCGGGCGCCGGATCCTCTACGCCGAGCCGGGCCAGATCCTGATCGCCCTCGGCCCGGAGGACAGCGCCGACGCCTTCCACGTCCACGGGGCCCATGGCCATTCCGAGCTTCTCGCGCCGGATCCCGGCCTGATGCGGATGCCGGTTCCCGAGGCGGCCGAGTTCGAACTCCCCGTGGTGGGGCGGCTGCCGGAGATCCTCGAGGCGGTCGAGGTCGATCCGGCGATCCGCAGGCTGATCCTGATGGCGCGGCCCTCCTGCAAGTCGGTGACCGCGCAATATGCCGCGGACCTCGACCGCTACAGCGGCGTGACCGCGCTCGATGCCGCCGGCCCGATCGTCTCGAGGCATTCGCGGCACCCGGACAACAAGCGTGCCGAGGCGGCGTTGCTGTCGGATCTCCGCGCCATGGGGTATTGCGCGACCCGGCACGATTTCGTCCATGCGGGCGAGACCCATTCCAACATCATCGCGGATCTTCCCGGTGTGGGCCGCTTCCGCATCCGGCCCGACATCCTCGACCGCTACCGGCGCATCCTGCGCGAGCCGGTCGGGCCGCCGCCCATCGGACGGCTTCCGTCCGGGTTCGCGGCCCTGCTCGACGATAGCGGTCTGGCGGACGGGCTCGCCGACCTGCCGGATGCCGTCGTCCGCTACGAGGTCGAGCGCATCCTCAAGCTCTACCCCTGGTATCCCTGGTGGAAGCTCGCGTGCCCGGTCCCGGGGATCGGCGCGGGGCTCGTCGTGGTGGGAGCGCACATGGATTCCACTGCCGGCTTCGATCCCGCCTATTCGGCGCCGAGCGATCCCGCGCCCGGGCGCGATGACAACGCCTCGGGCCTCGCCGGCATCCTGTCGCTCGCCCGTCACTTCCGGTCGCTCGCGGGGCGGCTCACGCATACCGTGCGGTTCTGCTTCTTCAACGCCGAGGAATCGGGCCTCGTCGGGTCGAAGGCCTATGCCGGCCGCCTCAAGGCGATGGGGGCTCCGGTCCGTGCCGTCATCTGCATGGACATGATCGGCTACAATTCGGATCTGAACCGGATCTTCGAGATCCACGCGGGCTATACCGATCCCGCGATCCGGGACCTCAGCCTGCCGCTCGCCGACCGGGTGGCGCAGGCGGCCGCGGACTACGGACGGCTTGCGCCGGCCCAGATCTACCGCGGGACGAGCTGGAACGGCGCACCCGACCGCACGGTCTACGACGGGGCGATCAACCGCTCCGATCACGCGGCATTCCACCAGCAGGGCTACGGGGCCGTCCTGGCGAGCGAGGACTTCTTCATGAACCTGCCGTCAGAACCGTCGGCGGACGCCAATCCGAACTACCACCGCGCCACCGATCAGGTTACGGACACGGCCTATGCCCGCGACATCGTCTGTGCCGTGGCGCGGGCGGTGACGCAGCTCGCCGGCTGAGGACCGGCCGGCCCGCTGCGACCGAAGGCGCCGCGCGGGGAAGAACCACACCCGGGCGCCCGTCGCCCTCGCGCGCCGAAGGGGCACGGTCAAATGGACCATGCTGCGCAATCGCAAAGCCTTCGGTCCGGAGAGAAAGGCCGCTTGGCCGCCGCGGTACGCAGCCTCCGGCAGGACGCGGGCGGTCGCTGCCCGTGCTTTCCGAGTGGTTCGGACCGGAATGGTTTCACCGCGTCGGGACCTTCGACAGCGCATCCATTTGGCCGAGGATCCGGAACGTCGCGGGGGAAGCCAAACGAATTGTCTGAAGGGTAGCGGAGGGGCGCCCCGGTCTTGCCCGCAGCGATGGAGCCGGGCGGGGTCGAGCTTCGGGCTCTGCTGTGCGGCGCTCGCGGAAACAATTCATTGCCGGGCGCAGGCTTGTCCGGGGTGCCGGCGCGCGCCAGATCCGCACGAACACCGTCAAGGAGACAAGCCATGTCGTTTCGTGCCGTCACGTCCCAGAGCCGTGCCCAGCCGACGATCGAAGGCGCCGGCGTGCATCTGCACCGCGTCTTCGGCTTCGGGGATACCAGCGCTAGCGATCCGTTCCTGCTGCTCGACGATTTCCGCAACGACGATCCCGCTGCCTATGCCAGGGGCTTTCCATGGCATCCGCACCGGGGAATCGAGACCATCACCTATGTGCTCGACGGCACGGTCGAGCATTCGGATTCCCTAGGCAACCGCGGGCTGCTCGGCGCCGGTTCGGTGCAGTGGATGACCGCCGGCTCGGGCATCCTGCACCAGGAGATGCCGCGGGGGTCGAGCACGGGCCGGATGCACGGCTTCCAGCTCTGGGCGAACTTGCCCTCCTCGCTGAAGATGACCGCGCCGCGCTACCAGGACATCACCGGCGGCGACATTCCCGAAATCACCGACGACGACGGCACGCAGGTGAGGATCATCACCGGCAAGTTCTGGGGCAAGCGCGGGCCGGTGGACGGGATCGCGGCCGAGCCGCTCTATCTCGACGTCACCGTGCCGGCGGGCCTGCGCAAGACCCTGCCGGTCGACACGCGGGCCAATGCCTTCGCCTATGTCTTCGCGGGCGCAGGCGATTTCCGCGACGCGGCGGCGCCGGTCGGCGTCCGGGTGGAGAAGGAGTTCCAGGGTCGCGAGCTCGCGGTGCGCGACATGTCGGGCAACCGCACGCTGGTGCGCTTCGGCGGCGGCGACGAGGTGACGGTGCAGGCCGGCCCCGAGGGCGTGCGCTTCCTGCTGGTCGCCGGGCGGCCGCTGAAGGAGCCGGTCGCCTGGCACGGGCCGATCGTGATGAACACCCGCGCCGAGCTCGAGACCGCCATGCGCGAGCTTCGCGACGGCAGCTTCATCAAGGGCACCGCCTGACCGGCGGCGCAGAGGGGGCGGGCATCGCTGGTCCGCCCCTTCCGGGGTAGCCCGCCACACCCGCCCCGGATCGCCTTGCCAAGGGCGGGGGCCGGCGCTAGTGTCCGCGCGATTTTGGGGCCGGGTGCCGCTGCGTCGCGCGTACGCGCGCCCCGCAAGAGCTGGGAAGGACCGTCACGATGTTCGCAACACCCGCATTCGCCCAAGCGGCCGGAGGAGCCGGCGGGGCCGCCGGGGGGCTGATCAGCTTCGCGCCGATCCTGCTGATCTTCGTCATCATGTATTTCCTGATGATCCGGCCGCAGCAGAAGAAGGTCAAGGAGCACCGCGCCATGATCGACGCGCTGCGCCGCGGCGACCAGGTGGTGACCGCCGGCGGGCTGATCGGCAAGGTGGTCAAGGTCGCCGAGGGCGAGGCCGAGATCGAGCTGGCGCCCAACGTCAAGGTGCGGGTGGTCAAGGGCACCATCAGCCAGGTCACCAGCAAGACCGAACCCGCCCAGGCCTGACGCGCGCCCGGCCCTTCCGGCGGGGCGCGGCGCAGGGGGATCACCCGCGATGCTGCAATTTCCGATGTGGAAGAACGTGGCGATTGTCCTGGTCTGCCTGGCCGGACTGGTCGTGGCCTTCCCCAATCTCTTCTACGACCGGGTCGAGCGGTCGAACGACGCGCGGGCGAGCCTCGCCGCCGGGGCGGCGGCGACGCCGGAACTGGCGGCGGAGGCGGCGGGCTGGCCGGAGTTCCTGCCCTCGGGGCTGGTCAATCTCGGGCTCGATCTGCGCGGCGGCGCCCATGTGCTGGTGGAGGTGCAGACCGCGGACGTCTATGCGGAACGGCTCGAGGGGCTCTGGCCCGACCTGCGCGACCGGCTGCGTGACCTGCGCGATCAGGTGGGCACCGTTCGGCGGCTCGAGAGCGCGCCGGACGCGCTGCGCATCCGCATCGGCGAACCCTCGGGCATGGCCGCGGCCGAGGAGGCGGTGCGCGCCGCATCCCAGCCGGTCATCTCGTTGACCGGCGCCTCGGGCCGCGACTTCGAGGCCCGTGCCGAGGGCGACGTGCTGGTCATCACCCTCTCGGAGGCCGAGAAGATCGCGATCGACCGGCGCACGCTCGACCAGAGCCTCGAGATCATCCGCCGGCGCGTGGACGAGACCGGCACCCGCGAGCCGACGATCCAGCGCCAGGGCGAGGACCGGATCCTGGTGCAGGTGCCGGGCATCGGCTCGGCGGAGGAGCTGCTGGCGATCATCGGCAAGACCGCGCGCCTCTCCTTCCACCCGGTGGTGAACCGCACCACCGACGCGGCGGCGACGCCCGGCCTCGACGAGGTGATCTATCCCTCCATGGACGAGGAGGGGGTCCATTACGTCCTGGAGCGCCGGGCGGTGGTGACCGGCGAGCAGCTCGTGGACAGCCAGCCGACCTTCGACCAGAACGGCCTTCCGGCGGTGAGCTTCCGCTTCAACCCCGCGGGCG
The DNA here is from genome assembly GCA_937872465.1 of uncultured Paracoccaceae bacterium. Taxonomy (GTDB): domain Bacteria; phylum Pseudomonadota; class Alphaproteobacteria; order Rhodobacterales; family Rhodobacteraceae; genus Amaricoccus. The sequence goes on from CALMSR010000049.1 coordinate 25,605, forward strand.
GCGCCGCCTTCGGGCGCTATACCGCCGACAACATCGGCAAGCCCTTCGCCATCGTGCTCGACGGCGAGGTGATCTCGGCGCCGGTGATCCAGAGCCACATCCCCGGGGGCTCGGGCATCATCACCGGCAATTTCACCCCCGAGGATTCGACGCGGCTGGCGATCCTGCTGCGCGCCGGCGCGCTGCCTGCCGAGATCCGGGTGCTCGAGCAGCGCACCATCGGGCCGGAGCTCGGCCAGGATTCGATCGAGGCCGGGCGCCGGGCGGCGGTGATCGCGCTCGCCGCGGTCGGGGTCTACATGATTCTGAGCTACGGCTGGTTCGGCGTGGTCGCCTGTGTAGCGCTCCTGACCAACATCGTGCTGATCTTCGCGCTGATGACAGGGATCGGGGCAACGCTGACCATGCCGGGCATCGCGGGCCTGGTGCTGACCATCGGCATGGCGGTGGATGCCAACGTGCTGATCTTCGAGCGCATCCGCGAGGAGCTCAAGACCGCGCGGGGCCCGGCGCGGGCGATCCAGCTCGGCTTCGAGAAGGCCTTCGGCTCGATCCTCGACGCCAACGTCACCACGCTGATCGTGGCGGTGATCCTCTTCATGCTCGGCTCGGGGCCGGTGAAGGGCTTCGCGGTAACGCTGGGCCTCGGGATCCTCTGCTCGGTCTTCACCGCGATCTATGTCACCCAGATGATCATCGCCAGCTGGTTCGACTGGCGTCGACCCAAGGCTATCACGGTCTGAGGAGGGCCGGCCATGCGTCACTTGCGGCTGGTGCCCGACGTCACCTCGATCGACTTCATGCGCTACACGCGCTTCTGGCTGATCGTCTCGCTCATCGGCGTGATCGGCTCGATCGGCCTCCTGGCGACCCGGGGGCTGAACCTCGGCGTCGACTTCCGCGGCGGCACGCTGATCATGGCGGCGACCCCGGAGGAGCAGCCGCTCTCGGTCTGGCGCGACGTGCTAGGGGACGTCGGGGTCGGAGAGGTGGGCGTGACCGAGATCTCGGACGATACCGGACAGGGCCGGCACATGGTGCTGATCCGGCTCGGGACGGCGGATATGGAAGAGGGGGCCGCGCCGGCGGTGGACGCCACGCGGGCGGCCCTGAGCCAGGCCTTTCCGGAGGTTCAGATCCTCCAGGTCGACAGCGTCGGCGGCAAGGTCTCGGGGGAGCTGGTGCGTGCGGGCTTCCTCGCGGTGCTGCTGTCGTTCCTGGGCATCATGGTCTATATCTGGCTGCGCTTCGAATGGCAGTTCGCGATCGGCGCGGTGCTCTCGCTGATCCACGACGCGATCGTCACCGTGGGCGTCTTCAGCCTGTTGCAGCTCGAGTTCAACCTCACCATCGTGGCGGCGGTGCTGACGGTGGTGGGCTATTCGATCAACGACACGGTGGTGGTCTTCGACCGGATGCGCGAGAACCTGCGGAAGTACAAGAAGATGCCGCTCAGGGAGGTGATGAACCTCGCGCTGAACGAGACGCTGAGCCGCACGATCATGACCTCGCTGACGACGCTGATCGCGCTCTTCGCGATCTACTGGTTCTCGGGGCCGGTGGTGCACGGCTTTGCCTTCGCGGTGATCTTCGGCGTGCTGACCGGCACCTATTCCTCGATCTATGTGGCGGGGGCGACCGTGCTCTGGCTCGGCGTCAAGCGCGACTGGTCGAAGCCCGACGCCTCGGCCGGCACGCAGTTCGGCGGGGCCAAGGTCTGAGCGTGCCCCTGCCGTGACCGCGATCCTGCAGGCGGTCGCTGGCTTCGACGGCCTGCCGGTCCTGGTCGCGGCGGTCTTCGCCGCGGGCATGGTGCGCGGCTTCACCGGTTTCGGCACGGCGCTGGTCTATGTGCCGGTCGCGGCCACGGTGCTGCCGCCGGTGCAGGTGATCGTGACCATCGTCACCTTCGACATCCTCGGCCCGCTGCCGGTGCTGCCGCGGGCGCTGCGCGAGGGGGATCCGCGCGAGGTGGCGCGGCTGCTGCCGGGGGCGGTGGTCGGGCTGGCGGCGGGGCTGATGCTGCTGACGCGGCTGGGGCCGCTGACCTTCCGCTGGATGATCTGCATCGTCTCGCTGCTGCTCCTGGTGGTGCTCGCCTCGGGCTGGCGCTATCGCCGGGCGCTCGGCGATGTCGCCAAGGGCGCGGTCGGGCTGGTCTCGGGGCTCTTCGGCGGCGCGGCCGGGGCGGCCGGGCCGCCGGTGATCCTCTTCTACCTCGGCGGGACCGAGCCGCCGGCGCGGATCCGGGCCAACATCCTGCTCTTCCTGGCGGTCTTCGACGTCTTCTATCTCGCGCTGCTGGCCTGGAAGGGCCTGCTCGGGGCCTTCCCGGTGGCGCTTGGACTGGTGCTGATCCTTCCCTATGCTCTGGGCGTGCTCGCCGGACAGGCGGCCTTCGATCCGGCGCGCGAGCGGGTCTACCGCGGGGTTGCCTATGGGGTGATCGCGGCGGCGGCGCTCGGCGGGCTGCCGGTCTTCGACTGAGGGAGGGCTTCATGCGGCTCAACGAGGTGATCTTCGACGGGCGCGTTCCGATCGAGGGCTACGGCCCGGGCTTCTTCCGCGTCGGGGGCGCGATCCACCGCGGGCCGCTGGCGCTCCTGCCCGGCGGGCCGAAGCCCTGGGCGGGGCTGCCGGAGATCGAGCTTTTCCTCGCTGCTGCGGCGGCGGTGGACGTGGTGTTTCTCGGAATGGGCCCCGAGATCCGGCCGCTCGACCCCGCGCTGCGGAGCCGGTTCGACGCGGCGGGGATCGGCGTGGAGATCATGGCCACCGCGCCGGCCTGCCGGACCTACAACGTGCTGCTCGCGGAGGGAAGGCGGATCGCGGCGGGCTTGCTGCCGGTCTGATGTCGATGATATGTTCGCTCCGCTTCGGCTGATGAGCGGAGCATTTTCACGTCACGCCACAGAATTGCGGTCGGACTGACAAATGCACGTCGAGGCCCTGTCTCCTCTCCAGCGAGTGTTGATCATCGCCGGGGCGGCGGTGCTCCTGCCGGTCATCGCGGTTCTGGCGCTCCTGCTGCGCAACGAGTTCGCGGATCGCCAGGCCGCGGTCGAGCAATCGGCGCTGGAGAACGCCCGCGGGCTGGTCGAGCTCGCCGACGCCCTGCTTCGGGGCGATTTGCAGACGATGCGGGTGCTGGCGACCTCGGTGCCGCTGGTGACCGGCGATCTCGCCACGGCGCGGGAGCGCGCCGCGGTTGTGCTGGACGCCAACACGGGATGGACCTCGATCGCGCTGAGCGATGCCGCCACCGGGCAGGTTAAGTTCGAGGTCGGGCGGGCGGGCCCCGGGGCGGCGGCGCGGGGCGCGCCCTTCGCCGCGCCGCCGCCGGGCGGGAGCGTGGGCGGGGTGGAGCGGGTCGGGGCGAACTGTCCCTGCGTCCGGCTGCAGATGTCGGTCCTGTTGCAGCCGCAGGACGTGCTGCGCGTGACGCTCGATCCGGCGATCTTCCAGGACATCATGATGCGCCGGCTGCCGGCGGACGCGGTGGGTGCCATCGTGGACCGCAACGGATTGTTCGTCGCCCGCTCGCTCGATTATGCCGACCGGGTCGGCACCCCCGCCACCAGCTTCGTCCAGGAGGCCGTGGCCCGGGGCGGCGAAGGCTTCTACGAGGGCCGGACCTACGAGGGGCTGGTCAATGTCACCGCCTTTGCGTCTTCGCCGAGCTCGGGCTGGTCGGCGCATGTGGCGATCGACCGGGCGCTGGTCACGGGGCCGCGGGCGCGCGCCTCGGCAATCATGCTCGGGGGCTCGATCATCGCGCTCGCGATCGGCGGGCTGATGGTGGCCTATGCGCTCGCCGATCTCGCGCTGCGCCGCCGGGAGGAGGCGCAGCTGCTCGAACTGCAGAAGGTCGAGGCGATCGGGCGGTTCACCGGCACGGTGGTGCATGATTTCAAGAACCTTCTGGCGGTGATGCAGGCGGGGATGAACCAGATCGCCCGCGACACCAAGGAGCCCCGGACCCGCGAGCGCATCGAGCTGGTGCGCGCGGCGATCCAGCGCGGCACCCGGCTCACCAACCAGCTGCTCAGCTTCTCGCGGGCCGATGGCGGCGAGGTCGGCGAGGTGGATCTCCAATCCCTGATCGCGGATCTCGAGGAACTGATCCGCAAGACCATTGGCCGGGGCGTGGAGCTCGAGATCCGCATCGCGGGGGAGGCGCGCGCGGTGCGGGCCAATGCCGACCAGATCGAGCTCGCCCTCCTGAACCTCGCGGGCAATGCCCGCGACGCCATGGGCGGGCGCGGCCGGCTGACCATTACCGCCGAGCCCGAGCCCGAGGGCGAGATGATCGCGCTCCGGGTCGCCGACACCGGCCCGGGCTTCGCGCCCGAGGTGCTGGAGCAGCTCTTCAGGCCGTTCTTCACCACCAAGGATCCCGGCAAGGGCACCGGCCTCGGCCTCGCCCAGGTCGAGGGTGCCGTGCGGAACGCCGGCGGCACCATCGAGGCGCGCAACGCTGAAGGCGGTGGTGCGGAATTCATCCTGCACTTGCCCCGCGCCCGGAACGGAGCCCCGGCGACAACCCCCGACCTGGCCGCCGAGGCCTGAGCCCGGCCTGCGGGCGATTGAACCGCGGGGCTGTTCGCGCGTTGCTAAGGGCGTATATAGGCGGGGTCCGCGGGTCGTCCCGCGCACGCCCCGAGGTTCTGAACGAGCGAGGTAGCCATGGCTTTCGAACTTCCCGATCTTCCCTATGCCCACGACGCGCTGGCGGCTGGCGGCATGTCGAAGGAGACGATGGAGTATCACCACGACATCCACCACAAGGCCTATGTGGACAACGGCAACAAGCTGATCGCCGGAACCGAATGGGAGGGCAAGTCGGTCGAGGAGATCGTCAGGGGGACCTACCAGAAGGGCGCGGTGGCGCAGTCGGGGATCTTCAACAACGCCTCGCAGCACTGGAACCACTGCCAGTTCTGGGAGATGATGGGCCCCGGCTCCGGCGCCATGCCCTCGGAACTCGAGACGGCGCTGAAGGACGCCTTCGGCTCGGTGGAGAAGTTCAAGGAGGATTTTGCCGCCGCCGGCGCCGGCCAGTTCGGATCCGGCTGGGCCTGGCTGGTCAAGGAGGGCGACGGCAGCCTGAAGGTCACCAAGACAGAGAACGGCGTGAACCCGCTCTGCTTCGGCCAGACTGCGCTGCTCGGCTGCGACGTGTGGGAGCATTCCTATTACATCGACTTCCGCAACAAGCGTCCTGCCTATCTCGCGAATTTCCTCGAGAAGCTGGTGAACTGGGAGAACGTCGCCTCGCGGATGTAAGGCTTCGGGGCGGGAAGGGCAGGGGAATCGCATCCGGCAACGCCGCCCCGCCCGCCCCAAAGGCGGGCGCGTCGCTCTCGCAGGGGTCGCGCTGCCCTCGCCTCGTGGCGGAACGGCGGAAGAAGAAAGATCGGGCCCCAGATACGATGGCATTGGGCGCGAAGGGGTCGGCCCCTTCCGCCCGCTTCCGGACGGCCGCCGTGAACGGGCCGCTCCCTATTCCGGCGGCGCGGCGCGGCGCGCCTTCAGGGCATCGTATCGCGCGACGCTCGGGGCAGGCCAGACGGCGCTGCGCCGGTAGTATCCCACGAAGGCCGGGCGGTCTTCGGGAAGGCTCAGCCAGGGCTGCTTCGAGGCGGTGTAAATGTGCACGTCAGGCGGAAAGGCGTCGGGGGCGTCGAGGGTGCCGACGCGCAGGAAGGCGAGCAGGCGGCCGAGCCCGGCATAATGACTCCAGAGGGTTATGCCGCAGTTCGGGCAGCGCGCGAGCGTCTGGCCCTTGCCGCTCTCGCTCGGGATCGTCGCCGGCGCGGGCCTGCCATCGAGCAGGGCGAGCGCGTCGCGCTCGACCAGGGCATTGATCGCCAGTGCCGAGCCGGTCTCGCGCTGGCACCAGCGGCAGTGGCAGCCGTGCACGATCATCGGTGCGCGCAGGAGGCGGTAGCGGATCCCGCCGCAGGTGCAGCCGCCTTCCCAGCTTTCCGTCCCGCCCATGTCTCCCCGCCGATCCGTCTCGCGCAGTCTGCCCCGGCGGGCGCGCCCGGGCAATGGGTGACGCGGGGCCGGTGGCAGCCCGTGTGGCCCCCCCCGAGTTGTGAATGCCGGGAGGCGCCGGATCTGCTATGCTGGGTGCCGGAGGGCGGCCGCACCGGGCCGCCTCGCCTGGCGGAGGGAGAAAGGCATGTCCGAGACTATCGGTAACCCGCTGTCCTGGAGCGTCGATGCCGCGAAGGGGGCGGGGCATTATGTCGGCTCGGTCACCGGCCGGCTCGGATCGGGCGATCCGGAGCGCGGGGCCCTGCCGGCGGTGCGAAAGATCGGCATGGACGACCTGCGCGCCGCCCTGCGCGAGGGCTATGCGGATTTCGTCGCCTGCCGGTCCGACGTGGTGTTTCTCGCCCTGATCTATCCGGTGATCGGGCTGGTGCTTGGCTGGGCCTTTCTGAGCGGCAACCTGCTGCCCCTGGTCTTCCCGATCCTCTCGGGCTTCGCGCTGGTCGGGCCGGTGGCGGCGGTCGGGCTCTACGAGATGAGCCGCCAGCGCGAGGCGGGACAGACGCCACGCTGGAGCGACGGATTCGCGGTGCTGAAATCGCCCTCCTTCGGGGCGATCTTCGTGCTCGGCGTGGTGCTCTTCCTGATCTTCCTCGTCTGGATCATCACCGCGCACGGCATCTGGGCCGCGACGCTCGGGCCGGAGCAGCCGGCCTCGCTCGGCGCCTTCGTCGGACAGGTCTTCTCCACCGGGGCGGGCTGGGCGATGATGCTGCTCGGCCTGGCGGTCGGGTTCCTCTTCGCGGTCGTGGTGCTGGCGATCAGCGTGGTGTCCTTCCCGCTGCTGCTCGATCGCGACGTCGGCCTGCCGGTGGCCGTGGTGACTTCGTTTCGCGTGGCGACGGAGAACCCCGGCCCGGTCGCGGCCTGGGGGCTGATCGTGGCGGCGGGGCTGGCGCTCGGCTCGCTCCCGTTCCTCCTGGGGCTGATCGTGGTGCTGCCGGTGCTCGGCCATGCCACCTGGCACCTCTACCGCCGCGCTGTCGAGCCCGAGCCGACGGAGATCCGGGCCGGAGCCTAAGTGGGTTGTGACAGCGGCGCCTCCGCGACCGCCGGGTGCCGGCGCAAGCTCTCCCTCGCTTCGGCCCGGCGGTAGTCCAGTTCCGGTTTCCGCTGCGGGATCGGCCGGATTGCGCAGGCAGTTCCAGGATACCCGCATGTCCACATGCGATCAGAAATCCAGGTTTGCCACGCTCAGCGCGTTGCTCTGGATGAAGTCCCGCCGCGGCTCCACCTCGTCGCCCATCAGCTTGGTGAAGACCTCGTCGGCCTCGTCGACCTGATCGACACGCACCTGGAGCAGCGTGCGCGCCTCGGGGTCGAGCGTGGTCTCCCAGAGCTGCTCGGGGTTCATCTCGCCCAGCCCCTTGTAGCGCTGCAGGCTCAGGCCCTTCTCGCCTTCGCGGATCACCGCGTCGAGCAGGTCGGTCGGCGCATGGATCACCTGGTCGCGATCCTTGCGCATCAGATGCGCGGTGGTGCCGTAGACCTCCTGCAGCCCCGGCGTCAGCGCCGCGAGGCGCCGCGCCTCCGCCGAGCGCAGGGCGTTGCCGTCGAGGATGCGAACCTCGTCGACGCCGCGCAGCGTGCGCCAGAGCCGGATCCCGTCGTCCTGGGTCGGCCGCCCCTGCCATCCGCGCTCGTATTCCGCGGCGATCAGGTCGAGCCGCGCGGCGACACGGTCGGCGGTGCCCTGGGGGTCGGCGTCGAGCACGCCCGGCACCAGCGCCCCGGCGATGGTCGCCTGTTCCAGCACGTGGCGCGAATAATGCGTCGGGAAGGCATTCAGCGTCGCCCGCACCTGGCGGGCCTCCTCGACCACCCGCGCGAGATCGGCCCCGGCCAGCATCGCGCCCGAGCCCAGCTGCAGCCGCGCCCCTTCCAGCCCCTGCTCGATGAGATAGGCGTCGAGCGCGGCCTGGTCCTTGAGATAAACCTCCGACTTGCCGCGCGCGACCTTGAAGAGCGGCGGCTGGGCTATGTAGAGATGGCCCGCGTCGATCAGCTTCGGCATCTGGCGGAAGAAGAACGTGAGCAGGAGCGTTCGGATATGCGCGCCGTCCACGTCGGCGTCGGTCATGATGACGATCTTGTGGTAGCGCAGCTTGTCGAGGTTGAACTCGTCGCGGCCGATTCCGGTCCCGAGCGCGGTGATCAGCGTGCCGATCTCCTGGCTGCCGAGCATCCGGTCGAAGCGCGCCCGCTCGACGTTGAGGATCTTGCCGCGCAGCGGCAGCACCGCCTGGTTGGCGCGGCTCCGCCCCTGCTTGGCCGAGCCGCCGGCGCTGTCGCCCTCCACGAGGAAGAGCTCGGCCTTGGCCGGGTCCTTCTCCTGGCAATCGGCGAGCTTGCCGGGCAGGTTCGCCACGTCCATCGCCGTCTTGCGCCGGGTGAGGTCGCGGGCCTTGCGCGCCGCCTCCCGCGCCACCGCCGCCTCGACGATCTTGCCGACGATGCTGCGCGCCTCGGTGGGGTTCTCCTCGAACCACTCCGCGAGGCGCTCGTTCAGGAGGCCCTCGACCGCGGGGCGCACCTCGGAGCTGACGAGCTTGTCCTTGGTCTGCGACGAGAACTTCGGGTCGGGCACCTTCACCGAGAGCACGCAGGTCAGCCCCTCGCGCGCGTCGTCGCCGCTGAGCGTGACCTTCTCGCGCTTCGCCAGCCCGCTGGTGCCGGCATAGGCGTTGATCGTGCGCGTGAGCGCGCCGCGGAAGGCCGCCAGATGGGTGCCGCCGTCGCGCTGGGGGATGTTGTTGGTGAAAGGCAGCACCGTCTCGTAGTAGCTGTCGTTCCACCAGAGCGCCGCCTCGATGCCGATGCCTTCGCGCTCGCAAGCGATGAAGATCGGCTCGGGGATCAGCGGGGTCTTGGAGCGGTCGAGATAGCGCACGAACTCGCGCACCCCGCCCTCGTAATGCAGTTCGGTCTCCTGCACCTCGGCGTGGCGTTCGTCGCGCAGGGTGATGCGCACCCCGGAATTGAGGAAGGCGAGCTCGCGCAGCCGGTGCTCGAGCGTCTTGTAGCTGTAGTCGAGGTTGGAGAAGGTCGTGAGCGCCGCGAGGAAGCGTACCTGGGTTCCCTTGCGCCCCTCCGCGGGTCCGACCCGGCGCAGGCTTTCCACCGTCTCGCCGCGCTCGAAGCGGGCGAAATGCTCGAAGCCCTCGCGCCAGATCCGGAGCTCCAGCCAGTCCGAGAGCGCATTGACCACGCTCACGCCCACGCCGTGCAGGCCGCCCGAGACCTTGTAGCTGTTCTGGTCGAACTTGCCGCCCGCATGCAGCTGGGTCATGATGACCTCCGCGGCACTCACCCCCTCGCCCTCGTGGATGCCGACCGGGATGCCGCGGCCGTTGTCGGCCACGCTCACGGAATTGTCGGCATGCAGGATCACGCTCACCCGGTCCGCATGGCCCGCCAGCGCCTCGTCGATGCCGTTGTCGACCACCTCGTAGACCATGTGGTGCAGGCCCGAGCCGTCGTCGGTGTCGCCGATATACATGCCCGG